>NYSS01000127.1 GCA_002683135.1 Planctomycetota bacterium | reverse complement strand
TGTTGTTCATAAACCAGATCTATAGCTTGATTTAGTTCTGTTACCTGTCCCAATGTTAATGCGTTTCGGATTACCAAGTAACTTTCACTCTCAAAAAAAGTTTTGGCTTCTGGCGTCAAAACGATATTCTGATCTCCCTGAAGTTCCACTTTTCACTCCTTTCGTTCCGATCGGTTAAATCCAAGTTTTTTCCTCTGTTGAGGTATCGCCCGTTCGCATCAATCACGAACTATCGGCTATTACGTTCGACAAATGAAAATCCATTGGAAAACGCCCGAGCGGTACCAAACTGGAAAGCTAGAACCAACTGACCTTTTTGGTTGACGTACCTCCATTTCCGCTCCTGCCGCACAGGTGCGGATCCTTCCAAAAACCCAAGAGCCTCATCATATCGAAGCGGAACAACCAGTTGACCAGACGGATTGATATAGCCCGACTTATGATTAACTGCGACCCTGGCTAATCCTTCTGAAAACGGGCAAGCCTCATCGAATTGCGGGGAGATAACCAGATTCCCTTCTGAGTCAAGGTATCCTCATTTCCCTTCGATCGAGTGTGGGGTCGGAAGTTGAGTCTCCTCTATTTTACAAGCGGAACTGACAAAACACAACCAGGTAATCGGAATTAGCCAAATCAGAGCCAATCCGGTTATAGCACCTTTTCGGATCGTCATCTTCTAGACCACGTACATCCTGATTAAGAGTTTGAAATGCTATCTTATCCCTTCGTATAATGTGGCAATTCCGAAATTCAAGGGGTATGCTTTGACCTTGAGAAAACCCGCCTCAATCATTAGTCTCTTAAAATCTTCGTTGTATGGAAAATCCTCGATAGTCGTATTTAGATACCGGTAAGCATTATAATCCCCAGAAAACAGTCCTCCAACCAGCGGTAGTATATGGCGCAGATAAAACAGATGACCTAAGCGTACAGCAGGATTGAGTGGAATCGAAAACTCCAGAATTAGGGCTTTGCCTGCAGGTTCGAGAACACGATAGATCTCCCTTAAGGTTTTTGGAACATCCGTTACATTGCGGATGCCAAAAGAAATCGTTACTGTATCGAAGGTCTGGTCTTCCATGGATAAGGCCATGGCATCGCCAACCTGCATTTGGACCTTCTGCTCCAAGCCATTTTTTTCGACCTTCTTCCGCCCAATTTGAAGCATATTTTCAGAGAGATCTACACCAAAAGCAGTTTCAATTCGATCTGGAAAACTGTTGCACAGATCAATTACTAAGTCGCCAGTTCCTGTGGCTAAATCCAGCAATTTCTGTCGATCTTTAGTCGGTAGCAGAGATCCGACTTTTCGTCGCCAACTGAGATCTAGCCTAAAAGACAGCAACCGGTTGACCAGATCGTAAGTAGGTGCGATACGATCAAACATTTGCGGAGATTTTTGCTTATTGCAATTTCGGACCGAGAGGTTCATCTATCTAATAATAAAAAAGTAAGGCAATTCTTGAAATTTGCGAGGTGAAGTGTATCCTCAATCCGCATTAGGAAAAGATTAATTCTCAGACCTAACTTTTGCTCTTTAAGCTTCGGATTTCGTCTTCTTTCAGGTAACGGAATTGGCCTATAGGTAACCGCCCTAGACTCAGGCCTCCAATACTGATTCGTTTTAAGTAATCTACTTTAGAGCCAATTGCTTGGAACATTTGGCGGATCTGGCGCTTTTTGCCTTCATGGATCACAATCCGATAGTGTGTCTGTACTCTGCGTTGTCTAATTTCTTGCACAACTGCAGATGCTGTCAGTCCAGTTGGTAGCCAAATTCCAGTTCGTAATTTTTGGATCTTCTTCTTATCGGGGTGTCCCTCGACCCAGGCTAGATAAGTCTTTTCCAGTTTATAGCTAGGATGCAAAATTCGGTGTGAGAAGTTACCATCATTGGTCAACAATAGCAACCCTTCGGTATCTTTGTCTAAACGACCAACCGGATATATCCGCTGGCCGATATTCTGCACGAGATCCATTACCGTTTTGCGACCTTCAACATCTTCTACCGTCGTAATATAACCAGCTGGTTTATGTAGCATCAGGTAGATATGTTTTGGTCGAATGGTGATCTGTTGTCCATCATACTCGATTTCGTCTTTGGCAGGATCAATGTGCCGGCCGGGAATAAAAACAGGTTTACCGTTAATCCGTACCCGTCCATCAATAACCAGTTGTTTAGCCACACGTCGAGAAGCCACACCATAGTGAGCTAAAAACTTTTCAAGCCGTACGCCCATGAAACATCTCTATGCTCCAACCATTGACTTTGGCTATTCTCCGAAGTTTGGCCGTTGGATTAACTGCTACTGGATGGCCAAACAACTGTAATTTATAGGCGTCCGTGTGATGATTGCCGTATGCATAGGACGTCGATAGATCTAACTGGTGTTCCGAGGAAAGGGTTTCCACCAGTGTCGCTTTCTGTTGGCCATAGGGATGATACCCCGCCAACTTGCCTGTTATTTTCCCGCCAACGACTTCTAGGTCATTTCCAAACGTTGTCTCCAAGGCGAAATGTTCCGCAAATTGGGTCACCAAAACCGTTAGCGATCCAGATAGGATGACGACCATTCGGCCGTGAGATTTATGGAATTCAATCAGTTCGCAGGCATGCGGTGAGATCCGGTTGACCAAGTAATCCGCAAAAAATGTACAGGCCTCATCTATTAAGCTTTCGGCGTCAATCCCCTTTAGGTAGACCTTGTTGGCTTTGACTTTATGAAAATCAAACAGACGAATCCAATCTATCAGCCACTCCGCTAAACTTCCCAACCGCAACTTACCTCGCTTCAATAAATAGAAGAAAAAGAGTCGTTCAGAAGAGGCATCGATAATCGTACCGTCCAGGTCAAAAACTGCACAGGCCAACATTTACTTGGAGTCTTTCTGGATCTCTTGAATCATCTTTCCCATTTCATCAAGGCGTAGATTTTTCGCCTCCAGCTCTTTTGACTGTTTCTGTTGCTTGAGGCGTAGATCATCTAATTCGGCCTGAAGAAAGCTGTTCTCAGATTGAACTAAACTCAATTTTCGGCTGGTATAGCTTAGCATCGCCACGAGTATTACAAAAACAACGGCCGCAGTACTGACAACGATCATCAGTTGCTTTTTTGTAAGATGAATCGTATCTATCATTTCAGGATCTTAGAAGGGTATGCAGCTGACTTCTGATAGCGATGGTAGATAATGCTTAGCCCTTTTAACAACAAGTCCGGATCTACAATATCGACAATTTCTGAATCCTTAGCAACTGGGTTTGCTAATCCTCCTGTCGCGATGACCTTGATATCGGCGTGGGTTTCCGAATCTACTCTATATTTTCGTTCGAGTTCAGCTTTTATCTGATGGAGAATACCCTCCATTTGACTTCGGAAGCCGAAATAAAACCCCGATTTGACGCACTCACTAGTATTGGTTCCAATAATAGATTGCGGCGGTGTCAGATCAACCGGCTGTAACAATGCAGCACGATCGAAAAGAGCATCCATAGTAATACGAATGCCAGGTGCAATCACCCCACCGATATATGATCCACACGGCGAGATGGCATCAAAGGTAGTTGCCGTTCCGAAATCGACGACAATCAGAGATCCCCCATAGGTATGGTAGGCGCCGACAGCCGTTGCTAACCGATCTGCGCCAATCTCTTCAGGGCGATCGACATCTAACTGAATGCCGAGGTCCAACTCTTCGGAGACCATCAACGGAGAGTTTCCAAAAAAACGGTTACACATTGTTGATAATTCACGACCGGCAGAGGGGACAACAGAGCTAATGACAATACCATCAATTCCAGATCTAAGAATATCGTGACTCCAAAGTAATTGACAGACCTGCACGCCGTATTCATCTGCCAATCGACCCCGATCTGTTCGTAGCCGCCAACTGACTTTAATCCGATGGTCTTCAATGATACCGATCTCGATGGTAGTATTTCCGATGTCAATCGCTAAAAGCATTACCAGTTTACCCGATCGGTGAAAACAAGATATACACCATCATTTAGCAAGTTAGTGTAGCACAGCAAAAAATGGGGTGTCAAGCGGAACAGTGGGTTATATTTGAGCAACCAACGTGTTTAAATTAAGGTGGAATAAGCAACAAATTGTGGGCATTAAAAAAAGCGCCAACGGTAAAACCACCGGCGCTTTGGATTAGTTGGTTATGAAAAACTTAATTACTGATCTTGGCCAGTCGCTGTAATTTTTGCAGCCTGAGGTGCTGACTCTGGTAAGGCTTGCGCAGCTAAACGGTCTGTAGGTATATAACCACTGTGATCTGAAATCTTACCAGTTGTTAGCGAATAGACAACAACATTGGTCATAAAACGATAGACGCCTGGTGAGTAGTGAACTGACCGTGTCGGTAAACTAACTGACTCCATTGCACACATATAGTCGCGACGGAAGATCAAAACTGACAGCTTATCACCAACGGAGATACCTTCGAGGTAATTCCGTTTCGGTGGACGTGTGCCCCACCAGAAAATGTCGAAACCGACAGGTGGTCCTCCCATCTCGTAGAAGTTGTTGTAAATATCGTGGTCGTTGGCAATTCGCTCAATCTGGAACTCAGGCATCACGTAACGCATCTGTGCCAAGAAGAGGCGAATCATAGCTTGGGCCGGTGCATTCACCCCACAATCATCGAAAGTTAGCACACCACCCCGTTCTACCAAATACTTCCGCAGGTTAGCAGCTTCAGTATCTGAGAAGCGGCTATCGAGTTTACCGCCGCCATACTGGCGTCCCATTAAGTTCCGTGAACGTGTTAACGAGGGGTCGTGTCCAGTCATACACACGATAGGACACTTCATCAAGTTGGCATCGGTCAGCTTAACCGCACCACCTTCAACGTTCATATCAGCCTTAATCTTAGTTCTTTCATTGAGCCATTTTGTCAACGCATTCAGAGAAGATGCATCCGCCCACCAATCGGATAGGCTATGACGAATACGGGTAAATCTCAGGACACCGCGAATATCTCGTCCCCGGCCGATCACACGACCGCCCGGTTCACCCCTTTCAAGAGGGGGCACTTCGACATCACCCAAGCTGATGTCTTTTACCACATCACCGAGTACATCACGTTGAACACCAACTTCTTTGACCATGGCTAAGCCGGCAGGACGGGCAAAGACACCAGCTTTGACTTGTACCGCACCGCCAATCCCACGAGCGATTCCACCAGGCAAGCCCGCAGGTGCTGCAGCGACCGGCCCAGAAAAGGCTAGGGCCCCCGGTGCATCCGAGGGCGGGAGGTTGGCGTGTGTGACAACCTGAGGTTGCGTGTTAGTGACAACACGGGGTACATTCGGATTAATTGGTGCATTGACCCTAATTGGTTTATTAGCAAATTCAAGGACTGTTTCCGTTTGAATGGTGGTCGGTCGAACGACTGCTGCGGTTGTAACTCTAGGTTGGACTTGAACCTGTTCTACGACAACTGTGTTTTCGGTTGGGATCGACGGTTTGATAACAGGTTTGATAATTGGTTTTCTGACTTTCGGCTTGGGTGGTTCTTTGACCTGTACAACTTCAGC
>NYSS01000126.1 GCA_002683135.1 Planctomycetota bacterium | reverse complement strand
GAAAATTTTTGAAGTGTGCACGACTTTGATCTGGGGGAAGTAACTGAGTTTCATCACCTGGGCAAGAAGCTAGACCTCTGTTAGCGCAAAAACGTAACACCAAGACAGGTAGAGTTACTTGGAATGTTGCTGTGATGATGGCCTGACTTGCAACGATGGCAGCCAAAATTGCGATTATCAGACTCGGATAGAGCATCCCGGGAGGCGCAGCTTCGAAGAACGGGTTTTTGTACGCTCCTTCGTTCTCGCTGATGTATGCTGCTTGTCCAACATATCCCAAGAGAAGACAAGGAAAGGCGTAGCCAAGCCAAGAGACTTGAATCGCACTTCTGCTGAAAGCACCCAGATCGGCGAACAGAGCTTCGACTCCAGTAAAAGCTAGCAGGATACCTCCCAGCATTCTCCATCCACCATGTCCATTTCTCACCAAGAAGTCAAAAGCGTAGCCGGGTGAGAAGGCTTTCAGGACTGAATGATCGAAGTTCACCAGGTTATATACTCCAAAACCAGCGTTGAACCCAAGCCAGATAATGACGATAGGTGCGAACGATGAAGCAAGTTTGGTCGTACCGAAAGGCTGGATGAGGAAGAGGAGGATCAGGATACCACAGGTTGTTCCAACAATTGTCGACTTCTCGATATCAGGCTTGACCACGCTGAGTCCTTGGACTGCACCTAGGACAGACTGGGCAGGTGTCAAGACTCCGTCGGACATGACCATAGAACTGGATCCTGTCAGCTCTGGATGTCCTGAACCTACCTTGGACATTGAGATCGGGCGAATGTCAAATTCAAGTTAAAGACTTACACTGCCAGTACACCAATTGTCTTCAACAGCCCTCGCGCCAGCTTACTCTTCTCCATACGAGAACGAACATGGAGGTTGGCGCCCTCAATATCGCCCGTGAGATACCGTTCCATTTTTATGAGTGAGGCTTCCCGCGGATCTCGTTTAGTGATGTTTGCCTAGACTTTGTTAGCTGAGAATGTGCTGCCCCAGGGAAGTTGAGACTCACGAATCGAGAGAGGAGCGAGTAGGTGCTAAATGTTCCTCCCTCGCCCTCGTTGTCGGCGTATAAGATGATGAGGACATATTTGACCTTCAATTGTCAGTCAATGGTTGCATGAAGTGAAGGCCAAGACTTACCGTCACCATCATAGTGAGGGACCATATTATCACTGTACCCGAATCAGCATTATCCTTTTGCCCATCGTTTTCCATTATATCTGACACATACCCGACAGTACGCCAACAAGGTCCTGGTGCGATGGCTCGGAAGAGAATGTGGAAGAATAGACATAGAGAGGACTCCGAGATAATCAGCATCAGGATATTCTGAGTGTCTTTGGGCATGGAACGAAGCCAAGGAAGGCTTGACATTCTGTTCCTTGGCTCTGAGCACGTACCTGGTTCCAATATCACCATAAATCACCCCAATGCTCTGGTAAGCTAGCCACATAAGGTACTTCCCCTTGAAGACCTACAGAGGTGTAAGTAGACGCGCTTTCGAAGACCCTGCTCATCACCATACCTGCTTTTTCTTGAAGTCCCCCTCTTGACGCAACCCCTCGTCATCATGCGCGTTGTCATTGAGTCTGACACCTCGTCGCTCAACTGAGCGACTTCTGGTAGCCCGAAGGTCAACCAGGGAAGGACTTCTGATGGGATAAACACCGCCAGCTAATGCGCTGCTCGTCCCATCGTTCGTTCTTACTGGATGGATCTCATCTGCAATCCTAATCGTAGCCATACCCAGGAGGGATTTTAGGTAATGGAAAGTCGCGAGACGATCTTAGAACTTGAAATGGGTTGGAATGTGACGAGAATGAGGCAATTAAACTGCTCGGGATGCAGAAAGCTAGGATAGTGAACAATGCAAGTTGAGATTTGAGTGAGATCGGATGAATGAGAAGAACGAAGGGGAAGCATGAAATGATATTAAGCAGACTTACAGTCCTGTGGATCTCAGAGTGGCATGGAGTTGCCCGTGGATAAGCGTAGACAATACCATCATACCGCTATCCATATCTCAAGAAGAGCCAACTTCGCAGCCATATCCCGTTTCCACGTGTGTACTTTGGCCGTGTCACAGCATTTTCCAAAGAAGAAGTTGTATGCGGGATTTTTGTTTTGTGTGAATACTGCAAGATAAGGATGCATCCTCGAATCAAAGAGCTGGTTACTATGATAGTCATTGAAGTGACATAACCACCGTCTCCAGACCCTTGGAAAATGGGCAGTGCTTGACAGACGCTTGTCCTCGATGGCGGCCAAAGAGAAAGAACTCATGGGGAATTCCCGACAACAATCTGGAGTTGAGGTTGTTGCATCCAATAGACATGCCTTGTCATTGCGGAGACTTGAAGCGAAGTGAGGGATTTCTTTCCCCCGGGACGCCACATTTTGCTTGCAAGAGAGCTAGTAAAGCTTCGTGCCAACCAAGACCCTTGACTGTCACAAGCTTTTGTGGAATTGAGCTATTGTCTCACTAAAGATATCATTTTGGCCGCGGTTGGAGACGGAATTTGACTGACATCCGTGACCAGTGATTCAATAAAGGCATAGGTAGGATCCACAACAATTATCGTTTAATGTCCCTGCCTTCCTTGAGGACATGAACGAGACTGCCAATATGAGGCATTAAAATTCTGACCGAATATCTCTTTTCACTGCGCCGACAAAGTGAAAGCTACATTCCCCGTTGATGCTCCACCTACGCAGGTAGAGCTAAATGTTCCAGAAGGGCAAACAGCTCTCGCTGCACGGACACAGCCTTCCCACCGGCCTTTGCTAACGTTGATTGTAGCTCCCGAGTCGACAGCGTTGAGCGCAAAGAGTGCGGTGCCAGACGAGCCAGTTGTTGATGTCGGAGCCCCTCCGCACTTCGTAATAGCGCCTGCGATTCCACCACAAATACCCAGCTGTGCAACGTTTTCACTGATCTGAGTCAGCAAGATGGTTCATAGATGATCATTAACCAATGTATAGATTGCGAAGGTTGTTTAAGGCGCAACGGCAATGAGCCAATCGATCTGGTTAAGATGACTTACTCGTGAAACACAATATTTCTAAAGATCGTTAGCATATGTAGACAAGATATCATGGCTATACACTTACGCAGAAGTGTCGATACATTTAGTATCCAGTACAGCATCCGGATTGACTGTTTTTGAAGCTCGCGATTGCAGAACCTCAAGGTGCTCATGACTGATACCAACGGAGGCGAAAGGAGCTGCCGTTACGCAAGTCGCAGAGATGGCGAGGATGAGAGTGAGGATGTTGGCGGAATACATTATTGCGTTGTTCTGCGGAAGCTTTCTGGAAATAAATGGTAGTTGTGGTGGGAAAAGACGTCGAGTCTTGTGATAAATAAGTATTTACTATTGAAGAAGGGGAAACGGAAAGTTGAAGCAAAGAATGGCAGCGATCACGGATCGAAAAAGTATTGAAAAGAAGGATAATAGATCAAAAACATTAGACGGAAAGACACAATTATGTATATACCACTTGGTTTCCAATCTGGCGTCCCCCAACCGCCCCTACCGAAGCGAAGGTGGTGAAGATCCACCAATTCGGATCTTCAAACAAGATCTTTCTCACGAGGCGATCATACTTGGCCTTCATCTCGTCTCCAAGATTTCGCCCGAGCCATCCGATGTTGTTGGCGTGTTTTGGGACATTGGATTGTTCTTTGCAGGGATAATTCTCTCGCTTCGGCGTCTGAAACTCCTTTCAAAACAAAACACCCTGCATTGGTGGCTGTCCGTGTTTCGATCATCCAGTCTCGGAATCTGCTTACCGAAATCATGAAGATGATGCTTTCCTTTGCCAGCTTAGCTGGAATGTAATATGTACTGGATAGGCTATTTATGCTAGCTTTGGAGTCCATCAATCCTCGAAGCTAGTGTGGTTTGGATGAACACAATCCGATATGAAGCAAGCATATGAGATATAAAGCAAATTCCTGGTATCTCCCAACGCCAGCGCTATAGAACAAAGTACCATCTGTAGTACTGTACAAATACCACTCATTTCCTGGCACCGCAGACTCCACACAAGCCAACATCGCCAGCATTGACATACTTGCTGTCCTTGCAGGCTGAACTTTTGCATCGCCAGGCGCCCACAACAAACTCTGGCCTGAGAACGTTTGCGCAGACTATGCAAGTCAGAGCAACTGGTTCGTTATCGACTGAACAGACAGGACATGATCCAGTAGCAATAGACGGGGTTTTGTATACGGCATCACCAGCTTTAGGCGCTCTGACAGGTATGGAATGCCCTTCGCCGTTAGGTGGCTGCTCATTCCTTGGTTTCGAAGCTGGGACATGGGAAGACTTCTGCGGCTTCACTGTCTGACCCTGGCTGGTGACTTTAGCACTGGGCAACGAGGAGCCGGAAGAAGTCGGTTCCTTCTTGACACTGTTCTTCGAGAAATATTGCTGCGAGTGACCAGGGATGCTCTGTAGCTCGAGAAGCTCTCTCTTCGCATCATCATCGTTCTTGTCCTCGTCTTCACAGACCTTGACCATTCCGCGGCCATGTGTGTCGGTGAGTCTCTGCCCGTTGATGTCAATTGCGTCATCAGGCTCTGGCTTGATGTAGACGTTGTCCTCCGTATCGCTTTCCGCCTCGCTATCAGTGACGAGATCTTCGTCCTTGATATGTGGCTCCTCCTTAACCTCGAATCTCGCCAAAGCAGCGGCAGCACGCAACTCTCTTCCTCTCGCACTACCAGCAACTCGTGGTTTGCCAGCAGGTTTCTTGCCCTTCTCCAACTTGGTCTTGATCCCTTCGTCCGCACCAAGAGCCACACCATTGACGCCAAATTTCTTCTTGATTCTCCTCTCTTTCGCCTCCTTATACGTGATCTTAGGCTTGACCTTCCGCTTTTTGACACCTCTTGACCGAAATGTACCGCCACACATATGTTCCGGCAGAACCTCTCCGTCCTCGAGTGTATCGCGTGCGAAAGCTCCGTTCTCCAACAGTACCCCTCTTCCCCACAATCCTTCTCCCGTGTAGTTCTTCTCCCAAAGCCCCTTCATCTCCGCCGCAAATTCGTTTCTAACAGCCCAGAAAGCCTTCGAATGGTTCATCTGCTTGTTGTGCGCTAGCTCGTGCATCATGACCATCTGGACGAAGTTGAATGGAAGCCAGTGGCCAGTCGATGGGGATTTTAGTACTAGTTGAATGACCTCTCCATTGTTGAAATTACGTCCTCAAGCACTTGTCAGCTAGTTTCCCGAATCAAATTTGAGGAGAATACACACCCCAGAACTCCAGATTCGGTTCGTACTCCTCGAGAGATACAACAGCCAGGTGATGCTTGTTCATGATCGGTACACATTGCGCAGCTATCCTTTCGAGGTAGTCCTTAGAGGTCTTCTCGTCTGGGCCGGGCAGAGGCTTGATGAAGACGACATTCTTATTGGGTTGCGACTGCTTGACGTTTATCCTTTCCCATCCGAGAGGCATTTTGAAATGCTGCTGTTCGAGGTTGTGCGGCAGAAACCGATGAGGTGGGATTGAAGTAGCCTTGCCACCAAAAAGACGCGACGAACTTTTGGCGCGTACCACGTAGTCACATGAGAGAATTAAAGTGGTTGAGAAACGACTCCATTTGGAAGTCCAATGCCTGACAATATTTAAATGAGAACCAAGATGTCACAATATTAAAGTCACTGATAGTGTAAGGTTTGAGATATTCAGTCGACCTCATCTGAGGTACTTTCAGAGAATGGATTCCAACGTGGAAATGGAGAGTCTGGGCGTATTCTAAATCAACATTGACTAGACTTCGTTTTTTTCTGGCAACCTTTTCCCATTGACTTCAGAATACTGCAAGTATCGGTATAAGAATCCCCCACGCCAATAGTAACCATGCTCCCAAAACGCCATGCAATCCATTCTTATGCTCCATATCTCTGAAAGCACTCTTGCTGATGTGTATTCAAACATTCCAAAGCACAAACCTTTCCTCCACATCTCATGCACTTTACTCTTCCCCAGTACCCACATATCTCACAGAACTGCTTGACTGGCTTCCTCATATCCTCCTCAACCCAAGGTCCTCTCGCCTCATTATATGTCAACGGCGGCGCAGATAAATGCTTCTCTATTTCTGCCGCGGAAGGCATCCCTGGAATCCTTGATATAAGCAGTGCGTCTTTGTCTCCTGGATGTGGTATTGGTAATGTTGAGCTTCCTTGGGAGAGAACTGGGGCATCTGGCATGGGCGTGTCTTTCGTGCTTGGTTCGGATTTGATGGGCATAGGTGTTGAAGCCGTCGAGACTCTGCGGAGAGGCGTAGGTGCTGCGACGGCATTGGGGTCTTTCTTCTTATGTGATCGTGTGCCTTTGCTTGTGAGGTGTGGTACTGCTGTGCCAGGTGCTGCTCGTGGAGCAGGTCTTACTGGCGTCGAGACAGGTTGGGGCGCTGGGGCAGCAGAGGGGTTCTGTGCAAGCGCTTCGAAATCTGACAGATAGTTCGCAAATGTCTTTTGGGATTGGAGGATTTTTCGAACATTGGATGTGACTTTGCCATGGCTCACTCGCCCAGCATTATCGCGATGCCGTATGGGAACTGGAATCGAGACATCTTTCGCATTCTCTCTATCCAGAGAAGCTAGTTCTCGGAGTATCTTTGCATCCTGCCTCGCTGTGGTCTCATGGCTGCTGGCAACGGTTTGGTTGCGAGCGCGTTTTCGTGAAGCTGGCTGCAAGGCTGCGACTGAAGCATTGACTCCGGTGTCTGGCACGTAGGCCCAGCCTGGAGCTGTAGCTGCCTTCGAATTTGCGACCTCTCTAACGCCGAAGTTCAGCATCGTGTCATAAAATCATGTCAAATGTGTTGAGTGGGAGCAGAGGAAGCTTGGTGTCGCGTGTCGAGGAGGAACATTTGCTTGGGGGCGAGGCTAGAAAATCATGAGATAGGCACAGAACACAAGAGGGCAAGCTGTTCGCCACAACTTGCTGGGCAAGCTCCGAGCATCAAGAGGGCTTCAATAGGTGAGACATAGTGTCGTATCATTTGCAGATGATCTGCTGCTTGGTATCTCATGTGCTTGCAGTGACATCACATAGAAATCGAGAACTGTTGTACAATCTGCTCGGGAATTCTGCCATGATGTCCCCATCCTTCCCCTCCGTTACCACACACCCCTCTTGCCCAAATTCAAAGATTATGTCCTTCCATTATCCTCCCAAGATTCCATTAAACGCCTTCCCTTTACTTTTTCTTCTCCAACTCAACGAGCTTCTCCTCCAAGGTCTGGACGTAGCTGTGGACGCGTTGTACCGATGCTTGCAAGCT
>NYSS01000125.1 GCA_002683135.1 Planctomycetota bacterium | reverse complement strand
ATTATGTCGCACCTGAGTGGTATTATCCACAAACCCCATAAAGGTTTTTCTGTTCACTGTACTTGTTTCTGCCAGTATTTCATTTTGCCAGAATCCATCGGTATTGAGCCGATCCGACAATACCAGATTCATCACTAGCCAGGGAGCATACACATTATGGGAGAAAAGATGCTGGTCAGGTTCAAAAATATATTGGAGCGAGTGTTTTTGTCCGGCAAAAACGACGAACTTAGCTCGATAGGTGTTGAGTGCTTTCTTCGACAAGTCGATGACCTCAACCTGAAACCCGGATCCGTCTCTCTCAATTCGCTTAACTAGATGTTGGTTTTTGAGTCGTTGAGGATCGAGTCTCGACACCAGTTTCTTGACAAAGTAGTAGTTGCCTTCAGGGGGAGAAAACAGTTCTACCGATTCAGTGTAGTAGGGTCGACAGGTATAGTAGTGGATTCCGGCCAATGCCGAAACCTGGTTCGCGCTGGCCCCGTAATCATCTCTCATCTGATAGTCGATAACTCGCTCAAAATCGGGTGTTAGATCCAGCGACCTGGCTAAGAATTGACGGAAGGTAATCTGGTCCAGCCAATGTAGTTCTCGATCTATCAACCAGGTCGGCATTTTCATCTGCCCCTGATACGGCAAAACCAGTTCTAAGAAGGCTGTTTTAAGTGGCCCGGGCTTTAGAACTTCGGCCTGAAACCCGGTCTCCGTCCGAATTCGCCCAGCCTTCGACTCTCTGATCAGGTATTGCTTGTCGACAAAGTTCCAACAATTTTGGATTGGATCGTAGTCAACAATTTCCAGCTTTTCCAACAGGGCCAGTGTTTCGTGGCCGTAGTTGGCTGGATATGCTAGGTCATAATGTGCACCTTGTGAAAAAGACTCTCCAGCATAACTGGCGTGACCGGAACTACCCCCCAGACCTGCAGATAATTCGCATAGGACGAAGTCTCTATCAGCCAGTCGTTCAGCCGCCGATAACCCTGCTAATCCACCACCGACGATTATATATTCAGTGTCCCGTTGCTCATCTTTCGCCAAGGCTGTCGGCCATAATAGTTGATGCCCCGCTTTCATGTCCGAGGTAACGGTAATATTATAAGGCACAGATATGGTGTGACGATCTCTGTTTTGACAACCCGTCACACCAATAAGTGTAGTCGCAGAAAGTTTGAGAAATAATCTACGATTCATCTAGTCCGGTTGAATATCCTTGACTGCGCAACTGACCTGGCATAATATAAGCAAGTATAATTTATAGGTAATGGGTAGCGAAAGAATAACTATTCATACATTCGCGACTCTAACTCTAATCCGACCAGGGGAAGCAAATGCCAGAGCGAAACTTAGAACTGCCGGATCAATTGCGAGACAAGCTGACCACTCGCTTCATTCTTTATAAGATGATCGAAGAGAAGGAAGAGGTTCCTACCCTGTTGAGTAATAACTATCAATACATTGAAGATATCATTAATGCCTATTATGACGACTACTGGGTGATCCAAGAGAGCAGTGGTAATTATACCCCAACCCGTAAAGGCGAGTTGATCTATCAAAATTTTATCGCCCAATGGTGGGATTTCTTGCTATCCTATGACATCTTTGCTGGGGTAGATCTACTGAACGGCGTCTTCGCAGAAGAAGATGCCAACTGGGAAGCGGTCGATGAGAAAGGGCGCCCTATCTGGGAAGATCTCAGAGTTGCCGTATGTATCTACAAGCAACGATCAGCACAGGCTGAAGGACAGAAAACGGATCTCAACCCATTTACCATCGCCTTTATGTCGCTCCTGTCGGAACGACGGATTGGTCAAGAGAACGGTTGGCAGTTTGACCTCTATTCGGAAGAATTTTGGAATGAAGTAACAGAGATCGTCAATACTAACCTCTGGCCTGAAGATTTAGGTTATATCGATCCGGATAGCAGTGAGGAGGCATCAGGCGAAGATGTAATCCACGAGATTATCGAGCAAGGGATCGAAGAGGCACGGCAAAGATGGGAGGAAGATGACGACGATGAAGACGGAGACTACCTGCTGCCACCGTCTTCCATGTCCTCCCGTGAACAGGTCGTCGAAGAGTATGAAGAAGAGGCGGTTAGTCACGGTTGGGGATACGACCCTTTTTATTACGATCCCTATCCCTTTGCTGTCGGTGGGGCCTTAACCGTACTAACAATCGCCGCCGTTTGGGCTATCCTAGACTGAACTGTGTTTTGAATCTACCTCAACACTAGTAGATCTCAAGTGACCCAGTCATAGAGCCTGCTTACCGAGCAAGAATCGAGTTGTCCTGCACACAACAGATAAAACTTGTCAAGAAATCGATCCAAAAACTTTTGAACCGGGTGAAATCTCGATATGATAGGAAAATCTTATCATCCACTGCGCCAGGATTTACTCGACGCTATGCCCCATGGCAAGCCCAGCTTGTGGCATCTACCTCGTTTTTTGAGAAGACCCCTTCCTTTGAGAAGAGACTACTTCTGAATTTATGATTTATACCCAACAAACAAGGTGAGGAGCATAACTATGGCACATCGGCCTAAAATCGCAGCGATAGTCACCATTTATCATAAGTACTCCCATGCGCAACATATTGTGGACCGGTTTCTGGAAGGGTACGGTTGGAAAAACCGG
The DNA here is from genome assembly GCA_002683135.1 of Planctomycetota bacterium. GTDB lineage: Bacteria > Planctomycetota. Next base: position 3,387 of record NYSS01000125.1, on the reverse strand, counting down.
CACCATTATCCGGAGATGGATCTGGTTTCGCTCTACGTCGATCAAGTCGGTGATAACGATCTGAGCCATGACCGTGCCCAGCGATTCCCCTCAATGCAGGTCTATCCAACAGTCGCTGAGGCTTTGGCGCTTGGTGGTGAGACGTTGTCGGTAGACGGGGTTTTATTGGTCGGCGAGCATGGAGATTACCCTACTAATGAGAAGGGACAACGCCTCTATCCGCGCTATGAACTGTACCAGCAGATTGTTGACGTTTACAAGTCCAGTGGAAAAACGGCCTCCATCTTCAACGATAAACACCTATCCTGGAGCTGGGATTGGTGCCGGCAGATGTACGATCAGTCCCAGCAACTGGGGTTCGCTTTTATGGCTGGTTCGTCTCTACCGGTGACCTGGAGAACACCCTCTATCGAAATGCCGATGGGCTCAGAAATTGAGGAGGCCGTGTGCGTGGCCTACGGTGGCATCGATAGCTACGACTTCCACGCACTTGAAACCATCCAGTGTATGGTCGAACGTCGATCCGGTGGTGAATCAGGCGTGGAATGGTTGCAAGCCTATCGAGGTGAGCAATTTTGGCAGGCTCATCACGACGAAGTGTGGTCCCATCAGCTGTTTGAGTCGGCGCTTAGCCGTAGCCACACTCTGACGCCGGGGCGATCCGGATTCAACGACGTTTTTCCAACCTTACATGAGATGAAAGAGATCATAACCGATCCGGTAGCCTATCACTACCAGCATGCTGACGGTCTGAAAAGTACCATGATCCTGACAAATGGGTTAGTCCAGGACTTTAACTTTGCCGCCCGATTAAGGGGACAATCTAGGGCACTTTCCACTCAAATGTACCTGCCGATGCCGCCTGCCCGCACCACGCTAGCGAACTTCTTCAGCCCTCAGGTTAATAACGTCGAACGGATGTTTTTGACTGGTAAACCGAGTTACCCAGTCGAACGGACACTCCTTACCAGCGGCTTGGTGATTGCAGGCGTCGATAGCCTGGATCAGGACCAGAATCAGCAGCAAACGCCCCATCTGGATATCGCTTATCAGGCCAACTCAGAGTCGACCTTTTGGCGAACCTAGATCAATTTCCCTCCAAATCAAAGCAGCAAAGGTGGATGTTTCACCAGACCTGAACTTCGGTGTAGATCTGAACACTTAACCTAATGGATCAAACGAGAAGTTAGAGGAAAATAAGTTAGAGGAGAATAGATGAATACTCAACACAGTTCTGAGAAGAAGCGAATTGCCGTTATTGCCACGGTGTATACCTACCTCTCCCACGCGCAGCATTTTGCCGACCGGTTTATGGTTGGCTATCCCTACGGAGGTGAATGGCGAAGTTCACAGATAAAAGTGGTATCTCTGTATGTGGAACAAAAACCGGAAGGCAACCAGAGTCAGGATCGGGCTAGAGAATTTGGATTCGAAGTCTATCCGACTATTGCCGAAGCCCTGCGCTGCGGCAAGGATCAATTGGCGGTGGACGGTATCCTCATCATTGGCGAGCACGGCGACTATCCTCGAAATGAACTGGATCAAGTTTTGTATCCGCGTTACGAGTTTTTCAAGGCCTGTGTCCAGGTTTTTGAAGAAGAGGAGAGGTCGGTTCCAATCTATAATGACAAACACTTGTCATACAGCTTTGAAAGGGCCAAAGAGATGGTCGATGATGGATCTAGGCTAGACTTTCCCATTTTGGCAGGGTCTTCTCTTCCCGTGACCTGGCGGTTACCAAATCTGGAATTACCTCTGGATTGCCAACTGGAAGAGGCCTTGATGGTCGGTGTTGGTGGATCCGACCCAATGGACTATCACGCGCTGGAAGCCATGCAGTGTATGATCGAACGTCGGCAAGGAGGCGAATCCGGGGTGAAAGCGGTACAACTGATCGAAGGCGAAGCCGTCTGGGAAGCAGAAAAAGATGGTCGATGGTCGATGGATCTCTTAGAGGCGGCCCTGTCCCGAAGCGATACACCGTGTGGTTGGACGGATGAAGACGGACGAACGCAAGATCTGATTCGAACGGGTGAACTCTATCGTCTGGTCGAGAATCCAGTCGCTTACCTAATCGAACATCGCGATGGATTCAACAGCGTCTTGTTAATGCTCAACGGCGCTGTTCGCGACTACTGCTTTGCCGGGCGCTTAAACGGGCAACTGGTTTCAACGCAGTTCCTGCTAACCCCAACCCCCAACGTTACCTATTCAGCTTGTCTGATCAGGAAAATTGAGGAGATGTATCTGACGAGAAAAGCCCCCTACCCGGCGGAAAGAACACTTTTGGTCTCTGGTACTTTGGAGAGTTGCCTAAAGTCGCGCCACAGCGAATACCAAAGACTGGAGACACCACATCTGAATGTGGCTTATCAAGCCCCGGCCGAATCACACCACGCCCGAATGTAACTTAGTGACAGTCAGCGCGCCATGTCGATCTGAGCAGTCATTCCCTCTTTTAGCTGATGCTTTTCTGCAATGGACCCTTCGTTAATGGCGATTTTCAGCTGTCCATCGTCATTATCAAAGCGGGCCAGGTATTCCCCGACAGGAACATCATCATAGTTGACGACCAATTTACAGGTCAACTGTTCTGTTGGCCCATTATCGCCAAAGCTAACGGTCAACGTATCACCCACCTGCAAGGCCGTTTTCTCTTTTTCAATCGCACCGATGATGGCATTCCCGTAACTGTCAATCGACGTAATCTGGGTTTTATATTTAACCCTGGTTTGAGTTACCCCTTTCTTAGCCTGGCAACCAGCTAGAATTAGCATCGAGATTGAACAGAGGGCTATGACAGCGAACATTCGTTTTTGTTTCATCGCGGTTCTCCTTTGTTTTCAACCGTCACTTAAACAGAAGGAAACGGTTGGAAATAATTCCATAGTATCATAGTCCAAGGTGAGATTCAAAGAATAGAAGGCCATTGCAATCCTGGATCCAAAATGGTGTTGTTTCAGTAGTTCTCCTATATTGTCCAATAATCCCACAGGGATTGAGGTAGATTCTTGCGAACTCCGGCATCGTCTTTGTGAACCCAACGGGCAAAAAGGCCAATTCGTGGTGACGGGCGGACATTGGCTGATCCAGCATGCGTTACCCAACCGTGCCACAGAATAACGTCACCTGCCTGACCGACAAACTCTTGAGGGGGTTGGGTGTTGACACCACAGAAAATAGACCAGCCTTGTTCTTCCCACTCAGGTAAGTCACGAAAAGTACCCTCGATTTGGTCCGGGTGCTGAAGAAAGTAGATGTGGGCGTCGTGATGGCTACCAGGCCAAAAGGTGAAGCTCCCACCACCGGAATCGACGTCATATAAGTACGTAGTGAGCCCGACCATCAGACAAGTACCGCTTTCCTCACCTGGATAACCGTCCAGAT
>NYSS01000124.1 GCA_002683135.1 Planctomycetota bacterium | reverse complement strand
TATAAAAAAATGGCTACCTAAAATAGAATATAAAACAGGTGGTCTATTATTGATTGCTAAGACTGATATTAAATATGATGGTAGCATTATAATTCCAATATTTAACGAAGCTGATACAGCGGATCGTTGGCGAATTTGTTCAGCGATTGTTAAAAACCCACCTTTGAATATTAACGATTGGGTTAAATCTATATATTTATCCAAAACCTATAGCTACTCCGAAATAGGAATTCTTCCGCTAGCAATAATAAAAATGTTTCCAAAAGATCAAGCTAGAGAAATTTTGAGAGAAGGTTTTGATCATAATTATAGAGTAACTCCAGAAGCATTGGGTAAAATTGGAGAATTAGAGGATATTCCATTTTTAGAAAATAAGTTGAACCGCCACTATGATGCTACTCATGTACATCGGGATATCAATAAAGCTATTAGTAAAATAAAAAAAAGAGGCAATGGATCTGTAAAATAAACTTTGTTCAATTCCTCTGGGGCTAGCCCCAGAGGAATTAGATTTATAACTAACGATATTGACCATAAATTGTGGAAAAGAGTACAATTTTATCATATAGCATTCCATTCCTTCTCAATTTTTCATGTAGACAGGTAGATGAGCTTGGCTAGTAATTCATCATTAGTAAAAGAAAGTTTATGGCATGTGGCGGATACCGCCCCTCTACAATAGCCTTACAGATAATTACTAGTTTCTATTAATCTTTGCTCAGCATCAAATCATACCTTTTTAAATCAAAAAATATAATTTTATAAAATATAAGGAAATGTTGTACCTATGTTATACCTGAAAATAAAAAAGCTGAGACATTTATCTCAGCTTTCCCTTGTACCTTGGGTGGGAATCGAACCCACACTTCCGAAGAAACTGGATTTTGAATTTTATTCCTACCCTATACTAAAACCTAACCCTTTAATTTTCAGATTATTTTTTTTTACCTTTCACACTAAAATCATCTTTATAGGCTCCGCTATAGGCTTGCAAAAAATCAAAAAAACTTTCCTTCATAATTTCTTTTAGCGTCGCAATATAAACCTCTAAAGCTATTCTATAAAGGGGAAATTTCCCCTAACTTAATTTGTTAAAATTATCTAAATTTAAATTTTAACTTTTAAAAACTTAATTATGAATAGTCACTACACACCAATTTTGAAAGCAAAATCTGGAGAATTTAAAGCCTTAAAAAAGCTTAAGATTGAAACAAGAGAGAATCTCACTCCACTTTTCGAAATCCCACCAATAACTTATGATTATGTCAACGAGAAACCTTCGAAAACGATTGAGAAACACCTACAGACTATAATTAACGGCATATCTGGTACAGGAAGAAGGCAATTCCCATGTTATATTGATGTTGAATTGTTAGATGAAATTAAAATAAGAAATAAATACATTTTACTCTCTCTTTTAGAAAACTTGAGAGAGAAAAGAGAATTTGGAATACCGGTTATCAGGCTAAAATTTGACAATGATTATTTAAACGAATTAAAACATGAAATTCAAAATAATTCTAAAAGAATTTGCGTAAGACTTACACAAGATGACTTTGAGGATTTTGATTTACAAGTAGAAATAGAAAGAATAATCGAAGTTTTGGAAATAAATCTAAATCAAATTGATATCGTATTAGATTTTGGATTCCTCCGTAACGAACAAGAATCTATGCTAAGTCAATTTTCAAAGTTAATGGTTAATTCGCTTCCGTTTCTGAATGATTATAATAAAATTATACTTTCTCTAACAGCATTTCCCGAAAATCTTTCCGGGATAAGTGGAGATTCTATGGAAAAAATACCTAGATCTGAATTTAAAATCTGGAAGAATATAATTGCATCAAAGATAAAACGTAAACCAGAATTTGGAGACTATGCCATTGCTAATCCAGAATTGTTTGAAATGGATCCTAGAACGATAAGAATGAGTGTAAACCTTAGATACACCATAGCTAATGATTGGTTAATTTTAAAAGGAAGAGATGCTAAGAGATTTGGATATGATCAATTCTACGGTCTATGCGATCAACTAGTTAATCATTCCGGAGAATTTTATGGAGAAGACTTCAGCTGGGGAGATAATGAAATATTAGAAAAATCTCGTCAAATAGGAGGTACTGGTAATGCTACGACCTGGCGACAAATTGGCACTAACCACCACTTAGAACTAGTTGTTGATCAGTTGTCCTCCATCCCTTTCGATTCTTAAGATAAGATCTAACCTCAGAGTTTAATTCTTCAAGGGAAAGAACCTCAGTTAACCTTTGCCATAATGCACGTCTCGGTTTACTTTTGTATCCCCTATCTTTCCCTAATCTTTCTAGGATCTCTAAGGTCTCATTTTTCCATAATAGTTGAGCCAACGATATTGCTTCAATCTTTGGATTTAACTTGCAGTGCCTAACACTCTTTATGGACAAGCTATTTCCCTTCTGATTCTTAGCCTCCATAATACCCCAAAACTCAGGAACCATTTCTTTCACTTCCTCCAAGTGATTTCTCCCAACTACTATAGTAACATAATCGAAAACCTTATTATAATATTGGATTTGTAAAGGTAACCGCTTTAAATTATCTTTTTCACTTTTGATCTCCCATCCCCACAAGTGACCATTCACAACAGCAATATCTATTTTAGAAGATCCTTGACAAATACCTAGTTCATCAATTATAACTGAATCAGGATCATGCTTATAAAAGCTGGAAAGGTAATTAGAATGTAACTCTAATCTAATATCTATATCCTTCATTTTTAAATATTATCAAGATTACATTTTAGAGCTTTTTTCCAAAAGCTCTTGATTTAAAGTAAGTACTTCGACTCCTTTAACGAAAAAATCACCATCATCTGTTACGATTATATAATTATTCTTTTTTGCTAAGTAAAAAAGAAAACTATCGTTGAAATCTAAGCCAAAATCAAATTTAGAAAGAACATGCTTATATTTTATATTTTTACCAAACTCATCATTTTTAAGCTCTACACTCTCTAAGTACGTCTTAAATTCATCAGCGATTAGCATACAACCAGAACGATACTCTTTAGAAGGTCGAAATTGCTCTTTATAGAATCTACTAGCTAATGGTTCTTTTGCACCAATTCTCTCAATAAATTTCTTTAAATAAACTTCTCTTAATAATCTATTCATTACTTCAGAAACCACTAAGGCGGGTAAAATTATATTAGCCCCCTTGCAGTCCACAAGATCAAAAAAGAATTCTCTGTATAAATTAGCTTTCTTTCTATTCTTATTGCTGGATCTAATTACGTTAATCCAAATATTTGCATCAAGTAGAAATTTTTTTTTCGGAGGATCCGTAAGATCATAATCTGTAAGCCTGGCTATACTATAATCACTCATTTAATGAGTTTGAGCATTTTCCAACCATTCGTCATATTTATCTCCCATCTTTACGTTATCTAAAACATCGTTTACCTTTGTCTCAAATATTGGCTGATCGATAGGATAAATAAATTTTACATTAGACTCTTTATCAGGGAACATCATAACGAATTTACCTATAGATTCGTTTAAAAAGGCAGAAGAAAGTAACTCTATACCTTCAAATGAAATTTCTATTTCATTAGAACCCTGAGCAGCCTCATTTAAACTACTAAAAAAGCTTTTACCCTGTTTAGGGTTCGTAGCCAAAGATGATCCTAAAATTTTTTTTAATTCCATTTTCATAGTCTTAAATATAAATATAAAACCTTTTAAAAACAAATTCGATGCAAAAAGGCGTGCAAATTTAGCGTATTTTATCTGAGAAAAGCAAATTAATCACAGAGCCGGCAAATTCACATCCCAGAGACATGGTAAAACCAGGCATAGACTCAGAGTTCCAAAACTTATCACCACTTACAATTTGCATATAGCTATTATTAGCTTCACAGTATTTTAGCAAATTATGTAAACCAAGACCACCAGGCACATCTTTTTTTGTGGTATTTCCACTTTCCAAAGCCCAAATAATTGCAGAACCATGATCTGTTATCTTGGACTCCTTTTCTCTAATTGCAGGTAAAAACCCTACTCCAATATCTACTATCGAAAAATTAAGTAAATTCTTCTTAGGAAAATATTGTCCACAAACAAAAAATGGATCATTTGTCCGCGAATGCTGTATAATATTACTTGATATTTCTGTAAGCTCTTGAGCAATGCCTAATTTTACTTTTCTTGAAAAATTTGGCATCCCTCTATGACCCAAAACATCATTAGTAATATAACTTACAAACTCTTCATCGTTATCTGCATTTGGCTGAAATGATTTAAGTTGAATTGTGGACTCTCTCTCATCTACGGCCTCTCCTTCAATAAACAAACCATTTCTAAAAAAGCACACTGTACTCTTTTTGCAAATACTCGAAATCAAGTGCAAATTTCAGCCCATTATCCTTATTCAACTTATACAATATTGCATATAAAACACAGGAAAGATTCGCATCGAAGAATCCCATTTTATACATGTCGATCTCTATGACCTGGTTTTTATAGCCAACGGCTTTATTGTAAAATTGAAATAACTTCTTAATCCCTCTTGAATCTGTATTGAGGTTACCTTCTATATCGATTTTAGTTATTATTCTATTGTTCTGCAAAAGGTTATAACTTAAGATTGATAAACAAAGATATTATTTTTTCAAATTCAAAAAACTTCTAACGCCCGTGACTATAAAAAGATTAATCAAAAAAAATAAAAAAGTAATATCAAAAGCCACATAATTAAACTCTCATTCAATTTATTTTATGATCATTAACTTGCTATAAATACCTGAGCCAATCATAATCGATTAAGTGTTCTAAATTATTGGTTTCTGTTTTATCTGGATTCGATCTCAAATATTTACCAGAATCACCATTGACTACTTTTACCTCTTCTCCAATTTTCCATCCACACAAATTATAATTCAAAATCCAGGTAAATGCAGAATTATTAGGATTCTCTAATAATTGGATGGCATACCTTTTATCAACTTTTTTAGCAAAGCTTACTGAATCATTAGATTTCTCATGAAAAGCATAATGAGTAATAACACCATTCTTGCTCCAGTAACATTTGATAAGATCGCTGATAAGCCTTCGCTACTTCTTCACGCTCTGCAACGGTTTTCTTTTGATTTATGCCGCGATAGTACTTGCATTTAATATTCATCTTCCCGGTTTCGGGATCTCGCCAATAAAAATATGCATACCATTTATCGCCAGGAGCAACACTTTTTCGCCCCTTCTTTTTTGGAATGTAAATTTTTACTTCGGAATATTTCCTCTTACTCATATCGACGATTTCGAACGAAATAGGCTCCTTTGTAGGCTCCTTTGTAGGCTCCTTTGTGATATTCACCTCAATTTTCATACAAGTAATATTGAGGGCTAAAAACAACAAAACCCCTGTAATTGCAGGGGTTTTGCTCTCTAGTACCTTGGGTGGGAATCGAACCCACACTCTCGAAAGAACTGGATTTTGAATCCAGCGCGTCTACCAATTCCGCCACCAAGGCAATTGGACGGCAAAATTAAAAAATTATTTGACATCAACTGC
>NYSS01000123.1 GCA_002683135.1 Planctomycetota bacterium | reverse complement strand
GTCTTTTTTTTTTTTTCGTTTTTTAACTTTTTTATTCAAAAACGCCCACCATCGGCCCCGTGTTCGATGATGGGCATTTGCTCGGATCTTTCTTGCGCTTGATTCTACGTCGTTTTCGTAACCCGCTGCCGCCCACCACTATAACAACGAAAATATAGAAAGGACATTCCTAACCCCAAGTCAAAAGCGTACCCGCCAGAAAGTAAAGTGTTTGGAACAATCGCTTTCACAAAAATTTATCACACCACAGATTAGTTCAACGGTCTGTATTTTATTCAAACCAACGACACATGTCAAGACTATTTCCTATCCGCTTTATTGCTGTATTAGCGGAGTCCGTAAACAATCTAGCGAATCCAATCGTTGGAGTTTAGTTAGAATATCCAGCCAGTTAAGCTAAGACCCGATCTACTTCAACTAAAAGTCACTACCTTAAAACAAGGAAGATTCGAAGCCGTGGAAAAGCTACTCTCTATTATCCCTATCTGGATTCATGTTCTCTCGATGGCAGGATCATTTGGTGCTACTATCTTGTGTGCTGTATTATGTCGATTAGCACCTGCTGATACGGAAAGCCAAAATAATAGCATCTGGAGCATTCCTCAGATGCTGCTTGGGGCAACCTTATTGACGGGTTTAGCACTGGTTTATTTGCGCTTTACGACTACCATGAATGCAGGAAGCCCACCAGGTGGGCATTTTTGGGGAATTGTTAGTTGCAAAGTTGTACTGTTGCTGGGTACAGGTGCTTTCTCGGGGATTGCCAGCAACAAAGCGAAAACTGGAAATAATATGGCGGCCTTCAGATTGTGGGTTGCGGCAGCTATCAGCCTGTCCTTAGCTGCCTTTATCGGTCTCAGTCTTTGAAACTTCGGCTAATAAAAATTCAATTTCTCTGTTTAGCTGTTTCATGACGTGTTGATCGTTAGAATCATAATAACCTCGAATTTGCAACTGATCATCAACCAGGATAAAGTAACTGCTATGGTCGGCAAGCTCCGTTTTTGAGCCTACTTTGAACCCTTCCCAAGCTAAGCGGTGGATCTTTTTCTCCTCTCCTGTTAGAAAATACCATTTATCATCATTTTCGATACGGTAAGATTCAGCATATTCTTTCAGTCTAGCCGGCGAATCATAAGCTGGATTAACCGTGATTGAAAGCGTATGAAAAGGAACTCGCTTCCGATAACGACGGTGGATTTTGAGCATTTTCTGTGTCATCATCGGACAGATACTTGGGCAGGTAGTGAAGAAAAAATCAACCAGCCAAATTCCCTCTTTAAGATTAGCCGAGGTAAAAGGTTGGGCTTGTTGATCTACTAGCTCAAACGGTGGGATCGAACTCAGGATAGGAAGGGTTACGGTTTCGTTATCGACAGGTAAAAAGATCCGGCGGGCAATGGTATATGTACAACCCAACAATAAAACCAGCCCGAGGAGTAACCTTAGCTTGTTAAACATCCTCCGTGTGTAGGTTAAGCTAGAATTAACGGGATTATCCTTACCAGGCCTCTCCCTCTTCTAAAGCTAGTTTGACTTGTTCATCAACCCAAGTGCTATATGCATCTTGCGCCAAGACAATTAGCTCGCCTTGCATCTTATAGTGGCCATTACCACACAATTGAGCGCAACCAATCTCCCACTTGCTGTTCTTTGTCGGATTTTCGGGTGAAGTGGAGGTTGCTGTAAAGGTAACGGGAATACTAGTGCCTGGGATAGCGTCTTGCTTTACCCTCATCACAGGCAGAAAGAAACCGTGTATCACATCGTAGCTAGTGACATGAACCAAGACCTTTTTCTCAATAGGTACATACAGGCGACCCACGCTGGCGAAATCGTCCTTTGCACTTGGGTCCGATCGGTCTAATCCCAAGACATTGCTAGTCCCATCAACTAGGTTCGGATCTGTTTTGCCAAAAATACCATCTGAACCAGGGTAGTGGATGTTCCATGCAAACTGTTGTCCAATTACACGTAGCTCAATGTCGTGGGCAGTTTCTTCTGCTGCTGCACTAGCTACTTCTTGAATCCAAAAAGGCAGAGAGAAACCAATCAACAGCACCGCTTCGATCAAAGCCACCGCAAATTCCAGGTAGCTAGAATAGTGGTTTTTAACACCGTGGTAGTCTGCTTTTGGATTTCGTGTTCGGTTAAACCGGAACAATGTATAGGCAAAAAATATACCCCAGCCAACGAACAACACCAGCATTAACCAATGAACATAAAAAATCAAATTGTCCACATTATCACCGTGTGTGGAGGCGTTGAGCGGCATCCAAAGTTGCAAAAACGATTTCATAAATTTACATCTCCTGTTGTTTGTGCCTCAGTTGATTGTTCCATTATGAAGTCATATTTTCTCGAGCGAGACTTGAAGTTGAGGAAAAAGGCACCAAAGCTAACAAGCAAAAATCCAATAAATCCGAGTAGAACAAAGATCGCGCTGTTCATTCCTTGCATCATCTTTGAATTTGGGTCTCCAAAACAGACAGCACAGGCAAAAGACACATTATGCTGTAGCATTAAGACAAACGCAACTAGCAATAGGGTAAGGTATCTCATGAAGGCTCTCCGGGATTTTGGAGATTACGTGTTTTTTTGACAAAGAGTAACAGATAAACCACTAACCCTATGCCGGCCAGAAACGAGACAATGCCTGAAGCCAAGTATATCGTTCCACCTTGTTTCACGCACCACCCACCCAAAAAAATCGCAAGAATAACTGAAACGAGAATAAAAAAGATGTGAAAGTCTTTGAGTGACATAGCTTTAGTTTTTCTTACAGCATCAAATAGAGGACAGGGAATAGGAAAATCCAGACCAGGTCAACAAAGTGCCAGTATAAGCCGGCACACTCGATTCGGTTGGTAAACCGCTCCGGTTCCGTCTCCCACATCCTAGTTCCAGGAAATAGTAGATAGAGGTTTACGATTACGCCGCCAATGATATGTAGCGCATGCAACCCGGTCATGACAAAGTAGACAGCATAGAAAGTATTGGTCTTTGGGAAGTAACCGTGTGAAAACTTTTCGTTGTACTCGAACCCCTTAACTACTAGGAAAACAAGTGCTAGCAAAACTGTCAATCCCATGTAAATCCTATACTTCCCCAGATCCTGCATCTTTAGGGATGCCCAGGACATAACAACAGTCACACTAGAAGCAATCAAAACTAAGGTGTTAAAAGTGGCAAGTGGTACGCTTAGGTGGCTGACACTATCGTGCCAAAGCCCCTCTGGGGATCCGATATAGAGTAGGATTAAGGTCGAAAAAAGCGCTCCGAACAGCATAATTTCGGAAGCTAGAAAGAGCCAAATACCCATCTTTCCATTATAGACTCCGGTGTCTGGCCGAGGTCGTACAGTATATGGAATTTCCATCTGTTAGGCCTCCGTCTCTTTCAGCGTCTGCGGTGAAAAATCGGTCTTATGTCCCGGCACGCTGTATTCGTATGGTCCTCGATGGACTTCGGGAATCTGAGCAAAGTTTGAATGGGGTAAGGGCGGAGAAGGTGCGGCACACCACTCCAGCGTCGTTGCTTGCCATAAATTATCGTCGGTTGTTTTTTTGGCGAACAGGGATCCAACGAAATTGAAAATGAAGAATAGCTGGAAGACGGCCAACCCAATCGCACCATATGTACTATACTGATTTAGGTGAAGGACTTCCTGAGCATGGGCATAAACACCCCCTCCATCCCATAAACGACGTGAAACACCTGCCAACCCCATACCAAACATTGGCATAAAGATCAAGTTCATACAAATCATTGAACCGAAAAAATGAATTTTACCCAGAGCCTCATTCATCTGTTTGCCGGTGACTTTTGGATACCAGTAGTAAATGCCAGCAAAAAGTGCAAAAATGGTGCCTGGCGCAACGACGTAATGGAAATGCCCAATCACATAATAGGTGTCATGCAAATGGATATCACTGGTATTTAATCCTAGTGGTAAGCCGGTTAAACCACCAATGCCAAACATGGGCAGGAAACCGAGCGCAAATAACATTGGCGTATTGAATCGTATTGATCCACCCCAGAGAGAAATAAAGAATGCCGTCAGAATGACCACGGATGGGATTGAGATAATCATGGTGGTGGTTTGGAAAAAAGTACTGATTCCTGTTCCCATGCCTGTCATATACATGTGGTGTGCCCAAACCAGGAAAGACATAAAGCCGAGGAAAATGGACGCATAGACCATCGATTTATATCCCCATAATGGTTTGCGTGTGTTGTTGGCAATAATCTCAGCCACGATTCCCATGGCCGGTAGAATCAGGACGTAGACCTCGGGATGCGCTAAGAACCAGAATAAATGTTGCCACAATAGTGGATTGCCACCAGAAAAATCTTGAACTACATCAGTAACCACTAACCCACTGGGCATAAAGAAACTGGTTTCTGCAATCCGGTCCATTAATTGAAGGATACCTGCAGCTTCTAATGGCGGGAAAGCGAGTAAGAGTAAAAAGCTAGTAACGAGTTGAGCCCACACGAAGAATGGCAGACGCATGAAAGTTAAACCTGGAGCCCTGAGTTGAAAGATAGTAACAATGAAATTAACGGCACCTAACAAGGATGATGTAATCAGAAATACCATCCCCAAGAGCCACATGGTTTGACCGTCCCAAAACTTACCAAATCCGGCCAGCACGGAGAGAGGAGCATAAGAAGTCCATCCGGATTGGGCCGCACCACCAGGTGTTAGAAAACCAAGCATCATAACGATACAACCCGGGAGAAAGACCCAGTAACTGGCCATGTTGAGACGTGGGAAAGCCATATCTGGTGCCCCAATCTGAACCGGAACAATGTAGTTGCCAAAAGCACCAACAGCTAAAGGAACCACCCCCAGGAATACCATAATGGTGCCATGCATTGCACCCAACATATTGTATTCATCAGGAGTGATGATGCTTTTTTCTGGCCAAGCCATCTGATATCGCATCACCAGCATAAAACAGAAGCCAACTAAAAGAAAAAAGAGGCTAGTGATACCATACTGTATGCCAATGACTTTATGGTCAACAGAGAAGATATATTTACGCCAGAACCCTTCATCGTGATGATGATCATGGTGTGACCCGTGTGCCACCATATTGCGACTCCTTCACTTATGAAACAGTATCTAGATACTGTTTCTCCTTTTAAATTTGAAATTTTCTGGCTAAGATTTAGACAGCGCGAAGTTCAATTCAGCTGACTGGCCATTGCTGACTTCAATTTCTTGCGTTTTTTCGCCTAGCCGTTCATGCCAAACCCCAACCGTATACTTACCTCCAGGTAGGTTTTTAATTTCAAACTTGCCATCTAGTTTGGTTACACTGAAAAATGGATGAGAGGCTACACTGATATAATTTTTCATCCACGGGTGAATATCACACTTAACAAAGAAGGTTTCCTCTTGGTCGTAAGTCCGGTCCGTTTCGCTGCCTTTATTAACTGCTTTATTGAAGGCAGGGTTTTTTTCAGATAGCGTGTGAACATTATGGATTACGTTATCCGAATTTTTGAATTTTACCGTTTGCCCCACTTGTACGGCGAGAACATGGGGTATGTAAATGCAACCGACCTGATCCAGTTCAGCCGGGTTAGTTGGTGGGGTGTATTTGGCATTAGATGGTAGCCCACTTTTAATTTTAACAATTACGTTAGCAACAGTATTGCCATCACCAAGTAACAATGCCTCTGATTTTAGCCCAGTGCTGTGCTGTTCTTTACACTCGGTCACTGAACCCATATCGACGGTTCTCAATTTGGG
>NYSS01000122.1 GCA_002683135.1 Planctomycetota bacterium | reverse complement strand
CCGCTTGGGCGTCGGGTGCTTGCTCCGCTTGGGCGTCGGGTGCTTGCTCCGCTTCGGCGTCGGGTGCTTGCTCCGCTTCGGCGTCGGGTGCTTGCTCCGCTTCGGCGTCGGGCGCGACCGCTTCTTGGATCAGCGGCGCGGTCTCCTTCACCGGGGCTTCGCACTCGGAGTTGGGGAGGAGGTCGAGCAGGCGATCGAAGTAGGCGCCCGGTGTTCCTACCAGGTGCAGCTTGTCGCACTGGAGGGCACGAGCGAGTTCGATGCCGAGGTGCGAGGTCTCGACGATGCGGTCGCCTCCAGGGAGGCGGAACCGGGCGGTCTGGTGTCCACGCCGCTCTTCGCCTTCGCCGGCGCCGCCCAGCATGGAAATTAATAGTGTGCTCATCCCGCGTCTCCGGGAGGGATGGCCGTAAGCCATCGACAGTTTCGTTGGGGAGGGTGTTCGGCCATCGAGGCCGGTAGGTATCTCTCGATCGTAGGCTGCGTGCTAGGCGGTGTCTACCGATCCTTTGCGGTCGGCGCGTCCAGCAATCCACAGGGTGGCGAGACCGCAGATGAACATCCCGGTGGAGAGGACCTGGCCCATGCTTAATGGGCCGAGTACTGGCCCGAGGTGGGCATCGGGCTCGCGGACGAACTCAACGAGAAATCGGATGGTGGCGTACCCCGTGAGAAAACAGCCCGCTAATCGTCCAGTTGGCTTGAAGAACAAGCGATTGCGGAAAGACCAGAGAACAAGGAAGAGCAGCACACCCTCGAGTAGGCCTTCGTAGAGCTGGGATGGGTGTCGGGGCTGCGCGTCCGCGCGAGGGAACACCATTGCCCAGGGGACGTCCGTTGGTTTGCCCCACAGTTCTCCGTTGATGAAGTTGGCGCAGCGGACAAAGAAGATGCCGGGGCCCGCCGCCGCTGCGCCAGCGTCCATGACATTCATGGTCGCGATGTTGCGGCGTCGGGCAAAGACGACGACGGCGCCGAAGCCGCCGATCAAGCCGCCATGGAACGAGAGGCCACCGTGCCAGATTTTGATGATCTCGAGCGGGTCGGCCAGGAATTTGGGGAGGTCATAGAAGAGCACGTAGCCGAGACGTCCGCCGACGATGACGCCGATCATGATCGCGACGAGCAGATCGCCGACGCCATCCTTATCCGTCTTCAGCCGTCCTTCCTTCGACAATCGATGCAGGAGCCAGTTGCCGACCAGGAACCCCGTGACGAAGAGGAGCCCGTACCACTTGATCTGCAGGGACCCGATTCGGATGAGGACCGGATCGATGTCGGGGTACGGGATCTCGAGCAACGTCATGGCGGCAGGATAGCGAAGCCGACGGAGCGCGCCCAGGAGGGATGCTTGGACTGCGATCTTCCTTCGGGACGTCTCCGGTGCGTTCAAGCGCGTGGAGCGTCAGCGTGTTGCGGACCCGGTGATCTTGGCCTCGGAACGTGCCAGCGGGTTCGTGATTCGCTCCAACGGCGCGGTCCTGGTGGGCCGCGCCGTTTCTATGGGGGGAAGACGTCGGGGCTCGGCAGCGGTTAGCTGGAGACGATCGCGTGGAGCTCGTCGTCGCTCATCAGGTGATCGGACGCCTTCGCTGCCGCGAACACCTTGTCGACGAGGGCCTCGTCGTTTGGGTTGTAACCGTGGGTTTCGAGCCAGAAGAGGACGTTGGATCTGCCGGACATGTATCCGACGGAGATGCGCTGCTCTTCACCAAACGCGGTCGCGGGGATGCCGGAGTACACGCGATCGGCGAGCCAGGAATCCCCTTTCTTGAGCGCCTTGATGACCGCAGAGGCGTGGACACCGGTTCCGGTGAGGAATGCGTCGTGGCCGAAGATCGGGTAGTTGTGCGGGATGGGGACCTTCAGGTGCTTGGAGCAGGTGCGGACGTAGTCACCGAGGGCCGAGAGGTCCCTGTCGATCCATCCGAGGAGCTTGAGGTTCGCGAGGATCAGGTCCATGGCGGCGTTGCCGGCCCGCTCACCGACGCCGAGGGCTGTCCCGTGGAGCTGGGTCACCCCGGCTTCGACGGCGGCGATGCAATTCATGATGTCGAGATTGCGATCCCGGTGTCCGTGCCAGTCGATGCCCACATCCCGTCCCTTTTCGTCGACGATCGACTTGACGAATTGAACGACGCGTCCGGTACCTTCGGGGGTCGCGTGCCCGCACGTATCACAAACGCAGACACGCTCGGCCCCGAGGTCGATGGCGAGGCCGTAGAGCGCGCGGAGATCATCGGGGTGGGCGCGCGTCGTGTCCTCGGTAACGAACATCACCGGGATGCCGTGGTCGCGCGCATAGGTGAGGCTCTTCTCGACGTGACCCAGGAGGAGGTCGAGGTTCCAGTCCTCCGTGAATTGGCGGATCGGGGACGAACCGATGAAGCAGCATGCGAGGACCGGCAGCCCGCTCCTGTCCATGATTTTGCGGACCGGCTCGACGTCACTGATGACGGTGCGACATGCGACGTTGGGCCGGATCGGTAGCCCGTGTTTCTTGATGTGCACCGCGAGCTGCTCGATGTCGTCGCGGTGCTGTTCGCCGGCACCGGGTAGCCCGAGGTTGGCCGTCTCGATGCCGATGGCGGCCATCTTCTCGAGGATCTCCTTCTTCGCCTCGAGCGGTGGGTCGTACACCGAAGGTGATTGCAATCCGTCCCGGAGAGTCTCGTCATTGAGGGTGATCTTGGCCGGCGTTGGCGGGGGCTCCGCGCCCGACGTATTCCAGTCGTAGATCAGGTCATGCGTCTCGCGCGATCCCATCGCGGGCCGATTGTAACGCGCCGCTGCGCGCGGGCTCGGAGGCTGCGATCGCGGCCTCGCGCTGGCGCGCTGGCGAGGACCCGTTCGAAGGGCCAATCCCAGGTCTGAGCCCGAGGCCGGAGGGGTACTTCAAGCCTCGATTACCCGGGAGCGGGCGATCGATCGGCTACGGTTCAAACAGGCGCCGTGCGTCCGTGCAACCCCTACGATCTCGAGATCCTCGACTTCGAATCCATGAGCCACGGATACGAGTTCTGCTATCTCATCCGTAGGCGCGGTGGGACGTACACGCCGAGGTCTCGGTAGGCGAGAGACACCAGGCGGCATTGAACCTCCATCTCGGCGCTGTTGGGGAACGACGAGGCCACTCAACCCAGACAAGACGACGTCGAACCTGTCCCCTGGCGGTCTTAGACCACGCTGACCCCGTCCGATCGCACCGGCGGCGTTACACGTCGCGGCGCCCGTGAGACCCTCAGCGAGTATCCGCTGGCTCGGCGCGTCCTTGCCTCCGCCTGCGGCTTCCTCCACCATTGGGGACGATCTGGGACCGTGGAGAGGAGTTCTCATGCCGCGCAAGGTAGACAGCCAGTACGTTTGGATGGATGGCGAGGTTGTGGACGCGGACAACGCGCACGTCTCGTTCTTTGCCCATTGCATCCACTACGGGACCGCCGTCTTTGAGGGCATCCGTTGCTACGACGCGGAGGGCGGGCCGGCCATCTTCCGTCTCCCCGAACACTGGGAGCGCCTACGGCGGTCGGCCCGGGGTTACTACATGGAGTACCCCTGGACGGACGAGCAGCTCACCGAGGCCTCCCGGGATCTGATTCGTCGCCACGATTTTCGTGAGTGCTATATCCGCCCCGTCGTGCTCACGGGGGAGGGGCGGATGGGGGTTCGCCCCGTTGATTGCGAGACCAACGTCGGCATCGCGGTCTGGTCCTGGGGCGAGTATCTCGGCGCTGGGGCGCTGGAGAACGGCATCAGCGCGAAGATCGTCGATCGGAGGAAGTACCACCCGAGCGCGTTCGACCCGACGGTCAAGGCGTCAGGCCACTACTTGAACTCCGTCGTCGCGACGAAAGAGGCGGCCGCCGGTGGGTACGACGAGGGCATCCTGCTGAATCCGGAGGGCCGGATCGCCGAGGGGTCGGGGGAGAACATCTTCCTGGTTAACGACGGGCGTATCCAAACGAACCCGCCCGAGGAATCGCTCCTCCTCGGCATCACGCGGGACTCGGTCCTGCACATCGCGGACGCATTCGGCATCGAGTGTGAGATCGCCCCATTCGGTGTCGACGACCTCATGAGCGCGGACGAGGCCTTCTTCACCGGGACCGCGGCCGAGGTCACGCCGATTGCGAAGGTCAATGACCAGCCCATCGGTTCCGGTGTCCGCGGTCCGGTCACGGAGAAGATCCAGTCGACCTACCTCGCGGCTGTCCGTGGCCGGGCGGGGGATGCGTACCTGCCTTGGCTCACCCGCGTCGACTGAGCGTGATCAAGAGGTGTAAGGAGTCGCGATCAGGCCGTCGGATTCGAGGGGGACACCGGCTGCTGCCATGTCGTGGTAGCGCTCGATGTTGTCGTTCATCTGATCCTGGCACTTCTCGACCAGATCCGGGTCCATATCGTCGTCCATGGAGGTGTCACCTGGCCCAGGAGCGATAAGGGCACGTCGATAGCACTCGACGGCGTCGAGGTAGTCACCCTCCAGGTGATAGGCCCATGCCCGATGCAGGTGGAAGTCCTTGAGTGGTTCCGGATTCCCCCAGAACTGGATGACGTGATCCGCCGCTCGCCATGCCTCCGCCGCTTCCTTGTACCTCAGGGACCCGAACATCGCGTATCCCAGGTAGTACAGGAACGACTCCGCGAAAAAGTCCCCGCGGCAGCCTGACGCGTCGAGGTCGGCGCAGCGCTCGAGCGCCTCGGCGGCGCTCATCCACTGGTGGGCTTGCAGCCGCGCCTTGGCGAGATCCAGATGGTGCTTGCCCCACTCCGGGTTGACCATCACGGCCCGCTCTAGGGCGGCCATCATATGGGGCCCATCCCCTGCCATGCCGAAGGCCTCGGCGACGGCGGCCCAGATCCGGTCCTCCGGGTCCGTGGAGTACATCCGTTGGTACTCGTGGTACTTCGCCCTCAGGACTTGGTCGTCGTGAGCCTCCATGGGCCGAGTTGTACTACAGATTCCGGTAGAAATCCTCTGAACCTTCGAGGCCTTCAAGGAAGTCGTGGAAGCGATTGCGCTCGTCCTGACGGATGCTGGCGGCGACGTCGACCTTCTGCAGCAGGCGCTCTGCCACCCATTCCGCGAGGAACACGCCGGAGAGCAGTGTCTTGTCGTCGACCTCGCCCTCGAGTGCGACGAGTCCCGACTCGATCAGGCGTGAGCCCGGTGCCAGCAACGACCGTTTCGTGAAGACATCTTCCTCACTGGCGCTGACCAGCCGGACCAGCTCCGCGGCCTCGAGGACCGGGGAGGAAGCGAACAGTTCCTGGAAGAGCAGCGCGAGCAAGATGATCTCTTCGTCGGTGTCGATCTCGAGCTCCTCACGGAATGCGACGAGAGGCAGCACGAAATCCAACGTCTGCTTCTCACGGTGGCGCACGAGATGGCGCGCCTGCAGGATGGTCTCGGAGAGGTTTTGCGGGCTGTCTTCGACGTCCGGATGGACATCGAGCCAGTAGCTCTGTGGAAACAGCGCCGCTGCGCGACTCTGCAACAGAGTGACGAGGTGGCGTAGCTCGAGATAGTGGTCGACGACCGCGGCGTACGCGGTGACCTTCGGGTGCTTGTCCGCGCCGGCGCCATGTCCGTGGAAGTGGCGAAGAAAGCGCCGGAAGAACCGCTCCGAGATTCGAAACTCGCCCTCCAGAGGTGCTTCTGGATGTGGCAGCCGGGCGCGCACGAGCCCGCTGCTCACGAGACGCCCGTCTTGGTGGAGGAGGTCGCTGTGCTTGAGCAGGTCGAAGGAGCTCTCGGACAGCAACTGGAGGAGCTCCCGCCCCTCGAATTCCGGTTCGCTGCAGGAAACGCGACGTTCCAGCAGAAACATGAACAGAACCAGCTCCCGGTCCGAGAGCCCTGCATGGCGCGCCACCTCGCGGAGCATGGCGGGTAGGGCCTGGGTGTCAGAGCCTCCTGCGGCGGTGGCGAGCAGGGTGCGTACCAGCTCCATGCGGCGGGCGCGCAGGCGCTTGCCTTGCCCCTGGGAGACGCCCATGGCGAGCGCATCAGCGGTCTGATCGAGCCGCTGGCAGAGGTCGAAGATTCGCTTGAGCGCCGCTTTATCCTGGTCTTTTGGCATCGTTCGTTCCGTATCCGGGGGCTGGCGACCCCGGACCCTCTCCCATCTATACGGCTCGGCTAGACGGGATGAGGGGCTCCTGCGCGGGTTCGTGGATAATCCCGGCACGCGTTGTAAAGCACTGTGGTGAATGGGGTTGTTGAATCAGGGCCGGTTCGTAAAATGGCCGATTCACCGGGGGGATGGGGCCCCGGGGGGCATCTCTGTGGAGAGGTTCGTTGGATACGCTCGGCGGCATGGACCCAGGTCGGCTCGGCGCCCAGATCCGCGCGCTGTCTGGGACGGCGATCGGGGGCGATCCGTCCGCCCGTCATGAGCTGAGCGAGCTCCTGGGGCGCCACAACCCCATCGATCTGGCGCGGACACTCCCTGATCTCGAGCAGGAGGAGATCACCCTCTGTTTCGACCTCGTCGAGACCGAGACCCAGGGGGTGGTCTTGACGGAGGCCGCTCCGAAGGAGCAGGCGCTCCTCATGCTCCATGTCGGGGACCACGGGTCCGAGGTCATCGCGACCATGGACCCGGACGACGCCGCCGACGTCCTGGAATCCGTTGAGCCCTCCGACGCGGAAGCCCTGCTGCGCGACCTCGATACGGAGGATGCCCGCGAGATCCGAGAGCTGCGCGAATATGGACCCGACACCGCTGGCGGTCTCATGACGCCCGAGGTCTTGACCATCCCGTCTGGCGCGCGCCCCGTGGACATCTTCGAGGTCGTGCGCGGTAGCCCGGACGCGGAGACGATCAACGCGCTGTTCGTATGTGACGCGGATGTGTTGCGCGGCGTCGTCTCGATCCGTGATGTCATCGTCGCCCAGCCCGACGAGCCCGTGAGCCAGTGGATGACGTCGGAGGTGATCCGCGTCGCGCCGGAGGTAGATCAGGAGGAGGTCATCCGCATGATGGAGACCTACCACCTCGGCGTGCTGCCGGTTGTTGATCGGACGGGGCGCCTCCTCGGCGTGGTCACG
This sequence comes from Planctomycetota bacterium, assembly GCA_002683135.1. Lineage (GTDB taxonomy): Bacteria > Planctomycetota. The sequence continues at coordinate 35,366 of NYSS01000122.1, read as the reverse complement.
GCGGATGACGCGTTGACTGCCTTGGAAGACGAGGCCGACGAAGACGTGCTTGCCATGGCGGGTGCGGGGCAGTCTCTTCCGACGGAGCGAGGCGTCCTCGAGAGGGTTCGGGCGCGCATGCCCTACCTCCTCTTCACGCTCTTCGGCTGCGTCGGTGCGGGGTGGATCATCCGCTCCCTCGCTGAGGGATTCGGTGCGGGAGGGATGATCGAAAAGACGGCCCAGTTACTGCCGCTCGTGGCTGGCCTGGCAGGGAACGTCGGCATGCAGTCAGCGGCCGTCATGCTCCGGGGGTTCGCCACCGGTGAGATTCCCCGTTCACGGGTCCGGCGAGTCATCGCCGAGGAGATCTTGGTCGCGTTTGCGAACGGGGTGATCTGCGGTCTGATCTCAGGCTTGATGGCGCTGGTCATCATGACCGATCCGGAGCCGGAGCGGTTCTGGGCCGTGGCGGTGTCAGTCGCGCTAGCCGCCAGCGCCGCAGGAACGATCGGCGCGGTGTTGCCCTCTGCATGCCAGCGAGTGAACATTGATCCCGCGCTGGCGGCGGGCCCCGTCATCACGACCCTGAACGATATCCTCGGGTTCACGATCTACATCTGCATCGTATTTGGCGTCTTTGAACTCGCGACATAATTGCGGGCGCACCCCCGCCGGGTGCCGTATGGATCCCTCGTGAACCAGACCAAGTCACGCCCTCGCCGCCGCTGCCTGCGGCGCCTCGCGTTCCATGGGGTGCCGGATATCACCGTTAATCTGCGCGGTTCTTCTGGGAAGTGACCGGTTGCTCACACGTCCGACCGGATATGGTTTCACGCGACTCTTCATGATGCGTACGGCTTGATGGCGACTGAAGTAGACTTCCGATCCATGGACGCGATCGCGGCCGCTCACGTCATCACCCGCTCTGGGGTGGTGCTCTCGCCTGGCTGGGTGGGATTTGAGGACGGGCGCATTCGGGAGGTCGCTGAGGGGTCGCCGCCGGCGGAGCTGGAGACGCATCGCGGTGGGCCCCACAGCGTGCTGATGCCGGGGTTGGTGAATGCCCACGCGCACCTGGCCCTCGGCGGGCTGCGCCACGTAGCCGACGACCTTTCGTTCGTGGATTGGATTCTGTCGGGGCTGATGCCAGCAATCGAGGCGGGGGTGCGCCGCGATGGCTTCTTCGAAGCGGGGGCGCTCGCGTCGGCCAACGAGCTTCTCGCCGGGGGTGTCACCACCGTAGCCGACAGCTTCTTCCGCTTGGAGGGCGTCGCGGCCATGCGGAAGGTCGGCCTCAAGGGGGTCTTCTTCCGGGAGGTCTTCGGGAGCGCGGCGACGGACGACCGGGAGTATCTGGAGAGTGTGGGGCGGGACCTGGACCTCCTAGATGAGGGGCTCGGGGGTTTCCCGTACGGCTACTCGCCGCACTCGCCGTGGACGTGCCCACCGGCGGTATTCGAGGAGATCGCGAAGCGCGCCCGGAGGGAAGAACGGCGGCTCTCGTTTCACCTCGCGGAGAGCGGTGCCGAGCACGCGTTCCTCACGCGGGGGCATGGGCCCATCGCCGAGGTAACTCGAGAGCGGGATCAGCTTCACCGCTACGACATCGGGGCGACGCCGACGGCGGCGCTGAACGACCGCGACATCCTCGGCCCGGATTGCATCGCGGTGCATTGCGTCCAGGTGACCGAGGAGGACATTGAGCTTCTCGCCTCCTCCGGGGTAGCGGTCGCCCATTGCCCCGTGTCGAACATGAAGCTCGCCGAGGGGATCGCGCCGGTTGCAGAGATGCTGGACGCAGGGATCGAGGTCGCCCTCGGAACCGATTCCGTTGCCAGCGCGGGCACCCTCGACATGTTCTCCGAGATGCGCGCGTTCTTGTTGACGCAGCGCGCGGTGCATCGGGACATCGACAGGATGACGGCGTCGCGCGCCCTCGACATGGCGACGAGGGGCGGTGCTTTCGCGCTTGGTCTCGGCGAGGAGATCGGGACCCTGGAGCCGGGGAAAGCCGCGGATTGCACGCTGATCGAAGCCGACCGTGTCCGCCATGGGCCGTGGCACGATCCCGAATCCGTTGTCGTCTGGACAGCCACTCCCGACGACGTGGCCCTCGTGACGATCGATGGGCAGGTGCGGTACCGCCGAGGGGACCGCCCTTGAAGCCGGAGGTCCGCGAAGCCAGGAAGCCACGCCCCCGGGGCTGGCGGTGGCTCCTGGTGACGGTTGTTCTTGTCGGCACGGTCTTCCTCGTGAGGGGTTTCGCCGTCGACGTTTTTCTCGTCGTCGAGCAGAGCATGTGGCCGGGCTTCCGTGGGGAGGAGGACCGAATCCTGGTGCAGCGGCTCGCGCAGAAACCCCGCAGATGGCAGATCTGGCTGTACGAGAGCGACGAGGGATCGGGGCTGCCGCTGGTGAAGCGCGTCGTGGGAATGGAGGACGAGTTCATCGACCTCCGCGCGGGGGACCTGTACGTCGGGAAGTCGCCGGACCAGATGCAGCGGCTCATCCGGCCACCGGATGTGGTTGACGATCTGCTTGTGCCGCTGTTTCCGACGCCGGCTGGGGAAGGCGGCTCAGATCGCTTCAACGTACTTTCGGGATCGGTGCGGGGCGACAGTACAGCGCTTACGCTCTCGGGCAACGTCGTGGCACACCTGAAGAGCAGCCTATCGGAGCTCGTCCGCGAGAACATCTATGACGACCACCTCGGTAACGAGGGCGGTTATCAGGCCGGGTCCCAGGTCGTCCCTGACATTCGCGTTGACCTGCGGATTGATGCGATCCAAGGGGGCGGCCAGCTCCAGATCTGGCACGACCTTCGTGGTCATGGTGAACGCAGGGCGGTCTGCATCGGAGCCGGCGGGCTCTCCCTTCGTGTCGGCGACTTCGACGGGTCGCGGATCACTCCGCTGGCGTGGGATGGGGCGTTCCCCGTCGCGTTGCGGATGGAGACGATCGACGGGCGGTTCCGTGTCGTCCGCTTGGGCGGCGATATGCGACCCCAGCGCGTCCTTCTCGAGCAACGTCGCGAAACGGGCGTACACGGTGGTTATTCGCGCGTTCGTCTCGTGCTTGATGCTGGTGTTGTGCGGCTCTCGTCGGTTCGGGTCGCGCGTGACGTGTACTGGGCGTGGCCGTTGCGACGAGCCGGCGCGGGGGCCTATCACGTCGGCGACGGGTATTTCTTCCTTGGGGATAACGCTCCTGTGAGTGATGACAGTCGTAAGAGTGGACCCGTGCCCCGGGGGCGCCTCGTGGGCCGCGCGTGGCGCATCGTGTGGCCATCGCATCGGTCGCGCGCTCTGCCTTGACGCGTCCCTTCCGTTGTCCTACTTTCTTGGCCACAAGCCTAGGTTAGAAAACGACTTGCTGCCGCGAGCATGGATCGAGGAGGAGACATGGGGAGCTGGCTGGACCGTCTCAAGACGCAGCCCTTGGACTGGCTTCGCGAGAAGTCCTGTCCGCCCGTGCTTGCCCGTGTTCTGACCGAGGTCTTTGACCGCCCCGCCGATGATCCGGAGGTCGCGGCGGCGCGCAACGGCGCGTTCAACTACAAGAACGCGGTAACCATCTCCCGCAATCAGCAGGAGACGGGGACCTGGCTGAACAAGGTCTTGGAGTTCGAGGCGCCGAACAACAGCCGGAATCGCGGACCTGGGATGGTCAACCAGTTCCTCTCGTTGGTCGAGTACGGGTGGGACCCGACGCACCCGATCATCCACAGTTCGGCCGGGCGGATGTTGCGCTACGTGATGGAGGACACGACTGCGGATCTCTTCGAAATGAAGGGGTACGTGGGCACTAACGAGGCCGCGACACGCGAGATCCTGTGGGCCCTCGCCGTGATCTCGGCGGCCTCGTTGTCACGGGCGGGCTACGGGGACGACCCCTCCGTCGTCGCTGTCGCCGAGCGTGTCCTGGGGGAGTTGGGTGAGCAGTACCCTGAGGGCGGTGATCCGGATCTGTTTGATGGGCAGGTTGAGATCGCGGAGGAGTCCAAGGAGGACGGGATCTACCGTGTGGTGAAGCCCGGGCACCACATACCGGACATGTTCCTCTTCTACTTGATGGCCTGGCATCCCGTGTTTCACACGGACGAAGCGCGGGTCGTCGTCAAGCGCGTCGTCGACTACCTGATGAAGGGCGACGAGATCGCGTTGCGCCTCCGCCAGTCGGCGGGCAAGCGCTACATCAAGTTGGTCGACCTGCACATCTCCCAGTGGGGGAGGGACGAGTTCGCGGACAAGCGCCTCGGGTTTTTGCTCCACGACCTGGAGTTGCTCGCGCGGACGGGCACGCTGACCAGTTCGGACAAGGCCGTCGAGCTGTTGGAATGGGTCCTCTCCCTGCAGGACGACGACGGGGTCTGGCGCGTCGACGACCACATTGAGAAGGCGGTCTCCCGGTCCCAGTACCACTACTTCCCGCTTGAAGAGTCCTGGCGAGGCAAGCACAAGAAGTACACGGACGTGACCTTCCGCGTCCTCTTGATTCTGCGCGTCCTTGACCGCACCTGCCCCCTATAAGCTCAGCTTGGGGTTGTCCTTCGATCAGCGCGCGCCCCTTGGACCTGCCCGGGGTCTCGGCCTGTCACCGGTGAGGCCAGGGGGGCCGCGGTGGCGCCGATCTCCGTGCCCCATTGGAGCCACGGTGGTGCATTGGATATCCTGTGGGTGGAGCCGACTTGTCCCTGACCAGGCAACTGACATGCGCACCCTGACTTTCCTCCTCCTCATCGCGTCGTTCACCATCGGCCAGACGCGCGCGGATGACCGTATCCAGGACGATTTCGAGAACCTCATGGCCCTCATGAGGGCTGACGATGGGGAGCAGCTCTCCGAGGACGCGGCCAAGGCGCGCGCGACGCGCTTTCGGACGGACCTTTTTGCGTTCGTGGGTGAGTGGCAGCCGAAGGCGGGTGCGCTCGTCGAGGGCCGCTTTGTCCTCGGCCGCGCTTGCGCGCTGGCCGGTAAACCGGCGGACGCCATCCCACACTTCCGAGCCTTCATCGAGAAGAACCCCGAGTCTCCGGACGTGGAGGAGGCGACGATCTCGCTCGGGACCGCGTACCTGGACAGCCGTGACTGGGGCAACGCGGCTCGCGTGCTGTCGTCTTTGCTCGCCAGCGGCTCTGACAGTGAGCGCAAGGCCGTGGTGCAGTACTACCTCGCCATCGCCCAGCACCAGCAAGGCGCGCTGAAGGAGTCCATCGCGCTCCTCGACACCGTCGCGTCTTCCGGTGACGAGTCGCCGCTCGTGGCTGACGCGAGCATCAAGGCGATCGAGTTCTTGAGGGACGCGGGCCGCGTCACCGAGGCTGGGGAGCGGCTCACCAGGTTGAAGTCCGCGCACGGAGACTCACGGTATCTCGAGATGCTCGAGGAACAGCTGGGCTGGCTCGGCAAGCCGGCGCCCGAGTTGAACGGAGTTGGGCGTTGGCTCAACGGGCCCCCCACGTCGATCAGCGCTCACAACGGCAAGGTCCTCGTCGTGGTCTTCTTCGCTGACAAGTACGAACCGTGTCAGTTCGAACTGAAGGCGCTTGAGGGAGTGTCCAAGCAACTCTCAGGAGGCGGCGCGTCAATCATCGGCCTGACGAAGTTCTATCGTTCCCTCGACAAGACCCCGGCGGAGGTCCAGGCGAAGAACCTGGACGCCTTCCTCGACAAGCATGGCGTGACCTTTCCCGTCGGCATCGCCAAGGATTTCAGCAACCTGAAGGCCTATGGCGTGCGCGGGATCCCGCACACCGTCGTCATCGATAAGTCCGGCAACGTCGCTTACGTGAAGACCGGTTCGAGTCAGCGTAACCAGCGCGCGTTGGCTGATCTCGTCGCGGCGATTCGTCGGGCCATGTAGCGTCGCGTCAGCCCTGCAGGCCGGCCGTGTGAGCTCGGCGGCTCATGTCTTGCGTTGCCCTCGGACGATCAACAGCAGGTTCAGCGCGTTCACCGTGACATGAGCGAATATCGGGGCGATGAGGCTGTCTCGATATTCAAACAGCCATCCGAAGAGGAAGCCCGCGCCGAGGGCGAAGAGAGTCCATGGCAGGAACACGGGGCTCGGGACGAAGTGGATGCATCCGAAGATGATGCTGGTCGCTACGTAACCGATCCAGGGCTGGAGTGTCCCGCGGAACACCAACTCTTCGGCGACGCCGGAGAGGAGCGCCAGCGCCAGGATGCGCTGGGTCGAGACGTGGCCGAGGACGCGGCGAAACTCCCGTTCGAGGTCTTGGAGGGGCGTGAGGACACGGGATAGGAACCAGGTGATCGCGACCAGCGCGAGCCCGACGCCGAAGCCTATGGCTGCGTCCTCCGCGATCCGTGGCCAGCTGAACTGCTGGACTGAGATGGTGCCCTGCCAGAAGATCGCCAGGCCGAGACCCAGGAAGAGCAGGGGGATGTAGACGGCGGTCGCCGCGGTGGAGATCGGGATCGGATCACCGATCTCGGCTCGAACCTCGGGATCGATGAGGCTCTCGATGTCGTCGGTTGTGTGCCAGTTCTGGGACATGGATGCGTGCCTACCTGAGCCTCCGCATGGTAGCGAAGGGATGACGGGGTAACATTGCCCGCGTGAGTGAGAATCTGAAGCAGGCGCTGATAGCCCGCGGGGTGGAGATGCCCCACCCGGAGGCGGTGATCGTCGAGCCGGAGGTCGATCCGGGCCGGATCGAGGCAGGCTCCGTCCTGCATCCAGGTGTTCGCATCTCTGGTGCCAGCACAGTGATTCGAGCTGGTGCCCGCATCGGCCGGCACGGGCCTGTCGTTCTCGAAGACTGCGCGATTGGTCTCGATGCGGAGGTCGGGTCAGGGTCATTCACCGGCTGCGTGCTGCTGGACGGCGCGTCATTCGGTCCGGGGGGGCATGGTCGGGCCGGGACGCTCTTCGAGGAGGGCGCGTCCGCTGCACACGCGGTCGGCACCAAGCAGACGATTCTGTTCCCCTGGGCGACGCTCGGTTCGAATATCAACGCGTGTGACATGCTCCTCGCGGGTGGTACGGACCCGCGGGATCACAGCGAGATCGGCAGCGGGTTCATCCACTTCAACTTCACCCCATTTGGGCCCTGCGGTGATAAGGCGGCCCCGTCCCGGTTCGGTTGCGTCCCGCGCGGCGTGTGGCTGACCGAGCCCAGGATCTTCCTCGGTGGCGCCGGTGGTGTCGTCGGGCCGATCACGATCGGCTACGGGACGGTGTTGGCGGCCGGTGCTGTGTACCGCCGCGATCGCGGTGAGGGCATGCTCGTCGTTGGCGAGAAGGATCCTGCGCGAGAGATGCGGTTCGACCCGCTCCTTATTCGTCGGGGACCCGAGCGGGTCCGCCGCTGCCTCGAGTACATGGCCCAGCTCGTGGCGTTGCACCGCTGGTATGCGGAGGTCCGTTTGCGCCTCGCGGCGGACGACCCCTTCCAACAGGCCGTTATCGAAGCGGGCCTCGCGTCTCTGGAGGGAGCCCTGAGCGATCGGGTCCGGCAGTTAGAGAGGTTCGTGGATGGGTTCGCCGGCGCCGCAGATCGTCTCGAAGCACGCGGTCATTCGGAGGAGGCGGCGGCCTTGCTGGGCCTCGTTTCGGCCCTCCCGGAGGCGAGCGCGGTGCTTCAGGACCCGCTCGCGATTGATGGCGCTGAGCTCGTTGATCGGACGTCGCGGTCCGCGCTCTTGGGGACCGTGCCTAGCGGCGGCGGTTCGTATCTCGAGTGGATCCGGGATCTTGATGACGGGACTCGCGATCGCGGCCGCGTGTTTCTCCAGTCCGTGATCGACGGCTACCTGGCGCACCCAGACGGTGCGGGTCGGCTGGCGTAGGCGGGCGCGCCCCGCTCCGGTGCTGCGGGACGCGGCGCCGCGGGCTACTTCTTGGGCGTCGTGATTCCGTTGAGGAAGCAGTCCACGACGGGTGCTTCGTACTGGTTTCTGGATTGGCGCGAGAGGGTCTCTACGATCTCGATGCCCTCCACCACCTCCGCGAAGGGTGTCTGTACGAAGTCGAGGTGCGGCTGATCCTTCAGGAGGATCTGGAACTGGGAGCCGTGGCTTGAAGGCCGTCCGCTGCCGCGCCACATCGTGATCGTGCCGCGTTTGTGGCTGACGAGCGAGAACTCGTTGTCGATGACATAACCTGGGTCGCCCTTGCCCCATCGCGACGGGTCGCGCACCTTGGAGTTGGGATCGCCCATGTGCACGATGTGACCGGGGATGACCTTGTGGACCCTGGTGCGGTCGTAGAAGCCCTCGCTCGCGAGCTTCAAGAAGTTCTCGCGGTGTTTGAGCGCGACGTTCTTGTAGAACTGGATCGTCACGCGGCCCGCTGTCAGGTGCAGCGTCGTCGCGCTGGCTGGGTCGAGCTCCGGTTGGGGCAGCTTGCGGACCTTGTTCACCGCGCGGAATTGGAGCTCGTCGCCGCAGTCTTCGATGCCCTGGTCGACCAACGATTTTCCCGTGCGCTGATCCGTCGCCGTCGTACAGAGCGCGTGCTTGGGGAAGCGCCGCTTCAGGTCTTCGAAGGTCGCCTTCGCCTGCTCGATCTCGTGCGAGTTGAACAGGCAGCAGCCCAACAGGAAGAGCGCGTGGGGTTCGACCTTGGTCCCGCTCGCTCGGACCAGGACAAAGCCGATCTTCTCGATGGACTTGTCCCAGTTGACCGAATGGGCGAAAGCGACCGGTTGTCCCGTCTCGGGGGCCTTGCGTGGCAGGGCCTCTTCGAGCTCAAGCATGAGCTTCGCGGGGCTCGCCTTCTCTTCTTCGCCCTGAGCAAAGACGGCGCCGGCCATCAGCGCGAGGGGTATGAGAGCGGCGATCGTGTTCTTGATGATCATGTTATTCGTCCCTTGTGCTGCTTCGCTCACTTACTCGGCGCCCACTTGAGGCGGCGTTGCGCCTGGAACCCCGTCCACATGTAGTTCGTCGTGAAGGTCGTCTGCCGCTCCGCTGCCATCCGTCGCTGGTAGTAGTCGACGGCTGACATGCTCTCGAACGGAGGCTCCGCCTTGGTGTCCACCTTCACCACGAAGTGGGTCTGCGTGAGTGCGTCGGACAGGGCTGGGCTCACATGGCCGGGGCCAAGCGCCTTGATCTGGAAGCTGGACTGGAGGAATGCGCGGCGGCTTTCGTCCATGTCCGTCATCTCTCCGCGATTGGTGCGACCGTAGCTGAATGAGAACGGGCCAACGCTCTTAAGTTTGCGGCCTTCCTTCTCCGCCACAGCGCCGAAGAACTCTGGCATCCGTTCCGAACGAACGGTGCGCTTTTCGTTCTCGCCCCACGCGCGCCACTTCTGACGCTCGAGATCCATCCGACGTTCTTCGGTGATCCCCTGGCGCTCGATTTCTGCCGCGGCCTTGCTGCCCGCTTCGATGTCGATCTCGGCCTCCCGGTCACCGGTCACCGTCTTGACGGCCTCCTGGACCTTGTCGAGGAAGTCCTTGGCTTCGTTCTGAGCGCGCTGGTAAGCGGTGGATTTGAACCACGGGTCGACGAGGGACCCGCTCACCGCTTCGAACGGCGGCAGGGAACTAACGGCCTTGTCCCCGAGGCGCCAGAAGAACTGGATCTTCCCGTTGAACTGGACGCCGACGGCCATGGAGCCTGGCTTTGCGTTGAAGAGGTCGGTGAAGAGGGACGGCCCCAGGTGTCCGTACTCGGTGAGTGTCTGCTGCCGGGACGCCTTCTCGAGGCTAATCGTCTGCAACCCCTGCTTGTCAGCAGCAGCCTTGACGTCAGCTGAGTTCTGGGCGCCCTCGGCCGCGTCAAACGCTTTCTGGATGCGGTCGCCGAGGATCAACTCACGGTCGACCTGCTGCCGAACGAGCATGAACGGGGTCACCAGCTCTTCGATAGGGGGCGGTGCCTCTCCCGGGGGTGGATACAGCTTCGGCCGATCTTCCGAGGGGATCTGCTTCACCAGCCGGTTCGTGTTCGCGAGGAAGTAACGGAGGGCTTCTTCGCGGGTAATCTGCCGGGAGCCTCGGAGACGCTTGATCTCCGCTTCGGGAACGCTCGCAGGATCGAACACCACGATGTCAGCGGTGATCGAGGTGGGCACGCGCATGGTGTTCTGGATCTGGGGATTCGTCTTGTAGAACTCCCTGAGCTGCGCTTCGGTCGGCGGGGTCTTACGCAGGTCTTCCTCGAGCTCATCCGCAGTGAATTCGACGTAGGAGACGCTGAAGAGCAGGTTGTCCCGCTTCCAGATGTCAAAGACCTCCGATGACCGGACGCGAACGCTGTTGGCGTACCAGTTCTTGAGCCGCTGGATGGCCCGCTTCTCAGCCAGGTACTGCACGTACTGCGCTTCTGTGATCTTCCATGCAGCAAGGCGCTGCTTGATCGCGGACGCGAACGCTTGCTTGGTCTTGAGCGGGTTGATGAGGTCTTCCTCTGCTTTTGAGAGGCCGAACCCCATCGCCTCCGCCTCCTTGAACAGGAGGTAATGCTCAAGGACCTGCTGAGCTTGCAGAGGCCGCTGTGGCTTGTCCTCGTGCGGCTTGAGCATGAGGTAGGTGTCGTAGAACTCACCTTCTGTCAGCTTCCGGCTCTCTTCGGAGAGGAAGTAGGTCCCCCGAATCTTGGCCGGATCAGAGGGCTTCGTGATGGTGGGAAGTTGCCGAGACGGGCGGCCGCCGGGCTGGGCTCGCGCAGGCGCCGCTGAGCGGTCGGCTGCGTCGTTGCCCTGAGCGGGCAAGGGAGCCAGCGTGACGAGGAGCGCGGCCGCGATGAGACACAGCGGTCGCGAGGATGAGCAGGTCATCTCGGGTCTCCGGAGCCGGGGAGCCGGTCAGTGGGGGGGGCGCGCTGCCGGATGCGCCCTGAGATCCAATGACGGCTGCGACTCTAAGTAATTGCAGTGAAAGGGAATATGGCCGAAAACCACGCCATCGTAGCAGCGGCCATGTCCAAGTCAAGAAACGGGGCGCGACGGCCACACCTCCACAAAAAAGCGGCCTCTCGTCCGTAAGAGGCCCATTTCCCAGCGTTTGGGGAAAGCGATTGAGGAACAGATTTCACGCGTTGAGTGGAAGCGGCGAGTCCGGCGTGCGGTGCCTGGCAACCTCGGCCACTCTCTGCGTGCGATCCGATCGAGACAGAACCCACGCCATGGTGCCCCACTTTGAGAATCACGGGGAATGCGTCACGGAAGAGTCGCTCACCGCGACCCCTATCGGCGAAGTTAATACACAGGTTATTAACACGTCAAGATTGCGTGCTCGTTTCGTAAATCGTTTGATAGTTATGGGTAGCGAGCGAACGGATCTATGGTGTATACTCGGGTCGCCCCGGTTCTACCCTCCGTTTGGGAGACCCGTGGAACGGCGTGCGAGAGGCCGACCAACGGGCCGGGGCGTAGAGACAGTCAAAGGGTCACGGTGTCACGCCGGAGTCCCTTGTTTACCTCCTCCACAGCTTTCCACTTTCTCAAGACAGGTAAACATGCGCGGTGTCGGATGCCTTCTATCCGACGCCGCACTTTTTTGGGTTCGTCGAGGTGGGAGAGGCGGCGATGGAGTGGTGGAGACCCAGCGGATCGGCCCATTCCAGCCTGGAACTGCCGTCGCAGCAGCGTAGGGCGGACCCGCGAGATCCCGGATGCGATTGTTGTCGCGGCTGGTTGCGTCGCGACGCGTCGCGTTGGAACCTATCGGCACGGAGAGCGACGTGACCCGATCTGCCTTCCTGGTGACGATGTGCTGCGGACTCGCGTGTCTGGCGGGATGCGGTGACGAGACCCCGCCGGCAGAGCCCGACTGGGCGGGGCTACTGGTGGCGGCGCAGTCCGTTACCGACCCGGCTCAACGACTCGCCCTCCTGGCCGATCTGAGGCAGGAGGCGCTGGCCGTCGCCGACCATGACCGTGCCGCACGGGGTGTATATCTCGGGGTGCTCGCGCAGCTCGTCGCCCTGGAATCGGGGCGTGGCGCCGGGGCCGCAGCGGATCGAATCCGAGAGGAGCGCCGGAGCGCGGTGAGTCGTTTCCTTGCGGTGGACCCGGGGGATGGGTCCGTCCGCGGTCTGCTCGGGTACATGATGGCCCAGGAGGGTCACTTCGCGGAATCTTGGGAACTGCTCTTGGCCGGCGGGCAGGCGACGGAAGCAGCGGATGACGAGGAGAGGCCGCTCCTTTACTTCGCCGCCCTCGTCGCGGCGATGGGGAGAAAGGGTGGAGACCCCGAGATAGACAAGCCTGGGGCCGCGGCCCACGCGAGCTTGTTTGAAGCGCTCGTCGCTCGCGCCGAGAAGCGCAGTGTCGGGCGGGCGCACAGGTTGCTTATCACCGAGGGGTGCGCTCGCGCCCAGCTCTCTGCGGGGCTTCTGGAGCGGGCAATCCGGACGGTCGAGGTGTGGGAGAAGCTCGACCCGTCCTCACCTGCGACCATCGAACTTCGTCAGCAGATCGCCGCTGCCAAGCGCTGATGGGGCGAGGGATAACATTCAGCTCAACCTGATCGGTGACCCAACGATCCTCACGGTCATTTTCGATGAGCAGACGACGGTAGGTCTGGTCCGCCTCTATGCGTCGGAGGCCGGTCGGAAGTTGGCTACCGTCTTCGAAGAGAGAGTCGCCCGCGGCATATCTGACGATGGCCTCGACCAGGGCCCCGTCGTTGACGAGACGTTCGACGAGAGCGCCCGTGCGCGCCTCGATTCACTGTTTAGCTGAGCCGTGAGGCACAAGGACCCCATGGTACGATCACCGCTCATGGAGCGATCGCGAGGATCGTCGGCTGCCTGCGAGGCCCTGGATGCGATCCAGGCGTCGTTGCCCGCCGAATTGTCTGCGGACAATTGCCGCGAGGGTGGTGCGCCGCTCCTGCTCATCGCCGCGTGTCGTGCGCAGGGCCATGTGGTCGAGGGGCCGCTCCTCGGCGCCCTCGCTGCGCGACTGGACCTGTCCACTGAGCACGTACTCGAGATCGGGTCCTTCTGTGATGCGCTCATAGCCGACGAGGGGGAGGTCACGCTGTGCCGCGGCGTGACGTGCTCCATGCACGGGGCGAAGGAGCTCCACGGCCACCTGAAGGACGTTATTGAGGGCCCCGGTAGCCCGCGGCAGTATCGCGAGGTGTTCTGCTTGTCCCAATGTGAGCACGGCCCGAGCATCATGCAGGGGGACCGGATCTGGGTGACCCGCGCCCGGAGGGTGGTCGCGGATGGCCGTGTGTGGCGTGACGAGGGCTCGGGCCCTGTCTCCCTGACCGACACCTCACGTCCCGTTGCCGACTGAATCTGCGGCGAAGCCCCCGCTCTTGCCGAAAAGGACCTTGGAGGAGCGTCGTTCCGTCCGAACGATGCCCGCGCGGGAGTCCAATCGGCATGCGAGAAAATCCCAATCGTCGTTCAGCTGCCAGGAAGTTGACGCTTCCGGTGCTGACTCTCATCGGACTGGCGGTCTTCGTCATGATGATGGTCTCCGGAGTGCCGGGGGGCCCGACCACGACCCAGGTTCCAGGTGCGCAGCCCGCTCCGATTCCTCTCTCGATGTCGACGATCACCACCAACAACGCGCGGATCGGCGGGACCTTCCGGCTGACCGTCCACACGCGACCGCAGGTCGGTGTCTGGGTGCTCGCATCGAGCAACAACCCGTCGACGACAATCGGTCCCTGGCAGGTCGACCTCGCGCCGGACTGGTTTCTGCTCCAGGACTTCGCGTGGACGTCCGGTGGCGACAGGGTGGATCTGCAGTTCTCGCTGCCGTACGTCCAGGCCTGGGTCGGCACGGAGGCGTTGGTCAAGGCTCTTGTTCATGACCCAAACAGCATGGAGTGGTTCTGGACTGACTCGGTCATGCATCGCTTCTCCGAGGCACCCGGCGGCGGGCGGAGTATCTGTCTCATCCGTCAGGTATCGGCCATGGCGGAGGCGCCGTGGGCGACGTTGCAGGCGGATGCCCTCGCCAACACGCTCTCTGGTGTTGGTCACAGCGTCAGCGTCTTCGATGACGCCTTGCCAGCGGACCTCGCGTCGTTCGACCTGATTCTGGACTGTCGGTTTACGTTGCCCCCCAATCTGGAGGAACAGGGTCGATTCACGGATTTCCTCCAGCACTATGGCGGCGTATTCATGCTGTGCGGGCCGACGGTTGGATCAAGCTGGGGGCAGTGGCGCTTCGCGTTCATTCAGCAATGGGTCAACAACGTGCTTTGCATGGGGCTGACCCTCGGGACGAGCGTCAATCAGTCGAGCGCGGTCACCGGAGAACAGGTGAGCCTCAGCGCAGAGCCCCGTTACCTGAACCAGCTACCTTCGGTCGGGGGGATGCCGTACCGCGTTCACGACGAGGGCGGCACGTTCGGCCCCCAGGGGTTTCAGCCGAGGGGCTGGCCCTGGATCGTCTCTCCAGCGGCATCGGGCCAGGCGCCCACGGTCTATGGGATGCTCTTCAAGCCCGACGATATCCCCGCCGTGCAGTCGCAGGGCAGCCTCGCGATCCTCTTCAACGGCGCCGAGGACGCGCTGGCGCCGAGCGGCCAGAACCCCTACGCGCACCTGATCTTCATGAGCCTGGCTGCCTGGCTCGATGTCTGAGCCCGACTCCGCATCCGAATAGGGTCCGGACTGGACCCGCGTTCAGGACGTGTTGGAGGGCGTCGCGGGTGGGAGCCTGGAGCACGAGTACTTTGGGGAGGAGACGGTCAAGGCTGAGCGGTTGCTTCGCTACGACGTCGTCCTCGATGCGAAGACCACGTCCCGGGTCTGGCTTCGCTCAGATGGGGGCGCCGTTCGGCGCATCGCGCTCGGCCTGATGAACCTCTGGTTCGCCGAACCTGTGCCCGCCCCTGACCCATCGGCTTTTCACTGGTCCGCTCGTGCTCCATCAGGGGCTGCGGTAGAACAGTTCAGGTAATGGATCCACATAAACTCCCACCTGAGGTCTGGGAAGCGCTTTGTCGCAGGTGCGGCAAGTGCTGCGCGGAGAAGGTGGACCTGGACGGCACGATCTACATCACCAAGAAGATGTGCCGCTTCCTCGACACCAAGACGCGCCAGTGCACGGTCTACGCGGACCGCTACCGCGCCGAGCCGGATTGCCTGGCCACCATGGAGGGGCTCCCCATGATGGTCTTCCCTGCGGACTGCCCTTACACCAAGGGCATCACCGCGTATGAACCTCCCGTCGAGGAGTGGGACGACCCCGCGGTCGATGATGCCATCCGCGAGCTGCTCGGAGACGATGCCGCGTGAGGGGCTGAGCGGCGCGTCACTTCACCACTTCGCCGTTGACGATCTTCCCCTCTTTGCTGGCTCTTCCGAGGGCGTCCACCATGTCGTTGAACTCCTGTTGCATGGTGGTGACGCTTCCAGCTCCAAAGACGCGTACGAAGGCGCTCTTGCCGGAGCGACCCCGGAGCTCCTCCGCGGCGTAGTCGTTCCACTTGGCACCGTACTTGTCCTGCTTCCAGTTCTGGATCAAGTAACAGAGCGCCCATCCGTGGCTGTAGCCGTTGGCGACGGTGTTTCGCCTCGCGGGGATCCCGTTGTCCCGTTGGAAGTCGTTCCGTTTGTAGTCGAGCAGGGTCGCGATGGGAGTGAGCGCGTCTCGTGCCTTCGCGGCCACCAGCGCGTTGACGTGGTGCACGTGGATCTTGCCAGGGACGAAGACCCGGGTGCCCCCCTCGTAGGCTTCACCGTTGCCTCCGTAGTAGTCGCCGATGCCCTCGGAGAACCAGAAGGACTGGTTGCCGAGAGCCGCCACATAGGCGGCGCCGCCGATGCCCTTGAGCATGGCCCAGTTGACGATCTGGTGCGTGCCTTCGTGGAAGAGGGTCGAGCGCTGCTCGTCCTCGTTGCTGCGATAGCAGACCAGTCGGTTGGTGCCCGGCTCGAAGTGCCCGGCGCTGGTGATCGCGGTCGGCAGCACGTCGTCTCCGCGGCGGCGATACTTGGTGTATTCCTGGCCGTCTCGCAGGATCACCACAGGGGTAGGCCGGGTCTCTTTGGGCACGGCGCAGGCGTCCCCCGTGCGGCGATAGAAGGCCGCGCGCAGGGCCTGCAGGACGTCGTTCCACTGCCGCGCGATGCGGTCTTCGAAGCCGGTGCTCGAGCGCTGCACCAGATAGACATAGGGCTTGTGGACGTGGATCGCGAACGGGTCCTTCTTGACGCCGTCGATCTTGAAGTCGACGTTGCCGCTGTCGAGCTCGTTCGCGAGCCGTTGCCCCAGCTGCTCGGCGGTCGGGTAGAACGGATCCGTCGCCCGCGATGCTTGATCGTCGCTGGCCTTGTCGGTATTGACGCGGACCTGGAGCCAGCGCTCCCCTAGCTCTCGCTCCTTCCTGACCTTCTTGCTCAGCCAGACCCTCCCGACCTTGCGCAGGTTCTTGAAGTCGGCCTCCGCCTCTTCGATGAGGAACCGGATGTCGTCCTTCGCGTCCTCGGTGAGATCCGGGAGCTCGACCATGGCCTCGGCTTCCTTCAGGTCGAACAGGATGTCACCGAGCCGCTCGTGGGCGAGGGCGTCGTCCGGTTCAGCGCTGATGATCTTGCGACAGGCCCAGCGCCAGTGAGATTCCCACATGGTGAGCTGTTTGGCGTCGCCCTGTCCTGCCTGGTGGCGTTGCCAGGCCATCTCGCACAGGCGCTTGACGTCCTCGATGGGACCGCGTCTGTCGTCGTTGGGCGGTCCGGGGTGGGCCTTGCTGTAGGCGATGGTGTACGCGTCGACCTTCTTGACGCTGTCGCCGCCCTTCTTGCCCGCAGGCGGGGCATCGTCCCCGTTCTGACTGAAGATACCGATGAGGATCGCGATCAGCAGGACGCCGCCCCCGATGGACGCGCCGATGATCATGTTCCGCTTGGAGTTGTCCTGGCCCATGGCCTTTTGCACGCCCGACTTCGGCATCCCGCGCGATCCGGATGCCGCAGCGGCAGCGGGCGCCTTGCCGGGTCGGTCGGTCGCGCGGCGAGTGGGCCTCTTCTTCTTGGGTGGGGTCGCTGACCGGGATGGCCGCGGCTGCGCGGGTCGTGGCTGGATCTTCGGTGCCGCGGGCTTGACGGGACGCGGTGGCGCGGTTCGAGGTCTTATCTTCGGCGCCGCTGGCTTCGGCGGTGCGGGGGCCTCCGGTACTTGAAGGGTCGCGCCGCAGGCGCCGCACGTGAACTGAGCGCCGGGAGCGAAGTCGATCTCGAAGTATGCCTGACAGGCGTGGCATGTGACCTGAGCCAATGGGGATCTCCGTTAATCGCCGCAAGGGAGCGGAACGGCGTTAGTCTAACCACCGCCTCGTCTCCGGTCTGTCGAGCATGTACCATGCGCGGGCCGGATAGTAATCGAGTCCGGTTTTGTAACACCTTGATGTCTCGAAGTTTGGGGAGAGCACCCAGAGCCCGCGCAGGTTTGCGGGGGCGACGTTCCGGTACCCGGAGGCCCGGCTCCAGCCCGGTCGACGTGCCGGCCGAGCCGTTGCGCGTGCGGGCGGATGGCCGATTCTCGTCCCGCTATCTGGACACGGACGCCGTCAAGGTCATCCGACGACTGAACGCCCACGGCTTCACCGCCTACCTGGTGGGCGGGTGCGTCCGCGATCTGTGGGTGTCCGCGGAGCCGAAGGACTTCGACATCGCGACGGAGGCCACGCCGCGTCAGGTGAAGCGCCTGTTCCGCAACAGCCGGATCATCGGCCGTCGTTTTCGCCTGGTGCACGTCACGTTCCATGACAAGGTCCTGGACGTCTCCACGTTCCGCGCCCAGGTGGAGGCGTCGGAGGACCCCCACGATCCCATGATCCGGACCGACAACGTGTTCGGCACTGCGGGGGAGGACGCCCGGCGTCGGGACTTCACGATGAACGGGTTGTTCTACGACCTCCAGGCGGGCGAGCTCATCGATTACGTGGGTGGGTTGAATGATCTCGAGCGTCGGGTCATCGAGACCATCGGGGATCCGTGGGTTCGATTTCGTGAGGACCCGGTGCGCATGTTGCGCGCGATCAAGTTCGCGGGCCGGCTCGATCTCCGACTCGCGGACGATGTCTTCCAGGCGATGCTCGATTGCAAGGACGACCTGAAGAAGGCGGCGGCGCCGCGTCTGTTCGAGGAGATCGTCCGGCTCTTGAACCGGGGTGGCGCTTACCAGTCCACGCGTCTGCTCTACAAGACCGGCATCATGGACCTCCTGTTGCCTGAGGTCTCTGAGCGCCTTGATGAGAAGCTCGCGGCCGATTCCGTGTCGCCCATGTGGGGCTACCTTCGGGCCCTCGACGAATGTGTGCGAAGCGGCACCCGTGTCAGCCAGGTCGTCATGCTCGGCTGCCTCTTCCTCGACCTGTTTGACGAGCTCCTCTATGACGAGGGCGCCAACGCTGGGATCCGCGATTTGACCCTCTGCATCGATCGGGTGCTGCGACCCCTCGCGTTGCGAATGCACATGTCCCGTCGCGACGCCTTTCGGTTGAAGCAGGTCCTCGTTGCCCAGCGTCGCCTCGCGGGTCTCGTGAAGATTCGGGGGCGACGCGGTGCGTCTAACCAGCTGATGTCACGCGAGTACTTCGACGAGTCCCTCCACCTCTTCCGCATCATGGCCGAGACGCGGGGCCGGTTCGCCGACGAGGTCGCGGACTGGGGCGAGCGGGTGCGGCGCTAGCGGCGGGGGGGGCTCCCACTCCCACTCTTCAAGCGGCAGACCTGGGCCAGGGAGGCTCCCGGGCGCCGGTCCGCCGCCAGGCGGCCTTCGCTCAGGTGTTGCGGTCGACGAGGGTCGTGGTCGCCGGCTCAGGGGACTTGTAGGGCGTCCGTGGCTTCGCTTGAGCGGAATCCGGGATCTGGCCCCGACTGTCGGAGAGCACGACGGTTCGGTGCCGAGATAACCGACCCTGGTGATTTTATTTCAGGCACCTGTCGGATTTGTCGATAGGGGGGGTGACTCAAGATCCAACAAGGGCCGCAGAGACCAAGAACTCTGCCTTGATCCGGGGAAGCGTCATGTCCAACAGGTACTCTGTCCTCCTCGTCGAGCCAGACCCCTCCATGCGTTCGGGAGTCGAGGAGTCCCTTAAGATTGAGGGATTTCGGGTGACCCCGGCAGGAGATCTCCAGACCGCCCGCCGACTCCTGTCGTCCCACCCGGTGGATGCCATTGTCATGGAGCTGAGGGCTCCGGACGGAGCCGGCCTGGATCTGATCAAAGAGGCCGCCCGCCGCCCCGAATCGCCCGTCATCGTGGCGATGTCGGATTATCCGGACACCCGTGAGGTGGTCGAGGCGATGCGCTGCGGGGCCCTCGACGTGGTCGAGAAGCCGATCTACGCCGAACGCCTCTCTCACCTGCTCCAGGCGGCCCTGGAAACCCGCAGGTCGAAGACCCAGACGACCGGTCGACCGGTTGACCAGCTCTCGCGTCCTTCGATCATCGGGCGCAGCGCCGAGACCCGGAAGGTCATGGATCAGGTGGCGCGGGTCGCGGCGACCCCCGGGACCACGGTCCTGATCCAGGGGGAGAGCGGTACCGGCAAGGAGCTTGTCGCTCGGGCCGTCCATTTCGACAGTAATCGGCGATCTCGTCCGTTCATGGCCATCAACTGTGCCGCGCTGAACGAGAGCATCCTGGAGGCCGAGCTCTTCGGATATGAGAAGGGTGCGTTCACGGGCGCCGGCAAGAAGGGCCTGTTCGAGGCCGCCGACGGCGGCACCGTCTTCCTCGACGAGATCGGGGAGATGTCACAGTCGCTGCAGGCCAAGCTCTTGCGGGTCCTGCAGGAGAATAGCTTCAAGCGGGTCGGCGGGGTGCAGGACGTCAACGTGGATATCCGCATCATCGCGGCGACCAACCGCGAGCTGTGGGAGGAGGTCGCGTCTGGCCGCTTCCGTAGGGACCTCTACTTCCGCTTGAACGTCATGCCCATCGGTGTCCCGCCCTTGCGTCATCGCAAGGACGACATTCCGGAGCTGGCGCGCCACTTCCTCGAGCGGTTCGCCGAGTCTCTCCGGAAGCCGATTCGCGGCCTCTCGGAAGAGGCCGCGCGGATGCTCAACGATCACCCGTGGCCCGGCAACGTGCGTGAGCTGCGCAAAGTATGTGAGTACGCGGTCATCGTCTGCGATGGCAGCATGATCGACCCGCGGCACCTGGCGCTCGCTGAGATCCCCGAGGACGGCAACCTCGTCGACCAGGCGTCGGGCACTGTGCTCCCGATCAAGGACTGGTCCATCCGGAGCATGGAAGAAGAGTTGATCAGAATGGTGCTCGCCGAGACACGTTTCAACATCACGCGGGCTGCGCGCGAGCTCGGCATCAACCGCAGCACGCTCTACAACAAGATGCGCGATTACGGACTCTCGCGCGACCGTCGCGAGATCCAGCAGGCCGTATAGCTGAGCGGCACCGCGCTGGGTGGCGCGTGTGCGCAAGAGGTCCGGCCACCCTGACATTCGCGAAGCCCCCCAAGGTCTGGGGGGCTTCGTCCGTATTGGGGGCCGCTCGCGCTGGTTCAGTGTGTGAATTCATCACCGCACTGTCTCGGCAGCCGCCGCGGCCCGCACCGCTCTACAGGAGCGGCGCAGGACCTGAGCGCCCCAGAGGCGGCCGCGCACCCCCGGAGCACATCCCCTCGCAGAGCGCCCTCCGTATCCCCTGTGGCGCCTACATCCCGTCTCCGGCAGCGCTCGCACCATTCGAGCTTTGAGCGCGACGTACGAGCGTCGACGTTCGTGTCCTGAAAACCTCGGCGGGTGGGCGGTGGATCCGTTGTTTCCTTCCCTGTGGTCCGTGTTTGTGGCCGTGCTGAATCGACAACTGACTGTCTAAAGTCGTGACACTGTCGGATCGATAGACAGTTCGTGAAGCAGGCTGTGCCGGTAACTCACGCCGGTCCAGAGAGCGTTGCGTCGTGAATCTGAATCGCTTCCCCGCCATGGCCCAGGCCATGGGCGCGCGCGATCAGACAGATGAAAGAGGAGAAGTCCATATGGGACTGAGGAGCGGAACGAATGTGCAGTCGCTGACTGCCCAACGGAATCTGTCGCGCGCCCCGACCGCGCTCAAAGGGAACTTCGCGCGTCTCTCGACAGGTCGGCGTATCGCCAGCGCTGCTGATGACGCGGCCGGCCTTGCGATTTCAGCTCCTCTGAATGCGCCGGTCCGGAGCGTCGACGCGGCCGCCGGCGACGCCAACGACGGCATCAGCCTCGTGCAGACGGCTCAAGGCGGCCTCTCCGAGATCGAGTCGGCTCTGGTGCGGCTGCGTGAGCTGGCTGTCCAGCTCTGTCCGTGGCTGATCAGGCCAACCTGAACCAGGAATTCACCCAGTTCGCCAGCTCCATCGATCAGATCGCCGCGCGCACGTCCTTCAACGGCATCAGCCTGCTCGACGCCAACGGAACCGTGACGCTACAGGTGGGATCCGGTGATCGGGTTCGGGGATACACTTGGTGCGGTGACGGGGCCGGCAACGTCGGGCCGAGCGCCGGCTAGGTTCGGTGTTCCTGAGATCTGAGAATGGACCGTAGCGGCGTCGCAATTCTGGGTTACGGCCGGTTCGGGAGCGCGCTGGCGGATCTCGTCGAGGAGGCGGGGTTGCCCGTTCGCGCCCTGGACATTCGTCTCACGGTCCCGGAATCGCGGCGGGTAGACGACATCCCCCACCTCTTGGCGGATGCGCGTTTCGTCTTCTTGGCGACGCCCTTGGGTGCTTTCGAGGCCGCTTTGCGTTCGCTCAGGCCGCACCTCCAGTCCAGTCACATCGTGATCGACGTGGCGAGCGTGAAGGAGGCACCGGTCGCCGAGATGACCCGAGCGCTGGGCGACGAGGTGCCCTGGGTCGCCAGTCATCCGCTCTTCGGTCCATCCAGCATCGCCCTCGGGGAGCGCCCTCTCCGCGTGGTCGTGTGTCCCAATCCGCTGCAGGCCGCGAGCACGGATGCGGTTCGCTGCCTCTATGAGACCATCGGATGCGAGGTCATGGTGCAGGATGCGTCGACCCACGATCGCGTCATGGCGCAAACCCATGCCCTCGCCTTCTTCGTGGCAAAGGGGCTGTTGGATATGGGGACTGGCGACAAGCAGCCTTTCGCGCCGCCGTCCTTCCAGGCCATGGCGCGCACCATCGAGGCGGTCCGAAGCGACGCGGGGCATCTCTTCTTGACCATTCAACGAGACAACGGATATTCGTCCGAAGCACGCCGGGCGTTCCTTGAGGCGCTCGGTAGCGCGCACCATCAAATCGAGGCATGGGGGGAGAAGCCCGCTGGGGACGCGGGGGCGTTGGACATCCCAAATCTGGGCGGTCAGGCCCCGGAGTCGCGCGCGCCGGGGGAGCTCCTCGAGGAGTGCGATCGAGAGTTGATTCGCTTGATCGCACGTCGGGCCCAGATCGCGCGGCGCGCCGACCGCGTCGGTGAGGTCTCCGGCGAAGCCCCCCGTGACCCGGCAGGAGAGCGTGCATTGCTGGATCGGCGTCGGTCGTGGGCGGCGCAGCATGATCTCGAGGAGGAGGCCGTCGCGCAGGTCTTTGCGGCCGTGCTCCGTTCGTCCGACGCCTCGCTGCGGGGGTGACCGCTGCAGTGCCCCGGGTTCCGCCTCGTAGGATAACGCGGCTACCAGGTCGCCACGATGCGGGAGCAGGCGTACGCGCTGAAGCGCGTGGGCGACAGTTAGAGGTCACCCAAGAACGGTTGTTCTCCGAGGGTGAGGCGAGGGTCGAGCGGGTCTATCTCGACCCGCTCTTCCTTCAGGCCACCGGCGCCAAGTAGGCGCCGGTCTTCGGGATGAACCCGGCTACTGAACCGTCGTCTGGATCGCGCAGGAGATCGACTGCACACCGGACGGCGCCGACGTGTTGAGGGTCAAGAACGCGGACCAGAACTCCTGACCCACCAGGAAGGGCAGGTTCGGGATGTTCACTGGCACGGACGCGTTCGCGAGGAATCCCGCGAGGTTCCCGTACGGCGAGTAGATCGTGTTGGTCGGGTTCATGAGGGCGAACTGCAGCATCGGGTCGTCGTTGATCGGGATGGTCCGGCCGTCTGGCAGCGGCATGCCCGGATAGGTGCCGTTGCTCGAGAGACCGAAGATGTAGGGGAGGCCGCCCTGACCGTAAGAGAACAGGTTGTAGTTCACGGTGTTGCCGATGCTGGGCGTTCCGCTCCGCGTCTGCGTCATCCCGAAAGCTGACGTGATCTTGTATACGACGCCGCCGTCGCGGGCGATCAGATAGAGCTCGCCCAGGCCGTCTTGGCCGAAGCTGCCCAGGCCGCTGATCCCGCTGCTGAGCTGGGAGGAGCGGTCTTGGATGCCCGTCAGGGCCGTACCGCTGGAGTTAAGAGTGCCGGTCCAGATCTTGCTGGTGAGGTAATCGCCGAAGAAGTACTGGCCCTGGAGCCAGGGCATGGAGCAGCCCCGATAGACGTAGCCGCCGGTGACGCACCAGCCGGTTGAGCTGCCCTGGAAGTAGGTGTGCACGGGGTCGGCCAGGGCGTTGGAGTTGCAGGTACAGCCGGACAGCCCGGTACATCCGTTGCCTTCCATGCATCGCCAGCCGAAGTTCCGGCCGCCGAGGCCGGCGGGCGCGTATGAGATCTCCTCACGGGCGTTCTGGCCCACGTCGCCGATCCACATGTCACCGTTCTGGCGGTCGAAGCTAAAGCGCCAGGGGTTGCGGAGGCCCCAGTGCCAGATCTCGTCGCGTCCCGTGATGCCGACGAGCGGGTTGCTGGCAGGGATCCCGTAGGCGAGGCCCGGGTTCGGGTTGTCGACGTCGATGCGCAGCATCTTGCCGAGGAGTGAGTTCAGGTTCTGTGCTCGGTTGCCGGGGTCGTTGCCGCTGCCGCCGTCACCCATGCCGATGTAGAGGTAGCCGTCGGGGCCGAAGGCGATCATGCCGCCGTTGTGGTTACTGTACGGCTGGCTGATGGTCATCAGCGTGAAGCCGGTGCCAAGGCTGACCGTATCGGCGGTCGGTGGGTTCGCCTGGTATCGGCGGATCACTGTCTGGCCCGACGTGTTGTTGTAGTTGACGAAGAAGTAGCCGTTCTGCATGTAGTTCGGGTGGAACGCCAGGCCGAGGAGGCCGCGCTCGTTGCCCGAGTTGATGACCAGGCTGTCGATGTTCAAGAACGGCGTCGACAGCATGCTCCCGTTCTTGACGATGCGGATGCGCGCGATGCGACTGGACGAGTTGCCCTGCTCGACAATGAACAGACGCTCCATGTCGCCGTCGGGGGAGATGGCGAGCACCGGGCGACTCAGCCCTGACGCTATCAACTGCTTGGTCATGGACTGACCGTTGACGACAGGCGCTGCGAAGGCGCAGAGCAGCGCCACGACAAACAGAATTCTGGTCATGATCCGGGCTTCCTCGCTGGACGGACACCGGCGTTGAGGGGCGGGGGGATGGGATACACCCTGGATCATACCGCGCCTCGTTGCGGGCAAAAAAGGGAAAAACCCTCATCAGGGCGTCTCGTGGGCCCGGGCTGATGCCGTTGACCTGAATGTCGCGGTCGGTTCACTCGACCGCGGGGGTTGATGCTATGGCCACCGCGCCGAAGCGATGCGCAGTCTCGCGTCCGAGCCTGGCCTCGCCGCCGGTGCTCAAGACACATTGCCCCGCGAATGCGTCCGTCATCAGCGGGCCTCAAGATAGCTGCGCAGGCTACGCGAGGCCTGAGGAGGCACCTTCGACGCGGCGAGAGCCGGATTCGCGAGACCGAAAGCGACCGCGAAGGTGAACGGTTTCTTGGGCGACCCCGGGGTCCAGCGCCCCTCGCCGAAGAAGCTCCCGCGCACGACCACGTCGAGCCGCACGATCGCGTCGTCCTTGATCGTCACGACCCCACGCACGGCGGCGTCGTAGAACCGGTCCACGGCGGCGTCGGGATGGAAGGGCGGATTCGTATTGGTCGCCAGTCGGATACGCCCGGCGAGGATCCCAGACTCGAAGGTCAGGGAGGCCTCACGCAGGTCGCGGCTGCGCCACATGGGCGCCTCGCCGCGCGTGTTGTCGATCAGGTGGAATCTGGCCATGCGCCGGGTCAGGGATGGCGGCCACCGCCCGGCGATCAACTCCTGGCGCTCGGCGTCGGTGATCCAGAGGTGGTCGCGACCCATCGCCTCGCGTCGGATCTTGTCCCACCGCGAGCCCGCTCCTTGCCAGGCAGCGTCGACGATCAGCGCTCGCACATCGACGACCAAGGCTCCTTGCGGGAGCGACCGCTCATAGGTGGGGTCTGTTTTCGTCGCCGGGGAGAACTCTGTTTTTCCTGCCTCGTATCCGACCAGCGCCAGCTTTAGCCGGTGTTTGAGCCGCTGAGGATTCCGGTTGTTCCATCCGTTGATCAGATCGCCGTCAGGGGTCGCGATGTAGAAGCCCTGGGTCGTGCGGCCCGGCTGCAGGTTCTCTCGTTGCTTGACGATCTTGCGGTAGAACTCGCCCCCCGTGTCCTCGCGACGTTCCTCGTAGAAGACGTCGAGCGCCACCGGGACGTAATCCTCCGTCAGGATCCTGGCGGTCTCCGCGTCGTGGAAGCTGGACGCCCGGTCCAGCACGCCGTTGTTTCAGACGCAACCCAGTGGGTGCCCGTTCATGGACCAGAGGAACAGGGGCTTCCCCTCCCGCGCGGAGCGCCGTCGCGCGCGCAGCAGGTCGGTGGACCACGGAATCTTCTCCCAGGTCTCCACGGTCTTCGAGAAGAGCCTGCCGTGAAGCGCCTCGAATTCTCGCTCCCCGATGGGCGGCGGATCGGGCGAGGCGGCGGTCAGGGCGAGGGCGAGGGCCAGGGTGGCGAGCATGTCGCCATTCTATCGCTCCTGGTGCCTACTGGTTGGTGACGGTTATTTCGGCCACGTGTACGAGTCGCGGGCCGCCGTTGACACGGATGCCCAGGGTCCCGTTGGCTGCGGTCCTGACGAGGCCGCGCCACTGACCGCCGCCCACCGGCTTCATCGGGGACTCCGAGCCGTCTGCCGAGATCACGCGCGCGTCTGCTTCCGCGTCCAGGTCCCAAGCGACGCTGACGAGGACATCCGTGTCCGCTGGGACGCCGGGGATGGAGAGCATGTCGCCGCCGTCGGGGACCTCGAGCAGGGTGCTCGTCTCCAGCGCTCGCAAGGGGAGGCGTGCGGTCCCGTGGCGGGCGATCTCGGGCCCGCGCCAGCTCGATCCCTGGGGGACCACGTATGTCACGTCGGCGGCGACCGGGGTGAGGCGCCATCGGCCGGCTTGTCTGGGGTACCTGAGGAGTGCGACCACGCTGCGTTCCGCACCCGGCTCCAGCTCCGTGCGCGGAAGCACGACGCGTGCGGCCGGAACCCGCTCGGTTCCGTTCCTCCAGGTCAGCTGGAGGTGATGGAGTCCGCCGCGCCCGAGCACGACCGTCTTCGTACCCACGTTGCGCAGTCGGAAACGGGGAGGCCCCAGGACCCGGTCGAAGGGCCTCTCCGCGACGCCCGCCATGCCGACGATCACGACGTCGTCGGACGTTGGGGCCGCGCCCGCTGTCTCTTCGAAGCGCGCCCGGGTCAAGGCTGCCGACGTCTCGCGCACGCGTTGGGGAGTCCAGCTGGGGTCCAGCTCGGCGAGTCGCCGGGTGATGCGCGCCTGATCAGCAGGCTGTGCGTTCCCGTGCAGGGCGATCAGGGCGGCAGCTGACGTCTCACCGTCGAGACCGAGGGCGATATCGACGATGCGGTGCAGGACACGCACTCGGACCTGGCGTTCGGGATGCGGCCATCGATCCACGACGTACGCGATGAAGCTCTCCTGTCGGCTCGCCGTCAGCCCGCGCAGGATGCGCAGCAGCAGGTCGTGGGGCGGCCCACCGAGTTGAAGCGCGAGGCCGTACGCGTCCGGGTCGCCCGCGCGAGCCAGCGCCGGGAGCAGGGCCTCCCACGCCTTGGGGGGTGCAGGCTCGATCGACTTGAGGTGGCGGAGTGCGGTCGCGTCGCCGCGGGCCGCCAGCGCGACCTGGAGCGCGTGCCGCTCTGCATCCACCAGGTTGTCCGGTGTTGCAGGCATGGGTGTATCCCAGAACCGGGGCGAGCGGCCCAGACGCTCGAGCAAGCGGAATCGAACGGGCGACGGCGCGGCCCCCAGCGGTACGTCTCGTCCCGGGCCGTCGAGGTCAGCGGCGAGGAACTCGTCGATGAGCGTCATCACCGTGTGCTGGAGACCGGGCGTGTACGAAGCGAGGGCGTCCTCGATCCCCGCGAGGCACGACGGCTCCTGACCGAGAGCGCGGAAGGCGGCGGGTCCGGCGTGCGGCTCCGGGTTCGTCAGCAAGCGCATCAACTCGTCCGCTGTCGTGGCGGGCGAGGTCTTGGAGGCGCCTTCCGACCCCAGGCGCATGTCGAGCGACTTGATCCATCCGCGCAGACGCCGCACCTCTTCGGGGTGAGTCGCGGCCAGGTTCTTTTTCTCACCCGGGTCCGCGTGGAGGTCGTACAGCAGACGCGCAGGACCGTCCGGGTATTCGATGAGCTTCCATCTGCCGTCGGTGATCGCCCGGATGCGATCCTCTCCCCAGGGGATCTGCGGGTCGACGACCAGGGTCTCGGCGAGGGCCAGCTTCGGCCAGGAAAGCTCTGGATCGAGCAACCGCGCGAGGAGCGAATGTCCCTGGTGACCGGCCTCGGGGGCAGCCCCGAGGAGGTCGACGAGCGTCGGCGCGATGTCGATGTTGGACGCCGGGCCGCGCAGCGCCGCCCCCTCGAGGCCGGGCACCCGGATGACCAGCGGTACGTGGATCTGTGTCTGAAAGAAGGACGTTCCGTGGTAGTAGCGGCCGTGCTCGTTGAACGCCTCGCCGTGGTCGGCGTGAGCGATCACGATCGTGTGTCCGGCGAGCCCTTCGCGTTCGAGAGCACCGAGCAACTCGCCCAGCGCGGCGTCGGCGTGGCGCACCTCGCTCTCCCAGCGCTCACGCGGTGTGGCGTCCGTCTTGCCTTCCCAGGACACGTAGGGTGCGTGCGGGTCGAAGAGGTGAACCAGCGCGAAGAACCGCGCCCGATCAGCCCGCAACCACTCGATTGCTTGCGTCACGGTGCGACGCGCGTCCGGGGCGGCGGTCTTCTCCTCGTTGACCGTCGTGAACCCACGCTTGAGGCGCTCCCATATCGGGGCGGCGAGGGTGTCCTTGCGCAGCCCCGTGAACCACGCGGTTTCAAAGCCAGCTTCGCGTGCGAGCTCGACGATGGACGGGGCTTCGAACGTGACCTTGCCGGTGCGCCATCCAGACGCGACCGGGGTGCGGGACGGATAGCGTCCGGTGAGGAACGACTCCATGGACCCGGTGGTCTGGGGGGCCTGGCTCCACGCGTCGGGGAAGGCGAACCCGGAGCGCGCCAGGTCGTCCAGATTGGGCGTCAACGAGGACGCGGTGTCCCCATCGAGTCCGGTTGCGTCGGATCGCAGGGCGTCGATGGTGACCCAGAGCACGTTCAGGGGTTCGCCCGACTTCCGTAGCTCGGCGAACGCGGCGCGAACGTCGTTGCGCGGTCGTGGTGGTTGTAGAAGCGCGGCGGGATCGACGTCCGTAATCCTCTGGTCGAGGCGACGTGCTGGCCAGAGGCCTGATGCGACCAGCGCGCGATCCACCACGTCCACCCGCGCCGACCTGGTGGCCAGGGTCGAGAGGTCGGCGGAGCTCTCGTCGAGGAACCGCGGAACCGCGACGGCCAGGATGGCGACGGACAGGCCTACCACAAGGCCCTTCCCGTGCAGGGCCACCCGCAGGCCCGCCGCCGCGGCGCCGAGTCCCAACCCCAGCAGCAGCAGGTCGAGGCTCTTGTAGGTGCCGCGCAGCCCTTCCGGATCGAAGACGAGCAGCGCTACGGACACGAAGCAACCGAGCAGCGCGACAAGTGGCCAACGGTTCGGCCGACGCCGGGGCGCGACGAGCCCGATGGCGTAGGTGACGCCGGCGGCCCCGATCGCCAGGAACCCGAACGCGCCCCACGGGCCACCGTCGCGGCCATGGGTGCCTCCCGCCATCATCACGGCGACGGCACCGCTTAGGAGTGCCAGCAGAACAACTCGTGCGTTGCGGGGCTTCTTCACCAGGCGCCGGGCGAGTACGTCGAGGAACCAGGCGGTGAGTCCGAGCGCCGCGCCGACCGTTGCGAGGCGCCCAACGACGATCGTCAGGGCACCGGTGACGGAGCCCACCGCGTTGCCCAGGGCGCACGCTTGGACGACGCCACAAAAGACGCCTCCGAGGGCGCCGGCGACGACCCAGGTCATCGGCGCCTTCACCTGACCTCCCACGAGACGCTGCGCAACTTCAGGTCGCTGGTGGAGGGGCGCTGGACCCAGCCATCGAGGCTGGTGCGGATGGTGATGCGGTGGACCGTTCGCGCGGCGGTCTGTTTCGGGATCGGCAAGAGGATCGTCCGCTCGCCACCGTCGAGGGATGTGAGCGACAGCGGCTGGTCGTCTCCGTCCACGTGGAGCCGCAACCACTCCAATTCCCGTCCACCGCTGATGTCGACGCGGATGCGGCCCCCAGGGCCGGAGCCGATGATCACGTCGGCGCGGCCGCAGGTGATCTCGACCGATCCTTGGAAGTCGTTCGGAGTGAGAGACGTGTGGCGCACGAAGGGGATTTCTTCGATCGAACTGAACCCGAGTTCTCGCGGAGGTGCGGGCGTGGTCACGACGGGAGCAGCGGTCACGGCGCGCACAGGCTCTCCCCACCGCAGTCGCTGGGTGGTTGTCCGCCCGTAGGCTTCGATGCGCACTTCGTGGTCTCCGGGCTTCAGGTGGGGGAGCGGGAGCCACAGGACCGGCGGACCGGCATGTCGCGGTGGTGCGAGCTGCAGGGGCGACGGGTCTTTGCTTCCGTCGATGTAAACGAGGACCTCCGCGGGCAGGGCGTCATCCCCCAGGCGAGCCGCGGCGCGTACGACGAGACCCAGCCCAGAGCGGAGCGCCGGCATCTCCCCGTGGGTGTCCTGGTCGAGGGGGATGGCGATGGGCGCGGGGAGGGGATCAGCGGAGCGTCCCACGTCCCACGTCGTCCGTTCGCGCCGAACGCGTGCGGTCCAGTGAGGGTGTCCCCATGCGGTGAGTCCGTCGTCTCCATGGGTGACGGCGACGACCCGCCCCTTGTGTACGGCGTCTCGAAAGGCGGCCACGTTTGCGGACCTGGCGAAGAACAGGGTCCGCGTCCGCAGCCCCTGGTGCAGCCAGTGGAAAGGATCGGCGTGCGCGTCGTGATTGCCGACGACGGGTAGTCGGGCGATCCAGCGCTCCAGCCACGGGTTCTCGCGGACCACATCCCCGCCCGGGGCGAACGCCCAGCCCGCCATGAGCGCGTCGTAGCCTCCGCGCCGCGCGCTGTGTTCGTACGCGGGCGCCAGGAGCTCGCGATGCAGGTGGCTGGCTGAGAACGCGAGGGCGCCGGACGATCGGTCCTTGCTCCAGGCGTCGACGAGCGCGCCGAAGCCCACGTGCCATCCTCTGTCCGCGAGATCGTGGTCGATACCGAACACGACGTCGGAGCAGTGGGTCGCGTACCCGAGGCCTTCCACACCCCAGGCGCGGCGGTGCTCTTCGCGCGCGCAACCGATGGCCAGGGGGCGAGCGAATCCTCGAGCGACCGCCTGCGCGCGTGCGGCGAGCGCCGGTTCCGTGTTCTGCAGCGTCTTGATCAGCAGCAGATCAGCGCCGATCCGATGGGCGAGGGCGACGGACGTGGCGGGGTCAGGTCCCATCTGAATGACGGCCTGAAACAGCCGCAATCCGCCCGGGTCATCCGCGTCTGGCCAGCGTCCTTCCAGGGGATGGGCGGGCATCTTCGGGAGCCCGTGACCGAGCATGTTCAGACACTCGAGGGCCAGCCACGTCGCCTCGAGGGTCGCCGGCTCTTCCGGTGTGTGCGCGAAGCCGCCGGAACGGTGGCGGTGCCCGGCGACCCACGACGCGGTGAGCGCAGAGTTCATGGGCAGGGTGCCGAGGTCGCGTAACGCCCGCAGCGCGTCGTACGTCGCCCACAACCCCGTGACGTCGTGTCCGGGCGTCCCCTGTCGGTAGCCGCCGTTGACCCTCCGTAGCGCGTGCAGGCGAAGGACGGCGCGGTTCGGGTCGCGGATCTCGATTCCCGCATGCAGGTGACAGCGCACCGCCGAGGCGATGGCGCCCGCCGTGGACGGCGCCTCGGGCGGCGTCGGGAGCTTCGTGAAGTCCGTGCCGGCTTTCACGTGGGCGAAGGTCTCCTTCAGCGTCGCCGGCCATCGCCACCCGCCGTCGCGCGCGCGCCAGAGATTGAGGACTTGCTCCAACACGGAGCGAACGGGCGTCATACCCCCGAGGCGCTGCATCTCCACCAGCGCCTCGAGCTCGGACAGCGGTGGCGAACCGACCCACGAGGTCGCTGACAGGAACGGAGGTTCGTTCGGCGGTGGGCCGGGGTCGATTCCGACCAGGCGTAGGAGGCGCGCGCGGGTCGCGCGCCGGCTCCACGACGCGCCCGCGGGGAGCGCGCGGATGGCCGCGCGAAGGTCCCCGTGGAGTTTCCCGGGTTCTTTGCCCACCAGGTCGGCGCAACGAAGGGCCCGCCACGTCCACGTGGCGTCGGCCCAGGGTTGGTCCACGGGACCGTACGTCCCGGGGGCTTTCCGGTGGGTGGCGATGAATCGGCCGAGCGCATCCCGGGACGCGTCCTGAGCGGACGTCACTGTGACGATCCCGAGGAGGACGATCAGGGCCAGGAAACGCATCGGCCTTACCCTATCCGTCGACGAGCACCTTCAGCACCCCGCCCCGTCCGGCGTGGTCCATGGCTTCGACGGCGTCGGCGAGAGGATAGCGGGCCTCGACCAAGGGTAGGGGGTCGATCGCCCCGGCCGCCAGGGCGTGGATAGCGCGGTCGAAGGGGCCGCATCGCGAGCCGATGACGGTGATCTCATCGACCACGAAGGGGGCGAGATCGAGGGTCGTCGGCCGCTCCGCCGTCGTCTTGAGGACGATGGTGCCCCGTGGCCGGACGTGTCCGACCAGGCGAGGGAGCGCTGCGGGGTCTCCCGTCGCCTCGACGGCGAGGTCGTATGTGCGTTCGGTCGGCGCTGACTCCAGGACTCCGGTCGCATGACGGGCGCCGTTCGGCAGCATCGCCGCGCGCTCCGGGTGTCGTCCGGCGCAGGTGACCTCGCACCCTGCGAGCGCGAGGACCTTGGCGATGAGCAGCCCGAGCCGTCCGTCCCCCGCCACGAGGGCGCGCTGTCCGGTCATGGGCACCTGCTCGACGATCTCGAATGCCGCCGCGAGCGGCTCCGTGAACACGGCCACGTCGTCCGTGACGTGGTCGGGCACGAAGATCAGATTGCGGTCGGGCAGCAGGAGCTCCTCAGCGAACGCGCCAGCGCGCCCCATGATGCCGAGCACCGTGCGATCCGGGCAGTGGTGGCCTTGTTCTTCGCGACAGGACTGACAGGACCCGCAGCCGGCGTTGATGTCCCCGACGACCCGCTGTCCAGCGCGCGGCCCGTCGATGGCGATCCCGACGAATTCATGACCGGGGACGCCGGTGAACCCCATGTACCCGCGCCGCAACGCGAGGTCCGTGGCGCAGACCCCGGCGCAGGTGACGCGGACCCGGGTCGAGCCGCTCGTGGGTTCGGGCGCCGGGAGATCGTCTCGCAGTCGCACCGCTCCGTCCTCGATCCACAGGCCTCTCATCGGGTGCCCTCTGTGGGGTAGAGCCAGATCCGCCGCGCCCGGAACGCCGCCAGGTCGGCTTGCCAGGCGGACTCGACGGTTGCGTAGGACCTGCGCGCCAGCAGCCCGTCACGCGTGCGTTGGTTCTTGAGGAGCCTGTTCAGGCGCCCGGTGTCCCAAGCGTCGCCGTGATGGTGGACGAGGATAGACGCCAGGGTCAGCCCGAGGCGCACCGGGGGCAGAGCGATACGGTCGGTGATGGTGAACCGGACACCGGAGCAGGGTTGCCCCTTGAACTTGCTCGCGGTCGGGGTGAAGGCTGTCGCTGTTATGTCCACGCCCGGGATGCCGGCGGCTCGCAAGGCACGCGCGACCGCTTCGCCGTTCATCCACGGCGCCCCGACGTGCTCGAACGGGGTGGCTGTCCCACGGCCGACGGACAGATTGGTCGTCTCGAGGATGCCGACTCCTGGGTACAGGAGGGCCTCGTCCAGGCTGCGCATGTTGGGGGAGGGGTTCACCCACGGCAGCGGGCATTCGTCGAGGTGGCGGTCGCGGACCCAGCCTTCGCATCGGATCACGCGGAGCCGCAGGGAGAGGCCCAGGTCCGCGCGCGCCAGGTGCGCCAGCTCGCCCACCGTCAGGCCGTGTCGGATGGGGATGCGCAGCCGTCCGACGAAGTCGAGGGCGTCCTCGTCGGCGATCGGTCCCGCGGCGCCGCGTCCCGAGATTGGGTTGGGGCGATCGAGGACGATGAACAGCAGGTCGTGCCGCGCCGCCTCCTCCATGGCGTTCACCATGGTGGATACGTATGTGTAGAAGCGGGTGCCGATGTCCTGGATGTCGAAGACCAGGGCGTCGACCCCGGCGAGGGACGCTGCGCTCGGACGTCGCGTCGATCCGTAGAGGCTGTGGACCTTCAGGCCCGTCTCCTTGTCGACGGCGTCGTCGACCTTCGAATCGAGGGCGCCACGGATGCCGTGTTCGGGGGAGAACAGGGCGGCCAGGGTCACGCGTTCGGATCCGTTCAGCACGTCGATGGTGGAACGACCGGCCCGTGTCCGTCCCGTGTGATTGGTGATCAGGCCGATCTTCAACCCGCGCAGGTCCCGGGGCCAGCCTCGCATCGCGATGACGTCGACGCCGGGCAGCACACCATCCGGCGCGCAGCCAGCCAGCGTGGTGACCAGGTTGCGTAAGCCCCCCACGGTCCCCTTGCCATCCGGGTACAGCCGGCTGGTCAAGAGGACCGTGACGGTGTCTTCAGGACCGATCCACATCGCGGTGCCGGTGAAGCCCGTGTGCCAGGTCACGCCGGCAGAACCGAGTCGCCACCCGAGCCCTCGGTAGCCGGGGTCACGGGAGCGCCGGATCATCCGCGCGACGGTCTCGCTTGCCAGGACACGCCGTCCGTCTTCGCTGATGCCTCCGGCGGCGAGCATGCGTCCGAACCGCCGCAGGTCCTCCGCCGTCGAGAACATCCCCGCGTGGCCGGCGATCCCTCCCAGGGCGCGCGCGCGCGGGTCGTGGACGACGCCTTGCAGCGGCGACCCGCCCTTCGCCGCGGCCTCGGTGGGGATACAGCGGCTGGCCCAGGATGGATCGACCGGCGCGTCGGCGCGCACGAAGCGTGTGTCTTTCATCCCGCAAGGGTCGAACACGACCTCCTTGGCGTAGACATCGAGGGATTTGCCCGTGATGCGCTCGACGATCCACCCGAGCGTGATGAACCCGACGTCGGTGTAGATGGTGCGGGTGTCCGGCGGGGCCCGTAGCCCGAGCGCATAGATCTTCCGTCGCGCTTCTCGCGGGCCCTGCAGGTAGTCGGCGAGCGCGTTGTCAGGCAGCAAGCCGCTTCGATGGCGCAGCAGCTGCTCGATGGTGATCGACTCCTTGCCGTTGGCGCCGAACCCGGGCAGATGATCGGCCGCCTTGTCATCGAGGGCGAGCCGACCCTCCTCGACCAGCTTCATGACGCACGTGGTGGTGGCGACGACCTTGGTCAGGGACGCGCAGTCGAAGACGGCGTCGGCGGCGTGGGTGATAGCGGCCCGCTGGGTGGACACCCCGCCGCGGTCGATGACGCACACGGCCCCGGGCAGGGACGCGCCCTCGCAGCCCTTGGCGAGGGTACGTTCAAGATCATCTCGTCCGGGAGCCTGCGCGAGCAGGGCGGTGGTGGTGATCAGGATCCCGGCGAGGGCGCGCATGTCGGGAGCTTAGGCGATGCGCGGCCCCCGCGACGGCTTCATCGACTGAGGCGCTTGACGGCCGCGTCCAGGATCGAGTCCGTGCTCCCCAGCAGATCCGAGAGGATCGGCCCCACCTCCACGTCCGGGGCGATCCCCTTGCCGTCGTAGCGCTGGCCATTCGGGCGGAACGACGCCATGGTCGACATGCGAACGGTCAGCCCGCTGTTGGGGAGAGCTTCTGAGCGACTTCGTCCGCTCCCGCCGCCGCTCCGGGTCCCCATCAGCGTCACGTTGCGGTGGCCGGAGAATCCCCCCAGGAAGATGTCAGTGGCGCTGAAGCAGCCGGTGTCGAGCAGGATGATCAGCGGGCGGTCGTAGTGGAATGCCGTGTCCGGCGTCCTTTCGAGCACCATGTAGTGCCAGGCACTGAAACAACCGGCGGGCAACTTCCAGTCGGGCTTGAACGTCGCCGCGACCTTCGCGATGGCGCCACGAGCGGCATCGCTCCAGCCGACGTGGCCGGCGGGCCACAGGTAGCGGTTGTCGAGAAACCCCTCCGGGTCAACGGGGTCGTCGCCCTCGCCGAGACGGTAGGCCCCCACGTT
>NYSS01000121.1 GCA_002683135.1 Planctomycetota bacterium | reverse complement strand
GGGAAGGCCTCCTTCCAGTCCTTGAGCTTGAGGAACTGGGTGCATGAGATGCCGAGGGAGAGCCCCAGCAGCCCCATGAGGCTCCAGATCATGACCCACTGGGGTCCCCATCCGGTCCATGCCCCCACCTCGTCCAGCATCCAGGTCGGGGTGGAGAAGGGCTGCCCGCCGAAAGGCAGGTCGCCGGAGGGGCTCGGGGCGGCGACCTGGAAGAACAGGCGTATCGCGAGGGCGATGTACATGAGGTACGCCTTCACCTCGTCGATGAAGAAGTCGAAGTACATGCCGATCGTCGATCCGGCCTTGCGCTGACGCGCGAGTTGGCCGTCCAGCGCGTCGAGGACGTGGGCGAGCATGAACAGGGCGCCGCCCAGTAGCAGGCCCCACCACGTCCAGATAGTCATGTGGACGATGGACCCGGCGATGCCCACGATCAGGGACAGGATGGTGATCTGATTCGGGGTGACCCGGCTGTTCTTGATGAAGTAGAGGATGAGGGACGCCAGCGGCCGGGAGAAGTACTTGAAGGCGAGGCCTTCCTTCGCCCCGAACGTGCTCTGTTTATGGAGCGCCTTGATCTCGTCCCACGCTTTACTCATCGCTCACCCCTCGAAGAACACCGCGCCGACCTTCGCCTTCTCGACGAGGAACCGCGCGATCTCAGGCCGCATGATCTCTGAAGGAGGGCATTCCCCGCGCCCCACCATCGCGCGTACTTCGGTGCCGCTGATGTCCACCCATCCGTCCGGTCCGTGGGGACAGATCGCCTCGGTGACGATCTCGTCGCATACCTTGCAGTACGACGGTCCGTGTAGCCGGAGGGGTATGATGCCGAGCTCGTCCGTCGTGAAGCGATCGAACACCCGGTGTCCGGCGTATTTCTCGTAGTAGCCGCCGACGCCTGCGTGGTCGCGTCCGACGATGAAGTGCGTGCAGCCGAAATTCCGCCGGATGATCGAGTGGAAGAGGGCTTCCCGCGGGCCGGCATACCTCATCGCCGTCGTCAGGCCCGCGAGCATGACCCGGTCCTTCGGGTAGTAGTGCTCCATGAGGAGCTCGTACCCCTCGAGGATGATCTCGGGCAGCATGTCGCCGGGCTTCTTCCAGCCGATCAGAGGATGGATGAGCAGCCCGTCCGTCAGCTCGAGACCGACCTTCTGCAAGTGCTCATGGGCCTTGTGGCCGAGGTTGCGCGTTTGGAAGCCGGTGACCGTCTTCCAGCCGCGGTTAGCGATCTCGGCCCGTACGTGGGCCGGGTCCAGGTCATAAGCCGGCGGGATGAGGCTCTCCGAGTGCGTCAGCAGCCAGACAGGCCCAGCGACGCACGTGGTGCCACCTTGCATCATCCGGTCAACGCCTGGGTGTGCGCGTTCCGTGGTCCCGTAGACCTTCTCCGCCTGCTCCGTGAGGTCGATTTCGTAGATCTCTTCTACGGTCAACAGGCCAGAGGAGCGGTCCTCGGTGTCATTCCACAGGTGGACTTCCTCACCCACCGAGAACTCGGCGGCGAGCGCGCTCGGGACCTGGAGGATGATGGGGATGGACCAGGGGGTCCCGTCCGCCAGCCGCATGTCTTCGCAGACGCTCCGATAGTCCTTGGATCCGGAGAACCCGGTCAGCGGTGAGAAGGTGCCATTGGCGATCTTCTCCACGTCGAGGACCTGGTTGCTGTCAAGGGGGAGCCGGCGCAGTCCCGCCGCACGCTCGGTGGCCTCGACGCACGCGTCCCCGAGGAGGCGACGATCAACGAGTTCGTTCATTTCAGCTCGCCGCAGTGGGTGCCTCGTCCCGTGCTTTGTGGGCTGCGAGGATCTCACCAAACACGATGTCTCGGGAGCGATCGAGGTCGGCGAGGCAATCGTTGTCGTTCCATGGACGCCCCTGGGTGGGACAGGGCAGCAGGTCGATACCCGCTTCAGTCACGGCCTCGAAGGTGGCGGTGATGAAGTCCATCAGTCCGCCCGCCTTGATGCGCGCGTCAATTGAGTCGATGAGCTGGCGGGTCGCCTTGGCATCGAAACGTGCGAGACCGATGAACTCGCCGAAGCAGTCGGCGGGGTCGAGGTCTTTGCTGCCCCGCACGACGCGGTCGTCCTGGACAATCACCTTCTCATCCTCAGGATCCAGCTCGCTGTCCTGATCGATCGCGAGCACGGCCCTGCCCTTGGTGGAGAGGATGTCCGCCAGGATGGTGCGATCGAAGATGATGTCGCCGTAGAGGACCACGAGATTGCTCTGCGGTCTGGCCAGCCACAGCGAGAGCATCATGTTGGTGCTGCTGTACCAGGGGTTGTAGACGAAACGCCCACGGAAGCCCTCGCCTAGCAGATATGCCTCGATCTGTCGGTGATTGTGCCCGGTGACGACCGTGATGTGGTCGTCGCTGATGCCGCAAGCCGCGAGGTTTTCGAGCTGATGCTGGATGATCGTCGTCCCGCCGACGTCCAGCATGCACTTGTGCTTGTTCGACGTGAGCGACCCGAAACCGGTCGACGCACCAGCGGCCAGGATGACGACCTCGTAATTGGCCGCGACGTGGGTCTCCGCGTTCCAGGCCACGTCTCTCATGGTGGCGATGGCGTCAAACGGATATGCGCCCACGGCGGTTTCTTCGGACAACATCAGGATGTTGGCGCCGTCCAGGACCGCGTTCGTGATGTCGGATACCTCCGCCATAAGGGGGAGAGGCTTGTCCAGCATGGAGCAGAGGAACTGGCTCGCGACGATGACCGGCACGTCGAGCTCGCGGGCCCGGTGGATGATCTGTTTGGCGACGAGCGGCACGTTCTCGCGTCCGATGTCGGCTTCCAGGTCTCCACGGTCGATCATGATGATGTCCGACTCTCGCAGCACGCGGTCGAGCTTCTCGACCGCTTCGGACGTCTCGACCTTGGCCACGACGCCGACCTTGGTTCCGACCAGCTGCGCCTTGACGCGCCGGACGTGTTCGCTGGAGCGGACGAAGCTCAGGCCGACCCAGTCGATGTTGGCGTCGATGGCGATGTTCAGGAGTGAGATGTCGCGCTCGAAGTCGAACGGTATGGTGTCGTGGATCCCCCGGATGTTGATCCCCTTGCGATTGGCGAGCAGCCCGCCGATCAGGACGCGAGTTCGGATGTCCTCGCCGTTCACTTCCGTTACCTCGAGTTGGATTGCGCCGTCCGCAGCGGAGATCCGGCAGCCGGGCTGGACGCGACTGAAGAGGGCGCGGTAGGTGAGGTTGTCGGGGTGGAGGACGAAATCCTGCCCGTCCTCCAACTCGATGGGTTCGGCGATGTTGTCCGTCCGGATCTTGTTTCCGGGGAGATCCAGCAGGATCTCGACGCCGTCTGGGAGGTGCTCCTGCAAGAACTGAATCATGCTCCGGACGTCGTCCAGGCTGCCGTGAGAGCCGTTGACCCGGGCGATGTTCATGCCAGAGGCATGGAGACGCTCGAGGCTCTCGTGATCCAAGACCTTCGGGCCGATAGTGCAAATAAAGCGGGTTTTTCCGATCTTCTTGCTCATGGTGCGCTGGCGACGGCCTCTGTTTGGCAGGCTGGGCTATGGGAGAAGTGTTTGGGCGAGGTTAAGCATAGCACACAGATGAGGGGCTCGATCATCGACCTAAACTGCTGCGGGGTACACGTTTGGCCGCTTCTTGGACGCCCCGCCTCCGTTGCCGTAACCTCCGAGCGAGAGCGGCCCTGACCATGTCCTTGGATGACCCTCGACCTCCCGCCATGAAGTGGCTCTGCCTGGCTGGCTTGCTTGCTTTTGCCGGTGCTGGGTTGGTGCTGCCGTTTGACGCGGCGCTGGTCGGGGTGATTAACGGTGCAGGCGGCGGAGTAACCGACGCGTTACTGAGTTTCCTGCATCACTTCATGCCCGTCGTGATTCTCACCGCCGGACTCATGCTCGGCGGGGGCCTGTGGGTGCGTGGCCAGACGCCGGCCTTGCGGCGCGGTGGTTTGCTCCTCGCCGTCGCCCCTGTCCTCGCGAACAGCGTGACGAGCATCATCAAGGCCGCGGTCGGCCGCGCCCGTCCTCAACATCCGGAGCACGGGATCGAAGCGTTGCGCATTCTCGTTGAGGACGCGGACCGGCGCTCGTTCCCTTCCGGGCACGTTACGACCGCCGCCGCGTTCGTGATCGCGATGTTCTTCGCGCTGCCCCCGTTCCGCGGGCGACGCCTCTTCCTTCTCCTCATCCCGCTGATGATGTGGGATCGGATCGCGCTCGCCGTGCACTTCCCGTCCGATACGTTCGCCGGGGTGGGTGTGGCGTGCCTCGTCTGCGCGGGAATGGCCTGGGCGTTGAGGCGTTGGGACGCGCGGATCAGCTCGGCCTGGCGTCCCTGCGCGGCTGCCGTCAGCGTCCTGGCGATCACGTGGGCTTGGTCGGGGGGGACGCGCCCCGTCGATCCCGTGACCATGGAAGCCATCGATGGGCTGGGATTGGACCCGTCGGGCTGGCGTTGTCTGTTTGAACCCTTCGTAGGTCCGCCGCTGGAGATCGCGTGGGCGCCCGGTCCTCGCGCGATCGTCGCGGAAACCGCTCCGTGGTCTGTGGCCGTTCTCCTGGCTGCCTGGTGGTTGACGCCGCGGCCTCGTCGGCGCCGGGTCCTGGGGCTGTCCCTCGGCGTCCTGATCATCTGGGGCGGCCTGTTCTGGTCCGGTCGGCTTCCGGCAGACCGGTTCACCCACGATGGACCCGGGATCTTTTTCGACCCACACGTCCACGGGAGCGATCCGGTCGACGGGGCGCGACCCTTTGATCAGATGCTGGCTCGCAAGCGTGCTCGCGGCGTGGACGTCGTGGCGTTGACCAATCACGACGCGCCACCGCCTGCGCCCGGAGTGCTTCCAGGGCTGGAGTGGAGCGGCGGGCGGCACGACGATGAGACCTATCTGCATCTCCTCATCCTCGGGGGTGCGGGGGCGTTTGACGCGGTGATGAAGTTGGTGGTTCCGCCGCTCGCTTCGGCGGGTGACGTGGCCCACGCGCGCGGACTCGAAGCGGTCCGGGTCGCCAAGCAGCACGGCGCCGTGGTCATCGTCGCTCATCACTGGAGGACCCTCGCTCAGATGACCAGGGACGGGACCGCACACCACCTGCCGACTCCGGTCGAATTGGCGGACGCGGGGGCTGACGGGTTCGAGGTCGCGAATCGGCACTGGGAGGCCGACCCCCAGGGCCGCAGTGAGGTGGAGGCCATCGATGCCCTGTGCAGGGATCGTGGACTCCTTCGCGTCGCGAGCAGCGACGACCATGGCGTCCCGGCGGGGAGTCCCTGTGTCACCTTCTTGCCCGGGCGCTTTCCTGTCGATCCGGTGGCGCGCCGAGAAGCGGTGCTCGGACGCCTCAGAGAGCGGGGGGAGGCGTGGCCAGTCGTCTGGATGCGTGAGAAGCGGGCCGAGCGCCCGGCCCACGTGTTGGCCGGTCCGGTGTTCGTCGCACGCTACCTGGCGGCCCTGCCGCCTCTGGGCCGCCTCTCCTGGTTGATCTGGTTTCTCGTCGCCTGGCGGTGGGTGCTCAGGTCACCTCGGCGAGGATCCCCAGGACCTGATCGGCCTTCTTCGCCGCGTCGATGATCCGGTTGCGGGTCTCCTCCGGCTTGAGGGTGCCGGTGAAGCGCGCCAGGATCCTCAGGTATTCCTCGTTCTGACCCTCTGGCCCCGCGATCATCACGATGACGTGGGCCGGCCTTCCGTCGAGGCTGTCGAAGGGGATCCCGTCTTGGGAGATGCCCAGGGCCGCGACGAAGCCGCTCACGCTGGGGATCTTGGCGTGGGGGATGGCGATCCCCTGGCCGATGCCTGTTGAGAGGATGCGCTCGCGGTCGCTGATGGCCTTGGCCAGCTCCTTCTCCTTGGCCACGAACTCGGTCTTCGCGAGACAGCGGACGAGCGTCTTCAGCGCGGCGTCCTTCGTCTTCTCTTTCTTGAGGGCGACGATTCGAGTGGCGGTGACGAGCTCGGTGATGTCCATCTCACGGTCCCAGGTTTGGTTGAGCGAAGGTGCAGGATACTGACACCTGAGAGCCCCGCAAGGCGCCCCCCTGACGAGTTGATGGCCTGTCGGGCCACATATACGATCCACGCCCATCGCCGGGGGGAGCGACTTCATCATGACCGAGACACGTAACGTGATCATCATTGGGTCCGGGCCCGCGGGCTACACGGCGGCCCTCTACGCGTCCCGTGCCAACCTCAAACCGCTGATGATCGAGGGCCGCCAGCCGGGTGGCCAGCTCATGATCACGACGGACGTGGAGAACTTTCCGGGCTTTCCGGATGGGATCCTGGGCCCCGAACTCATGCAGCGGTTTCGGGATCAGGCGGTGCGTTTCGGGACCGAGATCGAGACGGGCTGGGTCACGGAAGTGGATCTGGCCTCGGGCTCGCCGTTCACGGTGAAGACCAGCGAGAAGGAGTGGACGGCGAAGACGGTCATCATTTCCACCGGTGCGTCGGCTCGCCTCCTGGGGCTTCCGGACGAGGAACCATCCGATGCCGGCCCCGGGTTCATGGGCCATGGATTGTCTGCCTGTGCGACCTGTGACGGTTTCTTCTTCCGGGACAAGGATGTCCTCGTGGTGGGAGGGGGCGACTCGGCCATGGAGGAGGCGACATTCCTCACGCGCTTTTGCAGCCGGGTCACCATCGTCCATCGGCGAGAGGAGTTGCGGGCCTCCAAGATCATGCAGGATCGGGCGCTGGCCAACGACAAGATCGACTTCATGTGGAACGCCAGCCTGACCGCCTACCTCGGGACCCCGGGGGAGAGGTTGACGGGGGTGCGCGTGGAGGACACGACCACCGGGGAGGAGCGCGAGGTCGAGACGGGCGGCGTGTTTCTCGGGA
This sequence comes from Planctomycetota bacterium, assembly GCA_002683135.1. GTDB lineage: Bacteria > Planctomycetota. The sequence goes on along the minus strand of NYSS01000121.1, from coordinate 46,112 downwards.
TCGGGCACGTGCCCAATACCCAGGTGTTCGACGGCCAGTTGAAGATGGATGACAGCGGCTATCTGGTCACCAAGCCTGGCATGGCGGAGACCGAGATCCCTGGCGTCTATGCCTGCGGCGACGTGCAGGATTCCTTCTACCGACAGGCGGTCACGGCGGCCGGCTCCGGTTGCATGGCCGCCATCGAGGCGGAGCGCTGGCTGGAGAGTCAGGAAGGTTGATTTGGCGCTCCTCGACCGCTTGATCGCTGCCTCCATCGGGTTCATTCCGAAGTTCATGGTGCGTCGCGTCGCGTGGCGCTACGTGGCTGGCGAGGCTCTCGATGACGCCGTCACCGCGGTGAACGACCTCGCGTCTCGGGGCTGCTGCGCCACATTCGATCTGCTGGGTGAGTTCGTGAAGGAGTCGGCCCAGGCGGACGCGGCCCTCACGGAGTATCGCGCGGTCCTGGACCGCATCCACGCGGACGGCCTCGACGCCAACATATCCATCAAGCTGACCGCGTTTGGCTTGCTGCTGGATGAGGAGGAGGCCTACGGGCGCGTTCATCAACTCGTGACCCACGCTTCCACCCTCGGGAACTTTGTGCGCATCGACATGGAGGACAGCGGCTGCACGGACGCGACTCTGCGTATCTACGCGCGCTTGCGACAGGAGGGCCTCGACAACGTGGGGTTGGTGCTCCAGGCCTACCTGAGGCGGACGGGGGCCGACGTGGAGGCCCTGGCTGGGCTGACGCCGTCCTATCGCTTGTGCAAGGGGATCTACGTGGAGCCGGAGGAGGTGGCCTTCAAGGACGCCGAGGAGATCCGCGTCAATTACCGGAGCGTGCTCGACGCGATGTTCGCGGCGGGCTCCTACGTCGGCATCGCGACGCACGACCCGGCTCTCGTGGAGGCTGGCCGCGCCGTCGTTGCTGAGCGTGGACTGGCGAACGACCGCTACGAGTTTCAGATGCTGCTCGGTGTAACGGAGGGCATCCGCGCCCAACTCGTGTCCGAAGGCCACCGATTGCGGGTCTACGTTCCGTATGGCCGGGACTGGCACGCCTACTGCGTTCGTCGGCTGAAAGAGAATCCCCGCATCGGCCGCTACGTGGTTCTCGGCCTGTTCCGGCGCGGAGCGTAAGTAACTGTCACGGCAAAGGGATGGAGCTGCTGTTCCCTGGGGCCCGGAGCCTATGTCATACTGGTCTCGGTGGTCGCCTCAGCATCTTGATGCGAGGCAGCAAAGCTCCGACCGCTTAAACGCAAGGAGAAGACAATGAGGAAGAACCTCTTGTTCGTCATGGCCGTCCTCGGCCTCGCACTGGTGTTGCCCGCTCAGGGGCGCGGTAGCGGCGGCGGCGCGGCTGGCGGCGGCGGTGGTAGCGGCGGTAGCGGATACGGCGGTTGCCCGCCTCCACCGGCACCGGCACCGGCACCGGCTTCCCCCGCGGGGTCTGGTCTGACCGGTACCCCGGTTTCGACTCCCACCGCAACTCCGGGTGGTGGTGTGACCCCGGGTTCGCCGGCAGGCGGGACCACGCCAGCCTCTGCCCGAGGTGGCGTGACGCCCCGCGGAGCAGGTGCCGGACGCGGTAGTCGCGGCCCTTACCGGGGCGGCAAGAAGGTCCGCATGAGCTCGGAGCAGAGCTTCTGGATCGGCGCAGTGACGCTTCCGTGGGAAGGCACTTTCCTTCCTCGAGGCGGGGCCGAAGGCTACGACGGTCGCGAGCTGACTGTCGAGGAGTCGGTCGCCTCTCGCGACGCCAAGAACAGCTGGAAGATGAAGCCGCTTCCGACCATCGTCTTTGTGTACGACCCGTCGGACAAGGGCGACCTGAAGACCCTGGCGAAGGTCTCGGGTGACAAGAAGTTCATCAGCGCGTCACACTACTTCAACCTGTTCCGTGTGGACGTCCGTACCATCAAGAACCCGAAGGTGCGCAAGTCACTGAAGCAGGCGACCTTCATGGTCTTCAATGCGAATGGCGAGAAGGTCGCGGCGGTCACCAAGGCGTCCAGCTTCAAGCCCTTCACCCGGTCTTTCCAGAAGGTCTTCGATGCGGACTTCGCCAAGCCATTGGACGGCGCGGTGACTTCCATGGGCGCGGTCATCGCGCGCCGCGCCTGGGTCGACGATGAAATTCGTCGGCACGAGACCGTGTTGGTCGACCCGGTGACCGGGAAGATCCAGCAGAACATCAAGGCGGCGATCGCGGCTTATAAGAAGGAGCGCAAGAGCCTGGACCTGCAGGAAGCGATCCTGGTTCGTTTGCAGCGCGGCGCGGGCGTGGCCAAGTAGGCTTCTTCCCGCTCTCGTGATCTCACGCTGAGACCTGGTGGACACAGGGCGGCGCCCTCAGGGTTGCCGCCCTGTTCGCGTGGGTGGGGAAGGCCTCGCCCGCGCCTGATTGGGAGGATGAAGGACTTGCCTCGGATCTGCTTCGTCGGACTGCTGTTTGCGCTTGCTGCGCTCCCGGGCACCGCGCAGCCGAAGCACCTGAATGTGGATGGTGACCCCGGTGCGCACATGCCTCTGGCCGCGTCGTGGAAGCCTGAGCCTGTCGTACGCAATGACGCCGGGCTCGTCATCTCCGCTCCGATCTGGAGCACGTACTGGGCGAACGCGGGCCAGCTTGCTCCCGAAGACAGCCGCGTCCCCATCCCTCCGCGCGCTCTCCTCAAGCAGGAGGTGCCCAAGGTCCTCGCGTGGGGTGCCAAGGAATACGAGCTCGAGCCGATCGTCATAGCTACGCCGAACGCGGTGCTCGTCTTCAGCTTGAAGTCCATGCCTGCCAAGGCGTTCTCGGCGGAAGAACGTGGTTGGCTGCAGGGCCATTTCACCCAGAAGCTGAAGAAGAAGTTGACCCCCGCGCAGGTCGCGCACGCATTGGGATTGCGATACCTACGCCTCGAGCAGATGTGGCGTGAACTTCTGTGTCTGGACGCGAAGGAGGCGTCGCACCGCCCCGCTCGCCTCGCCGGGCACTTCGGTTCGAAGGGGCGAAGCGAACTCTATGTCTTTCCGAAGGATGAGCCCTACCGGGAATTCGGGCGTCATTTCTTCGGCGCCGCGGGCCAGCACGCGAGCTACTGGTGGCACGGGGAGACGGAGGTGATTATCGGCGCCTTCCATGCCGGCGAGCTCAAGCATGGGGAGTTCCTCGCGCGCTTCGACCACATCGTCGCCCACGATCTGGTCTACCAGTATCGCGCGTTCTACCACTACCTGCCGGCGTGGGTCCCAAATGGAATCGCGCATCACTTCGCGCGTCGTAACAAGGAGGTTCGGAGCACCTACATCCTCCTCGGGGCAGCGGATAGCGCCCATCAGGCGGGCTGGAAGTGGGACGAGGGTGGTGCCCGACGGGATTGGTGGCGCGAAGCCAAGGCGTTGGTGCGCGCGGGGGATCAACAGTCGATCACCAAGCTCGGCATGAGTACTCACTACCAGGAGTTACCTCCCCGCGCTCACGTACAGGCCTGGAGCATGGTCAATTACATGATCGGGATGGGTAAGGACCGGTTCCGCACGTTCATGGATGAGATGAAGAGCAAATCGGAGGACGAGTCCCTCCTCGAGGTTCAGCAGCGCGCCTTCCTCCGTGCTTACGGAGTGAACATGGTCGTGTTCGAACGGAATTGGAAGCGGTGGGTTTCCAAGACGAGACCGCCAAAGCGACGCAGGGGATAGGATGACCCCGCTGCGTCGCGCAGCGCCGCTCACGTAGCCCAACTGGCAGAGGCAGGGCACTTAAAATGCCCCCAGTGTGGGTTCGAATCCCACCGTGAGCACTAAAGCCCCGCGCGCGCCCGGCGGTCGCCGCGCGCTCAGCGCCCAGGCTTCGGGCCCGAGAGTTCGGGGTGCTTCTTCTTGAGCGCGTCGTATTCGGGATTGACGCAGCGATCTCGCCATTGGCGGAGGACCGCGAGCAGGCCAGCGTCATCTTCGCCGCGCTGGCCTTGGTCTCCCGTCTTCGTGATCCACGCGTCAAGGAGCCCGCGGTGCCGTGTCAGCTCTGCGCGGTGCTTCGGGTCGCCGGCCAGATTGACCGTCTCGTCCGGGTCCGTGGCGTGGTCATACAGCTCCTCGGCGGGACGGTGAGGAGCCATGAACCAGGCCTGACGAGGGTTGAGCTTGCCCTCGGCGTATAGCTGTTTCATCACCTTCACGTACGCGAACACGCCGCCGCCCCCGTCCTTGTAGGTCGGCTGGGTGTACGGGCGGTCGGTCAGCCCGTTTCGCACGTAGCGATACCGATCGGTGCGCACGGTGCGGATGCGGTCGATCGTGAAGTCGCAGCGATCGCGTACCCCGACAACGTGGTCACGAGGGCTGTAGCCTTCGCCGAGCAGAGGACGACACTCCATCCAGTCCGGGATCGGGATGCCCGCCGCATCGAGCGTGGTGGCGACGAGGTCGATGACGGCGACGATCTCCGCGCGCCGGGTCCCTCGTGGCAGCAGGTCTTGGCGCGCGGGCCAGCGAGCGATCATCGGCACGTGGAGCCCGCCGTCGTAGCAGAACTGCTTGTCGCGTAGGCAGCGCATCCCGTGGTCGCCATGAAACACCACCAGCGTGTTGTCGGCGAGCCCGTCCTTCTCCAGTTCGGAGAGGATCGCGCCGACGTCGGCATCAGTGACACGCGCGCAGTCGTACTGGTACGCGAAGAAGCGCCGCAGTGTCGGGACGTCGGGGTAGTAGGCTGGCAGCCGAACCGCATCGAGGGGTGTGGGTTGGGGAGGTTTGCGCCGTTCCTTGCCCCCTTGGACCTGGATGATCCCGAAGAACGCTTGTCCATCCCCTCGGTCGCGCCAGGGCATCGCCTTCTTGGGACGGTAGAACCCGCGCCCGTCCGGTGAGTCGAACATGGCCTTCTTGTCGTGAGCGAAGTTGTAGTCGTGTTTGCCGCCGAGATTGAACGTGTAATAGCCCGCTTTGCGCATCAACTCGGGGAGCGTTCGTACCCCTTCGGGGAGGTGGATCCGCGACGCCTTGGTGCGGGAACTGCGGTGGTTGTGGAGCCCGAATGTCGTGGCGTACGCGCCCACCATCATTGATGAGCGGCAGGTCGAGCAGACCGGTGTGGGAGTGAACGCCCGCTCGAAGAGGACGCCCTCTCGGGCCATTCGGTCCAGGTGGGGGGTCTCGATGTTCGTCCCGTAGGCCCCCGTCAGCGGCGACATGTCCTCGGCCCAGATCCACAAGACGTTCGGTGGCGATTTGTCTTGGCCGTAGGCCACGGCCACGGCCCCGATCATGATCAGGAAGAGCCGCGCCATCACTCCATCCCTGCGACGCTGCGCAGCTCGTCACCCTGGAGTCGGTGGAGGAGCCACTCGCGACGGCAGGGCACCCCGTGCTGTTCGTAAAATTCGAGCGCCAGCTTGTTCCAGTCGAGGACCAGGAAGTCCATGCGACCGCAGCCCTCCGCGACAGCGGTCTTGGCGCACGAGACCATCAGGCGGTGTCCGAGTCCGGTGTGGCGGTATTCGGGCAGGACGAACAGGTCTTCCAGATAGAAGGTGGGCCTCGCGAGGAAAGTTGAATATGCCTGAAAGTGTGCCGCGTAGCCGACGATCTGATCGTCTCTGGTGGAGTCTTCGGCGACGAGCAGGCCGTACTTTGGCCGGTTGCCGAACAGGTGATCGATCAACCGCGTCTTTGCGTCGGCGTCAGGCGGTGGCAGCTTCTCGAAGGTCGCGAGCGCGTCGACGAGCTGCAGGTATCCCCCAGCGTCGTCGGGCCGGGCCGGTCTGATAATGAGGCTCTCTGGGTCGTGTTCGTGGTCTTCGCTCAAGGCGTTCTCCCGTTCTATCGCCCCTGGTCGCTCCGATCCGGATCGGACGTGAGGTCGAGGAACTGACCGTCGGTGGCGGCCGCGAGTTGTCGCAACCAACGACTCTGTGAGGCACCGACGTTCACTGAGTGGATGCGGATCATACGCCCCAGGTTCCATTGGAGTACCGCGTCCCGCAACTCGATGCGGCTGGTGTGGGTGCCAGTGGAGGGGTTGCCGTCCGTCAGCAGGAACACGGTATCTGGGCCTCTTGCCACGTCCGATTTCGACGGCTTGCGATCGGGGTGAAACGCGCGGAACAGCCCGTCGTGGATGTTCGTTTTGCCCGATGGAGACAAGGCGCGGACACGACGGCTGAGCTTGTCCTGGAGCGACTTGGTCACCCGTTGGAGCCCTTTGGTCGTGACGATTGGCTGGGCCGAGTCACCGTACGCGATAACCGTGAGCCAGGCTTCGGGCTGGAGTCCCTTTACGACGTGGATCAGCTCCTCCTTGGCGAGGTCGAGCCGACTCTTGATTTCGAGCTCCTGGAGGTGGGGTGCACGTTTGATGTGCTCTTGCGCCCGTCCTCCGCTGACAGGCTCCTTCATCGACCCGGACAGGTCGATGACGAACGCGACGCGTCCGTTGGGGACCGGGATGCCGTAGTAGGTGGCGTATTCCATCTTCGGCCGCGCGCCGGTGTCGTTGAGGACGGCAGAGTCTCTGTTGACCTTCCACCACGCATCCCACGCTGATGCTGAGGGGCCCAGGTCCTTGCCGCTCAGGCGTGTCAGTGCGGAAGCGGCGTCGTCTGCGGCGCGCACCGACCCGGGTTCCTTGAGGATGGCGATGAGGGCGTCTATGGCGTTAGCCGTCGCGCAGGTACGGAGAGCGCTGATCAGGGCGGCCCGTTCAGGCCAAGGGCGCTTTGGGGGGATGCGCTTGAGGAGCGGCGCCACGTCGATCGCGTGGCGCCGTCCCATTGCTTGCAACAGGGCGACCCGGTCCGGCGTCGCGGTCGTCGGTGCTGACGCCCGTCTTATGGACTCCTCGCGCGCCACGCGGGAGGGCATCGACGAGAGGGCCCACAGCAGCTCCAGCCTCAATGGAGCCCGCGCGCGGCCCAACTCAGCGATCACGGCGCTGACCGCCGAATCCTCGGCCACAGAGGCGAGCGCATCGCGCGCCGCGCGCCGGGTGCTGGGTAACGCCTCCGGCGACTTCAACAGCTTGACCGCCGCGGTGACGCGGGCGGTGTCCGGCAGCAGCATCAGGATGGAACGTATGCTGCGGCGTCGCTCAAAAAAATCTTCGGACTTGAGCGCGGCGGCCAGCCGCCGACGGATCGTGGCGGGGCTCGCCTCGCCGACGAATCGGAGCCGATCGACGCGTAGTCCGGCATCGTCGTCGCGACGCTTGCGCCGGGAGATACGAAACGAGCCGATCCCGTTAGACATGTCAATCTGGCGCTTATCCGGTCCGCCCACGACATGGGTGAGATCGAGTTCGAGGTCACTCCATCCTGGGGCCAGCATGTGGTTCGAGGTCGCCGACGCGAGGCCCTTGCGCTTCGTGGCGTTGGCCTCGAAGCGTTGCATGCGGACCACCCACTGCTCCGGCTGCTGCGCCTCATTGAAGACTGAGAGTCGGATCGCGCGGGGTTGGGCCGCCCTCAGGCCTCGGACCGTGACCCCGTAGAACCGCCGTTCGGGGGAGGGAGTGATCCGCAAGGCGCCGCAACCGCCAGAGACCTGCGCCGGATCGTGGAGCCACGTGGCGCGACCTTCTACCGCTACGGACTCTCGAGGATGGCCGTCGAAGGACGTGACCTCGCGCTCGCGATCCTGCCCCACCGCTGCTGCGATGATGAGGGAGATCACGGGGACGGCGTGTGTGAAGGACTTCATGCTCCGCCTGCGCTCAAGGGCGCAGGAGGTCGTTTCCCTTCGTCTGGAGTTCCCTGAACAGACGCCCCGCGTGTTGTCGGGCCTTGTCCAGGCGGTTGATGACGCGCGAGACCTCATCTCGGTTGCCCTCCGCGCGCGCCGCTGCCATTCGGACGTGGGCTGCCTGCTGGGCGGCGAGGCTCCACTCGCCGATCGCGCTGAGGCTCTCGAGATCGGGGAACGGCAGGGTGAGGGGGTCCGGATCCTGGGCCGCGGCGGTGCCAGGCGCCGCGAGGACGGCAAGGATGATGGGGAGAACGGCGATGAGGGGGCGCTTCATGAGGGGCTCCAGGTCCCTCTAATCTACCGGACCAGGCGGCTGTCTGCGTTCCTTCGGTACCATGGCGCCGTGACACGTGCCTTGCTGCCGCTGGTCCTGCTGCTGACGGGTGCTCCCGTGCGGTGTCAGGACCCCGCACGGGTAGAACCCGGGCGCCTGTTTGTCAGGTTCCTGGAGGGAGTACCGACTGAGCGGGCGCTTGCGGCGGGCATCCGTACAGGGCTCGGCGATCGTCTGCTGCTGAACTACGCGCCGGGAGCGGTTCTCACGGCGCGCGATGTCGTCGTCGTGCTCGACGGAGCCGACGTGTCCGATCTCTCTCCAGCAGGTCTGATCTTGGCGGGCCGGAGCTCTCTCGGTTCACAGGCCAACGTCATCGGGCGGGTAACGCTCACCGTTTCCCCGTCTTCCGTGCGCCGCGTGATCAAACGCGTGTTGCCCGGCACCCGGCGCGTGCTGGCCCTCGCAAGGGGCGACGTCTGGAGCTCCGTGGCGGAAGACGTGACGATCACGACCGAGCTGCTCCCGCGGCACCGTGAGGAGGTCGCCCGCGGCGCCTATGAAGCGCTGTTCATCGACGATGACCGGCGCCACGTCGCGCCTTCGGAGACCTTGATCCGGCTGGGGGCGGAGCACGGCGTGCCGGCTGTGACGACGGCGCCGTGGCTCGCGAGGTCATCGAGCGCCGTCGGCGTGATTCCGGATCTCGACGTCGCAGCGTCGCGCATCGTCGGCCTGATTGACCACCGGCGTCGCGGGCCCGTGCTCGTCCCATCCATCACCACAATTCATCTGGGCGCCTGGCGTGACGCCGGTCTGCCTTCGAGCGTGGCGCGGCTGGCGTGGGCGCACCGGGTCCACGGTGCCGGTGTGGGAGCGCTTCGGTGAGGCCGGTCGTCGTCGTCGGTTGCGCTGTCGTCGCGCTGGGCGTGGGGGGCCTCGGTGTCGCGGCGTGGACTGGAGCGGAGTCTGAGGATGTAGCTCGTGACCACCTCGGGGCCTTTGGGGAAGCGGCGCGAGATGCTGAGTCGCGCCAGGAGACGGGGCTCGCCATCGAGAACGCGCGCGTCGCCGGCGTGGAGCGTGGCCTGGAGGAGGCGCGATCGCTGGTCGCTATGGATCGCGACCGAGTGGATGCGATCCTCGAGGTCCGTCGGGCGGCCTTGGAGACGGAGGCGCGTTCAGCGGCCTCCCAGATCGCGGACGCCGATGCCGGCGCGCGACGCCAAACCCAGGCGCGATTAATGGAGGCCGATCGGGTTGTCCTGGCGGACGACATCGGAGCGTTTGGCCGCGGGGTGTTGCTCTCCATGCTCGCCGTGGCGGCGTCGGTCCTGATCGTCACCGCTTGGTTGTTGGGACGTCGGCAGCGCGCGCTCGCTGCGAGCCTGGTGGTCGCGGACGCGGCGGTCAGGACGGGCACCCTTGAACTGGCCCGCACACGGGAAGACCTGGAGCGTTCCGTGGACGAGAAGACCGCGGCGTTGGGGACCGCGCTCGATGAGTCGCGGGACCTCAACGTCCAGCTGAAGGATGCCCAGGATCAGCTCGTTCGTCAGGAGAAGATGGCCGCGCTCGGCACCTTGGCCGGCGGCATCGCCCACGAGTTCAACAACCTCCTTGGAGGTATTCGTGGTTGCGCGGAAGACCTGCGTGAGGAGGCCTCGGACGCTTCTGCTCAGGAGACGCTGGACGTCGTTGTCCGTGCGGCGCGACGTGGTCGTACGATCGTCGAAGGGTTGATGACCTTCAGCCAGGCGGGGGGCAAGGAGCCCCAACCTGTAGAGCTGGGGGGCGTCGTCTCCGACGTGTTTCATTTGGTGGCGTCCGCGGCCCAGGAGCAGGGCGTGCGCCTTGAGGACATGGGCGTCGCCGAGGACGTGACCGTGTCCGGCGACCCGGTCCAGCTTCACCAGGTCGTCCTCAACCTCGTCCAGAATGCGATTCAGGCTTCGGCAGAGGGGGGCGTGGTGGAGGTGGAGGTGGTGAGGGGAGGAGATCGGGTTTTGCTACGCGTCAAGGACCGCGGTCGTGGCATTCGTCCAGACCATGCACCCCGCGTATTCGAGCCGTTCTTCACGACGCGGGAGCTCGACGGCGGCACGGGGCTGGGCCTCGCGATCACTCACGGCATCGTCCAAGGGCACCTGGGGACGCTCGCGTTCGAGGACCGGGACGGTGGAGGGACGCTCTTCGTCGTCGACCTCCCCTATGCGGGGCGCGGATGAGCATGGCGGACAGGCCTGGTAACTCGGAAGACGACGCCCTCCGCGTCCTCGTTGTGGACGACGAGGAGAGCATGCGGCACTTCCTCGTGCGGGCGCTCCAGCGTCAGGGTTGTGAGGTGACCGCCGCCGTGGACGGACCGACCGCGCTCGAGGCGCTCGGGAGCGGAGCGTTCGATGTCATGGTCACCGACATCCGCATGCCCGGGATGGATGGCCGCGAGCTCTTCGCGAAGGCGAGGGAGTCCTCGCCCGGAACCCGCGCCGTGCTGATGACCGCCTACGGTTCGATCAAGGACGCCATCGCGGCCCTGGAGCAGGGCGCGGAGAGCTACCTCGCGAAGCCCTTCGAGACAGACGAGCTGGTGGCCACCGTCATGAAGGCCGGTGAGAAGGCCCGTTTGCTCTCCGAGAACCGTGTCCTTCGTGAGCAATTATCGGGTGCGGGGAGCTTCGGGGGTCTGGTCGGCCAGAGCTCCGCAATGCGCAAGCTCTACCGGACGATCGAGCGGGTGGCGCGGGCCGATGGGACGGTGCTCATCACCGGCGAGAGCGGCGTGGGGAAGGAGCTGGTCGCGCGAGCGATTCACGCACGCAGCGGCCGTGGCGACGGACCGTTCGTGGCAGCGCACTGCGGGGCGCTGCCACAGACCCTTGTCGAGGCGGAGCTCTTCGGGGTCGTGGAGGGGGCGTTCACTGGCGCTGACCGCTCACGCCCCGGATACGTGGAACGGGCATCGAGCGGGACGCTGTTCCTGGACGAGATCGCGGAGGTCCCGATCGAGGTCCAGCCAAGCCTGCTGCGGTTCCTCGAGAGCGGCGAGGTCACTCCTGTCGGGGGGGAGGAGGTGCTTCATCCCGGCGTACGCGTGGTGGCTGCGAGCAACCGGGACTTGCGGCTGTTGGTAGAGGAGGCCCGCTTTCGTCCTGACCTCTTCTATCGGCTCGACGTGCTCCCCGTTCGGGTGCCGCCGCTGCGGGACCGCATCGAGGATATCCCCCTCCTCGTCGCGCATTTCATGGTGGCCGTTGGACGACCGGAGCTGGTCGTGCCGCCGGACGTCATGGCGTATCTCCAGGGACTTCCCTGGGAGGGTAATGTCCGCGAGCTGCAGAACCTCACCGAGCGGCTCGCGGGGACCGTGGAAGGGGATGTGGTGACCCTCGACGATTTGCCGTCGGAGGTGCATGGTAATGACGCCGTCGCCCGCGCGGGCTTTCGGCCGTATCGGCTCGCGCTGGAGCATTTTGAGCGGGAGTATCTCGAGGGTCTGCTCGAACGCACAGGGGGTAACGTTAGCGAGGCGGCGCGATTGGGGGGCATGGCGCGCCCGAGTCTCCACGCCAGGATCGCGGCTCTTGGGATCGATCTGGCGGGTTTCCGTGGCCGATGAGCTGTTTTGCCAACTCTCCCGTTCGTTCTCCGTATGGAAGCTCTAAGGGCCAGTTTCTGCTCGTAGGGAGGGGCTGGGCGGTTGGATCCGTCGGGACAGGGGATAGTCCTCAACGCTGGGTTCCCAAGGGTCGATAGAAGGTTGTCCCATTGCGGCGGCTGAGATGGCCACAGCGGAAGGAAGGCGACGTGAGCAGCAAGAAAACCGGACTCAACAAGACCCAGCTGCGCCGGATGCGCGGTGATCTCCTTGAACGGCAGCACTGGCTGTTGAACGAGTCTCGCGGGAAGATGGACGGCCCGGAGGTCGATGATACGCATGGTGACGAGGCTGATCTTGCCAACAGCGCTCTCCATACGGAGCTCGCGATCGACGCCCGCGCTCGTGAATCGCGGGAGATTCAGCTCGTGACCGGCGCCCTGCAGAAGATGGATCGAGGCACGTATGGCCAGTGCTCCGAGTGCCGGGACCCGATCCCGGTGGCCCGACTCAAGGCGCTGCCGTTTGCCGAGTATTGCATCGATTGCCAGGAAGAGCTCGAGCGCGAGGGTGCGTTCGCCCAGCAGGGTGATGAGATCCGATTCCTGGACTGACCGGGCGACGGCGATCCGCGAAATCTCGCCAGTTTGGCCGTAGGGGCCTTTGACTCACCTCCTCGCAGTTTCCTACAATGGGCCCATGTGCCAGGGGTTTTGCGTGATCGGCCATGGGGCCGGCGCGGCGAGACCCGGTCGCTCCCTGCCGGTCCGACCCTCACATCAGAGCAACCTTACTGTGCCTTTCCGTTTCCGATCGTTGCGCGCGCTGCTCGGCTTCGCGGCGCTGTGCTGTCTGTCCGGCTTCGCGCTTGGTCAGGGCGGCATCAGCATCTCTATCGGAGCCCCCATCACCGCGGGTAAGACCGCCTGCGTCATCGTCAGCGCGCCGGGGAGTTCTGCGGGCGCGCTCAGCGTGACGGTCGAGTTGAACGGCGTCGTGTTGCGCAGCACGTGTTCGTTCCGTGAGACCGGCACGACCGAAGTTTGCTTTTACGTCCCCGACGGCGCGCTCGGTGGTCAGGTCGAGATCACGGTGACCACGGGCGGCGTGTCGACGAGCAACACGTTCGGCGTGACCTGACGGCAGGATCTCAGGCGAGATCCATGAGTGGACCACGAGGTCCGCGCATGCCAACATGAGCCCGTGTCCGACGAGTCGTTGCAGGCAGGGGTGCGCCAGTCGCTGCGGGTGCACCGGCGATCGATCGCGGTCCTTGCGGCCGTGGTACTGGTCCTGTTCGGGCGTGTGGGGGGCTACGAGTTCACGCTTGACTCTCGTTACTTCCTGCTCGAGGACGAACGAGTTTCTCAGTTCCAGGTCGGGGCCATGTTCACGACCGACTGGTGGGACGTCAGCAACCGGGACGCGGTCGAAGTCGGCACCGAGGGCGGCCTGTACCGTCCCCTCTCCCTGCTTTGGCTCGCCTCCATGCGGGCGGTGACGACCGACGCGGCGCTGCGCGAGCGGAAGTCGGTGCCCGTCAACCTCGGCAACGTGTTGCTGCACCTCATCGGTGTCGTGCTGCGCTTCATGTTGCTGCTCGCGATCCTCGAGGGGCTCTCCGGGGCGCGCAAGTGGGCGCTCGTGGGAGCGTTGATCCTCGCAGTTCACCCGATCTCGACGGAGGTCGTCGCGACCCAGGTCGGTGCGGCCGAGGGGCTGTGCATCGTCCTCTCTACCGCGTCGATGCTGCTGTTCCTTCGGGCGTTGGATCGAGGGGGAGGGGTCGCGTGGGGACTCCACGGGATGACGTTGTTTCTGGCCTTGCTCTCCAAGGAGAGCGCGGTGGCCATGCCGGGGGCGATGGTCCTGATGGCCTGGCTCCTGCGAGGGCGGGGCCTGTTAGGGGGTCTGCGGGCCGCGATCCCCTCGATGTTGGTCGTGCTCTCATGGCTCGGGCTCCGCGCCGTGATCCTGGGGAGCGTCGTGTCGGTGGGTGATCCCGTCCTTGCGCAATTCCCCGTCACGTCATCTATCGCCACGGCGTTCGCGGTGATCGGCGCCTACGACTTGCAGGCGATCTTCTTGCCCTTGTGGCTGCATCCGAATCCGTCCGTCCAGGAGATCCCGGCGGCCGTCGGCTCTGGTGACCCCCGGGTTGTGTTGGGCCTCGTATCGGTGACGGCGTTGGTCGCTGGGGGAGCGCTGGCGTGGCGCCGCGCCCCTCGGGTTGCTTTCGGGCTCGGGTTCTTCGGTGGCACGCTCCTTCCGGTGACCAATCTGATCGTGCCGATCGGGGCGCTCGCTGCGACCCGGTTCTTGTATCTGCCGCTGACCGGGGCTGTCGTGGCGATCGCGGCGGGGTGCGCGCGCCTCGATGGCCCACGGGGTCGTTTGATCGCCTGGGGGCTCGCCGGTTGGTTCCTGGTGGTCCCGGGTTGGCTGTGCGTCTCCGAGGTCGGGGTCTGGTCGGATCAGGGGGCGCTGTTCGAGGTGGCGACCGAGCGCTATCCCGGTGCGCCTCAGGGGTGGTATCAGGTCGGCGTGTCCGAGCTCGAGCGCGCGGCTGGTGGCGATCCAGCGGCGTTCGCGCGCGCCGGCGCGGCGTTCGATCGAGCCATGGAGTGCCAGATACGGGAGATCCCGGGACGTCCGGGTATTTACCATGAGGACGCCCTCGAGGTCGTCTACCAGGCTGCGATGAATCGGGCTTCCCTCGCCCGGCGGTCTCTGGGGGACATCATGCGCCGCGGCGACCGGCTCGGGTTCGATCAAGCCATCGAGCGAGCGGAACGCGCCCTCAGGCGCGGTTTCGAGATGACGCAGCGCGGCTTGAAGATCGCTGATGGGGGCGCCGGCGCGAAGACGGACTGGAGATCGCTCGGCACTGATGTCTTGCTCCAACGTGTGAGCTTGCGCCTGCAACGGTTCGGCATCCTGCGTCCCGAGCAGCGTGCGAGTGCCCTGGAAGGAGTCGCTGTCATCGTCCAACGGATGCGCGATCTCCACCCCCGTAGCGTGAGGACGGCGCTCGCTGCCTTACAGCTCCGCTCCGCGCGAAGTCAGATGAAGCCGGAGGAGTTCGGCCGCGCCTTACAGGGCTTGTTCCAGCGCTCGCTGCGGACGTCCATCTCGGAGGCGCGCGATGTCGTGCAGGCGTACGTCGGCCATCTTCATGGCCAGAAACGTCCGGGGGAGGCCGCTCGTGCGTTCCTCGAGGCACACTTCGCTGGCGTCGTGACCCCCAACGCGATGGAGGTGTGCCGCGCGGGTCTCGAGGCCGTGAAGGCGCGAGAGGCCTCGACTCGTGCGCTGGGACAGCGCGCGTTGCGGCAGGTGATCGCAGGGCCGGATGGGCTGGAGGTGTCGTTGCTCACGCAGGCGCGGGCGGCGTTGGCCAGGTAGGGGAGCGTTACGGCAGCACGGACACGCGCCAAGACCCGTCCTCCTGCACCAGGCGCGCTTCGTGGGACCGATCGGCCGTGCGGACGCGGACCCTCGCGAGGTTGCCCTCGATGATCTCGGATTCGACCCGGTCAGGAGCATCTGTGGGCAACGGCGGGACGCCGTAGAAGCCGGGGCCCGCGACCAGGCGCTGGAAGAGCAGGAGACCTGCAGGGCCGTCCGCCGGTCCGGTCGGGGCGTCCCCGGGTGCCAGGGGGTGGTCGCTGCCAGCGAGCCACGCGGATTCGGCTTCCGCGAGCGTTCGTCGGCTGCTGGAGCAGAGGAGTCCGAAGGCCTCCTCGACCTCTCCGCGGACCAGGTGTCCGAGCCATGCTTCCAGGACGGCTCCTGGGCCCGGCTCGGCGCCGCACGCGACGAGAAGGAGGAGGGCGCAGAGCCCGAGGCCGTATCCTCGACTGAGCATGCCCCGATCTTCGCCCATTCAGCCTGATCTGCAAGGGCTCGAGGCCCTCTCGGGGGTAGGGTTGAGACGGGAGGAATCCCCCAGCTTGGTCGGAGGCCCGCCTGTTTCTAAAGTTGTGGGGTGGAGCGCCCAGGACCCGGACGCGCCCAACGGATGGATGCCATGAAGAAACTCGTCGTCTCTCTCCTCATCCTCGCCGGCTCCCTGTCGGCTCAGTCCTCGTCCCGAGGACCCAGGATCTCGTGTCCGCGGGAGACGTGGGATTTTGGCAAGGCCGCGCAGCAGAAGGAGCTCAAGCACGCGTTCGAGATCAAGAACACGGGCGACGATGTCCTGGAAATCCGCCAGGTCATCCCTTCTTGCAACTGCGCTGCGGCGATGCCTGAAAAGAAGCGCCTGTCGCCGAGCGAGTCGACGGTCATCAACGTGACGCTGAAGACGCTCACGTTCAAGGGACGCCTCGAGAAGATCATCACGGTGGTCAGCAATGACCGTCATCGGCCGCAGCTCCGCTTGAATGTCTCAGGTGAGGTCCTGCCGCCGTACTACGTGAAGCCCTCCTCTTTCAACTTCGGGAAGTTTTCGAAGAGCGACCCCAGCAAGGAGATCCCGTTCACGATCGTGACGTTGGGCGGAACCCAGATCGAGATCAAGGAAGTCATGCCGAGCAGTGACTTGATGTCCGTGCGGTCGACCGGTGATGCCGAGACCCGCGCGGATGGGAGCGTGATGCGCAGCTATGTCGCGCAGGTGAAGGCCGGGGCGAGCGTGGGGCTCTTGCGTGAGAACATCACCGTCGTGACCGACTTCAAGAACCTGGCAAAGATCGTCATCCCGGTGACGGCGGATGTGGCGGGTGAGGTGCTGTTGTCCCTGCAAAACCTGAACTTCGGTGCATGCAAGTTGGGGCAAGAGAAGAGCAAGGAGTTCATCGTCAACAAATCAGGCGCCGCCGATCTCGCGATCCAGGGAGTGGATGTCCTGCCCTCGGGCCGCTTCGACGCTGCGGTGGAGGAGCTGGAGAAGGGGCGCAAGTACAAGGTTCGCGTGACCCTGCGGAAGGACGCCAAGCCCGGCTACCTGAAGGGCAGCGTGAACATCCGTACGAACTGCCCGGGCGAGAAGACCGTCCGTGCGTGGTTCCATGCGTATGTATCGAAGAAGTGAGGTGAGTGGGTTGCTCGTCGCGTCGACCTTGGTCGCCGTGACGCTGGCTTGGGGGGCGCTCGACGGGTCTCCTCGTGCCGCCGTGGAGCCTGAGGATCCGAGCCTGCTCGCCGGACCGCTGATCGTCCTCACCGGCAACGAGAAGGGCTTCATCAGACCGTGCGGCTGCAGCAAGCCGGCGCTGGGCGGAGTGCATCGCCGCGCGACGTGGCTCGAGAAGCTGCGCAAAGAGGAACCCGGGCTGCACCTCGTTAGCCTCGGCAACCTCCTGGTCAAAGGCGGCCAACAGCAGCGCATGAAGTTCGAGACGTTCATGATGTCCATGGACCTCATGGGCTACCAGGCGTTGGCGCCAGGGCCCGGCGAGTTCTCCCTAGGGGCTGATTACCTGCTGCAGATGCGGTCCTTCGCGTCGTTTCCGTTTGTCGGGTGTAACGCCTTCAAGGACGGAGAGCGGGTGTTCAAGGAGAGCGTCCGATTGGGTGATGGGCCCTACCTCGTGACGGGGCTGATCCCCGCCGTGTCGGGGGTCGAGGGCGTCGTCATCAAGGACCCGGCGACGTCGCTCACGGAGTGGTTGGGGACCCTCGACGCCAACCATGATCGCCCCGTCGTCCTGTTCAACGGTGACCGCAAGGGCGCCGTCGCGCTGGCCGCCGCGGTCCCTGAGGCGTGGCGGGGGCAGACCGTCATTGTGTTCGGCGGTGCGTTCGACGGGCCGTTCGAGTTGACGGATACCGCGGTCCCCGTGGTCTCTGTCGGTAGCAAGGGGCGCTTCCTCGCCTATCTGCGTCCGGAGGCCAAGACACGCTTATCCCACTTCCGCCTCGAAGAGGAGATCGTCGGGCACGAGGACGTCTCGATGATGCTGGACGGCTACCGTCAGTCTCTGGCCGACGAGAAGCTCGTTGAGAAGTACCCCCGTCGCCCACTCGAGAACGGGTATCTGGGCGACGCGTCCTGTGTGGAGTGCCACGAGGACTCCTGCAAGGCGCTCGATCCGACTCCGCATGAGCACGCCTGGGCGAGCATCAAGGAGACCAATGACCATCACGATCCTGAGTGTGCCAGTTGCCACGTGACCGGTTGGGGCGATAGCACAGGATTCCTGAGCGAAGCCAAGACCCCCAAGCTCATCAACGTCACCTGCGAAGCCTGCCATGGGCCGGGCGAGGAACACGCCAACATCCAGACCAAGACGCCCAACGGAAAACTCGGCAAGAACTTTTGCGTCCGCTGCCACGACCCGGACAACTCTCCCCACTTCGACTTCGCGAAGTACTGGCCCAAGATCGCCCATCCTCCCGAGGGCAAGTAGGGTCGGCCCGAGTGTCTCGGATTCTGACGAGCGTTTCGAGCCGGTAACGCTCGCGACGTGCGGCGGTGCCCGCGTCCCGATGGCTTAGCGGCGGCCCTTCATTTGCGTTACTCGCGGGGGTACTCTCCGCCCCCTGGCCGCAAAGGAGCTGCGACATGATCTTCGCCCGCCTGTCTGTCGTCGTTTCACTTTCCCTGTTGGCCTGCCTGCCCGCTCAGGTGGTCGTATACGTCAGCCATGACGAGGAGCACAGTCGCCGCATCCTCGACTTGTTCGAAAGTGAGTCCGGCATCGAGGTCCGAGCGACCTATGACACGGAGGCGACCAAGACCGTGGGCCTCGTGCAGCGGATCATCGCCGAGGCCTCCAGTCCCGTCGCGGACGTGTTCTGGAACAACGAATGTGGTCAAACTGAGCTGCTGAAGGAGCGTGGGCTCTTGCAGGCCTATCGGTCTCCGGTGGCGAAGACGATCCCCGCGCATCTCAAGGATACGGAGGGCTGGTGGACCGGGTTCGCTGCACGATCCCGTGTGCTCGTGTGGAACACGACCATGGTGACCGAGGCCGAGCTGCCGCGGCGGCTGGAGGACCTCACGGCGCCCAAGTTCAAGGGCAGGATCGCCGTCGCCAAGCCCTTGACGGGGACGACGCTGACGCACGTCGCAGCGCTGTACACCGTTTGGGGGGAGGAGCGCACGAACAAGTGGCTCGACGGCATGATGGCGAATGATGTCCTCTGGGATTCCGGCAACGGTCCGGTGGCGGATAAGGTCGGAGACGGAGTGCGTCCGTTCGGGCTCACCGATACCGATGACGTCAACGTCCGGCGCCTCGGCAACAAGCCCGTGCGGGCGTTCTTCCTGGACCAGGAAGACGGCGGACTGGGGAGCTTCGTTATCCCGAATTCGGTGATGATCCTGAAGGACGCGCCGCACGTCGACAACGCCCGCAAGCTGGTCGACTTCTTGCTCTCGCCCCGCGTGGAGAAGCTGCTGGCGGAAGGGGAGGCGGCCCAGATGCCGTTGCAGCCTGGTGTCGCGGTGCCCGAGCACGTGACGCCGGTCGACGAGCTGCAGACCATGGACGTCGACTTTGCGTCAGTGGGTGAGGCTCTCGACGAGCGTACGCAGGATCTCCATGATCGCTTCGCCAGAGTACAGGGCGGCAAGGTCATCGAGGGCGAGACGGGCGTCGCAGCGTTGATCTGGGCTCTGCTCGCGTTGGTGCTCGCGGGCGTGTTCGTGTATCTCGCGGTGAAGCCCTCGGGCGGAGGAGCGAGCCAGGGATCATGAGCTGGCAGGGACGGAGCGGCCTGGCCCTGGTCTACGGGGCTGTCTTGCTTGCGCCCCTCGCCTGGGTGCTCGTCACGGCCATGGAGCCGGGGGCGGGGGAGGCCTTCTCCCGTGCGACGGGTCGGGCGGATCTCGCCGGCGAGTTGGCGACCAGTATATTCCTCGCTTTGCTGACGACCCTCTTCGCCGTCCTGCTCGGGTTGCCGCTCGCCTTGCTGTTGAACTTGCGGAGGTTCCCTGGCCGCGGCCTGGTCCGCAGCCTCTACCTCTTGCCCCTGCTCATCCCACCCCACATCCATACGATCGCGTGGACACGGGTGATCGGGGACAAGGGGTGGCTGAAACTCTGGCTCGCGGAGCGCTTCGCCTGGAGTCCCGATGTCCGCGCCGCGATCGGTGAGCCGGGGACCGACGCGTTTCTCGGGCATCTGTACCCCGGGCCCGCCTGGATCATGGCGTGCGCATATTTCCCCCTCGTGGTGTTAGCGGTCGGCGCTGGATTGCGATCGTTGGATTCGGAGGGCGTCGACGCCGCCCGGCTGCTCGGGGGGCGGCGTGCGGCATTGCGCCGGGTGATCCTGCCCCAGGTGGCGCCTCGGCTGTTGGCAGGCGCCGCGTTCGTGTTCATCCTCTCGCTGACGACCTATCCCGTGGTATCGCTCCTCGACACGCCGACGTTGGTGCACCGTGTGTTCAGCGTCATGTCGCAGGCGCAGGGGAGCCTCGCGACCGCGACCATGGTCGGGCTGCCCCTGGTGATTGTCGCAGGCGCTGTGATTTTCGGGCTCGGTCGTATCGAGTCGCGAACCGGCCTTGCGCAGCGCGCCGGCGTCGCGCCCGCGAAGCGACGGGCGGGGGTCGGGACCCTCGTCGCCGTCGTCTTGCTACTTGCGTTGAGCGCTGGGGTGCCGCTGGGATCGTTGGTGTACGTCGCCGGTCCGCTGAATCTGTCGGGAGCCGGCGACCCGGATTTCTACCAGCAGGTCTTCCCCCGGGTCGGCGAGGCGTTTGCTGAGAGCCTGCTCATCACCGGGATCGCGGTCCTGGCGTTGCTTATCCTGTCGTGGCCACTGGGGCGCGCCCTGGCGCGGGCGCGGGGGGCCCTGGCGGAATCGGTGAGCCTGGGGGCCCTGGCCTTCCCCCCCGAGATCCTGGGCGTCGCGTTGCTGTTGATCTGGTCAGAAGCCGCCGCGGGGGTGGTTCCCGTCTGGTTCACGTTGCTCGTGGCGTTAGGTGTCGCTCTCCCGGCGTTGTTGCGGAGACCGGTACGGGAGTCCCTCGTCGCCTACGGAGCGCTCGCAGGTAGCTTGTTCGCGCTCGGTATGTTCGTGGTCGAGAGCGGTCTGGCGGAGACCGTCCAGAAGCGTGGCTTCGCGCTCATCGTGCTCGCGTATCTGGCGCGGTTCCTTCCCTTCACGGTGAGGATGCTCCGTACCGGCTTCCAGGCGCTGGATAAAGATGAGGAGGACGCGGCCAGGCTCTGCGGTCACGGGGCCGTGTCCCGTGCGATCAACGTGGTCGGGCCGCGCATGGCTGGGGCGGTGGCGGGGGCCGCGGTGATGGGATACGTGCTCTGCTTTACGGAGCTACCGGCGACGCTGCACACGATCCGACCTGGCTGGCAGTCGATCCAGATGCGGATCTTCAACATGGTCCATTATCAGCAGATCGAGGAGGTCTGTGCGCTCTGTGTGATGGTCGTCGGGATGGCGACGATCCCTGTCATTGTTTTGGTGATGCTCATGCGGAGGCGCTGGGACATCCTGTGAGCGAGCGGCTGCACATCGCATCCCTAGGCGTGACGCTCGGCGGGCATCGCGTCCTCGACGGCGTCGAACTCAACCTGGACGCGGGTGCGTACGGCGTGGTGCTCGGGCCCTCCGGAGCCGGCAAGTCCACGATGCTGCGTGCCATCGCCGGCCTCGTCGACGCGTCCGGGACGATCGCCATCGGTGACTCGGTGGTGTTGGGCCCTGGCATCTGCGTTTCGCCCGAGGCCCGCGGCGTGGGGTTCCTCTTCCAGGGCCTGGCCCTATGGCCCCACATGACGGTGGAGGGGCACCTGCGTTACTCCCTCAAGGGGGCTCGCGTACCGGTCGCCGAGCAGGCCAATCGCATCCGCGAGACGCTTGAGCCGCTCGGGATCGCGGACCTCGCAGAGCGGCGCCCGTCCGAGCTCTCCGGTGGTGAGCGCCAGCGGCTGGCGCTCGCGCGGGCCCTCGTGGCGCGTCCGCGGCTCGTCCTCCTAGACGAGCCGACGTCGTCCGTTGATCCGGCGACAGCCGCCGATGTTCAGGACCTATTGGCTGATCTCAACCGGAACTTCGGGAGCACGATTCTCCACGTCACCCACGATCAGAGAGAGGCGCTGGCGCTTGCCGATACGGTCTTCGTCATGGATGACGGCGCGATCTTGCAAGCCGGTTCACCGGATGATGTGTACGAGCGCCCGGCGTCCGCGACCGTGGCGCGCTTCATCGGCGCCGGCGGCCTGCTACCCGCTACCCTGGTGGGGGACGGTGAAGCTGACACGCCACTCGGGCATGTCCATGTCGATCCTGCCGGCCTTACCGGCGCGGTCTGGCTGTTGCTCCGTCCGCAGCATCTGGGTGTCGCACCCGTCGGGGAGGGCGTCCCCGCACAGGTGTCCCGGGTGCGTTACCGTGGTGGCCGCTACGCGGTCCGCGTAACGGTTGGCGAGTGGCCGTTGGAGCTCAGGCTCGACGAACGACCGGCTATGGATCAACCCCTGCGGATTCGCGTGGTGAGGCCGCCTCGGGCGGTCGCGATTCGGAGGGACTCATGACGACGAAGCTCATCGGGCTGCTCGTTCTCGTCGGCGCATCGACGTTCTTCGTGATGCACGTGATGTCACCACCGGACGGGACCGATGGCGGCCCCGGCGCCGACGCGCAGGAGTGGGAGCCGCCCGGCCGGAGCTATCGGGATCCGCTACCGTTTTCCAAGAGCGAGGACTGCAAGGGGTGCCATCCGGATGTCTGGTCGGAATGGTATGACTCGCACCACCGCATCGCTTACACCAATCCCGAGGTACAGAAGCTCTCGACGGGATTCCAGGGCAAGGGGCTGGACTGCCTCCCCTGTCACCTCTCCAGGCCGATGTTCGAGACCGGTTTCGGGGTACGACCCCTTGAGCGGCTGACGCGCCGGGAGGACGGCGTCGATTGCTTCACCTGTCACTACTGGCCCGAGGGCAACGCCATGCTCACGTCAGGGCCGCTCGGGGGCGCGGCGTCCCAGGCGCCATGCCAGCCCGCGGTGACGCCGTCCATGGCCTCTCTCCAGCTCTGCGCTCCGTGTCATAACCAGCACAAGGTGCACGAAGACTGGAAGGAGACCCGGTTCGCGGTCAAGGGGGACGGGTTCAAGGACTGCAACGATTGCCACATGCCCACGGTCGAGCGCCCCAACGCAGCTGGCGGGATCCGTCGCGGTCGCTCCCACCGGTTCCCCGCCGCCCACGACCCTGGTGTGCTGCGGGAAGCCGCCGCGGTGACGCAGAGCCTGTCAGCACGGAGCCTCTTCGTGACGGTGCACAACTCGGGTGTGGGGCACAACCTCCCGAGTGACGAGCGCCATCGCGCGGTCGACCTGCACCTCGTCTTGGACACAGGAGACGGGCGACCGTACGACGTGCGTATCGAGCGCTGGCGGAACCCCTATCGCGACGAGTTCGAGGCCGTCAACCCGCTGCCGAATCCGGGGGACGCGTACGAGAAGACGGTGACCGTACCGGAGCTCCTCGCGGACGTGGGCGTGCGCGTGAAACGGGTGCCCGCTCCCCACCGGCCGAATCGCAAGGTGTGGTACCCCGCGTCTACGCAGATCCCGGCGGGGGAGAAGCGAGAGCTCTCGATCACGCTCCCCGACGGTGTCAAGGCGGTCACCGTACGCCTCTGGTACCGGACCAATCCATTCCAACCTGACAAGGACGCCGTATTGCTCCATGAGAAGACGCTTCCTGAGTGATCTCGCCCTGTTGGGGTTGATCGTCGCGGCGCTCTCGGCCTGTGGTGACGGGCCGGGTACGGACGCGGGTGTCCCGCCGCCTGATCCTTTTGCTGACCCGCTCACCCGGAGCCTATTGGATCCTGGGGTCTCGACCGATGTTCGCATTGAGCGCATCCTGGCCATCGGGGGAGATGGGTCATCCGGCGCCGTGCACGCGTTGCTACGGGCCCTACGGGATCGCAGCCAGGCCGCGTTTCTCCTCGCGCCGGACGAAGACCACGAGCTTGGCTATCGCGCCGTCGAATTCAAGAAGACAGGAGACGACGCGTATCCCATGGAGCGTGTCGCGGCGGTCGTGGCGCTGGAGAAGACTGGTTCTTACGCGGCGCTCCCGGACCTCTTGCTGGCCCTCGACGACCGCAATGAGGTCGTGCAGAACCACGCGGCGCGAGCCCTGATCCGGCTCGGTAGCAAGGCCGGTATTCCGGTGCTGCTCGCGAACCTCGAGAAGCGCATCCTCCAGAACGAGACAGCCAATCAGATCCTGGAGGACATCTCTGGTGAGGACATGGGCTTCAATCCGGATGCCGGTTGGGACCTCAAGGACCGGGCGATTCGCAAGTGGAAGGCGTGGTGGGACGGACTGCCGGTGAGCGGAACGAGGCCGCCGCTCGAGGGGCGCCCATACCAGGAGGGCTCTGATCCCGTTGCCGACCGACGCATCGCGTTCATCGTCGATATGCTCGGACAGATGCAGTTCCTCTATCACGAGCAGGCGCGGGCGACGCTCGCGCGTATGGGGGCGCCGGCGCTGCCGTTTCTGCGAGCTGGGGTAGAGAGGGCGCGTCGATCGGGCAACGCGACGACGCGCGCTGGCATCGCCCATGTCCTCGCTCACATCGACCACGCGAACTCTCTCGAGCTCCTGGCCGATCTCCTGGGCGACGCGCATCCGACCGTTCGTTCGCGGGCCGCTGAGTCGCTGGGGCAACGGGGCGGTGCGGTGGCGGTCCGAACGCTCTCCGATGTCCTGGGTGACCCTGATCCCGCGGTCCAGCTCGCGGCCGTGGCATCCCTCGGTCGCGTCGGAGGGGACGACGCCATCGCCGCTATCCGGGGGTTTGATGACAGCGCAGACTCCGCGCTTGCAGCGACAAAGACGCTGGCGTTGTTTGAGGCCACCGGCGGCAAGGAGCAGCGGGAGGCCGTCCTGGGCATGCTGCTCGCAGTGGATATCCCTACCCGCAACGCCGCCCACCTAGTGCTCGCGCGGCTCACCGACGACGACGCGGGGTACGACGCCATGGCGGCGGAGAAGGACCGGGAACGGGCCGTGAGGCGCTATCGCGGGCTGCTCGACGGATGAGGTGTATCGTCCTTGTCCTCCTGTGCGCGGCCGGCGCCCAGTCCCAGGCGACGATCCTGATCGCCTCCCACCTGGAGGCGCTGTGGTCGGATGGTCAGGCGTTGCTGGTGCAGACCGATCGGCGTATCCATCGGATGCTCCCGGATCCCAACGGAATGCCGCAGGCGACCTCCGCTGCTGGAACGGAGATCCCCTCGTCCGCGTCCTTCTTCGATGTCCGTGACGGCCGTTCCCTCTGGGTCGGCGACCGGGTTTGGGGAGACGCGGTCGCCGGTGATGAGGGCCTTGGCGGAGACGGCCCGTTCTTGCGACGCGAGGTCGGCGGTTCTCCCGTTCGGCTGCCGTTGCTGCTCGGGGGCGGGGGGTTCGTATCACCCGGACGCCCTTGGTTTCTTTGCCGCTGGCCGGGTGGTTCCGAAGTAGATCGTCTCGTCGTCCCGCTTCATGGCGCGCTTGAGCTTGGTTGGGGAGCGGGGGACCAACTCGAGGTCGACATCGTCATTCCACAGCTGCTGCCGCGCCGCAGCGCTGGTGGCCTTGACCTCGTCGTCGGGATCGGCGCTCGCTGGACCCGACACCGTCGCGGCGCGAGGCCCGCGCCGTTGGATGCGCCACCTGTGGACGGAGAGGATGGGATCCTCGATTTCCCGTTCTCCGTTCCGCCAGTCTGTGCGGACCTGGACGGGGACGGGGATGACGACCTGGTCGTCATCGATCCGAGCGCTGGGGCCGTGGCGGTATACACCGATCTCGACGCGTCGGCGCCCGCCCCGGCGCGCGTGCTCCTGGTCGACGGGCTGTGTCTGGCTGCGTGGGTGGGCGACTATGACATGGACGGGCGAGTTGATCTCGTCCTGTTGCGCGCGCGCAAGCCCGGCTTGGCAGGGCAGCTGAAGGTGTTGCAGCGCGGCTTGCTCTCGGCGGAGGCGCTGCTTTATCCCGGCGCCGCTGACGGGACGCTCCCCGCCTCACCCGGCTCCCGTAGGAAGCTCGACGTAGAGATCCGAATCGGGATCCGTAACGAGGCCCGCGAGGCGGAGTTCACCTCCATGTGTGTCCCGCGGCCCGGGCCGGTGCTCCTGGTGGGTCGCGGCGACGGCACCCTCGCTCGGGTCCCCTTCGGCGACGGCGAGGCGATCCCCGTCGGCCTGATCCCGGAGGGCGCTGCGGTGGACGCGTTTCGCGTCGTCACCTGCGGCGGCGGCGTCGCGTTCGGGTGGCAGAGCTCTGGCAGCGCCCGCGTCGTCTGGCTCAAGGACGCATGATGTAGATCACCTTGGTGGTGGTCTTGAGGCGCACGGCCGGGCGACCGCGCTGGATGGCCGTCGTGGTGTAGTGGATGACCTCACCTTTCCAGGAGAACGAGGCGCCGGAGTCGGCAAACGCGAGGTCCGGTCCGCTGCCGACCGCGTGGCGGACCTGGACGTGGCAACTGCCGTCGTCGATGTGTACCTGAACCAGGTCGAGCATTCCGTCGCCGTCCCAGTCGTCGGTCAGGATGCGGCGGTGCCTGATCCCCCAGGTCTCGAAGGTCTGCGTGTCGACCTTGTCCGTTAGTGAGTGGCTCGGCGA
Source organism: Planctomycetota bacterium (assembly GCA_002683135.1). GTDB lineage: Bacteria > Planctomycetota. The sequence continues at coordinate 19,966 of NYSS01000121.1, read as the reverse complement.
CCGCGGGAACGGCTGGGTGTCGCCGGTGCCGAGGTAGAGGTAGTAGTCGAGCCGCACGCGTCCGAGGAGTCGGCGGGTGATCTCGGACTTCACATCGCCGGCGAACACGGAGAGGAACAGATCGACGTGCCCGTCGCCGTCCACGTCCGCGAGGCTGGGCCCGGACGACAGAACTCCTGGAAGTACGATCACCTGGGTCGGCGTCGGGTTGGGCTGGCCTGTGTTCTTGAACAGCAGCAGGTCGGTGCGGCGCTCCGGGATGGTCCCGACGCGCGCCTCTGTGCGGGTGAGGCAGAGGTCGGCGAGGCCGTCGCCGTCGAGGTCGTTGAGGTCGACGTCGACGCGGCGCAGCAGGCCGAGCCCGGATGGCGCGTCATCCTCGAGGGGGAACAGGTTGATGGGGGCGTCCGCGAAGCCGTCGCCCTGTCGTGGCAGCACGTGCAGGCCGGACCGATCGAGCCACGTGGGTAGGAGGACGCCCTTCGCCATCCGGGCCAGCTCCGTGCGCGGCCGCCCGCGGCGGACCCGGAGCAGGCCCTGTGTCCGGTCCGCGGTTGTTCGTGAGCGGGGGTGGGCGAGCACGGTCGGCGTTTTCTTTGGCTTGCCATCGGGGCCGCCGAAGACGATCAGGTCCCGGTCGATCCCTGGCAGGAGCACGTCGTCGTGACCGTCGCCGTCGATGTCCCTACCCCATCCCCAGTGCTTCGGGAGGCCTCGATAGCCTGGAGGGAACAGGAGCTCGGCCGCTATCCAAGGCCGGGCCTCCCCATCCTCAGAGGTTCCCTCGACGATGCTGGCTCCGCTCGCTGAGAGGTACAACACGTCCTGTCCTGGGGAGACCACCTCGGCGACCATGATCCCGGCTGTGCCCGCCGGGACCTGCCATTGCGCGCGCCTGCCGAATCCCTTGCCGTCGTGGTCCTGGTAGCGGATGTCCAGCACCGGCGGCGTGCCCTCGATGAGGAACAGCAGGTCGTCTTTCCCATCGCCGTCGAGATCGGCTTCCGTTAGGTCGGCGTGGGGACCGCCCACATCGACCTCGACGGAGACCAGCTCCTGCGCGCATGTAAGCGGGCTGACGAAGACCCACACCACGAGCCAACGGATCATGCGAGCACTTCCCGCGAACGAAACAGGGTGCAGGAGACGGCGACGCAGGCGAGGGCCCAGCAGCCGGGCTGCCACACGGATTGCCACGTGTATGCGGCGTCGGACACCACATCCTGGTGTAACTGGACCCCCTTGGCCAGCTCCGCGAGCGAGTTCAACGGATGCAGGGCGCGTTCGGTGAAGAGCCACGCGATCGTCTCGTCCGTGATGAGCCCGAAGAGCAACGGCCCCAGCGTCACCATCAGGGCCAGGACGACGGCCGTCGCGGCGTCGTCCGTCACCGCGGAGATGCAGAGCGCGATGAGAGGAGGGATGGCGAGAGCCGGCAGCGCCAGCAGGAGTAGCCGAAGTTGGAGGGTGTTCATGGCCTCCTCCTCCAACCCCTGGATGGGGAAGACGCCGAGGCTGCTTCGGTACATGACGTCGCTGAACCCGAAAGCGTAGCGCGCCGTGATCCAGGCGATGCTCACGCATACGCAGTACAGGGCGACGGAGAACGCGGCGCACGTGATCGCGTGGGCGAGGACGACAGCCGGTCGTCCGACCGGGCGCACCATGACGGCGCGGAGCGCTCCTGACGCTGCGTCACCTGAGATCGCGACGGCGCCGAGCACGGATGTCAGTCCCACCAGCGTGGCCGCGATCAGGCGCGCGGCAGCCGCCACCGCCTGGTAGCCCTCGCCGTCGCCGACGCCGGAAAAGAGGGTCGCCACCACCGCTGCGAAGACGGTCGTTCCTGCGATCCAGCGGGGCAAGCGGCGGCGCATGAGCAAGGCCGCGTCCAGTCGAATGAGCGCGAACAGGCCGCTCATGGGGCGCCCTCCGTTCGTGCGATGAACAGATCCTCCAATGACGGTCGGTGCGGGACGATGGCGCTGACGCGCACCCCGGCTCCCACGAGGGCATCGCACAGCGCGGGAGCCGCGTCCAGCCCAACGGTGACCTCGACGCCTGACCCGACTTCGCGCCACGCGTCAGCCGGGTACAACTCGTTGAGCACTGCGGCCACCCGGTCTCGGGGAGTCGCTTCGACGCGCAGGGTCTGTACGCCTTCGCGCATCAGGTCTTCAAGGGGTCCCTCGTCCACGAGACGGCCAGCGTGCATGATGCCGACCCGCCCGCAGAGGTTCTCGATCTCGTGCAGCAGGTGGCTCGAGACGACGAAGGTGAGTCCCCGTTCGGCGTTGAGCCTCAAGATCAACTCGCGGATGTCTCTGATTCCCCGCGGGTCGAGCCCATTGGTGGGCTCGTCGAGGATGACGATTTGTGGGGATGGGGCGAGCGCCAGCGCGATGCCCAGCCGTTGTCGCATGCCGAGCGAGAAGGTGCGGACGCGTCGCTGGGCGACCTCGGCGAGGCCCACCTCTTCGAGCAAATGGTCCATGGCCTCACGGCCGAACGTCCCCATCGCCTCGGCGCTAGCCCCGAGCGGAGCCAGGAGTTTGAGGTTCTCGCGGGCCGTGAGTTGGCCGAACGCGGCCGGGCCTTCGATGAACGCACCGAGCCCGCGGCGCGCGCGCGGAGAGCCGAAGGTGGCGGCGCGGCCCAGGACCTCGATCGTGCCCCCAGTGGGCCGCAGCAACCCCAGGACCATGCGCAGGGTGGTGGTCTTGCCGGCGCCGTTCAGGCCAAGGAGACCGTAGATGTCTCCGTCGCGCACCGTCAGGGATGCGTCGGATACGGCCGTGAGCGCCCCGAATTGCTTCGTCAGCCCGAGGGTGGAGAGGACGACGTTCGCGTTGCTCATGTCTGGGTCAGGGTCCGCGAGGTTGGGCCGCGTGTCAAGCACGGTCCTCTCCGGGCCGATAGGAGACGGAGAAGAAGCCACCGTCGGTTGTGCTGAGTGGAGGTCGCGCTTTCCAGGTGTGTGGGGACTGCGGCGCAATCGCAGCTGGCGCCGCGGCGGTGGGCGACCGAACATTGAGAGAGCCAGGGTTGTTCCAAAGCACGTAAAACTTTCGGTACTTCCCTCTTCCCTTCCCTTTCCCCTCTTCTCGCGAAAGTTGTCCCTGGTCCTCTCATTTTCCTCCGTAGCCGAGACGCTCACGTTTCCAGAGTGGCCCGACCCTGTCTGATCGCCGCATGGTCGCGGCTGATGGTTAGGATGTCGCCATGTCCACAGGGACGCGATTCGAAGCCCTCTTCAAGCACCGGGTCGCGGCGGCCGTCCGCCGTCAGCGCGCGGTGGTGCTCGCGCGTACGTTAGCGGTCAGCGGGGCCGCGGTGGTAATCGTCGCTTTGGCCCTTCGGGTTTGGGGTGATGGGGGTGGGGTCTCGGCCGTTGCATGGGGATGGCTGGTGGCGTTAGCGGTCGCTTGTATTTGCGCGATTGTGCTGCCTCGCGACCGGCATCCCTTACGGCGGGATGTCGCGAGTGCGCTCGACCGTGAGCATGATGCGCGTGGTGCGGTTCTCGCGGCTTCGTGGGTCCTGGAGGGCGGGGCCTGCTCTCGGCTCGGGGCTGTGGTCCTCCGAGACGCGGATATTTCCTGCGCGGGCCCGGTGCGACCTGGATCTCCGCCGCTCCCGACGACGTGGCTTGGCGTCGCGCTCGGCCTTCTGTGCCTGAGCCTCCTCGTGCCGACGCTTCCTGCGCCGTCCTTGACGAGTGGGCGCGGGATGTCGTCGACGCTCCCTCCACCGCAGGGTGAGGGCGGGAGCCCGCCGCCGCCGGTGTCCGGGACTGAGGCCGTTGGGGTCGGGGCCGCGCGCCCGGATCTCTCCGAGCTCGCGCGCTTCGAGATCCGGACGGATCATCGGGTCTACCTCCTCGGAGAGGAGATTCGCTTGACGGCCGTGTTGCGGCCGCTCGCCGACGCGGGGGGAAGCGTCCCTCTCGAAGTCGTCATCGGCGTCACCGACGGTTTGCCGTCGCGGGACGTTGGCTTGGGTGACGGGGTGCGTCCGATTCGTGCGCCGTGGGAGTGGAACTTTCCCGGGGCCGGGAGTCCGCCCCTGCTGGGTCATCTGTCGTTGAACTCTTACCTGGAGAAGTTCCAGATCTACAAGGTCGGGATCATCACGATTGAGGCGTGGGTGGCGCCGAGAGGCGATGGATCTTCAGGGCTCGTTCGGGGGGGGCTGGCGAGCAACCAGATCACCGTCCAGATCGCGGCGAACCGCAAGCGGCAGCGCGTACGCAAGCCGGAACCTGTGCAGGCGAAGCGCAGCAACAAGAAGCCGCGGAGCGATCCGGGCAAGGACAAGAAGGACCGGGGCCGTGGCGGTCGCAACAAGCCTGAGTTGGGCGACATCGATCGCCTGAAGAACGCCCAGCGCAAGGCGAAGGCGGTGAAGCCGTTGCTCTCAGACGGTCTGACAGTGGAGAAGGAGGTCATCGTGTTTGACCGTGAGCTGGGCGGCGAGGCGCCGCCCCCACCGGCGAAGAAGCCCGTGGTCGAGCCACCAGCGCGCACCTTCATCAAGCGCGAGGAACACGCTGTTGAGAGGATCGGCCTGTCGCCGCTCGATCGTCGTCTCGTGAAGACGTACTGGGACGCGATCTTGAAGAAGAAGTAGCAAGATGGCCCGACGTCGGAGCGAACTCCTCGACGTGGAATTCCTGTCGCGCCTGGAGCGCCTGGAATTGAACGTACGAAAGCTGTCTGCAGGCGAGCGGCGCGGCGATGTCGCGACGCGTCGTCGCGGTGCGGGGACGGTGTTTCGGGACTACCGTGCGTACGTTATTGGGGACGACCCACGCTTCATTGACTGGAATGCGTATCTACGGCTCGACGATCTGCAGGTGAAGGAATTCGAGGTGGAGGAGACCCCGAGGTTGCTGCTGCTGGTTGACCGGTCGGCCTCCATGGGGCTGCGGGAGGAGGCCAAGTTAGACCAGGCGCTCAAGCTGGCCGCGGCGATCGGAGCGGTGGGCCTCATCCGCAATGCCGCCGTGACGTGCACCCTGTTCCCTGGAGACGAGGGGCCGACGTTCCGCAGTCGCGGATCTATCTTGAGATTCCTCGAACACCTGGCGACAACGGAGGCGCGGGGCGCCGCCCGGTTCCTCCCGTCGTTCCAGGCCGCGACGCCGCCGGGTCGAGGACTGGGCATCGCGGTGGTCCTCAGCGATTTCTTCGACACGGGGCAGCACGCGGCGGCGTTGCGCTTCTTGCGGCACAAAGGGTACGTCACGCACGCCCTCCATCTGGTCGACCCGCGTGACGCGCGGGTGCGGCCCGGCGAGCTGCTGGAACTGGTGGACGTCGAGACCGGTCGTACTCTGCGCCAACGCGTCGATAGGGGGCTCGCCGCTGCGTATCGTGAAGCGGTCGCGGAGCACTTCCGAACGGTCGAGAGCACGTGCCGCTCTTTGCAGGTGTTCTACGCGCGGGTCGACATCGAAGATCCGGTGGAGCGAGCGGTCGTCGACTTGCTGCGTCGCGGGGCGATGGTCGGGTGATCCCGAGCCTCTCTGACATCCAGTTCAGCGATCCCGCCTGGCTGGACGCCCTTTGGGGGTTGCCTGTAATCGTCGCCCTCTATCTCATGCGGCGGCGCACAGCGCGGGTCTTTGTGCCGCATCTCCCGATCTGGGAGGGCGTCCTTGAGCGCATGCGCTCTCGTTCGAGATGGTTGCGGACCCTTCTGTCGATCCTTCTGCAACTCTTGATCTTCACCACGGCGGTCTTGTTGCTCGCGGGTCCATACGCGGAGCGCGACGTCGGAGGAGAGGGGCACACGGTGATCGTCGTGGACCGCAGCCTCGGGGTACGCGTACGGGGCGCAGGAGGCGCCCCCGTCTCCGAGGCCGTGCTTGAGCAGGCCCGCGAGCTGATCTCCCAGGCGGTCGCGTCGGGGAGCGCTTCGCTCGCGTTCTTACAGGACGGGGTGAGAGCGCGGGTCACCGCCACCCGTGATCCGGAGCGGTTGTTCGCTGCGCTGGATGACCCTGGGGCTGCGCGTGGTCGCAGGGACTGGGACGCTGTCGCGGCGCTGCGCGTCGCGGTCGGTCCGACGTCCCGTATCGTTGTGGTGACACCGTTTGCCCCCGACCCTGGGCTGGGTGAGGCGCTGCGGGACGCCCAGGTCCTGGTGGTCCGAGCCGGTACTCCACAGCCACAGGCCGGTGTGGTGGGTGTCCACCGGGAAGCGGATGGCGTGAAGGTGCGCGTGGGTGGGTCCGGCCCTGAACGGCAGCTGGTCCTGCGACGCGACGGCGTCGTGCTCACGGATGTCGGGGTCAAACCGGGATCGGAGGTATGGATCCGGATCCCGGCGGACGCCGGTTCGGCGCCGGACCTCGTGCTCGAGCCCGAGGACGGGTTCCCCGAGGACGATCGTGTCCCGCTGGTCCTGCCCGAACGCCAGCGTATCCGTGTGCTGGTGGTGACGGACACGCCGACGCCATGGCTGGACGCGTGGTTCAAGGCGAGTGCGGTCATCGACGTCGCTGGTTCGAGTCGCACACGCAGCACTCAGTTCCGTGAATGGGTGGATGACTATGACGTGACGATTCTCGTCGACGATCAGCAAGAGCTGCCGTTGCCGCGCGGGCGCTATGTGTTGCTGGCCTCTGGCGCTCCGGATCTTCCGATAGCGCGAGACGTGCGCCGGATCGGCGCCTCGGAGCCCGTGAAGACTCGTCGTGAGGACCCGCTTGTTCGGGCGCTGGATCTCTCGCGATGGGAGATCGAGAAGGTCGCGCGGACGCGCGCGCGCGCCGGTCTGGAGGTGGTCGTCGACGGGAGCACAGGTCCGCTCATCTCCCGAGGGAGCACGGATGAGGTCAAGTTCGTGGACATCGCCGTGCGCCCTGATCCGGCGTCGTCGACGCTGCCCTTGCTGGCCGCGTTTCCGCTGATGCTGGAGGCGGCGCTCGTCGAGCTCGTGGCGCGGGAGCGGGAGGCAGGCCCACCGGTCCTGGCGGCGGGAGGGACGTTGGCGTTGCTGCCGGGGGAGGAGCCGGTGCTGTACACGCCGGGGGGAGCCGCCTTGCCGCCGCTCGCCGAGCTTCCCGATGCGACCGGATACCGGCTCCCGGAGCGTCCCGGGCGCTACTGGCTGGGCGACTCGGACGATGCCCGGCGTATCGCGGTCGCTCTGCTGGATCACCCTGGTCGCCCCATGGAGCCGCCGGCGGGTGCTCAATCCCTACCCGGGTTTCCCGAGCGGACGGTGCGTGCGTCGCTCCGATGGGCCTTACTGTGGGTTCTGGCGGCCGCGCTGGGCCTCGAATGGTGGCTCTGGCAGCTTCGTGGGACCGATTGAACCCGCCCTTCCGGCTTGATCTCAGTGCTCGTATCGGTATCTTTTGCCTCTTTCCGAGGCGGTGAGCGCGAGCTCCCTCACGCGCTGGTCTCCAAACTCGCACGAGGTGTTGATCATGGGCGAGGACGTCTTCCCGGCCGGGTTGACCTACGACGATATTCTCCTCGTTCCCGCGTACAGCGAGGTCCTCCCGACGGATATCGCTACCCGCACGCGTCTGACCCGCCGCATCGAGCTGAACATCCCGATCGTGTCCGCCGCGATGGACACCGTGACCGAGTCTCGCCTCGCCATCGCGCTCGCCAAGGAGGGTGGCATCGGGATCATTCACAAGAACGCGCCCCCCGAGCTGCAGGCGCGCGAGGTGAAGAAGGTGAAGCGGTCCGCGCACGGCGTGATCCTGGATCCCGTGACGCTGCCGCCGAGCGCCACGGTCAAGGACGTGCGCGCCCTGATGGCCACACACAATGTGTCCGGTATCCCGGTCGTGGACGGCCGCAAGGTCGTTGGGATCTTGACCAAGCGTGATCTGCGCTTCCAGACCGACGAGGACGTCCCGGTCACCCAGCTCATGACCACCGAGCTCGTCACCGCGCCCCCCCAGTCGACTCTTGAGGACGCGAAGGAGCTCCTTCACCGGGCCAAGGTCGAGAAGCTGTTGCTGGTTGACGAAGACCAGAACCTGCGCGGCCTGATCACCATCAGGGACATCAACCTGACCGAAGAGCATCCGAACGCGTGCAAGGACGCGCAAGGGCGGCTCCGAGTCGGCGCGGCGGTGGGCGTTGGAGACATGGATCGCGTTGAGGCGCTGGTGCGCGCCGGCGTCGACGTCGTCGTGGTCGACACCGCTCATGGACACAGCAAGAACGTCATCGAGACCGTCCAGGCGATCAAGGCCGCGCACGACGTCGACGTGGTCGCCGGCAATGTGGCTACCGCAGAAGGGGCGCTGGCGCTCGCCGACGCCGGTGCGGATGCGGTCAAGGTCGGTATCGGCCCGGGCTCGATCTGCACGACGCGGGTCGTCGCGGGCATAGGCGTGCCGCAGGCGTCAGCCGTCAGGGCGTGCGCCGAGGCGGTCAAGGGACGAGGCGTTCCGATCATCGCCGATGGCGGCATCAAGTATTCGGGGGATATCACCAAGGCCCTGGCGCTGGGCGCCGAGGTGGTGATGCTCGGGAGCCTGCTCGCCGGCGTCGACGAGAGCCCGGGCGAGGTGGTCATCATGAAGGGGCGGACCTACAAGGAGGTCCGTGGCATGGGCTCGCTCGGTGCGATGGTCGACGGATCGAAGGACCGATACGGGCAACAGGCGGTGAGAGACGCCAAGAAGCTGGTCCCAGAGGGGATCGAGGGCCGCGTGCCTTACAAGGGGCCGGTCACCAGCTACCTCTATCAACTCGTGGGCGGCGTGCGTGCCGGTATGGGATACGTCGGCGCGACGGACCTGGCCGGGCTCAGGGAGCGCGGTCGCTTCGTTCGGGTGAGCGCCGCCGGGTTGCGGGAGAGCCATCCGCACGACGTTGAGATCACCAAGGAAGCTCCGAACTACGGATTTGACCAGGGGGCCTAGATGAGCGCATCAACCGAGGTGCCTCCAGGACACGAGGAAGTCGTCGTCCTGGATTTTGGGTCGCAGTTCAACCAGCTCATCGCGCGGCGGGTCAGGGAGCAAAATGTGTACTGCCGGATCGTGACGCCCCAAGTCACGGCCGAGGAGCTCCGCGCGCGCAGGCCCAAGGGGATCATCCTGTCGGGGGGGCCGGCCAGCGTTTACGACGAGGGAGCGCCCCAGCTAGATCCCGCCATCCTCGACCTGGGCGTCCCCATCTTGGGGATTTGTTACGGCATGCAGGTCTTCATGCACCTGCTCGACTCGCCGGTTGAGCCGGCGCAGGATCGGGAGTTCGGGCATCGTGACCTGGAGGTCACCGACCCGGGGGACCTGTTCGCCGAGACGCCCTCCAAGCAGGTCGTCTGGATGAGCCACGGTGACCAGGTCACGGACCCGGGCGGGCAGTTCAAGGTCCTGGCAAAGACCGGCTCGTGTCCGAACGCGGCCGTCGTCCACAAAGACCGGCCGCTTTACGGGATCCAGTTCCATCCCGAGGTGATGCACACGCAATACGGGCGAGAGATCTTGAAGAACTTCCTCCTCAAGATCTGCCAGTGCTCGGGGGACTGGGCGATGTCCTCGTTTGTCGAGGAGTGGACGCAGAAGATCAAGGATACCGTCGGTGACGACAAGGTCGTGTGCGGTGTCTCCGGCGGCGTCGACTCGACCGTCGCAGCGGCGCTCATGCACGGTGCCATCGGCGACCAGCTCACCTGTGTGTTCGTTGACAACGGGCTGCTGCGCCAGGATGAAGCGGCCGAGGTGGTCCAGCTGTTCACCGACAATTTCCAGATGGACTTCCGCCATGTGGACGCCTCGGAGAAGTTCCTGGAGGCGTTGGCCGGTATCAGCGACCCGGAGGTCAAGCGCAAGCGCATCGGCCACACCTTCATCGAGGTGTTCGAGGAGGAGGAGAAGCGCGCGTTCGAGGACGGTGCTCGGTGGCTTGTGCAGGGGACCCTCTATCCGGATGTCATCGAGTCAGTCTCGGCTCATGGGGGCCCGAGCGCGACGATCAAGACCCACCACAATGTCGGCGGGCTTCCTGAGGACATGGGCTTCAAGCTGCTCGAGCCGCTGCGCGATCTGTTCAAGGACGAGGTCCGCCGCCTCGGGGCCGAGCTGGGCCTCGCCGATGAGCTCGTGTGGCGACAGCCTTTCCCCGGCCCTGGGCTCGCGGTGCGCATCCTCGGCGAGGTGACTCCTGACCGGTTGCATGTACTGCGCCAGGCTGACACAGTCGTTCGTGAGGAGATCGAATCCGCCGGCCTCGCGCGGGAACTCTGGCAGTGGTTCGCCGTGTTGCTTCCTGTGCAGTCGGTCGGTGTCATGGGTGACGGTCGTACCTATGAGAACGTGTGCGCGGTCCGTTGCGTGACCTCGACGGACGCCATGACCGCGGAGTGGGCGCGATTGCCCGAAGACGTTCTCGCCACCATCTCGCGCCGCATCGTCAACGGGGTGCGCGGCATCAACCGTGTCGTCTACGACATTTCGTCCAAGCCGCCCGCCACGATCGAGTGGGAGTAGGCCGCCTGGTCAGCCCAGGAGTTGGCGGATCAACTTGTTGACCGTCCCGGGGTTGGCGGAGCCCTTGGTCTCCTTCATGACCCAGCCGACGATGGCGCCGGCCGCCTTCTTCTTGCCAGCCTTGATGTCGGAGACGGTGTCCGGGTTTGCCTCAAGGGCCTGGCGGACGATCGCTTCCAGCGCGCCCTCGTCGGAGATCTGTCCGACGCCGAGCTCTTCCACGAGCGCGGCAGGGTCCTTGTCGGTCCCGTACATGGCGTGCAGGACCTTCTTGCCGCCGCCGCTGCCGACGATGCCGTCCTTGACCAGACGGACGAGTTCGCCGAGGCGCTCCGGCGGTATACCGCAACCGGTGATGTCGTGCCCGCGCTCCTTCATGACCCCGAACAACTCGGATGTGATCCAGTTGCAGGTCGCCTTGGCGTCGCCGGAGACCGCGAGCGCCCGCTCGAAGAAGTCGGCGACGGCGCGATCCTGGATCAGCACCCCAGCGTCGTACTCCGTTATGCCATCCAGGCTGCGCAGCCTCGCTGCGCGGATCCAAGGCAACTCCGGGATCGTGGCGCGCACCTCTTCGACCCATGATTCGGAGATGTGATGGGGGGGGAGGTCCGGGTCGGGGAAGTACCGGTAGTCGGCGCTCTCCTCCTTGGTGCGCATGACCCGCGTCTGCTCCTTGTCTTCGTCCCAGAGCATGGTCGCTTGGACCACCTCGTCGCCGGCCTGTAGCACGGATGTGTGACGGCGGATCTCAAATCCGATCGCCTTCTCGGCCGCCTTGAAGGAGTTGAGGTTCTTGATCTCTGTGCGAGTCCCGAAGGCTTCCATGCCCTTGGGGCGGATGCTCACGTTGACGTCGCAGCGGAGCGAGCCCTTCTCCATGTCGCAGTCGGAGACGTCCAGATATCGCAACAGGAGCTTCAGCCTCTCCAAGTACTCGACCGCCTCTGGTGCGGAGCGCATGTCCGCTTCGCTGACGATCTCGAGCAGCGGGATTCCGGCGCGGTTGAGATCGACGAACGAGGCGTCACCGCCCGTGTGCATGGCCTTCCCAGCGTCTTCCTCCAGGTGGGCGCGATTGATGCGGATGACCTTTCCGTTCGCGAGCGGGAGCTTGCCGTTTGACGTCACGGGGAGGTCCATCTGGGAGATCTGGTACCCCTTGGGGAGGTCCGGGTAGAAGTAGTTCTTGCGGTCGAACTTGGTGTACGAGGCGATCTCGGCATCGAGGCCGAGGCCGACCCGGATCGCGAGGGTGAACGCCTCCTTGTTGGCGACAGGGAGCGTGCCCGGAAGTCCGAGCGTGTATGGATCGGTCTTTGTATTCGGTCCCTCGCCGTACGTGTTCGGGGCCGGAGTGAACATCTTCGAGTGCGTGCGGAGTTGGACGTGCACCTCAATGCCGATGACGGGTTCGTATTCGATGCCGCTGGCAGGGGGCTGCGGGTCGGTCATGACCTGCCTCCGATCGGTGGCGCCGGGAGGTCTCCCCGCGTTCGCTCCAGGTGATGGCCGATACGCAGCAGCGTCGCCTCTGACCACATCGGGCCCATGAGTTGGACTCCGACAGGCAGGGCCGCGCCCTCGAATTCCACGAGCTTCTCCGGCACGACGAGCCCGGGTACTCCGGCCAGGTTGGCCGCGACCGTGAGGATGTCGGCGAGGTACATCTCCAGCGGGTCCTGGGTCTTTTCCCCGAGGCGGAAGGCGGGCGTCGGACCGGCGGGGGAGATCAGGGCGTCGACCGATTCAAAGGCCAGCTCGAAGTCGCGGCGGATGAGCGTTCGGACCCGCATGGCGCGATCGTAGTACGCGTCATAGTGGCCCGCGGAGAGGGCGAATGTACCGAGCAGGATCCGCCGACGTACCTCGGCGCCCAGCCCCTCGGTGCGGCTCCGCTCGTACGTCGTGGCGAGATCAGAGGCGACCGCTCGTCTGCCATAGTGGATGCCGTCGAAGCGGGCGAGATTGCTTGACGCCTCGCAGGTGGCGACGACGTAGTAAGCCGGGATCGCGTATGAGGTGTGGGGCAGCGACACCTCGCGGACCTGAGCGCCGCCCGCGGCCAGGCGCTCCGCGGCGTCGGAGACGGCCTCGCGTACGGAGGGCTCGATGCCTTCTCCCAGGTACTCCTTGGGCAGGCCGATGCGGAGCCCTTCCACTCCACCCTCGAGAGCCTCGGTCACGTCCGGCACCGGGTCGTTCGAGCAGGTGGCATCCCGTGGGTCGCCGCCGGCGATGATGGTGAGCACCCGGGCTGCGTCACCGACCCGGTTCGTGAGCGGGCCGATTTGGTCGAGGGACGAGCCGAACGCGACCAGGCCATATCGGCTGACCCGTCCGTACGTCGGTTTCAGGCCGACGGTGCCGCAAAACGCGGCCGGTTGTCGGATCGAGCCGCCGGTGTCCGATCCAAGGGCCACCGGGACAATGCCAGCGGCGACTGCGGCCGCGGATCCGCCGCTCGATCCGCCCGGTGCCCGCGTCGTGTCCCAAGGGTTTTTTACGGAGCCGAAGGCGGAGTTCTCGTTGGACGAGCCCATCGCGAATTCGTCCAGGTTGGTCTTCCCGACGACCACGGCTCCGGCGTCCTGGAGACGTGCGATGGCGGTGGCGTCGTATGGAGGGATGAAGTTCTCGAGGATACGGCTCCCGCAGGTTGTGGGGACTTCGCGCGTACAGAGGTTGTCTTTCACCGCGATCGGTACGCCGGCCAGGGGGAGGTCGTGCCCCTCGAGGGCACGGCGGTCGACCGCGCGCGCGGCATCCAGGGCGCGGGCCTCGTCGACGTGGAGGAAGATACCGAGGTCCTCGTGGGCTGAGGAGCGTTCGAGGGCGGTGCGTACGGTCTCCTCAGCGGAGCGTTCGCGATTGCGCACGGAGGCTGCCAACGCGTCGATCTGCGGCCAAGGAGCGGTCATGCGTCGTCGATGACCTTCGGTACGCGGAAGCAGCCGTCGGCAGCGTCGGGCGCGTTGGCGAGGGCGTCCCTCACCGAGAGGGTGGGACCGGCGGCGTCTTCACGGTAAACGTCCGATCCACCCGTCCCGTGCATCACGGGGGGGACGTCGGTCACATCGAGCTCCTCTAAGCGATCCACGTGGCCGAGGATGCGCCCTAACTCGACCGCCAAGCGGGCGGATTCCTCCTCGCTCAACTCCAATCGCGCGAGCCGCGCCACCTTCAGCACAGTCTCTGGTTCGATCATGGAGACCCCAACATATTATTTTGCAGTAGGTTGCAGTAATGATGGTGACGGTTCTTCTTTGACACGCCCCCTGGTTCCTAAGCATAATGCACCCGTGTGGAAAGCGCCTTGAGCGGCTGGGACGCGTTTGGGGCTGGGTCTTGTGGAGCCTGCGGGAATGGCCGAATTCGATTTCGACTTCCTGAGCCTCGCCATGACGATGGTGGGGCTGTTCTTCATCTGCTGCGCCGTGCAGCAGAAGAAGCCGAAGCACATCCTTGAGGACGAGTTCGGCGTCGCCAACCCAGCGCTGCGGGACTTGAAGGCGACGGTGTTCAAGAAGCACCAGCTCGTCCTTGGGTATGCGTGCATCATGCTGGCGATCATCCTGAACATCTTCAGCTACAGCATCGCCCGTGACGACGGCACCCATCTTCTTGACCGGCTTAATCCGGCGACCCTCGCTGCGGCTCTCGTGGCCTTGGTCGCTGTGCTCTGCGGCATCCTCAACTGGCTCTCCCGTCTTTTCAGTAAGGGGCACTTCCGCAGCATCGTCCGCGCTGTGATCACTGAGAGAGATCTGCCGTTCGAGTCCAACGTCTCGCTCGCCGTCGAGATTGGACAGCTGCTGGGGTTGGATCTCGAGCCGGGAGACTCGGTCGAGACGTACATTCGCAAGCTGCGGTTGTTCCTCGAGCTTCCGGAAGAGCCGCCTTCAGAGCGACGTCGGACGCGCAACAGTCGCGTCGGGATCGACTTCCGTTAGGCCTCCGTGCGACGCCTCCGGGCGTTCGCTGGCACAGGATTTCTGCGCTTCCTGCGGATGTGTGGCTCCGCATTCCCCAGGCTGGTCCTGTGCGTTCAGTTGTCGATTTTCTCTGGCCTCCGGCTTGCCCGCTTTGTCTGCGCGGCGGTCCGGATCGGTTGTGTGACACCTGCCGTGCGCTCGTCTCCGTGCTGCCCGCAGACGAGCGCACCGTCGTCGTTCCTGGGTGCGATCTGGTCCTCGCGAGCGTCCCCTACGAACCGCCTGTACGGGACCTGCTCGTGCGGGCCAAGTACGCGGGAGATCCCCACCCCTTGACGGCTCTGTCTGTCCTGTTTGCGGAGTTATTGCCGGTGGAGGACATCGTCGCGGACGTCATCGTCCCGGTGCCCCTGTCACGGTCGCGACGAAGACGTCGTGGATACGACCAGGTGGCGCCCCTTGCCCGGGCCGTCGCGACGCGGATGGCGCTCCCTATCGAGGGGAGGGGGTTGCGCCGGCGCCGCGGCGGGGATGCCCAGGTGGGGCTGACGCGGGCGGCGCGCCGTCGCAATCTGCGGGGGCGGTTTGTCTGTGTGCCGGATCTGAGCGGTCGCCGTGCTCTCCTCGTCGACGACGTGGTGACCACGGGCGCGACGCTCGAGGCCGCGGCAGCGGCGCTCAGGGACGCTGGCGCAGACATGGTCGTGGCCGCTTGCCTGTTCCGGACTCGCGCAGTTGAAGCTCAGAAGTGACGCTGCAGGTCACTGAATCGGGAGAGGGTGAAGTCGGGCTCTCGGATGAATGGTTGGCGTTCCAACTCCCAGATGGTCCGATGCGGGATGAACACAGCCTTGATGCCGGCGGCCATCGCCATGTTGATATCGCTCTTCGGCGAGTTGCCGATCATCCATGTGATGGATGGGTCGAGGTCATGCCGGGCGACGATCTCGCGGTAGCGATCGGCGCTCTTCTCAAACAGGATCTCCACCGCTTCGAACCAGGGGGCGAATCCGCTTCGTTCGACCTTGTCGCTCTGCTCTTGGTGGGCTCCCTTCGTCACCATGAGCATGCGATGCCGCGCGGCGAGTTCCCCTAGGGTCGCGGCGACGTCAGGGAAGGGCTCCACTGGGTGATCGAGGATCCACTGCACGAGGGAGTCGATTTGGGACATCAGACCAGGAGGAGTCTTGCCCTCCATTCGCCGGACGACCTCGTCCATGCTGCGCGCGAAGTTCTTCGATCCATATCCATGGATGGCGCACCGCTCCCGCTCCACGCTCCGTAGTTGTTCGAGGGAGTTGGGGCGAAGGTGACCGCGCGTCTCCATGATGTTGAGGAACTGATCGAACACCCGTCGGAAGTACGCTTCGTTCTCCCAGAGCGTGTCGTCGGCGTCGATGAGGAGGATCTGTCCTGGGGCTTGGCGCATGGCGAACAGGCCTCAGGTACGTGCGTCGCCGTTGTGCAAGCGCAGCTGCTCGATCTCTATCTCGATCGACCCCGGGTTGACGTAACTGTCGAACTTGAGGCGGTACGCGATGTCGAGGGCCGCACCCTCGGTGCGCAGCCGCTCCAGCTGATCGCCCATGTCACGGCCGAATGCCCGGAACGTGCGTTCTCCGTGTCGGACGTGGAACGCGAGGTGCCCTCGGTCCTTACCCACTCGCTTGGGGCGCCCACAGACGAGGACGCCCCTCGTGCAGAAGAGCGCCGTCGGGTTGGCTTCCCCGTGCGGTGCGAGGCGCTCGAGCTCTTCGACGAACTCGGGGCGGATGGCGCTGAACGGCAGCTCCATGTCGATGTCGAGCGATGGCGTCAGGCCGCTCTCCGCGACCGCGCGGGTGGAGACCTCCGTGAACGCCCGCTGGAACGCCGGGAACTTGTCCTCGTCGAGGGTGGCGCCGGCGGCGCCGGCGTGACCTCCGTGCTGAGCGAGGTGGGTGGAGCATGCGTCAAGCGCTAGCTTCACGTTCACTCCTTCGATGGATCGGGTGCTCGCCCGGCTCTTCTTGCCGTCCAGGGCGACCACGATGGATGGCACATCAAAGCGGTCGACGAGCCGCGCGGCGACGATGCCGATTACGCCGGGGTGCCAGCCGGACTTACCGACGCAGATGCCCTGACCTGGCTGGTGGTCCTTGATCTCTGGCATGGACAGGATCTCGTGGAGGACGTCCTTCTCCAGCAGCCGCCGCCGGTTGTTGGCGTCCTCGAGGCGTTTGGCCAGGACCTTGGCCCGCTTGGCGTCTCGCGTCGTCAAGAGTTCGATGGCGACGTCTGCGATACCCATACGGCCAGCTGCGTTGATCCTGGGCCCGATGCGGTAGGCGACGTGCACCGCGCGCACGGCCTGGCCGCGCAGGCGGCTCGCGGCCAAGAGGGCCTGGATCCCAGGGTTCTTGGACACGGGTAACGCGCGCAGACCGTGGAAGCACAGGACGCGATTTTCGTCGACGAGTGGAACCACGTCGGTCACGGTCGCGAGGGACACCAGGCCCATGGACTCCAGGAGGAACTCGCGGAACTCAGGGGTGACCTTGCGTTGACCGGTGAACGACTCCGCCGCACCCCAGGCAAGCTTGTACGCTACGGCGGCTCCGCACAGAGACTTGAACCGGCTCGGGCAACCTGGGCGGCGCGGGTTGACGAGGGCGTGTGCCCGGTCGGGGAGCACGGCCGGCGGTTCGTGGTGATCGGTGACGACGACGTCCACGCCTTCGTTGGCGAGCCGTGTGATGCCGGCGTTGGCGGAGATCCCGTGGTCGACGGTCAGCACGAGTCCCGGTCGATCCTCTCCCGTGAGGATCGTGTCGATGGCGTCGTCGCTGAACGAGTATCCCTCCTTCAGTCGGTTCGGGATGTAGTGATCGACGCGGCCGCCGGCGAGGCGGAGGAAGTTCATGAGGATCACGGTTCCCACCATGCCGTCCACGTCGTAGTCCCCATAGACCACCACGCGCTCCTTGTCGCGGCACGCGCGCTGGACGCGTTCAGCAGCTCGCTCAAGGTCAAGCACGTCGAAGGGGTGGGAGAGGTCGCGGAGTCGGGGTTCGAGCCAGGCCCGGGCTCGAGCGGGGTCCGTGAGGCCGCGGTTTCTCAGGAGAGCTGCCAGCATGGGACTGGTGCCGACCCGGGTTGCGAGCTCCCGGTCAGCCACCGGGTCCCGCGTCGGAATGCGCCACGGCGTTGATTGCACGGCTGGCACGGTATCATCCTGCCACCGACCACCTCGTCGATTCGGAGCACCATGAGTCAGGCCACGCACGTCGCACACGCCGTCCTCGGGACGGCCGGACACATCGATCACGGTAAGTCGAGCCTCGTCAAGGCGCTGACGGGTACGGACCCGGACCGCTTCAAGGAGGAGCAGGACCGGGGCATGACCATCGATATCGGGTTCGCCGAGTACAAGACCCCGGAGGGCGTGGATGTCGGTTTGATCGACGTACCTGGGCACGAGCGGTTCATCCGCAACATGGTCGCGGGCGCCTCTGGCATGGACATGGTCATGCTCGTGATCGCGGCGGACGACAGCGTCATGCCCCAGACGCGCGAACATCTGGAGATCATGACGCTCCTCGGATTGCAGCGAGGCTGCGTCGTCGTCACCAAGATCGACATGGTCGATCCAGAGATGGTGGAGCTGGTCGAGGAGGAGGTGCAGGAGTTCGTCGCCGGCACCTTCCTTGAGGGGGCGCCCGTTCTTCGCTGCTCGTCCATCACGGGGGAAGGCCTCCCGGAGGTGAGGTCTGTCATTCATGAGATGGTGCTCCAGATCCCTCCGAGGGATTGGGACGGCGTCTTTCGCATGCCCATACAGCGAGCCTTCACGATCAAGGGACACGGGACCGTCGTCACGGGGGTGCCGCTGTCCGGTCGGATCGTGGTCGGGGAACACCTGGAGCTGCTACCGCAGGGGCTGGAGTGCAGGGTTCGTGGGCTGCACGTCCACCACAAGGTGGCCGAGGAGGGCGGTGCGGGGTTGCGGACGGCCGTCAACATCTCGGACATCAGTTGGCGTGACGTCCATCGTGGGGATGTCGTCGCGGCTCCGAGGTACTTCTCGTCGACGCGCCTCGTCGAGGCCCGATTCACCCTGCTCCCATCGTGGAAAGGGCCGCTGAGGGACAACATGCCTGTGCGGTTCCACGTGGGGTGTACGGAGGCCCTGGGTCGCCTCGTACTCCTGGACGCGAAGCGGCTCGAGCCGGGCGCAGACGCGCTGGTGCAGATTCGTCTGGATGAGCCTGTCGTCGTCGCGCCGGGAGATCACTACTTGCTGCGGCAGGCTTCGCCGGAGCGGACGCTGGGCGGTGGTCTCGTGCTCGGCGAGACTCGCTACCGGTTCAAGCGTTTTCGCGACTGGATTACGGAGAACATGAAAGGCAAGGAGGAGCACCTCGGTGACCGTGAGGCGTATCTCGAGTACGTGATCCGTTCGGAGGGGCTGCATCCCGTGTCGAGGGATCGGCTCCCGCTGCTGGTCAAGGACACGCCCGCGCGTGTGGGGGACGGTCTTCAGGCGCTCCTCTCGGTCGGCCGCGTCGTCGAGTTGAAGGGGAGCAAGAGCGTGATCCATGCGGATATGGTCGCCCGTGGATCCGATGAAGCGCAAAAAGCCCTGCTGGCGTTGCACGAGGCGGACCACTATCCGTTCGGTTTCAAGGTGCAGGCGGTCGCTTCGCAGATGAAGCATCCGCCGGGGGTCGTCGGCGCCTTTTTGGCGGCGGCGAGGACCTCCAAGTGCGTCGAGGAGCAGCGCGCCATGTTCCGGCTCAAGGCATTCAAAGGTGGGCTGTCGAAGGAGGACCGCCGGCTGCTCGGCGTCATCGAGGAGGCGTTCGAGAGCGGCGGGTTCGCGACGCCGAGCCTCAAGGTTCTTTCAGGGGAACTGGAGAAGCCTCTCAAGCGAGTTGAGAACATCATGACCCTTCTCCAGGGCTGGAACCGGGTTGTCGAGATCGACCAAGGGGTGTGGCTCCACAGGGAGACCATCCGTGAAGCACGGGACAAGGTCGTCACCTGGTGTCACGAGCACGGTGCGCTGCTGTCCAGCGAGGCGAAGGACCTGTTCGGGGCGACCCGGAAGTATGTCATTCCGTTGCTCGAGTACTTCGATACCGCCGGCCTGACAAAGAGGTCCGACTCAAGTCGTTCGTTGCAAGACGGTTATGCTGGTGTGTGGGCGGCCGAGGAGGAGGACTCACGGCTTGAGGAGCCGGATGTCCCAGTGTCGTGACACAAAGGCACGAGCGGCGTCGCCAGGCAAGCTTGGGCGCAGCCCCACCCCTTTTGAGCGGGTGATTGTCGTCTAAAATATCCGTCGTCGCCTCGTGCGCCTCATCGTTGGCGCGACCCGATCTGTGTTGGAGGATGGTAGGAATGAAAGTCGCGCTCGCCCCAATCGTATTGTTTGCGCTCCTCGCCGGTGTCGTCACGGCCCAGCAGCCCAATACGTTCTATGCTTCGATGCAGGTGAACGGCGTGGCTGGTCCGCCGTACCCGATCACGTCTGTCTCCCTGCCCCGCGGCCTCGCTCAGAACGTGGTCATCAGCAGCC
>NYSS01000120.1 GCA_002683135.1 Planctomycetota bacterium | reverse complement strand
GCTTCTTCGTCCTCGTACTCCTCGTCGCCTTCCTCGTCCTCGTACTCCTCGTCGCCTTCCTCGTCCTCGTACTCCTCGTCGGCTTCTTCGTCCTCGCCTGCGCCAATGGTGCCCTTGAGTTTGTGGGCGCGTCGGCGGCGAATTTCGCGGATCTCGTGTGCGAGTTTCGGGCGGGAGCTACGCAGCAGATCGGGTACCAGGGATTCCGTTGCCAGAAGGAGCCCTGCGAGTCCACCAATCAGCATGGCGCTGAGGGTGAATGCGCTGCCGAGCAGCGCGTCCATGCGGAGGACGATCTCGTCCCCGAGGACGCCTCCGAGGGGGACACTGCCGCCGGGGAATGCTCGGTCGGGCAGCAGCGCCTGCCAGAAGGCACCGAATGTCAGCATGCAAACGGCGAGACCGAGGATGCGGATGGGCACCTGATTCATCGAGCGCTGGACTTGGATCAGATATCCGATCAGGGCCATGTAGAAGCACAGGATGAAGGCGCCGATCCCAAACGCTTCGACCAGGGTTCCGGCGAAGAAGCGACCCACGGGTCCGCCGAGGTTGCTGCCACCGCGGCCGCCATCATCGATGGGATCGTAGGTCGCGAACGAGAGCGCCAGCCAGATGGCTGCGAGCAGCAGTCCCCATGCGGTCATCCGTCTCATGACACTCATCGGGGCCGGGCCTCCATGTGGACGCCCGTGTGTCCGAATCCGCCAACTCCGCGTTCGGTCTCGGGGAGGGTGTCAGCCTCGATCCATGCAGCCTGGCTGACCGGCGCTACGACCAACTGGGCGATCCGATCACCTCGGTTGATGGTGCAGGGTTCCTCTTTGACACAGGTCACGATCACGGAGACCTCGCCCCGATAATCGCTGTCGATGGTCCCTGGCGTGTTGACGAGCGTGAGCCCGGCCTTGAGCGCGAGCCCGGAGCGGGGCCGCACCTGCACCTCGTAGCCTGCAGGGATGGCGAGTTTCAGGCCCGTGGGAATGAGGGAGACCGCCCCCATATGCACGACCATGGGCTCGTCGATGGCGGCGCAGAGGTCGGCGCCGGCGGAGCCGGGGGTCGCGTAGCCGGGTAGGGGGAGGCCTTCAGCGTGGGGCAGACGTTCCACGAGCACCGTCGGAACATCACGATTCTCGTGCTCCCCCCGCCCCATGAGCGCCCCTCTCCTCGCAGAACGCGACCAACCATCTCGCCAGGGATGCCTTGTCCGGCGCGCCGAGCTCGGTCGCGCCGCCGTCCGCCTCGAGGACGCTGACGTCCTCCATCCCCGCCCCCCCGAACGAGCCCCGCCGATTGAGGACGATGGCGTCCAGGTTCTTGGCGGTCAGCTTGTCCCGAGCGTGGTCCCGAGCCTCGTCCGGTGACGCCGCCTCCAGCGCAAATCCGAGGACGACCCGAGACCCGCGTATCCTACCTAAATCACTCAAGATGTCGGGGTTTTTGGCCAATTCCAACACCATATGGTGGGCCCCTTTCTTGATCTTCCCCTCGGCCCGGGACCTGGGCCGGTAGTCGGAGACGGCGGCGGTCATGACGATGGCGTCCGCGGCCGCGCAGGCCTCCATCATGGCGGTGTGCATTTCGACGGCGGAAGTGACTCGGACGACCGTGACGCCGTTCGGATCGGGCAGGTGGGTGGGGCCGAGAACCAACGTGGCCTCGTGCCCTCCGGCGACCGCGGCCTCCGCCACCGCGATCCCCATTGCTCCGGTGCTTGGGTTTCCCAGATACCGGACGTCGTCCAAGTATTCGTGGGTCGGACCGCCTGAGACGAGGAACCGCATGGGGGCATCCTACGCCGGACGGCGGCAACGGACAGCGTTGGCCGCGGTCGGAGCGGTCAGAGCGCCGCGGTGACCGCGCCGACGATCTCGTCGATCGGCGCGAGGCGCCCTGGGCCCTGCTCGCCGCAGGCGAGGTCACCCTCCGCGGGGCTGACAAGCTCCCAGCCAGCCTCCCTCAGAGTCGCGACGTTGCGTTGCACAAGGGGGTTGGCCCACATGCGCCAATTCATGGCTGGGGCGATGAGGCGCGGCTTCTCCGAAGAAAAAGCGATCGCCGTGGTCGCGACCATGTCGTCGGCCAGCCCGTGGGCGAGACGGCCAAGGAGGTCGGCGGTGGCCGGCGCGCAGATGAGCAGATCGCCGTCGCGAGCAGGGTTCAGGTGGTCGTAGGCGTCGTCGTCAGCGCCTTCGAAGAGATCGTGGAAGACCCGTCGGCCCGTGATGGCCTGGAACTGCAGCGGCGCGATGAGCTTCGTCGCCGAGGGCGTCATCAGGGCGGTCACGTCGTGACCGCCCTTCTTCAGCTCGCTTGCGACGTCGAGGCCACGGTGGATGGCCACCGAGGCGGAGACGCCCAGGACGATGTTCGCCATGGTGCTCGCTCAGTCGTCTTTGGAGAGCGCGGACAGGATCCGGCGCTCGAGTTCATCCTCGCTCGTGAGCTCTTGCACCTCGACCTGAGCCGGCTGACTCCTGGTCATGCGCTCGACCTCGGCGCGGATGATGTCGCGGTTCTCCTCGTTGTCCGGGATCAACTCGATCTTCCCGGCGTGGATCTCCCGCATGACGACCTCGATGGGGTTCTTTGCGTTGTCGTCCACGAGCTTGCGCGCGCCGCGGTTGAGCTCGCGCATGCGCTTCTGCATGAGGACGGTGGTCTTGAAGACTCCGCCGCACTTCTTGTAGAGGGTCTCGAATTTGGACTGATCGATCATGTGATGCCTTGTCTGTCCGTTCGTTTGTGGCTCAGGTCCCGTTCCCTTGGGGGGTACGGAGCACGATGCCACAAAGCTCCTTGCTGGCTTGCTCCACGCCATCATTGATGACGACGTGGTCGTATTCGTTCTGGGCGGCCAGTTCGCTGGCCGCGCCCTGCAATCTGGTGTCGCATGACTGTTCGGTCTCGCTGCCGCGTGCGTGCAGGCGGCGATGGAGTTCCTCGATGGACGGGGGCGCGATGAAAACGCCCAGCGCGTCGATCCCGAGGGCCTTGACGTTGCGCCACCCTTGGACGTCGATGTCCAGGATGACGACGTCCTCGTCGTTGCTCCGGATTTCGCTCTTCGGAGTCCCGTAGGACTGTCCATGGACCTGGGCCCACTCGAGGAGTTCGCCGTTGTCACGCATGGCCTCGAAGCGCTCGGGTGACACGAAATGATAGTCGGTGCCGTCGACCTCACCTTGGCGTGGCTTCCGGGTCGTGGCGGACACCGCCAGCCGCACCCCGGGCTTGCGCAGGAGGGCGTCGATCAGCGTCGATTTGCCGACTCCGCTCGGTCCTGAGATCACAACGGCGCGGGCGTCACTCAAGGTTTTGCACCTGTTCCTTCATGCGCTCGACCTCGACCTTCATCTCGACGACCGCGTGGGCGATGTCCGCGTTGTTTGCCTTGCTGCCGATCGTGTTGGTCTCCCGCAACATCTCCTGCAGCAGGAAGTCGAGCTTGCGTCCGACCTCCCCACCCTCCTCGAGGATCGTGCGATAGCGCTGGAGGTGGGTCTTGAGGCGATTGATTTCCTCGGCGACATCGGCCTTGTCCGCCAAGAGGCAGAGCTCGCGGTGGAGGTCTGACTCGGTGACCTCGTGCTCGGCTTTCAACTCCTGCAGCAGGGCTCGGGTCCGTTGCAGCAGGCGGTCACGATGTTGTTTGGGGACATCGGGCGCCCGTTCCGCGACCGTATTGACGAAGCTCTCGAGCTGCTGACCGTGCTCGAGGAGAACCCGCATGAGTTCGTCACCTTCCTGTTGACGGGCGGTGACCAGGGCGGCGAGGGCTTCTTCGAGCGTGCCGAGTACGAGGGACTGGACCTCTTGGCTGAGCGCCGACTCACCGTCTTCGTCTTCTGCTCGGATGACCCCTGGCAGCGACAACAACGGCTCGACGCGGTCGTGCCCGCCGGGCTCGTGCAGGCCAAGGGCATCCCAGAGTTCGGCGATCTGCGCACGGTAGCTCTGGGCCGCGGCGAGGTTCACTCGGAACGCGGGGATGGCGTCTCCGTCCTTGTAGCGACAGCTGACGCTCACCGAACCGCGGCGAACGTGGTGCTTCACGATCGGCTCGACCTCGGTCTCAAGTGAGGAGAGCGCGCGAGGCAGCTTGACGCCGATCTTCAGATAGCGGTGATTGAGGGTGCGCACCTCCACCGTTACACGTCGCGCGCCATCTTCGCGCGTCGCGGATCCAAAGCCAGTCATGCTGAATATCAACGCAGCGTCTCCGGGTCCTGGGTCGTGGAGCTCAGCTGTCCCACTTCATGATCAGCGCGAGAGCGAGCGCGATGATCATGAGGCTGCCGGCGACGAATGCGGTGAAGCGGTTGATGCTGCCCACGCCGTGCCCGAAGGCCTCGCCGCCTGCGCCGCCAAACGCGTTCCCGAGGCCTCCGCCCTTGCCTTCCTGCATGAGGACGAGGCCGATGAGGAAGATCGCGTTGAGCGCGAACAACACGTAGAGGATGGTCTTGAGGATGTCCATCAGTCTCTCCCGAACGAGCCAGGGTCAGCCTGCGCCGAACCCAACAATCGTACTGAACGAATCTGCTGTCAGCGCGGCGCCGCCCACGAGGGCGCCGTCGATGTCCGGCATGGCCGCCAAACCGCCGACGTTGTCGGGCTTGACGCTTCCACCGTACTGAATGCGTATGTCCTCGCCGATCGGGCCGCCCAGCTCCTTGAGCCAGGTGCGGATCGCCGCGTGTACTTCTTGTGCTTGCTCCGGCGTCGCGACCTCACCCGTCCCGATGGCCCACACGGGTTCGTAGGCGACAGTCGTTTCCGCCAAGTCTTCGTGCGTCAGGCCCTCGAGCCCCTTGCGCAGCTGGCGTTCCACGACGGCAAGCGTGTTGCCGGCCTGGCGTTCATCGAGTGTCTCGCCGACGCACAGGATCGGCTTGAGGCCGGCCGCCCGGGCCTTGCCCATCTTGGCGTGTACCACCGCGTCGGACTCACCCATGACGTGGCGTCGCTCGGAGTGCCCGAGGATGACGTATTTGGCGCCGGCCGATCGCAGGATCGTGGCGCTCACGTCGCCCGTGTACGCGCCGTCGTTCCACTGGCTGCAGTCCTGACCGCCGACCCGGATGGGGGAGTCGTTGAGTGCTGCGGCGACGGCAGAGATGCTGACGAACGTGGGGCAGATGGCGACGTCGCGATCCGGAATGCTCCCTACGCACTCACAGACTTCCTCCGCGAGGCGGATCGCATCCCGCACCACGAGGTTCATCTTCCAGTTGCCGGCAATGAACGGACGCCGCATCCAGGGGCACTCTCAGGGGTTGGGATCGCACGCACCGATCCCGTTTGAAGGTCGCGAGCCGAGCGCAAGATGTTCCGAAATGCAGAGGCGACCGTCAACCGTTGGAAGGGGACCTTGGTTCGGGTTTTGTTCGGGCTCAGGGTCGCCGGCATCGCTGTCACCTGCCCGTTCGTGCCCAGTACCGTTTCGATGAGATGGTTGGCGGGCATCCATGGAAAACGGGCCCCATCCGATGGACGGGGCCCGCTCTTGGGGTCAGCTTCGGTGGGCTGGGGGTCAGAAACCCATGCCGCCGCCCATGCCGCCCATTCCACCCATGCCGCCCATGCCGCCCATGCCGCCGCCCATCCCGTCCATTTCGCCGCCGCCGCCGCCGCCGCCGGCCGGCTTCTTCTCTGGGATCTCGGAGATGAGCGCCTCGGTGGTCAGGAGGAGCGCGGCGACAGATGCCGCGTTCTGCAGCGCCGTTCGGACGACCTTGGCCGGATCGATGACGCCGGCCTTCATCAGGTCCTCGTGCTTGCCCTTTGCCGCGTTGAAGCCGTGGTTGTCGCTGTCGGCGCGGAGCACCTCCTGAACGACGACGGCCCCTTCGAAGCCCGCGTTCTCGGCGATCTGTCGCAGAGGCGCGGAGACCGCACGCTTGATGATGTCCATGCCCACCGCCTCATCGGCGTCGACGCCGGCGGCCTTGACCGCGTTGCCGCAGCGCAGGATCGCGACACCGCCGCCGGGCAGGACGCCCTCCTCGACGGCCGCGCGGGTGGCGTGCAGCGCATCTTCGACGCGCGCCTTCTTCTCCTTCATCTCGACTTCAGTCGCCGCGCCCACGTTGATTTGGGCGACGCCGCCTGAGAGCTTGGCCAGGCGCTCCTGGAGCTTCTCGCCGTCGTAGTCGGAGGTGGTGTTCTCGATCTCGCTGCGGATCTGGGCGATCCGACCCTGAATGTCGGTCTTCTTGCCCGTGCCGCTGATGATCGTGGTGTTCTCTTTGGTGACCTCGGCCTTGTCGCAGCTCCCCAGGTCCTTGAGGGTCAGCGACTCGAGGGTGATGCCGAGGTTCTCCATGACGGCGGTCCCGCCGGTGAGGATGGCGATATCCTCGAGCATGGCCTTGCGGCGGTCGCCGAATCCCGGCGCCTTGACCGCGCAGCAGTTCAGACCACCGCGGATCTTGTTGAGCACGAGCGTCGCCAGCGCCTCGCCCTCGATGTCCTCGGCGACGATGAGCAGCGGGCGCCCGCTCTGCGCGATCTTTTCGAGGACGGGGATGAGGTCCTTGATCGAGCCGATCTTTTTCTCGTGAATGAGGATGTACGGGTTCTCTAGGAGGCAGGTCATATCCTGCGGGTTGGTCACGAAGTACGGCGACAGGTAACCCTTGTCGAACTGCATGCCCTCGACCCACTCGACCGTGGTCTCGAGCGACTTGCCCTCTTCGACGGTGATGACGCCGTCTTTTCCGACCTTCTCCATAGCCTCGGCGATCTGGTCGCCGATCTCCTGGTCGTTGTTGCTGGCGATGCAGCCGACCTGGGCGATGTCCTTCTTGCCCTCGATGGGACGGGCCATGCCGCCGAGCTTCTTCACCACCTGGGCGACGGCCTTGTCGATGCCGCGCTTCAGGCCGATGGGGGATGCGCCGGCGATGACGTTCTTGAGCCCCTCTTCGAAGATGGCCTCGGCGAGTACGGTCGCGGTCGTGGTGCCGTCACCTGCGACGTCGGAGGTCTTGCTGGCGACCTCCTTCACCATCTGGGCACCCATGTTCTCGTACGGGTCCTGGAGTTCGATCTCCTTCGCGACGGTGACGCCGTCCTTGGTGACGGTCGGCGCGCCGAACGACTTTTCGATGACGACGTTGCGGCCGCGCGGACCGAGGGTGATCTTCACTGCGCGCGCCAGTCGGTTGACGCCGTTACGGAGGCTCTCGTAGACCTCTTGGTCGAATGCGATTTTCTTAGCTGGCATTTTGAAATCTCTTCTCTCTGCGACCCGGCGTTAGCCGAGAATCGCGAGAATGTCCTCTTCACCCATGACCATCAACTCTTCGCCTTCGACCTTCACCTCCGTTCCCGCGTAGGACGAGAACAGGACGCGGTCTCCGGGCTTCACCTGGAAGCTTCCGCGGCCACCGTTGTCGAGGAGCTTGCCGTCACCAACGGCCTCGATGACGCCCTCCTTGGGCTTCTCCTTGGCCTGGTCGGGGAGATAGATGCCGCCGGCCGTCTGATCTTCGGCCTCGACGCGACGCACGATCACTTTGTCGTTCAGGGGGCGCAGGCTTGCCATGGACTCCCTTCTCCTGCCCGGATTTGTGCCGGGCCCTAAAGACTCTCCAGATCGATCAACTCCTCCACTGCTCCCAGGAGGGAGCGGATGTCCAGGGGCTTATCGAGGCAGCGATGTGCCCCGAGCCCCTGTGCGCGCTCCACGATGTCGGGGGTGAAAGCCCCGGACATGAAAATCACCGGCAGGGTGCCAGCGACCTGACGGAGGCTCGCGATGATGCGTAACCCGTCGTCTGCGCGCACGTGAACGTCCAGAATGGAGAAGTGCACCGGATGGAACCGCACCACCTCGATGGCCTCTTCCGCCGACGCGGCGGGAAAGGGCCTATGTCCGGCCGCCTCCAAGGCCTCTCCAACGGCCAGACGGACTCCCCGGTCGTCATCGACGACGAGGGCGTGGAGAGGACGGGGCATGACGACCATGGTGGTGGTGACTCCGGAAATCCGGCCATGGTGGGGGAGCAACTTTCGTGCCCCTGGGAACTACGGGTTGTGCGGTGGCGCCGGCCTTTGCAAAAATGGGGGCGCTGAGGCCAGGAGGCGCGCTCCGGTCACCCGAAGTTCGGTGACAACTTGTCAGATAGGGCAGAGGCGCCATTCGCCCCCTGCCAAGATGGCAGGCTGGCGTGCCGCCTCCAGGCAGGAAAGGAACATGCGTCAACTCGCACTCGTGCTCGGGATAGCGCTTTGCGTCGTCCTCGTCTGGTTCGCCCTCTCAGGCGGGCTCGGTCGTTTGCCGGCTTCGTCCGCCGGTATCTCCGGGGAGGCCCCTGGTGGGTCGATCGGTGGATCGGTTTCCGGGGAGGCGACGTCATCCGCGCCCGCCCGCAAGGCGAAGCGCGAGGCCGGCCTGCGCACAGGGCTCGAGGGACTGTGTGACGCGCGCGGGGAGGTCGGCGCGGCGGTTTACGAGATCATCCGCAAGACGGTGGGCCAGGAGGCGCGGCTGCTCGATCGGAGCTTTGCGAAGGACGACATCCATCGAGTCATCACCGCGTGGTCGGAGGACCCGTTGCGTAAGGACGCAGACGTCGACTTCCTCGTTCAGGTGTGGTCCATGATGAAGGACCCCACGGCGCGTTACGCGCTGTCCTGGCTGTTCCGGTACGTGGGGGACGATCGGGTCATCGAGTCCCTGACGGAGCTCGTCACTGATCATCCGTGGATCGCCGTCGATGCGATCGCCGACCAGCGGACGGTGCTGGCGGCCAAGACGCTCATCGGCATCAAGGCGCAGTTGGAGGACCCCGAGGTCCGCAGCCAGGCGACGATTCGCATCGCGCGGAGCGGATGGGAGGGTGCGGCGGACCACCTGCGTGAGGTGTGGAAGAACGACCGTCTCACCGATGAGGAGCGCTTCGTGGCCGTCGAGTGCCTCGGGCGTATCGAAGCCGACCCGGAGGCCCGGTTGGCGGCGTACGAGCTGGCCATGGGGCCCGAGCATCGGCTCCGTGATCTCGGTGATCGCAACGACGATCACCCGGTGCGTGACCTGCGGTCCGCTGCGGTGATGGCGGTCATGCAGTCCGGTGACCAGACCCTCTCGCGCAAGCTCCTCTCCGCCGCTGACGCGGCCAACGCTGACGCGGGCTTCGCCTCCATGGTCGACCTGCATATTGGCGCCTACCAGGGCGCTGACATCTCGCGCATCGTCCTCACGCGGATCGGCCGACGGAGCAAGGTGACGTTGGGCGAGGCTCGTTACCTGAACCGTGTTTGTACCCGCGACGACACGGATCGCCTCCGCGAGATCGAGGACCTGGCGGTCACCGCAGAAGCGCGGCAGATGATCCAAGCGGCGATCCTCAATGCGGCGGTGCGCCCCGGCGTTTCCGGCAACTGATCACCGCGCCGATCTGGCGAGGTGCAGCTCGCGTTCGATCTCGGGCTGAAACGGATGATGAGGTGCGGCCGCCAAGGCCTTGCGGGCGTGGTGGACAGCGCGCTCTGGGCTGCCGGCGCGCCGCTCCAGGCTCGCCAGGTACAGGCGGACGACGGGATCGGCGGGGTCGACGTCGAGCAGGCCGTCGAGGAGCTTCCTCGCCGCCCGGAAATCACGACGGAGATAAAAGGCGACGGCCTCCTTCAGGCGTTCCTCGCGGCGCTCTACGACATGAGGGAGACGGGCGTAGACACCAAGCCGGAACACGTCGATGAGCGCAAACAGGCTAAGCGTTCCCCCGACGCCGATGCCGACGCGCAGGGTCCACGATCCCAGTGGATCGACCGGTGCGAGCCAGGAGACGAGCGCGAGGTTCCAGCAAGCGGACGCGCCGACGAAGAGGAGCAGTCCTCGCCGTGGCCGACCGATGACGAGATGACCCAGGCCCGCGATCGCGGAGAGGCCGAGGGCCACCCAGTTCGGCTGCGGTCGGTTGTTGCGTGCCACGTCAGCGATCCCCCGCGTCCAGCGATTCCCGCAGCGCGTGGATGACCGCGCCCGGCTCTTCCGCCCCGCACACGGCGGATGACACGGCGATTCGCTGCAGGCCGGCGCCGATTGCGGCCGCAATGGTGTCCATCCCCATGCCTCCGATGCCAAACGCCGGCAACGGGGCGTGGGGCAGGACGTCACGCAACCAGTCCGCGCCGAGGCCCGGATGGTCTTTTGTGCTGGTGTCGAAGACGGGGCCGATTCCGATGTAGTCGATGGGCTCGGTGGCGGCGCCCTCGAGCTGCCCCAGGTTGTGCGTGCTCAGGCCGATGAGCGGCGCATCACCGGCGAGCTCGCGGACCGCCCGCGGTGGTAGATCACCCTGTCCTACATGCACGCCGTCCGCGCCCGCGAGGATGGCCACGTCCACTCGATCATTGACGATGACAGGGACGCGGTGACGCGCGCATCTCTCGCGGACGTCGTGGACCCACTCCAGCAGCTCGCGATCCCCACAGCCGGGCTCTCGCACCTGGACGATATCGGCCCCTGCCGTGAGGCTTTCATCGAGAACTACGAGGGGATCGAGGCGGCACAGCCCGCGCGTCAGCAAAAGATAGACGCGCGCGTCGAGCAGCCGTTCCCGTACGACCTCCTGGGAGAGGGTCATGCCCGCAGGATATCAGCCCGGCATCCGCGGCGTGTTAGGTAATGTCCGGCCGCGGCTTCTCGTCGAAGTAGTCGATCTTGTCGAGGGGCATGAAGATCGACGTCGTGATGTTCATGGCGTGGGAGACGACGCGCTTGAAGTAGCGGTAAGCGAGAACGAGGGTCGCGGGAGCGCTGTGCTCGGCCTCTCCCGCGAGGATCTCCTCGATGCGTTGGTCGCACCGGTCCTCCATATCGTTCATCTGGCGTACGAGCGCGCGTGCCTCATCCTCGGACTGCGAGTCGAACGCCTTGCGTGTCTTGGCCAGCGCCGCGGAGACCTCGTC
>NYSS01000119.1 GCA_002683135.1 Planctomycetota bacterium | reverse complement strand
TTTACATCCCGGTAACAATCCGAGTTTGTTAATGGAAGCCGAACAGCAAAAAGAATTTGTAAAAAATCATTTAGGACCGGTTTTCGAAGAAAATAATATCAACACCAAGATTATTGTTTACGACCATAATGCCGATCGTCCCGATTACCCTATCACGATTTTAAACGATTCGGTTGCCGCCCAATACATTGATGGTGCTGCTTTTCATTTATACGGTGGTGAAGTTGATGCCATTTCTAAAGTACACGAAGCGCACCCGGATAAAAATTTGTATTTCACCGAACAATGGGTAGGAGCTCCCGGTGATTTTGCCAAAGAAATGAATTGGCATACCGAAAATTTAATTATTGGGGCTACCAGAAACTGGTGTAAAACAGTTTTGGAGTGGAACCTTGCTGCCGACGAAAATCAAGAGCCCCATACCGATCGGGGTGGTTGTGATCGTTGTTTAGGCGCTATCACTATTAAAGGTGATAACGTTATAAGAGAACCGGCATATTATATTATAGCTCAGGCTTCAAAATTTGTAACTCCGGGCTCTGTAAGAATTGAATCGAATCTACTCAAAGATTTACCAAATGTAGCTTTTAGCACTCCTAAAGGTAAGATTGTAGTGATTGTACAGAATAAAAATAAAAAAGAACAATCGTTTCTACTTCAATTAGAAAATGAAACACTCGAAGTGAAATTACCGGCACAATCCGTTGGTACATATGTCATTTAAAAATCCCCAAAAACTATAAACTTTATGAAATTAAATTCATTATTGCTAGGAGTATTTTTATGCCTTGTAAATTTAGTCCAAGCACAACTAAACAGCACCGTTCACGATAAAGAAATCGAGTCGTTAATCGATAAGATGACCCTCGAAGAAAAAGTAGGGCAGATGACCCAAATTACCTTAGATGTCATCACAAAAGGTGAAGATATTTATTCCAGTTACGAACCTTTTGAATTAGATCAAGATTCGTTAAATAAAGCTTTGGTCGATTATCATATTGGTTCAGTTTTAAATACCGCTAATAACCGTGCCCTCACACCGCAAAAATGGTATTCCTTAATTAGTCAGATTCAAGAAACAGCCTTAAATGATCGGTTAGAAATTCCGGTCTTATACGGAGTAGATATGATTCACGGTGCCACCTATACCGTGGGCGCAACCATGTTTCCACAGCAAATAGGGCAGGCTGCTACCAGAAATCGGGATTTAGTAAGAAGAGGCGCAGAAGTTACTGCTTACGAAACTAGAGCCAGTAGTATTTCGTGGAATTTTTCTCCGGTATTAGATTTAGGGATGGATCCTCGATTTCCTAGAATTTGGGAATCGTTTGGAGAAGATCCTTATTTAATTTCAGAATTAGGCGTAGAAATGATCAATGGTTATGAAGGGGAAGATAATGATCTTTCAAATCCTGAACACGTAGCGAGTTCTCTAAAGCATTTTCTAGGCTATCATGCAGCCACTTCAGGAAAAGA
Organism: Planctomycetota bacterium; assembly: GCA_002683135.1. Taxonomy (GTDB): domain Bacteria; phylum Planctomycetota. The sequence continues at coordinate 21,798 of NYSS01000119.1, read as the reverse complement.
TAGAACACCTTCTTACATTCCAACTTCAGCCTTACGTGAATATCATTTACCGGCTTTTAAAGCGGCAGTTGAAGCAGGAGCGCATACAGTAATGGTGAATAGTGGTATTATTAACGGAATTCCGGTACACGCTAATAAAAACTTATTGACTGGTTTGCTGAAAAATGAATTAAACTTTAAAGGTATAGTGGTAACCGATTGGGCAGATATTGAAAATTTAAATCGCCGGGATCGAATTGCTAAAGACGATAAAGAAGCAGTGATGATGGCGATAAATGCCGGAATTGATATGTCGATGGTTCCTTACAAATACGAAGTTTTTTACAATAGTTTGGTAGAATTGGTCAACGAAGGAAAAGTAAAAGAAGAACGAATTAATGATGCGGTACGAAGAATTTTACGGGTAAAATTTGCATTGAATTTATTTGAGCATCCTACCACAAATCCTAAAGATTATCCTGAATTTGGTAGTGAAGCATTTGAAAAAGCAGCTTACCATACCGCAGCAGAGTCGATTACCTTATTAAAAAACGAAGAAAATATTCTTCCTTTAAAAAAGAATACCAAGATTTTAGTCACTGGACCTAATGCTAATACTATGCGAACTTTAAATGGGGCGTGGACGTATTCTTGGCAAGGTGAAAAAACTCCGGAGTATGCGCAGGAATATAACACGATTTTCGAAGCGCTTCAGCAAAAAGGAAAGAAAAAGAATATTACCTATGTTCCCGGAGTTAGTTATAAAATGGACGGAAAATACTATGAGCAAGCTCCAGATCAGTTAGAAAAAGCGGTTGCAGAAGCTAAAAAAGCAGATGTAGTGATTTTATGTTTAGGAGAAAATACCTATACCGAAAAACCCGGAGACCTCAATGATTTATACTTAAACGAACATCAGATAGCATTAGCCAAAAAAGTAGCTGCTACCGGAACTCCTGTAATTTTAGTGTTGAATGAAGGCCGACCACGAATTATTAGTCAGATTGAACCAGCTATGCAAGCGGTAGTGCAAACCTATTTGCCTGGAAATTTTGGGGGCGATGCGCTAGCCGATATTTTATATGGTGAGGTAAACCCTTCCGGGAAGTTGCCTTATACCTACCCACGCTATCCCAATGCTACAATTGGTTATATCCATAAACCTTCCGAAGAGCAAAAGAAAGCCGAAGGGGTTTATAATTATGAAGCCGATTACAATCCACAATACCGGTTTGGTGATGGCTTAAGCTATACCTCTTTTAGTTATTCAGATTTAAAAATCAATAAAACCGAAATTGGAGCAGGAGAAGATTTGGAAATTTCTGTTAAAGTGACGAATACTGGAAATCGTAAAGGGAAAGAAGTGGTAGAGCTTTATACCTCAGATTTGTATGCCAGCAAAATCACACCCGATGTAAAACGCTTACGAAGGTTTACCAAAATAGAATTAGCCCCTAAAGAATCCAAAACCATCAACTTTATAATTTCTACCGATGATTTAAAATATGCCGATAACCATGGCGAGAGTATTTTGGAACCCGGAGAATTCAAAATTTTAATTAAAGATTTAGAAGAAAGCTTTTTGGTGAATTAGTTGTACCAAAAAAATCCATTAGAAAACGGGCAGATCTAAGAATCTGCCTCGTTTTATGGGATTGATGGGAATCAATCTCAAAAGTTGGGGTATACAATAAAAAAGCCTTTCATTACTGAAAGGCTTTTTGCAATCTTGCGATCTGGACGAGACTCGAACCAAACTCGTAAATATTTGATTATTAGCTATTTAATCGAAAAGATAATTCTATATACACCGAATTCAGCACCCTTTAACAAACTTTAACATTAATTCAAGTGAATTTTCGCTCATAATGTATAATTCGCCCACCCCCTTGTGGTTTCAAAATTCCTTTAGAAGCCATATCCTGTAATCTCGTGTGCCCGTCATTTAAGAATGATTAACTTCTTATGTTTCAAGACATAGTTTTGCAACACATGCTTTACTTAAAAATGTTCCATTGATGGCAATTTCCTCGATGTTAGGACACTCCAAAATCAATACTACTCAAATTTATTTAAAGTCTTTACCTACCAATATTTTAGATCAGTACCAAGAGGAAATGAATAAGGTTTTTAATTAATTGATGTAATACTACTTTCTCTATTTTTATAGCGATATATTATAAAAACTACAGCAATTATTTGAAGAATACTTGCCAATATCGAGCCTTCAAAACCAAAGTTGCCTCCGTTGAATAGATTAGGGGAATCTCTCGAGATTCTCAGTACTGAATACATACTTTGTCCACTTACATTAAATCCTAATAAACTCTGAAAAAAGTTCCAACTAAAATGTAATGCAATAGGCAACCAAAGATTTTTAGTATAAGCATAAGATATACCTAAAAAAATTCCGGCAATAAAAATATTGATCAATCCTAATAAACTTAAGTTAGGGTTGAAAGCATGTAATAACGAGAATATTAATGCTGTAATCACTAGTGCAAAATACTTACCAAAGGAATCCATTAGGTTTTTTTGAATATATCCTCTGCAAAAAATTTCTTCTTTAAGTGCCACAATAATGAATAATAACATAGCAATTAAAAACTCTTTGAAGTTCCAGTTTATAGTCTCAAGGCTAATCTCTCCCAGTGCTAATAAAATTCCAAAACCTAAAATTATGATCCCTGCTCCTAGAGCAAGACCAATTATAATATCCTTTGCTCTATTTTTTAAATGTAAACCAATGTCTACAAACCTTTCTTTATCCACCCTAAGTACGAAAATCCAGACAACAACTAAAGTACCTAAGAAAGAGAAAAATGAAATAATAAGTTTTTGGCTAGATGTTTTAACGCCTGTTTCAAGGGATTTTAATTCTATACCCAAAATGGAAGCTCCTATAATTTCAAAAACTCCAACTATAAATAAAAATGGAATTATAATTAATAAAATTCTTCCCCATCCAGGAAGTTTGCTATTTTGAGACATATAAAATAATTTAAAATTTATTTTCCTTTAAAAAGATATGCGCTCTTAAGCTTATATTGCTTCGAGGTATCTTTATCTATAATTCTTAATTCTACGATGTTATTATTATATAATAAGGACTGTGCACGACAAAAGTCTATATTGCTTTTTATAATTAATCCATTCACTGCAACAAGTTTCTGGCCGAGTTCAATTCCTATTTTTTGAGCTGGAGAATCTTCAATTAATGTAGATATGTATGCTGATTCATGTTGCGAATCAAATTTTACATGGACACCAAACATCTTATCCATAAAATCAATACTGTCCTTTGGAGATAATATAAGCTTATCATCTTTCCAGCTAATGGTTGTTTTAAATTTTTTAAAAAAACCTAAGCCCAGTAAGTTTAAATCACCCTTGCGAGAACTTGTAGGAAAATTATTTACTTCGAAGCTTGTATTTGAAAATTTCAATGTATCCAGTAAATAAATCTTTTCTTGAGCTACTGTTTTTGATTGCTCACCAAGACCATGTGATCCCTCTCCAAATATAGTTTTCGATCTTAGAATCAAAGAGTCTCTAATAATTAGATTTTCATTCAGACTTAGATGCCCACTATTCCCAAGATCTACAGACACTTCGATATCTTTCGATTTATGAGATATCCTTACCGGAATATGCAATTGATGTCCATAAGAGTTCTGTTCCAAATCGAACTGTAGATCTGAAGAAGAAATTTTTTGATCACTTAGCTCTTTGGTAACTATAAGTACTTGCTTTTCAAAATCAATTTGCCAAACCATATGCCTCATAACGCCAATTCCAATAATACCATAAGCATCCGGGCATTGATTATTAATTGAAGTAACCTGAAAATTAAGGTCGGTAAGTTTTAAGTTGCCTATCTCCAATTGATCGACCTCTTTAATTTCGGACCAAAAAAAGTTACCAGAAGATCCAAAGCTTGGGGTGTAGCCATTATCATTTAAATCGAAATCATCCTCAAAACGCTCGAAAACAACATTAGAAGCTCCGCTGTCTAAAATAAAAGGATAGGTCTTTTTTTCTTTCCCAGAACCTACATCAATGAGAATATGGCCGGAATTGGACAAACGAAATGGAATAGTGTCATGAGTTCCGTGAAATTCAAGTTTAGCATCAGATAACTCCGATAAACCTGAAGTAAAATAGAAAATAGAACCTATGAGTACAATGAGAACTAAAATGGTGGCAAAAAATCCCCATTTTAATATTTTGATTATAAATTTCACCTATCTTTAATTTAATCTATTTTTTATAGGGCATACTGTTCTATTATTGGAAATTGTTGCTTCCATAGTTGATAATATTTATCCCGTTTTTCGAATAAACTTTCATGGTTCCCTTCTTCAATTACTTTCCCTTCTTCCAGAACTACTATTTTGTCAGCATTAACTACGGTGCTCAATCTGTGGGCGATTATAATTATTGTTTTATTTTGTTTACGCAGTTCATCTATGGTATTTTGAATATAATTTTCAGAAGAACTATCTAAAGATGATGTAGCTTCATCTAATACTAATATCTCAGGATTTTTATAAAGGGCTCTGGCAATAGCAATACGTTGTTTTTGACCTCCAGAAAGGCTTGCTCCATTTTCACCGAGATAAGTATTGAATCCATTTGGCAATTTTTCAATAAAATCTATAATACCTATAGACTGACATATATTAATTATGCGTTGCATGTGAGGCTGAAATTCTCCAACCGCAATATTTTCAATAACATTACCCGCAAATAAATCTATTTTTTGAGGTACAACACTAACTAAATTTCTTAAACTTTCATTTTCGATATATTTTAAATCATTTTTTCCTATATAAATATGACCATTTTGTATAGGATAGATATTTTGCAATAATGAAATTAGTGTGCTTTTTCCAGATCCACTTTCTCCAACAATTGCTGTAATCTCGCCTTTTAATATATTTAAATTGAAATTTTTGAAAACATCTACCCGGCTACCATATCTAAAATCAACATTCTTAAACATGATATCACCAATCATATCAGGCTCCAATTTCATTTTATTTTCTGCTTCTTCCCTTTCTAAATCCATAATCTCGAAAAGACGATCTGCTGCTATTAAGGCATTTTGTATTTGTTTATTCGCCCCAATTAATTCGGCGACAGGACCTGTTAAATAGCCTACAATTGCATAAAAGGATAATAACTCTCCTGCGGTAATTTCCTGATTGATGACAAAATAGGAACCTGTCCAAAGCAAGATTATGGTAAAAACACGGGCAATAAACTGAGAGCCCGTAGAAGAGAATATACTATTTAAAGCAGATTTATAGCCTGTTTGGAGTAAACTTACAAAACGAGTTTCCGTTTTTATATTTGAAAAATCTTCAATCCCAAATCTCTTTATTGTACCTACGCTATTTAAGGATTCTACCAGCTGACTTTCTAAATCCGCTGATTTTTCCATAACATTACGTTCTACTTTCTTATTCAATTTATTGGTAATTAAATAAACTATGCCATAGAAAGGAATGATTAAGGTCATTATTAACGCCAGTTTCCAATAAAATGTAAACATTAGCGCAAAAGAAAAAATAACTATTAAAACGTTTACGGTTAAATTAAGCGCAACCCCATTTATAAAGTTTCTGATTTTTACAGCATCATTGATTCTTGAAATAATTTCCCCAACTCTCATGGTATCGAAAAACTGCTGTGGTAATTTTAATAAATGCTTATAATAACCAAGGATTAATCTGACATCAATTTGTTGTCCGGTTTTAACCAAAAAAACGTCTTTAAATATACTTATCACTATTTGCAATGCTAACAGAATAAGCATAATTATGCTTAAAAGATTAAGCAAATTGATATTACCACCTACCAGAACATAATCAGTAATTTTTTGAATATAAATGGATGTTGAAAAACCTAACAAAGTATAGACAAGAGCGCCAAAAAAAGCCTGAACAAGCACAAACTTATGGGGTTTTAATAGAAACCAAAATCGCTTAAAAACCGATACTTTTTCATTCCTCGATGTAAATTCCTCGTTAGGTAGTAGAAGTACTAAAACACCCGTCCACTCTTTTTTAAATTCCTCATGGGATTTTTTATGAAATTTCCCATCCCCGGGATCCATAATTTTCACATAAGATTTAGTGACCTCGTAAATAACCACATAATGCTGTAATCGTTCTTTTACGATTATATGAGCGATGGCAGGTTTGGGAATTTTATACAAACTATCAAAATCACCACGAACACCTTTAGCCTCAAAGCCTAATTTTTTAGCGGCTTCAAGTAACCCCAATACATTAGTTCCTTTTTTATCGGTACTAGCATATTGTCTTATACGGGCAATAGGTGTTTCTAATTTATAATGTGCAGAAATTGAAGCGAGACATGCAGCACCACAATCTGTAATGTCGTGCTGCTTTATAGTAATTTTTGGCATATTTTTTTAAATATTTCGCATAGATAGGAAAGTCCACTGCAGAATGTTTGCAGGGAATTATAAATATTGAATAAATGAATTGCTTAAAATTTCAATGGTATTCCTGAACGAAGTTAACAGGAATTTCCGCCTAATTAAAAAATGGCAATATTTATAAAAATTTTGATTATCCGTAATTTGTAATATTTCGTTTTTTCTTCCTTCCGGACTTGATCCGGAATCTCATACTGTAGTAAGAAACAAGCTATTGTAGTGAGACCGTGAATCAAGTTCAGGGTTACAAAACGTGATTATAATCTATTGCGGACATTCAATAAAAATTTAACACAAATCAGAATAATAAACGGCGGAGGATGAAATTATTTTAAAAAATTTGTAATGGCTATAAATTCAAAGTAAGATAAGGCATTTAGAATAAATTCAAGCACACATAAGATGTATGTCTATGCAAGCTTGGAATCCTAATAATATCATGCAAACGGGACAATATGAAATCCTATTTTTTGAAGTTCATTAAAATCAAGGTTAGTAAGGATTGTATAACTCATTAAGCATATAAAAAGTAAAGATAGAAAACCAGAAGTCACTTTAACCGCAGAGGTGTTGGTAATTTGGAAAGTATTATTATCATCATTAATAAATCTAAAGCCCTAAGATCAAAAAAAATCAAACTTTTGGGATTGAAATAGAAATGCATTATTATTACTTCATATAGCCACACTAATGTCCATCATATTCTCTACAGCACTGAGAATTTCCATCATAAGTGATTCTATTTATTAACTCAAAAGAGTTGTTGAAAAAAATTTGTATTCAAGTGCAGAATTATATCGTAACAGAAGTTCAAAAGTTTCTTTGAAAATAATATTTAGTACCTCTCCCACCACTTCCGTTTCGAAGACAAAGGCTCAGTTTTATATATTAATTTTGAAAAGTGATTTTCTCAGGAATGAAGTTTGCATTAAACTGTTTTAAACAAATTTTGAAAGCTTATTCTTTCTTCTAAATTAAAAGGGACTTATAATACTAGAGGATAAACGCTAAAGATCTTTACAGTATGTACCTGTCTAATTTATTTATTTCGTAAAAAAGAATTCAAACCTGAAAATTTGGTAACAAATAAGAGTATTATAAATATTATAACTCGGGAGTAAAAACTCCAAATTCCTCCTTCAAAACCATATGCTCCACCATTTAAATACTCTAATGAGTGAAAATTAGTGACGAATATACTGTAATAAGCACTCCCACTCATTGGGATACCAAAGAAAATTTGAGTATAGTTCCAACCAAAATGTAAGCCAAAAGGTAACCATATCTCTTTTGTTTTTACAAAAGCATAAGAATAAATAATACCTCCAAGAAAATGAGAAATCAATGCGATTATTGTAATATAAGAATTCCCTAAATGTACCAATGAAAAGATTAGGCTTCCAACCAGAATTGCAAGCCAATTAAGCTTAAATGCTTTAATTAAAAAAGTTAGCAAAACGAATCGAAAGATAACTTCCTCAAAAAAACCAGTTGCTATTGAGCTTAAAAATGGATGAATCAATAATGATATATCCTTACAACCTATAGTATAAATTGAGGCAAGCCCCAGTAATTTTTGCAAGAAAATATTTACTAGAATCGAAGCAAATGCTATAAATGAGCCAGCTAAAAAAAAAAATAATTTAGACTTCACTGTAATCTTTGCTTTCTTATGTACGTTTAGAGTCTTTTCAATTTAAATAAAAATAACAGGAGTCTCCTTAATTTTAACCTACCATTTGAAAAGCTAAAATAAGGAGAATCCTGTTAGAAGTCAATTCCTGACTCGTTTTATAATATACCTGGTCTATAAGGCATTCCACTCTCAATACGACGTGCCTGATCGTCAGCATATGATTGGAAAGCATAGCCTAAAAACTTAAACACGGCTTCAGTTACACCATCTCCCCCATTAATTTCCATTAGATTTTCCTCATTAAGAGTAGTCAAATTCATATCGTTTAATATTTTCATTTTTTGATTATTTAAAATTTTATCTTGCAGCTTTTGCAGCTTCCATTCCTTCTTTAAATGCTTCTACGTTGGCATCCCAATCAGCAACTACATTATATGCAAAAGTAGCCACGGCTGCTTGCCAAAGCCAAGAATAGCCTCCATTTATTTCTTTACTGTGTTCAGTGCTTAAGGATTGAACACCGAAACTTTCTAAATTTTTCATTAAAATTATAGTTTTAAATTAATAGATTTGATAAACATTTTCTGCGCAGAATGTTATTTGTTATAAAAGTAAGGTTGGTCACCGCACAAACCTTGCAGCGAAAAACTTTTTCCAGAAAAATAAGAACCAGCAAAAATTTCTGTCAACTCATTATCACTAATTACAGCAACTGAAATATTTACTTTTAGATCAAAACTATTGCAATAGTAGTAAGTCTTACTTCTTCTACTATAGCAAATATCTGCCTGATAATCTTTAAGCTGCTCTATCAAATTATATACAAGCCTTTCACTCACATTCATCTTATTTGAAATTTCCTTTGGAGAGCCTGTATTTTCCATTTCAATCATTTCATGTAATTGCTGCAAGCGCTCTAAATTTTTGATCGTTTTCATAGGTTAATTATAAGAATTGTGGTTATACATTAGCCGGATTTACCCAGTCATCTACTTTATCATATAATAATTGATATAGAGTCCTTTTTGTAATTAAGAAGCGAGAGGTAAAAGTCATTCCTTTCTTTAGCTCACCTTTTACTCCATTTTTAAGCTTTAAATGTTTCTCCTCAATTTTACACCTAATTTTAAATAATGGGGTATTATCCATAAGCTCAATATCCTTATTAATTTCCAAAATTTCACCATGAGCTAAACCCCATTGATTATAGTTATACGCGTCAATTTGAAATATCACCTGGTTGGTTTTATCAATTAAACCAATATCAGATGGAGATATATAACATTCAGCAATTAAGTCTGAAGAAGGTGAAATCTCAGCTAACTGTGTACCTTGGGATATAAAGCTTCCTTGCGATAAATATCGAGTATTCATCAAAGTACCAGTTACTGGAGCTGTAATAAAATACTGCGATTTATTTTGAAGAAGTTGCTTGGTATTACTTTGAATATCTTCTAACTTGTCATTATAACTTATTAATTGTGATTGCCACTTATTTTTTTGCTGACTTTTTAAAGTCTGTATATTACTCTTAGTTAGATTATACTCAGATTCTATATTTTCGAACTCAGAAGCTGCGATAACTCCCTTATTAAATAGTGTTTTATGACGTATAAACTTTTTCTCTAAACGATCAAGTTTCGTTTGAGCTTCTATAAGTAATTGTTCATATTCCAGAAAATCTGACCGATATTTATTAGATGAAATTCGAGAAAGAATCGGATTATTATAGGCTAAAAGATATCTCAGATCTTTTTGGTATTCTTTAATCTCTACTATTTGATCTCGAGAAAAACTGAGTTGTTCATCAATAATTGTACTTTCAATAAAAAGAAGGGTATCCCCTTTTTTTACAGTCTTATTATTCTCAATATTAGAATAGACAACTCTACCCGAGTTGATTGAACTGACACTACTTCTTTCTAAATTTGGTTTTATAATTCCTTGGCTGGAAGTATAAACATCAACTTTTATAAAAGGTAAGGAAACCAGACCACCAATTATTAAAAGAAGTAATAAACTATAAATTATTTTACTCTTTACAGTATGCCTGAATTTAAAAACCTCAGCAGTATTCTCTATAATTTCTTTCGGAAAAATTTTCACAAGTACCGGGATTTAGATTGATTCAACCTCTTTTTTGTAAGTTTAAACCTTAAAAAAAGGTTAAAAAGCTGATCGCAATCTAAAAAAACACAACACATCTTAAGCTTGATAAAACCACGTTATTAATGTGGTTTTACCACATTTAACAAATGAGTGAATCAAGTAAATAACGGTATACTTTGGTTTTGAGGGAGATATGTTTGTATTAATTTTTTTAGTATAGCTTTTAAAATGCGAGGCGATATATAACCACTCTTCCTAGCTTTTTCAAGCAATGCTTCATCTCCTCCTTGTTTAACGTACATAATCTCCTTTAGTCTTCTTTTTCGATCTTCTACCGCCCTTAGGGAAAGAGGAACATCAAGGGGATATATCTTTGGTTTTGGTACTTAAAATGCATATTTGCTTGCCAAAACTTATTTTAGAGATATACTTAGAATTGACAATATATTTATGGTGAATTCGTACGAAGTTTTCTGACAAGGCATCTTCGAAAGTTTTGAGGGTTTTAAAGGCACTTATACGCCTGTTATCGCACAAAACGAAATCAGTAGTGTTATTATCAGCTTCAAGATAAATGATATCATTAGTTTTTATTAAAGTGTAATCTTTATATGATTTCAAACAAATAGTCTTCTCCGAATTTTCCCGCTCCTTATTTAATAAAATTCCTAAAGCCGTTTTTCGCAATTCAGCTTCCTCTCCAGGTTTCAATAGAAAGTCATAAAATTTATTCTTTATAGCCATATATGCTTTTAGCATCTCTACAGAAAGTGCTACAAAAAGAATTTCTTTTCCGCTAAATTCCTGAACTTCTTTACAAAATGAATAGGGACTTCCATTGCAACATTGTTGATCAACATTTATAAATAAAATATCAGGATGATATTTTAGAATGGGGTTCATTGATTTCTCGAAACTTTCACTTAAACCGACACAGTGGTAATCATCGTACTCTCCAAATACTTCTTGGATCATACGTATCATATTCTTATCAGATTCTATTATATAGTAAGAAAGCAATCAGAAAGTTTTTTACAAAACTAGTCCTCACTTAGAAATGTTTACCTTGGTTTTATACCATAAATTATGTGGTTTTACCACATAATTTATTTAACCGTTCAATTGTAGTTCAGAGGCAATAATCCAATTCATTGATAGAATAGTTCTGCTAACAATAAATTGACTTCAAAATTTGTTAACTTTTAAATTCAGCTCATAATGTACACTTCGTCCACCTCCTTGAGGTTTCAAGATACCTTTAGAAGTCATATCCTGTAAATCTCGGGTGGCGGTGGCTTTTGAAGTTTTGGTTATTGATATATATTTCTTTGCAGTCATTCCTCCTTCAAAACCTTCAACACCTTTTTCGAACATTTTTAAGATCACTTTTAACTGGCGATCATTTAAATTCTCCCGATGTTGATCCAGAAATTTTGCTTTTTTTAGAATAAATCGAATAAATGCTTTAGCATTTTTCTGGGCGGTCAAGATAGTCTTACAGAAATAAACAATCCAATCCGTGATATTCAGAGAGCGCTGAGCCATTTTTAAGGCTTGGTAATACTCTGCTTTATTTTGTTCGATTGCAGTGGATATACTTAATACTAATACTCTACCTAAAGATTCCGAAAGACATTTATCAGCTATGGCTCTACCTATACGTCCATTTCCATCTTCAAAAGGATGTATCGTTTCAAAATACAAATGAGCGATAGCTGTTTTAATCAATGAACTTCTAATATCACTATTTTCAATATCAAATTCCTTGTACCAATGTATGAACTGTTTCATCTCCATAGGAACACGATGAGATGGAGGAGCTTCGTAATGAATTTCTTCTCTCCCGTATCTCCCTGATACTATAAGCATGGGTTCCTCTCCAGATTGATAAGTCCCTGCCTGATTATACCTGGATCTGCTAAATAACATCGCATGCCATCCCTTAATTAATCGCTCGCTTAGAGGTTCGGAAAAGTTTTCTCTTACCTCCACCATTAATTCTGCAATTCCCCTGGCATTGATATCTCTAATAGTAGCACCATCTTCAATACCCAATCGATTTTTGATCGATGACATTACATCCTGACGAATGTAATATTCCCCTTCAATCGCTGAAGTTTTAATGGCCTCATCGATCATAAATTGTATAATCGCATCTTGTCTAAAGTCAGAAGGCAGGCTATCTATAATCCCTTTGACTTCACCCGTCTCTGAAGCGAATTCAATCACAATATCATCGATAGCTTTCGACTTATAGTCAAAAGAAGGCCAATTTTCAAGTTGCCAGTTATACATATGAGCCAAATAAACACATTATTCGAATCAAATATATAGGTTTTTTTGAGCCGAATAATCAGAATAATCGGCTCATACTTCTTTATAAGCAATTGAAATCGATGAAGAACTTTAAACACATTACTATTAAAACCACACTATAATGTGATTTTTAAGAGAAAATTGAATAAGCTCTTCGAAAAAACTAAAAATACCACACTATAATGTGATTTTTTATGTATTTTTATATTGATCAGCAATAACTGGATTGATATCCATTATAAAGTGTGAAAAAAAGGGTATGAAGGAAAATAAAGAAAATTTTTCAAGTAATATGACAGCAATAAAAGACATTGGGCAAGCTTTACAAGAGCGACGTCATCATATGCATATTACCCAAAAACAATTAGCAGATATGGCGGATATTGGGATCAATACCCTTTATAAGATTGAAACGGGCCAGGCTAATCCTACAATTGAAAGTTTACAAAAAATAGCAGATGTTCTAGGTATGGAAATAAGTCTTCAGATCAAGAAAATATAAATCTTAAATGAGAAAGGCAAGGGTATTATACAAAGGCAAAGAGGCAGGAATTTTAACACAACAAGATAATGGTGATTTTAGCTTTCATTATCTCGATAGCTGGTTAGCCGATCCTGCAAATCCGTCCATAAGTCTGACCTTACCACGCACCCAGGAAGAATATCACGCAGAGCATTTATTTCCTTTTTTTTATCATATGCTTCCTGAAGGAGCAAATCGGCAAATGGTATGTACTATGAACCGTTTAGATTCTGATGATTACTTTGGAATCCTGCTAAATACTGCGAGATATGATACCGTAGGAGCCGTCACTATTCATAAAATAACAGCAGAATAATGAAAATTAATCATTGTCCAGGAACCCTGGCACCAGGATATCATACCTACAGCAGGAACTGTTTAAAACGTGTATTTGATGGACGTAAAGTTTCTCATATACTTCCATATGAAGCACCAAATTCCGATCAACCTAGTGATCAATTATTTCAGGATAATCAAAAGAGAATTTCAATATCTGGCGTGCAGGAGAAGTTTTCCGTACTCTTAGAAAAAAATAAATTAAGACTAATTCATGAGGAAGAACAAGGTACTTATATTTTAAAACCCATCCCGATGCATGGGAAAAAACGTGATCAAATGCCAGCAAATGAACACCTGACGATGCAAATTGCCCGGCAGGTATATGGTATTGAGACCGCAGAGAATGCGCTTATATTTTTTAAAAATGAAGCTCCGGCTTATATCACCAGGCGTTTTGATATAAATGCCGATGGTTCAAAAAAAGCAAAAGAAGATTTTGCGACCCTTGCTGGCAAAACACCACAAACTCATGGAGAGCATTATAAATATGAAGGCCATTATCTAGAGCTCTTTGACCTAATGAAAAAATTTTTACCCGCATATCGAGTTGAAGTTCCAAAACTCTTTAAGCTGTTAGTTTTCAATTATCTGTTTTCAAATGGAGACGCTCATTTAAAAAACTTTGCTGTTTTGGAAACACCATTGGGCGATCACCGCTTAAGTCCAGCCTATGATTTACTCAATACACGAATACATGTAGAGGATAGTGACTTTGCATTAGAAGATGGGCTGTTACCCAAACATTTAGCACAAACAACTACAGCCAATCAATTTAAAATACTAGCGCAGCAAGTAGAGCTCACAGATAAGCAATTTCATACGATCACGGAAGAGATGCTCAAAAATTCAGACAAGGTTATTACTTTCACCAAATCATCTCTTCTATCTGAAGCTACGCAAAGAAACTATATTCAAGATTACCAATATAGATTAAAGCAATTACAAAAAATTTACACATAAGAGAAAAACACACCATTATAAAAACTGGTAGTAATGCTGAACTTCATTATAGACCTAACCTCAAATAATAAGGAATGCTTATAAAAAAGAATGGCTTTAATTACTTCTCTTTCCACTTATTTCACTCTTATCATTTATTATTAGCCTCAAACTTGTTCATCTATGGAACACTGCTTTAAAGTTTCACCAGTTTTATTTCAACCGCCAAAAAATTTAAAAAATAAAAAAGTGTCAGTTTTGGATTTTTTTTTTAGTTTTTGCTTCTACCGTACTTCTTTCTTCAAAGTTAGAGCAATAGTGATTTTGAATAATATCTATTTAAAAGCACAGTACCGCTACTTGTCCACTGCCTGTTCATATATGAGACATGTTTAAAAAGGTTTATGTATTGTTTATTATTAACGTTTAATAAAAGAGACCAATTTTTGAACAGCAGCTGTCCAGAATTTGATCATTCCCTGTTCAATTTTTGATCAGCAAGGGTATCAAATCTGAACATGTTCACAACTGAGCCTATTTTTGGGCTACTAGAGGGATGGTATTGGAGATACCCCCAATGTTTAAGCTCTCGAACTAACTTATGATACGTTGTCCGGGAGCGTATTTTAGCCAATCCCCTTACCTGCTGACTATTGATCATCAAATTCCGGGGAAAATGCTTTTGATTCCACAGCTCAAAAAAGGCCAGGTATAAGCTACGATGTGATACGCCGATGCGATCATCTTTTGCAAATCTCCGAAGCACGGCATTAAGATGTCTTATATAATTTACCTCACTCATTTCTTTTGAATTTCTGTGGTAATAATCGTCTTCACTTCCCGGTATATTTTCTGAAAATTCGATTCCAATTCTTCCTGACTTACTTCATGTTTAGGAGTAGGCAGTTCTTTTGACCATTGGGGAGCTGCGAATTTCACTTTTCGATCTTTGCCATCTGAGAAGGTCACAAACTGTCCCGGTTTCAATCGAAAGAAAAGATCTGCCCTGATTTTAGCCACTTCACGTTCACTTTTGGTAGTTCGGGTATCAAAATTCAGATTATCACTTTTACTCACGCTAATACTCTTACGCTTTACAATCTCAAAGAAACTTTCGTAGTATTTCGCGGTTTCCGGATCATTCACCTTTCCGAAAAATTGGTAAGACAGATTACTCAGAATAGCTTTTCCTGCCTCCCTACCGTAGAGGATATCATTCTGGATCTTATCCTGGATCACATAAACGGTCGAAATATTATAGCTTCTTAGGGTGGCGGGAATACGTTGCATATTCAACAGCCGGATCGTAGAAGCCTCTTCCATAAGAATAAAAGATCCCAGGCGATCATGCACACTCATTTGTTTGGTGATACTATGAATAACGGTGGCGATGATGGGCGAATAGGCCGATTCAAATTTTGGATTATTCACTACGGAGATCACTCCCGGATTTTCTGCATTATTAATATCCAGGGGAATTTCATCTTCAGAAAGCACCATAAAGATCCGTTGGGTACTAATCTTTTTAAAAGCATTAGAAAGGGTACTTTTTACCGCTGCGGTCTGGCTTTCCGGCTCTACCCCATTAATAAAGGCATTGGCCATCGCCTTTGATGTAAAATTAGAACTCAACAATTCTATCAGTTCATAGGTGGTACATTGTTGGAATATGGCAATCATATGAGGAAGGGTACAATAATGAGGATAATCGGTTTTTAGTTTCCAGATCAGCCCTCCGATGATTCCTTCCGCAGCATCATTAAAAAACTTGGAACTGCCTGAATAACCACTTTCTTTTTTCTCCAATAAATTTTCCAGAAGCACCCTTGAAATCTCATTGACGCTTTCTTCATCCAGCATATACCGCGGAGCAATAGGATTCACTTTATGAAATACCCGATCAAAAGAAATCAGGTAAAAAGGGAGCTTACTTTCTTTAAATAAAGGATAGGCAATTCTGGAGAGTTCAAAATTTTTATAGTCATGGATAATTCCACTAAAGCTATGACGGCTAAAATGTTTAAGAAATTGCGCCACCACACTTTCAGTCTTTCCACTTCCAGCCGCACCGATAATGGACACCCCGCGACGAATATCTTTTAATTTCATGGAACCAGAAGAAAGAGGCATCCGAAAAGCATATTGTTTTTCCGGTTTTCCTGTCCCAACCTGGAATAATAATTCATATAGGAGTGCATTTATGATCATTAGGGGCATTACTATACGCGAGCCCACCAGCACTAGCATATCAAAATCAAAACCTTTTGAAAAGCTAATTAATAACAGGGTAAAAATATAGCCGAGATTAATCGCATTTCCCCATGGCGTATTTTTAAGCGAGAAGTAGAAGATAATCGCTGATCCAGCGATAAAAAAAATAAGGATATATAAATTAACAACCATAACAGATAGGTTTTAATAGCCGATAGAACTAGCTTTTATACCGGCTTCGATTATTTTTTTAAGTTGTTTATATGCAAACCCCACTTTACTTTGGGGCAGATGCAAAGCAGGCAATTGCATTCCTGCTTGTCGGATCATTTTAAAGGCAATTTTTTTCTCGTTAAGCCTGAGACGCCTTAAGGACAAAAAGTATTGTTTAGGATTTTTACTCAGTAGTTTTCGCGCTGAGTAGCTTTCCACATAATTTCGATTGTACTTAAACATCTTATCAAAAGCCATTTCCGAATGCTGAAAAAACCGATCCCGTTCAAATCCCCGTTTCACCAATTTCCCATGCATCTTTACTTCGGAAGCCTTATACTTACTCCCCGGAGACAAGCTATAGGAGTTGGAGGCATCTTTACGACTTACGATAATATGGATATGGCTTTGCAGGCCTTCCTTTTTCATTCCCGGTTCCACCATCTGTCCCCTAATCTTATAGGGAGCCTCCCGGATCAGCTTTTGAATCTCATTCTCAATTTTTTGAGTATTTCCGGAAATCTCTCCGCGTGCTACTTTTCGAAGCTCATTTTTAAGATGTGCTATTTGTTTTGCATAGGGTTTATTCTCCCGAATGGCAATATCATTAGTCTTGTAAGATCGTTCCTGTTCAATTTTCGCGAAATACTTAATATCATCAATAGAAACCGGGCGACCGTTTATTTCCCGATGAAAAGAACTCGCATATTCTTTCATGGCTTCCCGAACAAAAGCTTTAAGTTTTTCAGGATTGCTGTGAATATGTTGTAATTCATAACGGCTGGGATTAATAGTAATCGAATAATATTTAGGCTCTTTCAACTTTAGTTTATCTGTATTCCCATCAATCTCTTTAATCACCTGGAAAGGTTTGATCCCATCCTCGTGCTGATTAAAGAAAAACTCTTTTTCCGATAGATCTTTTCCCTGGTTTTCTTTTTCCAGATAGTTCACAAAATCCCCTGCACTTTGAGAAAAAGCGCCACCAAGTTTTTGAGGGGAGATGGTGATATACATATCAAAAGCTTCTTAAGATTTCCGTTTAATGGCTATTTTAAATTGTTCAAATTCCGTTCTGGGGATATTTAATTTCAGATAATCCGCTCCAAAGGCGTTGCCTTTAATTTCCACTTGTTGAAGCAGGTATTCCAAATCTTTCTGGGTGGCTTTTAAGGCCTCCTGCAACCGGGAGATTTCCAATTCCAATTGTTCCCGGCTTTGCTCACCCGTTGCAGTTTTTTTATTTTTTTCTTTGATTGATGCTGCTGGTAAGTTGCGACCTTCCAATAATAATTCCAGCATCAGGAATCCCGGTTTTGTTTGGGTCTTTTCAATATTTTTCAGGATAGCGATCACCGCATCAATTCTTTTCTTGATAAGTTGTTCAAGGCTCACTTTGGAGGGCACTAGAGTTTCAAAAGGCGAGAGGTTATTTTTCTCAAAAAAGTCTAGGATCAAATCCAAAGTTTGGGACTGATTCGAGTTATTTTTCTTTGAAAACTCCCGAAACCTATTCGCGGTATGAGCTTTCACTTGAAGTCTGGATTTTGCGGTCATGGCTACTCTTTTTAGTTTTAGTGGCTATCCTCTTCCTGTATTTTCGGGGGTTTTAAGAGTATTGTATCCATTGGGGTGGCTACTTTTCTGCTTTAAAATTTTCCAACACACCGAAAAACGGGCTTTTGACGCCTAATAAATCGAACAACACCGTGAAACGTGTTACCCTCTTGCTATTCGATTTCGTCCCGAACACGGGACAAAATTTTCATACGTATTGGTTTGCACCAAGCGCATTCTTGGAATAGCATTGAAAAATTCCCCGGCCAATTATGATCCGGGGAATCAAAAAAAGTGAAAGTCAAATCTGAAGATTAATGCTGCCGACAAAAAAACAGGATATCAACACTTTAATTTACAAAATATATAAATTCATATAACATGAATTCAACATTTGATTTACTATGAATTGGTGCTATTTGTAGTAAAATCAGGGAAATCTGAGAAATTCAAAAAATTACGGCGGCAGATTTTCAGTGTTCAGCAAGCAATACCCGATCAAAATTGAACATCAATTCAAGAATTTCAATTCATCAAAATACCTCAAAAAGATCAATTGTTTTTTCAAAAAGATTTACTCTTATGTCCAGTACCTTTTACTTTTTTAATGCACCATCTTTTATAACATCCTAATTGATAAAATTTAAAAAGTGAAGGCTTCTGAAGTGCAAGATCTTTTCCAAAGGACTATCAAAATTTCCTATGAAGATCGGATATCTATAAGAAGTAGAATTTTGATCAAGCGGACGTCATCAAAAAATTTCTAATGCAATGTAGCCTTTCGATTTTTCATCGGGGAGCGCAATGGAGGTCTAAATTTCTTCGATGGGGTCCAAGTTTTTTATAGTGAAGCGCTTTTCCCGAAATGAAGCTTTTGCGAAATGTAGTGGGAATGTGCTGCCCCCCTCCAGGTTTATTGTTTTTAATAGATCCGGCATAATAACTAGAAACTTAGTTATTTTAATAGTAAATCTTACGCTTATAAAAACTAAAATTTTAGTTTTGTTGCACCTAATCATTATTTCGTTAATTTGTATTAGCCTACAAAAATGGAATAATTCAAAAAGGGAGCTTTACGGCTCCCTTTATTTTTCTTAAGTAATTTAGTATTATAAAATTCCTTCATCCGCAAAACTCAGGTAATTTCCTTCGCTGTTAATGATCAGGTGATCCAGTAGTTTAATATCCAGAAAATCACAAGCTTTTTGAATTTTGGAGGTCAGTTTTTTATCGACCTGACTGGCCTGTAATTTCCCGGAGGGGTGATTATGGCAAACAATAATCGCGGTGGAAAGACTTTTCAGAATTAGTGCAAACATAATTCGTATATCTACTAAGGTCGCGTTAATTCCCCCGGTGGAGATCTGACAAATCCCTTTAACGATATTAGAATTATTAAGGAGCATTACTTTAAAAGATTCCTGTAGTTGAATTTCATTTTTATCCCAATTCGAATAGTAAATATTCGCTGCATCCTGGCAGCAGGTAATTTTGGGACAGTTAGAAATTGTTATCCGGTCTTTGTAACATAGTTTTATTTCGTTAACTTTCATAATGATAAGTTTTAATATTAGGGGTGTACATTCTGGTTAGGATACACCCCTTTTTTAATGATATTGATTAAATTTATAGATCTAAGCTTTAGGCTTAAGATTATCTCTCATAAAACAAGGATTAGAAAGACTTCTTGTCCTTGTTTTTCTAAGCCTTTTATTAATCCTTACTACCTAAGAGTAGAATTTCACTGACTAAAATTTCGGTCACATAGCGTTTATTACCTTCCTTATCTTCGTAGGATCTGGAAATCAGTTTCCCCTCGATAGCAATTTCCTTTCCTTTTGGCACATAGTTTTCGATAAGCTCGGCCTGTTTATTCCAAGCAACAAGGCTATGCCATTGGGTATCCTGAACGGATTCCCCTTTTTGGTTTCTGTAATGGTCATTGGTAGCAAGACTTAAACGCGCCACTTTTTTGGAGGATTCAAGATTGGTAATTTCAGGAGTGTTTCCCACATTTCCGATGAACTGAACTTTGTTTCTAATAGTACTCATAATAAAAAGATTTAGGAGTCTACCCCAAGGCAGACGGTTACACATAAATTGAACTAGTTTGAAAAAAATGATTTACTTATTATATCCGGAAGCGTTTTTCTTTCTTTTGATTTTTTAGTTTTCTTTCCGAATAGATATGTAGCTGTTGATTTCATATTGAACTTTTTTGATTTACTTCCCATAGTGCCGTATAGCTGTTATCTTTTTTTGATGCTTACACGATTCAATATTTTGGATTGATAAGTACTTATAAAAGCGAGTGTAGTGAGCGGCTTATGCAGTGCGGTTCAACTCCAAAATATTGGTGTTTTGCAACCCAAAAAAAGAACGCTAAGGGCAACTGAAGTGAATTAAAAACCGGGTAGGAAGAAACAGTAACATAGACGGAAGTGAAATTAAATGGAATTGAAGCATTCCTATATTAAATCTCATTACATAATACTAAAATTCTAATCCTGTAAGAATCATCGAAAAAACAGAGATAAGACCGTAAAGAATTGATAATAAAATAAATACTTATCTTTAGAGAAGCACCTCCACTTTTTATAACACTGTAGTCTTAGTCATTGGGTATGGAACTCACTTTCCTTCTTATCATTTTTATGGTCTTTTTCGTAGGTTCTGACTTTGTCATGAATGTGGCCATTCCAAGAATGAAAGGAAATTATGGAGAAAGAAGAGTTGCCGCAAAACTTCGAAGACTTCATAAAAGGGATTATATTGTGCTAAACAATATTCTTCTACAAACTGGGGATAGCAGTTCCCAAATAGACCATATCGTTATTTGTTCTTCAGGTATTTTTGTCATTGAAACAAAACATTATAAAGGTTGGATTCACGGACATCAAAAATCTGATTATTGGAGCCAGACCATTTTCAAGCATCATACCAAGTTTAAAAATCCCATTCGACAAAATTGGACTCATGTATTTGCTTTAAAAAAGTTTCATCCGAAC
Source organism: Planctomycetota bacterium (assembly GCA_002683135.1). Classification (GTDB taxonomy): domain Bacteria; phylum Planctomycetota. The sequence goes on along the minus strand of NYSS01000119.1, from coordinate 499 downwards.
TTTCAGAAACTAAAATACTATCCTATTGTTGTTTTTTCTGGACGTGCCCGTTTGAGAAATGTAACGTCAGAACTGCCTGTATTATATCGGTGGCAACTTATACGATACATTAGAACAGAAAATAATCAGAATCGATTATCACCAGACCAAAGGCTATGGATCGCAGAAACCATTAAATCCAAAAATTTAAAAAGAAGAAAAGATCGGAAAAATCATAACCGCAAGGTTAAAAGGGGGATTAAAGACCGTAAAATCAAGGCACATTTAAACATCTGTCCAAGGTGTCAAGGTGATTTATTGTTAAAAGAAGGGCGCTATGGTAACTTCTACGGGTGTTCTAATTACCCCAACTGCACTTACACCAAAAGCCTTAGATCGTAGTTGATTTTCAATGACCAAGCCTAAATATTTCTGTTCATCATAATTCCAGTTGTCTTCATCCTTCATACCTCAATGCCTAAAAAAAGGGAAGGTTTTTGTTGTATATGCTGCCTGCATT
>NYSS01000118.1 GCA_002683135.1 Planctomycetota bacterium | reverse complement strand
TCGGTCAGAACCCACTAGCAATTCTACAGGACGACGGTATCGGAACTGGCATCCAAATGTCTCTCTTTGATGCCGTTGGAAAATCTTTCGATGTTCCTGCTTATCAATTATTAGGAACCAAAGTTCGTGACCGATGCCCGATTTCATGGTGGGATATTGACATGCCACCAGAGGACTGGGTTGAGGAAGTCAAAGAATCAATCAAACGCGGTTACACCTCGATTAAGTTGAAAGCACGTCCGTGGCGAGATATTTTTGACCAGGTTCAACAGGTTGGAAATGCAGTGAAGGACAACTACAAGTTCGATATAGATTTTAATGGGTTCCTGCGCACAGCTGACGGTGCTATACCCGTCTTACAGGAACTGGACAGGCATCCTAATGTTGCTTACTACGAAAGCCCATTCTATCTCGGCACCGATTTGGAAGGGGCTGGAAGATTACAAGAGGCTATCTCCAACCCCATCGTTGAGCATTTCAATGAGGATTGCTTGCACGCCCGAATCTGTGGTGGTTTTGTAGTTGGTGGTGCAGCTTCGAGCCTCAGGCGTGTAGGCGCCTTATGCGCCTCGTTTGATAAGCCTTTCTGGTTACAAATGGTAGGGACAGGAATTACCACTGCTTACACCATGCATTTAGGCGCGATTTTAACACATGCGCAATTACCCGCGATTACCTGCCACGAATTATGGGAACACCATCTTTTGACAGATCGACTGGAAGTATCCGAGGGTATGATCTCGGTACCAGAGTTGCCGGGCCTTGGTGTTGAGGTAGATGAATCCGCACTGGCATATTACCGTGTGGAGCCGGGAACACCAACTTTAACACAAGAATACAAACAGCGGCAGCATACCTGTCGGGTACATATCCCAGATGGTCAAGATGGTGAAACGATACACGATTTTAATGGGGAGAGTATCTATTATCCTGCTTTTAGTGAAGGGGAATACCCCGTATTTGTTCCTGGCGTTTGGATGGAAGTGATTGAGACTTCTGGCAAAAGTTAGGGTTTGGAGTTGAATTCAAGATTGTGGACAAAAGCAATTAAATTAAAACTTAATGCAAAATGCCGATCAAGATTTCGATAGCGATGGCAAAAGGTACCAAAACTCTTTAATCCGTTCATCACAAGCTGACCAAACTTCGTTCGCTACTCTCTCTCAAAGTCTGCTACATTCTCTCTTGAAACTCAGTCGACAATTATGGATGCTCGACCAGATTTTCCCCGGTCCATTATACCCAAGCCGAGCGTAATTGCTCTTATCTTCCACTTCTGTGAGCCTACGAGAAAATACTGTTTTTTATGTTTTTTTTCGATCACTTTTTTCAGTGTAACTTTAGGTTGCAATTTGAGTAATATTAATCGCGTTTAATGCTTGAGGATATATCCTGATAATGTCAAATATGGAAATTAGTCCCCAAGATCTTGACCATCATTGATTAACTCCGTCTGTTTTTGAAGAAAATCCCCTCCCATCAATATGTTAACCTGCGCTAATGGAGCAGCTGATGGAAGTTGAGATAGTATCAAAAAACCGGTGCTTCAAAAGGCGAAGACACTAATTCTCGAAAGAGTTATTTGAGTGGTTACCGTCCTGGAAGATTTGATACTACACCTAGGTACAGCATACCCGATGATACCGAAATAGGTACCAGCAAAAGTTAAGAGTAGATGTTAACCGGAGGTGAGATAGATAACTGACAAATCCTCTAACTGGTATCTATTCGACAGACAATCTTTCCCCCTACCATCGTTAGCAGGTTGTGGGCTTCTAGTTGGCAAATTTGTTCCAAAATTGACCCTATTGTACCAATTGTCTGCGCTGGCAAGCTAACGGCAATCAGGTCAGCCTGCCAACCTTCCTCCAATCTACCGACCTTTGACCAGCCAAGTGACTTAGCCCCGTTGACCGTTAGCATGTCGAGGATTTGTGGCCTTGGCAGATCCAAGTCGAACAATACTTTCAGTTCGTCTTTCATGTCTAGCGACCAATTGCTAGCTAGGCTATCTGTACCAATAGCGAGATTGACCCCGGCTGAAATCAACCGCAGAACTGGGTGATGATGGTGCTGGAAGTATTGGTGGCTACGGGGGCAGAAAACGACGCTTGATCGGGAATTAGCAATCAGACGGATATCGGCCTCAGATAGGTAGTTGCAATGCACTAGTTGTGGTTGTGCTTTTAAAACTCCGAGTTGGTCGAGGTAAGCGATCGGGCTAATCTGCGGTGGCATCCAGTCGTGGTGAGGAATACCGAACCGATCCAGCAATTCGATAAAATCGCCGGTGCCACATTTCAGAAACTGGATCTCGGCTTCGGTTTCTGAAATATGCGTCGAGAGACGCATATTATGTGCTTGAGCTAGCTCCAAGCTGTGCTGATATCGTTCTAATCGAGTCGAATAGGGGGCATGTGGCGTAATAGCAGGCCGATAGCAGTCGGTAGCAGGGAGTGATCGCTGAATCAATTGTTCGATCCGCTCTGCATATTCACTTTCCAGCGCCGGGTTGAAACCGAGGGTTTCATGAAAAACGACCATCCTCAAAGGGGAAGATTTTAGCGTTGCCAATCCATCTAGGGATTGATGGATATTACCGATAGTAGTTGTTCCTGCCATCAGACTCATCTGGATACCGTTGACAACCGACTGCTGAATCCAGTCTGTTTCCCGTCTTTGTTCAGCAGTTGCAACCTGCCAGATCCAGTCGATGAATCGTTTTTTTTTGCTTGGCTAGGTCATGCAGGTTGGTTAGTTCCAGATGGGTATGGGCGTTAACCCAACCCGGCATGACAACAGCTGATCCCATATCTAGCACGTTATCTACCGGGAATGTGGCGGAAATCTCTGTCCAAGTACCAACGGCAACTACTTTCGATTGGCACAAAAAAACCGCACCGTTTTCGTTTACGGTGCGGCTGTCAGGCACGATGTATTTGGCGCGGACAATCATGAATTAACAGATTTATTCATCTGACCCGGTTCCATCTCCGCCTGGATTTTCACTTTCGTTATTGTTTTCATCCTCTGAGGGTGGTGGCGTGTCATCTTTCAGATCAGCAGAAGGTTTGAAAAGCTGATTATATTTGTACTTGTAGATCGAGAATACCTGGTCTTGATCTAGAGATCTGACCTGATGCTTCCCATCTTTCTCTTCTGCTGCCATCAAAATGCGCGTAGAACCGTCATTCAAGGTAACCGTAATCTTCTCTGTACCTTCAAATGGATTTTCCGTATCAGCCTCCACGAAGTCGTCTGTTTCATAAGAACTGATATTGTTAAGGATAGTGTCGAGCGTCGTTTGTTTAACGGCCGAAGTTTCCGGTTGTAGCATTTGCCACTTGCTATCATCGCCCATTTTTAGTTCAACAACTTCTGACGCCAACTCAATCAGCAGATGGGTAATATCACCTTTATTAAAATCGAAGATCTTGCGGTTTCGCCAAGATCGAGTGCCTTTATCAAAGTTGGATTGACTGAGATCTTTGCCTATATAGACTTTTTGTGATCCATCTTGCCGGATGTAAGTGTTGAAGAAATCTGGCGTGTTCTTGCCGACGAAAAAGTGGGCTAACAGTTTCTGGTTCTCATCTTGAAACTTGGCTTCTACCCCGGACGCGTCTACTTCAAAATCAGCCTGTTTCGCTGGATTTTTAGAGACCAGATCCAGTACCTTTTGTTGATCAACCTTCTCCAACAATGTCTTAATTCCCTCTTGGTCAGCTGGATAGTCGTCCATCGACGCTACTAACCACTGTGTTCCCGACTTACGTAACACGGTCGTTTCATCCTTAGCTAGGATCTCAATCTGTGCCACTTTATCTCCCGCAGTTTCAGCAGTGATGTCTGGAAACATTTTATTCGCTTCCTCAGACTTTTTTTCATACCGCTGCTGTTTTTCGCTACGATCAACAAAGAACGCAATCGCTAGCATTATAAACAAAATGAAAACAAAACCAATCAGTTGCTGCTTCAATTTCATATGGATAATCCCTCCTTATAATATGGTTTGTTACTAGACTCGGCCGTAAGTTTCGACCATTCTTTTCGCGCGCATCCGGAAGAAATATCGAAACAGGCCAAATAACGCCACCATCACTGGAATTACTCCGACACAGAGAATTTTGATTGCTAGGCGAGTAAAGGCGTTTGGGTCTTCCTTGAAGGTTCGGTCACTAATGCGTTTAGACCGAATCCCGATTAGCTCGCTACCCAACGTGATGTAATCGATGCTGTTTTGCAGAAAGGTAATCCCGTCAAGGCGTTGTTGTCGGAGAAACTGAGAAGTGCCAACCACTACGATTTGCGTCGGTTGACTTTTATTAACGGTTTTCCGGTCTTTGTCCTTGTCATCGGATGTCTCATCCTCGTCCCCATCGGAGGTAATTTTAGGAATCTCCTGACCTTCATAAAAGCTGGTAAATTCACCAAACAGCAAAACGGCTACCGGGTAAGCATCTTTGACCGATGAGGGGGGGGTGAACATCCGGGTTGGATCTAAACTGTACGGGGCTTGCGATGTCCAGGCTTGTGTGCTGGTCTTAGCCAGGTTTGTTACCTCGATCCCCTCTTTAGCCACCACAGACAGACTACTGGCCCATGGCAGCACCAGACTGTCCATCCGACCCGTAATCACACTCTCAGCCGGGAAGCCTTCACTGGTCGCCCCCGCTGAATACTGATAGTTTTTTAAGATTTTAATAAAATACGGGTATGGGCGCGTAATGGTCATAAAACCACCCTGGGAGTAGGTTAGACTATCGTGAGATATATCCTGCACCAGGTTGTTACCCAGTTGAATTCCATAGTGGGCCAGCAGGTCTGATAATCCGGTTGAGAGTGGTGTGGCTTGAATTGAACCTGGGGCCATTTTAATGGCATCGACTAAAAAGACCGTTTTTCCACCATTCATCAAGTATTGGTCGATTTCATATTTCTCTCGAGCCTGGAGCGGCGTTTGTGGACCAGCAATAACCAGGGTTGAAACATCAGAATCGATTGCGCTACCATCACTGACATCAACTTTGCGAACACTATATTGCTTGTCTAACTCACGCTTTAGTACCTCAAACCCCTGGCCATAAACATCAACCTCGTCGTGGCTTTCCAGAAAACCAACTGTTTTGGCCTCTTTACGCGTTGTTTTCAAGATGGCTGATGTCAGATCATATTCCAGTGTAGTTGTCTCTCGAATCACTGGAATGACCTCTTGTTTATCTCCATAGACAACAGCCAAGCCCATGTAAGCGTTCCTGACTTCGATTTTGTCTTTCTCACGAACTTGCACCTGAATTTCGGGGATACCTTTCATTCGCAATCTCTGCTTCAGGTCTTCATCATCACTCGGGTTGATAAACTCGATCTGCAGATCGCCATCGGCAAAGGCATTGTATTCGTCAAGCATGTCTTGAACTTCATCTTTGATCAATTTGATTTGATCGGGGGCATCCGAGAAATAGGCTTCAATTCTAATAATGTCATCGAGTTGGCCAAGTAACTTCTTGGTCGATTTGGAAATGGTGTATCGTTTACTCTCTGTTAAATCGAAGCGGACAAATGAGCGTTTGGAAAAATAGTTGGCAAAAACCAGGATCACGAACACAATAACAGCCAAAGCCAACGTATTTGAACTGTAGAGAAGACTTCTTTTTATTGACATCTAACTTACCTCCACCGCTTACTTTCAACCGATAAAACGCTGAGATAAAGGAAAAAACCGATGACCGAAAAATAGTAGATCAGGTCTCTGGAATCGACAACCCCACGGGTGATACTGTTAAAATGATAGGATAACCCAAAGTCGCGGAGCCAAGGAACAAAACCTATTACCAACATAGCAAAACTGGCAATAATACCGACGACAAAGGCAATAACCTGGTCTGAAGTGAAGGTCGAAGCACACAACCCAATGGCGATGTAGGCCGCACCGACCAGTATTAACCCTAAATAGCTAGTAAAGATCTGTCCATTGTCAGGATTTCCAAGGGAATTCAGAGCTAGTGGGAGTGGAAATGAGAGAATGATCATTAAGACCAAAACCAGGAAAGATGCTAAGAACTTTCCTAACACCACCTCGTGACTGCGAATCGGCAGGGTCATTAATATTTCCACCGTTCCCATTTTCTTTTCTTCAGCCCACAGTCT
>NYSS01000117.1 GCA_002683135.1 Planctomycetota bacterium | reverse complement strand
GCTTCATAGCTTTGTTGGATATCAATTTCTTTTTCCAGCATCCGTTCTTGTGATTTCGTATCGAACCATTCAAACGAACCATGCCATTTGATATCTAAATTCAGTTCATCTTGAAGATGCCGGTAATGATTCAGACTTAATCGAGATAGATAATGGTAGCTAAATGGTTTTTTTGGATAGGATGCATTGATCCAAGAGAATGATTTGCCACTCGCATGAGCACCGGGCTGATCTTTTTCAATTAGGGTAACCTCAGCACCCATTTTTGAGAGATGATAAGCAATTGATGATCCTACTATTCCCCCACCTACGACAACAATCCTATCGCCCAGATCTGATGCGCCCAGCCCGGATCTGTGAGCTAGTGTAAAACTAGCTAGAAATTTCGTAAATAAACGTCTATTTATCTTTTGACTAATTGGGTAGCTTAACTTTTTGAAACAAAAGGATTTTCTTTTTCTATTTTATCTTTATAAAGTAGTTTTTCCTTTTTTAGAGTCCTCAATATTTGCCATGTTTCAGCACTACGATCATGTTCTCTTAGCTTTTCTATTTGATCGATTTTGTCTTTTAAATAGTTATACTCTTCAGTAACCTTTTTTTGTTTTTTAGAGATTTTCACAAATAACTTTCTGTTCCTCCTGTTTGATTTAATTTATTCCACATAAAAAATAAAATAGCTGATACTGCAATGATTGAAATCATCACTGCTGATGGGCTGCTGTATTCTTGACGAGCAGCATTATCAATTGCAGCAACAAAAAATAAAATTCCTGAAGATGCTGAAACGGTAGTTAGGCCATGAAAGAATTGTGCTCCAGTATTAAGAAGTACGTTAAAGAAGTATACGGTCATGCCAGCCAAAACCAGCTGGAAGAAAATAATCGGATCCCCAAAGATGAAATATCCAATGATAGTATTCAGTAAGCCTGTAATGATGATGGGTAGAAGATGAAACATTTGCTTAATATAAAGAATTGGAGTTGCTGCAATAACTATAACAACTAACCACAGAGTCCAGCCATCATTACCTATCATGGCCAGCAATATCATTGCTTGTCCAACCACGATAAAAAATGTAAATAGACCATCCAAGGTACTGGTTTGTAATGTACTCGCTGTGTCGGCAGTAAGATACCAGCGATCTACACTATTTTGGATAACTTCTAAAAGACTCCCCAAAAATAAAAAACCCACAGCATAATAAAGCAACATGGGTTGATCTATGGTTTCCTCTAAGTAAGACCAGTGATGGTTGGTTATAACAAGAATGGCCAGAGGAGGGAATACTAAAGCATAAAAATGAAGGGGCAGCACCCAAAGTGCGAGATACCAAGGCAAATTAATATATTTTTTTAGTGAACTCAGAATTATATATCCAAAAACAACACTCTCAATAAATGATACACCATAAAGATTTGTAACAAAAATTAATTATCAAGCAACAAGATCTAAATGATTTTGTTTATCATTTTCTTGGAACGGTTCTGGATCGTCATTAATAATGATCTGAAAGTTGACCCTATGCGCGTGAGATTTCCATGAAAAATCATCCAATGAGATCACCACGATAAGCAGCATGCAGAAAATGAAAAAATAGTTAGTGAGCATCTGAATTATTCTCCTTATATAACGGTGTAATTAAAATTTCCAGGGCAATAAATATATGAGGCATTCTTCAAAAAATTCAAGTGAGAAAAGTATTTATATTTCCAGTAATTCTGTTAACTTAAATTGAACGTCCAATTAAACTTATTTATGAAAAAAATACTCATTGTCGTCGGGTTATTTGCGACATTTAATATATCGTCAGATACAACAATAGAGAATCCAATCCTGGACGAAAATCAGTCCTATCCTGTTATTGTCATTCATGGGGGAGCAGGATGGTCCAAAGGAAAGAATAAGCAAGAACAGGATGCCATTAAGATGGGCTTGAAAGAAGCGCTTGATCGCGGTTTTCATGTACTAGAATCAGGAGGATCAAGCTTGGATGCCGTTGAAATTGCAATTTCTGCCCTTGAAGACAATCCATTATTTAACGCTGGGCGAGGCTCGGTATATACCAAAGACGAGAAACAGGAAATGGATGCTTCAATCATGAATGGTAAAGACCAAGATGCGGGTGCAGTGGCTTCTGTTTCTAGGGTAAAAAATCCAATCAAACTAGCACGATACATTATGGAGCATACTAAACACGTGCTGATGGCAGGACAAGGTGCCGAGAAAATTGCTAAGCAAGGCAAACTTGAATTGGTTGACCCAAGCTATTTTTATTCTGAAGAAAAACTGAAAAGAGTTAGAAAACAAAAAGCCAAAGAAATTGGCACAGTGGGTGCTTTAGCAATGGATAAATTTGGTAATATTGCAGCCGGAACATCCACCGGAGGCATGACCAATAAATTACCAGGAAGGATTGGCGATTCACCCATTATTGGAGCAGGCACTTGGGCTCAAAACAATGTTTGTGGAGTTTCAGGTACGGGTCATGGGGAATACTTCATTCGATACAATGTGGCTCGAGAAATTTGTGCCAGGATGGAATATTTAGGTCTTTCTGTTGGTGAGTCTACCTCCCAAGTGATTGGCCAATTAACAACAATGGGAGTAAATGGTGGTGTTATTGTCTTGGATAAAAATGGTAAGATTTCAATGGAATTTAATACTGACGGTATGGCAAGGGCTTATAGAAATTCTAAAGGCGAGGAGATGGTAGCAATATATAAATGACTCTAAAATAATGATTTTTTAGGACAAAATAGTGCTACAGTTTTAAGAGTATCCGTAACATCAACTAGGAGAATGTCTTGAAAAAGAAAATTTGGTTAGCCATTTTAGTTATAGGTCTTACGTTAGTTTTCATTCTTTCTTCCCAGTACGAATACTATCCAGCGAATGAGTGGAAGCCAGCAGTTTTGCTCAAACCTTCAGGCGAACCAGTTTCACTGCCTATCAAGGATAAACCTGTAGTAGTAATGACCGGCTGGGGAACCCCTGAGGGCTTTAATAAAGCTTATGACGACTATCTTTTCTGGAGAACCTCTGGAGGAGAAAGAATCACTACACCAGATCAGGTATGCACTCAATGGCATACTGGGACTTTCCCATTCCAAGTTGAAATATCCAGATTACCTTTTGCCATTGGAAGAAAAGTTAAAGGATTGGAGAGACTCTGGGATAGTGTAGGCACCTATAGGATTAGTGAAGACGGTCAAAGTTATATCCCTGTTGTGGCTAATCAATTAGGCGATTTTCCCTATGCCGGAGGGGGTGCGGAAATACTTTATAAAAAAGATCTCGATGGGGTTGAGATTATCGCTATGAAAGATTATGTTTCTTTTTCATCTAGAGACACTGGAGGAGTGCCCCTGATAAGGTACACACCTGATCCAAGAAATGGAATTGATTATTTGGAGGAATTTTTTCTCATCAAGAAAGCCAATGGAGTCAACGATTACTACGAAATAGATAAAGCCTATAAGGCTAGAATTGCAGGAATGATGGGTTGGGACCCCGAAGAACCCGCTCACTTCCCAGAAGATGAAAAGTTTGAAGTGCTCAGGGATCCTTTTATTAGAAATTACATCGGGGAATATTTTGATAATAAAATAAAGGTCAAAGAGGGCTATTATTCAAGTGTTCCTGGACAGACAGATCACCTGAAGGACACCATGCCTCGTATGGCAAGAAGTGGATATCGTAATATCGTACTTGCAAAACCGATAACCGATCATAATAAATATGCTAATAATTTTTGGGATCTCTACTTGTCCTATCAGTCCTTGTGTAGGGCAGGCTTCGATGTCAATGACTTTGATATCAATCAGGTCAGAATGTATGGAAGAACTCCCGAATACAATCACATCATGCACAAAAACTTACAACGTCATTTAGATCATATTGATCCTGGCAACGAGGTTGCGGTTATTTACGCTACATTTGGGTTGCCATGGCCAGGAGCAAATCCTGTTGGCCCAATGTCGAATGCTCATCCCTTCATCAAAGAAGTATTTCATGAGAATGCGTACCAAAATTTTTTAAGCTTTAAAAGATATATTGAGCAAAATGAGAAAGAACATAAGATCACATTTAACAGGACCGGTGGTATTGGCAGTTCAGATGCCAGAACCAATAATTTATTTGCATATGCATTATTTAATAGGAATCAGTTAGGTCATAAAGAAGATCCTTTGGCCTATAAAGATCTTAGGGACACTATAGAGGATGCCATCCTCAATCAAAAGAAGAAAGAAGTGATAGTTCAATTATCACATTGGGGTTATGACTACTGGGTTTTGATCATCAATATGAGAGAAGCATTGAATATACCCTTGAACACCATAGAAGAGATACGCCAGGGGGAGTATAGGATGACTTGGTGTGAGAAACACCATGGTCCAGGGGATTATGAGCAGAGACACGCAATCAATCATCAATGTCCGGAAGGGTTCACTCGCTTACAATTAATGGAAGCTTTCCAAGATTTTTCAGATGATTTGGCAATCAACTATATCAATAGAATCAGAGGTGGAATAGAGCGATTTGGGATTTTTCCTGATCTAGACATACAAATATTAGGAGAAGGAGGAGTCACAGAATTAGAGGGGGGCTCTGTTGAAATAAATCAAGGGCCATTGTCAGGAACAAGAATTTATATTCCACCGGATCCCCAACCTGGGATTCCAGAAAACTATAAATGGGAAAATAGATGGACACCATCCAATGATGGCAATAATGCTGTTCGAGCGATAAATGAATATTCTGACCTTGAAGATTATCTTGATTCAGCTAAAGATGATTTCCCTGCAGTGATTGGAACCCAAGGTAAGCGCACCCCAGATGAACCGATGCCCAAGCACACAAATGCGGTTTCACCAACAGTTTTTTTTGGGCCCCATAGAACTATATTCAATGCCCCTGTTACAATAACGTTGCCCTACGATGCAACTAAGGTCAATAACTTAGAGAGAGTAAAACCTTATGTTTTCAATGAGCTAACACAGGCATTTGAAGCACTCCCAAAGGTACTAAAGGATGTAGGATCTGTTTTGGACACAAACAATAATACGTTGAGTTTTCAGGTACAGGTTTTGGGTCAATTTGTTCTAGTTGAAGAACGTTAATCTGAATGCGATTATTTCGTAATTTTTTTTATCTCAATCGAATCGTACTAGGAATTGTTTCTCTCATAATTACAATATCACTCTTATACTCATCAGCCGAAGTTGAAGCAGGGGATGAATCATCGTTGTTACTCTATAGCCAGTTTGGTGAGTTTTGCACTATGTGTGAGGCAGTATTGCTATGCGAGAATACGAACACGAAGGATGTATATAATGCACTTCCTCAGTCCGGTCAATTTACCCTGTATCATTTGGAAACTCGTACATTTTGGTCACAGATCAGTACCATTTGGGAATTTTTTATTAAAAATTTTAATGATGATGCAGTTAAAGGACACCAAAGACCTGTAAACATTATAAAAGTTGACGAGAACAACTGGTCTTATCCACAGATCGGAGAAGCACGAATTTCAATCGATCCCAATACCATTTACATTGAAGAGAAAATGATCGATCGAGAAAGCAGTCAATGGATTGAATTGGTTACCAATAATCACATTGGGTTTTGCTATCGCCTTCCTTTGTGGGAATCGCTCGAGATCATAGAAGAGCATAATCCTTGAGGCAGACAATATGATATTAAAACGTCGCCCAGCCGCTATAACCGGTATTGTTTTTCTTCTTATCATGAGGACGTTGTTTGCTATTTTTTGGTTAGCAGCAGGAGTGAATAAAATAAACAGTGGGTGGGTGACAAGTGATGTCTTAAAAGAGGTTTTTCTCCAGCGTTTGACTGAGCTCCCGCCTGACAGTTTTGCTGTGTTTTATCTAAGCAGTTTTGCTATACCTCTTCATACATTGATTGCATGGATTGTTACTTTGGGCGAGTTGTATAGTGCTGTAGGATTATTGATTGGATTAACTACTCGATGGTCTGCTGGAGTCAGTTTGTTCATCCTGATAAATTTTGCTATCGGTGGCTATTACGATGCTTCCCTTATTCCATTTTTTATTCTAGTTGCTTTATTTGTTTACTACCCTTCTGGCCAATGGCTTGGTTTTGATAAGCCACTTCATGCAAAATACCCAAAAAGTATTTGGTTTAGATGAATCACTCTTTTGTTTAATTTTCAGAGTCTGTTTATAGGAAAAAATCATGG
>NYSS01000116.1 GCA_002683135.1 Planctomycetota bacterium | reverse complement strand
GGACTGTCGATCAACTCTGGTCAGTACCGTGACTTCATCGATAGACTAGTCGCTAGAGCAATTGAGAAAACCAGTGTGGGGCAATTGTTACAAGGCGAATTGATGAAGCTGATTCGCAACGACCCCAATTTGCGAGTCCAGATGACCGGTTTGCTAAACAGTATGGTGCCGGGTGGATTATTGCCAACGCAAGTGCTACTTAGCCCTGAGTTGCCGCTTGTCTTTGCCGATCCAGAAAATAAGGATCTGGAAAACTTCGGCAACGGTGTTGTACCTGCACCGCTGTCTGGCCTTTTAGATGGTCTTGGCAAACCCAATATGGGACTTACACCTTTTGTTACCAGTGATAAGCTTGATCTGTATCTATCTATCCCAAATCCGGGGGTCGCCAAGGTCGAGTTCGAACTAAACGGGCTACAGTCGATCACCTCTGAAGCTGAAAAGGTGATGGCAGGAGAAACTTTTCCTCATACCTTCCAGTTCGAAGAGGAGTTGGCAGCGGCCTTCTTGCCGGTTTATCCTGGTGGTGACAATGGTCAAATGTTTGCCGGTGTTACACTCCGTTATGCGGAAAAAGATCTGCCAGAACCGACAGTGGATGAAGGGCCAAAAACGCTAGAAGAACAAATTCAAGAGAAGGTTGACCAAGTCCTGGAAAACGTGACTGACATTAGTGATAACGCTACAGATGTACTGGGTGATTTAGCCGAAGTTGAGTTGCCCGCGGTTCTTCAGGATCAATTAAGCGATATTACCAGTCAGTTGGATTCATTAACCTCCGCCGCTTCAGGTGGTGATGTTCAGGACTTGCTAGAGGATCCCAAACAGATTGAAGCTGTTAAGGAAAACGTCCAAAATTTCTTGGTCGAAGTCACGGCAGCGGAGACGGTTCCAGAAGAATTAAAAGCACAAGTGGTTGATCTAGAGCAGAATCTGGACGCCTTGGATGATGTGTCCAATTTAGCCAGTTTGGCCGGCGGTATGGATTTAAGTGCACTACTCGGTGGTGGTTCACTTAACCGCTTGGTTGGACCAGTAGCCTACAACCGTTTAATCGAACCGCCAACCGCTGCTGAATATTCTGGTAGTGCAGCTATGCAGCCCCGCCAGATTGGCGATCAGTTTATTTGGGAGACAGCTGTTAATATAGAGCCGGCTAAGATCTACTACTACTATTTTGAAGTTGAGTTTTCCAATCCCGTATCTATGAAATTAGCTGGCGTTTCTCTAGATAACATTTCCCAGTGGGTAATGCCTGACCTGCGAAATATGCAACTCGATGACCGAGGCTTGATTGATCAGTTGCTGACCGAAGAGGTTCAGGATGCGATGGGGCCAATTCTAGATCCACTCGTCGGCAGTATCGTCGGAGGAGGTGGTGTCGCGTTGGAGATTGCTCCGGCTGATCAAGATAAATTGGTCAGTATCTTGACCAGAAATGCAACCGCCCTATACGAAGATATCTTAACAACGCTGGATCCAAAATTGGTTTCGCTCTTTGCCACACCAAGGATTGCAAGTGATGAGACTCTGTGGGTGACTAAATTTGACTTCGATGCTAATGCCGATGGTGAGTATCAACTGGGAGCTGCAGCTTACGATAGCACAGGAAATACGCTTGACCGGTTAAGTCCAAAAGGATTCGTTTTAGATCGAACTGCACCAATCTCTACGCTTGAACCGGCTGTGGGCGAAAATGCTGCGCACTATATGACCAATGATGGTGTACATGTCGCTTCAGCGATTAAACCGGGTAGTATGGGCATTCTAAATCTGCACAGTAAGCCGACAAATTCTCAATCAGACCTTGTTGGTTACCTGTATTACATGAAGCGAGACGACGATGACCCAATGAGTACCTGGTTCTCTTTACCCGTTCCCGAATCCGATGATCGTTTCGGTGCCAGTCAATTGTTAACCGGCCTGCTGCCAGCCGATCAATTAGCGGGTCTTGGAATCGGAGGGATGCTGGGCCAATTGGATACAGTCCCGGCCTCAGTAAGTTCTCCACATCAAATGGATATGGCACTCAGTGTTATTGAACCTGGTGACTATTTGGTCCGTGCTATTGGCGTAGATGCGATTCTCAATGTTAGTGCCAATGCACCGGCGACCCAGATCCGGGTTGCTGCACCTGAGGCCGACACCATCAAAGTCACCGAGCTGCTGATCGGAGAACGAGAGGGACAAGACACCATTTTTGAAGATACCCTAGATCTAGCCATCAAACTGCGGGTCAGCAATCGGACAGTCCACCCACTGATATCTGTCATTGTCAGTTTGGACAATACTGAAATCGCATCTGTAGAGGCAGAAGCCTTAGCCTCTGCGGTTGCCGATAGTGAGTTCGATGTCACCTATACAATCGATAATTACGATGAGTTATTAGCGGCTGGAAATGCGATTTCGCTTAACGTTGCTACGACCAACGCACTTGGCCTCTCAGATACCCAAACCGTTAATTTGAAGTTGAGTGAGGGATTGTATCCAGCAATACCAGATATACTCGCTATACAGATCGGGGTAGACGAAAGCAGTATCGATAGTGGTGGAGCTAAAGGGATTGTAACCATCTATGCGGCTACCCCGGCCAGAACTGTTCCAGAGACTACTTCTGTTGAGCTCCAAATTCGCCGCACTGACGAAACGGAATGGGAAACACTAGCAGAGGTTACCGAACCAGTTCTTGATGGAAGGCAGAGTAAGTGGTCTGTTAGTCTGGATACGCTGACACTGGACGATACTATTACTGCCGACAGTCCAGGTGCACACGATGTATCTCTGGATGATAACCCTTATCTGATTCAAGCCATCTTAACTGACGCCAAAGGAACAACCTATACGTCGAGTATGACACCATCATTATCTGTGGATAACGTCGATGATGTTGGACCAAGAAGTACATCCAAGATTCTCAGCGTTTCAGAGGCTTACTACTATGATCAGTTAGAAGCCGTAGATGGTGTTTATGTTGTGGGTGGATTACTGGCTGAGGGGGTCGAGTCTCCCGTCTTATCGATTACGGCTGAAATAACAGCTAATCCGGCCACCTTTGCTTCGGTCAACCTGTTTGTCGACGGTAATCTGATGCTTCCTCTGCTTCCAGATGAAAATGGGATTTATGAGGTGGACTTAGATCTACAACTGGTTGAGAACGGATCCCACACTTTGCAAATTCTAGCTGTCGACGAGGCTGGGAATAGCGAAGAAGAGACAGAAGACTCAAGCATCGCCGTTCGCGTCGAAAACTTCACCTCCCCATTTATCGAAGGAGAAACACCACCGATCGACATAAATGGATTTAGTATAGCCGAGGTGATCGCCGCATTCCCGACAGGGTTACCAGTGTCAACGGAATTTGCTTTTACTTTGACGCTGGATGGTGTCAGTGCAGCAGAAATTGACGTGCTGATCGACGGAAAATCGGCTAGAGAACTAGGCTTACTAACGGTCGAAGTAGTTCAAGCTTATCGTTCTACTGAAAGTGAAACGGTAAGAACCTTTGCCGTGTCGCTGGATAGCTCTAACTTCCCGGAAGGAACACTCGGAAACCTAGAAGGTATTGTGACGAAGAAAAATGGTTCAGTCAGTTTCCCACTACCACCGATTAACGTCGACTTAACCGCTCCTGCGATTACGGTACTGTCACCAACTGCCGGGCTTGAGGTAAGTCCTTTACCGACGCTGTATGCCGCCTATGATGATGGGGCAATTGGAACCGGCGTTGAAGTGGATACTGTGAAGCTTGAGCTGCACCATATTACACCAGATGCTGTTCTGGTGGAATTGGATAGTAATCTGTTAAAGATTAACAACAAACGGTTAGTCTTCACCCGCGAAACCCCATTAGATGGTGGGGCTTATCAAGTGACAGTCAGTGTAACGGATAAAGTCGGAAATGTTGGTACAACTTCTGTTGATTTCGTAGTTGGGGGTACCAAACAACCGGATACGACACCGCCAATCTTAGCACAGGCTAGCCCACAAGGTGTCGTCACAACTTCCGATGTGACGATTTCCGTTCTGGCCTCAGATGAACAATCCGGTATTGCAGGGGTTAATCTGACGCTCGATGGTAAAGATCTGGGTGAGGGATCATCGCAAAGTATGAAGAACCTGGCAGATGGAACGCATCAGGTCGTTGCCTTGGTCACCAACAGTGATGGGTTGGAAACGACCTACGAATGGTCTTTCACTGTTCAAGCCAAAGACACTACCCCACCAGTGATCTCAGCGGCTAGCCCGCAGGGGGTAGTTCATTCTAAAGATGTTACCCTGACCGTGTTGGCAAGCGACCAACAATCAAATATAACCAAAGTACTGTTATCGGTTGATAGTGGCAAGGCCAGCCAAGGCACGACCCTAGCTCTAAAAGGCTTGTCCTCCGGTCAACACCAAGCCACAGCTGAAGTGACAAACGGGGTCGGTTTAAAGACGACTTATACTTGGACTTTTAGTGTAGACGTGGATACAACCGCTCCCATTATTTCTAATCCACAACCATCTCCCCAGTCGATTATCGGAGACTTGGGTGGAAAAGATGTTGTGATCTCGGCCAACGTAACCGATGAACAATCCAAAGTCTCCAAGGTTGCGGTTAAACTTGATGGTAGTGCCAAAAGTGTTAAAATATCTGATGGCTTGGCCTTTGTTAAAGTTTCAGGGCTCGAGGCTGGACGGCATACGGTTGAACTCCGAGCCACAAGCGGGGGTGGCATCTCACTCCTCGAGTGGACATTTGAGATCGATGGAACCCCACCTGTTATCTCTAGTGCAGCGCCGCAGGGCGTGATCCGGAGCGATTCAGCTAATGTAAGTGCTGCTATCAGTGAAGATCGATCCAAAGTGACGACTGTCACGATTGCGGTCGATGGAAAAACCACCAAAGCTACACTAAAGGATAGCGCAGTCAACCTCAACATTTCTGGTTTGGACGATGGAACACATACCGCCACTGTTACAGCGGAGAGTGTTGGCGGTAAAAGTTCTCACTCTTGGACGTTTACCGTGGAGCAGGATAATACACCGCCCCAAATCACGGTGACTGACCCACAAGGTACGGTCAGATTGGAAAAACCAATCATCTCTGTGTCGGCAACAGACGACCTGTCTGGTGTGGATTCGATTAAGATTAGCTTGAAGAACAGTAGCGGCAAAGCCGTATCAGGTCGAACAAAGTCGAGTGGTGGCGGTAATTCGGCCGAATTCAAACCCAACAGTGCATTGAGTGCAGACACATACACAGTGGCCACCACAGTGTCTGACGAAAACGGAAACGAAAGTCAGGCTCGCTGGACCTTTACCGTCGAATTCGACACCATTCCACCGGTGATTGACATCGTTTCACCGACAGGTGAGCTACCGGTCAGAGAAACACGTCGACCTGTTATTTCGGCTAAGTATAATGACGCTATTTCCGGAGTTGATACCAAATCGGTAAAAATGTCTGTCGATGGAGCATTAATTACTCCGCAATCGGCAACAGCGGATCAGGTGACATATACACCGAAAGGCGATCTCAGTTTTGGCCGACATACAGTCAAAGTCGAGGTCTCCGATATCGCAATGCCAACACCGAATAAAGCGACCATCGAATGGACCTTCATTGTCGAAAGTCCAGACGACGCAGCAACGGTCATACTCAATGTGTTGAACTACCCAAATCCGTTTAATGAGAATACAACGATTGCTTTCAGTGCGTCAAGACAGGCGAAAGTAACCATCGAAATCTTCGATGTGTCGATGCGTCTGGTGAGAACACTGGAGTCTGCAAAGGCGGTAGAAACGGGCGAACAGTACAAGAAAGTTTGGGATGGGAACACAGAAGGCGGCAACACACTTGCTCGTGGCGTATACTTCTGCCAGATTATGGTAACCAGCGATCTCGGAACCGAGTATCGTCTCCTGAAACTGGCACTTACCCGCCCTCGATAATATTAGGTTCATAATGAGTGAAGTGTGGCGGGGGTTGCGCTTCACTCACATCGGACAGGAGAATTAGATGTTTCAAAAAACAGTTCCATACACAATAGTTTGGTTTTTACTTTTTGCCACCTCCATATGCTTGGCAGATGTGGATTCCGCTCCATATCTTCGGTTTGGAGCAGGTGCACGGTCTGTGGGGATGGCAGGCGCGTCTACGGCCGTCGCAGATGGTGCTAGTTCGGTCGCATTGAATCCAGCCGGGTTGACGAACGTGGATGACCTCACCTTTACGCTAGCAACACAAAGATTGTCCTTTGACCGCAATCATAGCTTTGTAGGGGTGGCTAAAAACTTGACCCCACAAAGTACAATCGGCTTGGCGATAACAAGTTTTGAGGTCGCTGGGATTCAAGAGATCACAAACGCGGGGGAAGAAAAGGGAACCTTCTCCTACGGTTCAGGTGCATATACGCTCTCTTATGGTCACGCTTTGGAACAGATAAATCTAGGCGCCTCTTTGCGGATGATTTCGGATAAGTTGGGTCTCGATAGTGATAGCCGACAGACAGGACTTGCGGATTAGATCTGGGGGTGTTAGGGAAACTG
>NYSS01000115.1 GCA_002683135.1 Planctomycetota bacterium | reverse complement strand
GAGCCATAGCCCCACCGCCGCGAGGAGTGCGAGGAAGATGAGGCTGACGCCCACGACCATCTGACCCATGGCCGTCAGCCTACGGAGGGGGTCGCGTCAGGGTCAAGCACCGGCTTCGGCGAAACCGGTCAACCCTTGGCGGTCTTGGCGCGGCGTTCCTCGCGATCGTGGAACCAGATCACCAGAGGCGATGCGATGAAGATCGACGAGTAGGTGCCGACCAGCACGCCCACCATGAGGGTAAACGCGATGCCCTCGATGGGGCTCTCGGCGCCGTAGTTCAGGATCAGCAGAATGAACACGACGGCGAACGTCGTGAGCGACGTGAGCAGGGTGCGGGCGAGGGTCTGATTGATCGAGTGGTTCACGATCTCGCCGAACGAGCCCTTGATGTTGCCGAGGTTCTCGCGAACGCGGTCGAAGAGCACGATGGTGTCGTTCAACGAGTAGCCAATGATCGTCAGGAAGCCGGCGATGATGGGCAGGTTGATCGGCACATGGACGATGCCCAACGAGTTGAACAGGACGACCACGCCGAGGGCGATGATCACATCGTGGAAGACCGCGATCGCTGCGGCGAAGCCGTACTTGATCTCTTTGAATCGGAACCAGATGTAGAGGATCAGGGCGATCAGAGAGAGGATGACGGCGACGATGGCCTGCTGCTTCAAGTTCGCGACGACGTTCGGGCCGACGAAGTTGAGCTTCGGGAACGCGAGCGCCTGTGCGACGGCGCCTCCATTCCCCGACTCCTTGGGCAGTTTGTCACCGAACACGCCGATGAGCTTCTCGAGGATCTCGTCCTTGCCGATGAGGCTCTTCTCGTTGATCTCGAAGCGGAAGGCCGTTGCGGTCTCGTCCTCCGGGTTCGGGCTGACCGGGAGCACACGGACGATCTCGAACGGCCGACGCCCGGTCGTGTCGGCGTGTGCATTGACCGTTTCGCTGGCGCTCTCAGTGGCGGTCGCGGCCTTGAGGTGGAAGGTGAACGACCACTCGTCGGAGCGCTCGTCCTTGGTCGGTTCATCGAGATGGTCGAAGGCCTCGGCGAAGGCCAAGCGCAGCTCTGGTTCGACCCGCTGGGCCGCCTCGCTGGAGTCCAGGGAGACCACCGTCTGCAGGTGGATGTCGTATGAAGTGTGGGCCTTGCCGCCGATCTCGCGCTGCTCGACGAGCTTCGTAACCGCGACGTTTGGGAACAGGGTCGTGCCGTCGTCCTTGCTGATCGTCGAGACCTGGTCCTTCACCTCCTGGCTGGTGACGTCTCCCTCGAGTGTCATGCGGACGATCGTGCCGCCCGTGAAGTCGAGGCCATAGGGGTCTGAGCCAAAGAAGATCGCGAGGGCCGCGACGATGCCGACGACGGACGCCACGGCGGCCTTCTTGACCTTGCCGATGAAGTCCCAGCGCAGATCGGCCGGGACCCATCGGGTCATGTTCAGCCCACCGCGGATCAGCTCCTTGCCGATGGCGGTGGCGAAGATGGTCTTGGCGACGAACAGCGCCGTGAACAGGGAGCAAGCGATGCCTGCCATCAGCGTGACGGCGAATCCCTTGATGGGTCCGACGCCGTACTGGTAGAGGATCACGGCCGTGATGACCGTTGTCAGGTTGGCGTCGATGATCGTCACGAACGCCCGGTCGAAGCCGGTCTGCACCGAGGACACCAGCGTCTTGCCCTTGGAGAGTTCCTCCCGAATGCGCTCGAAGATCAGGATGTTGGCGTCGACCGACATGCCGATGGTGAGGATGATGCCCGCGATCCCTGGCAACGTGATCGTCGCCTGGAACAGCGCAAGCATGGCCAGCATGAGGCCGAGGTTGAGCACCAGGGCGACGACGGCGACCACACCGCTGAAGCGGTAGTAGAAGACCATGAACACGACGACCAGCAGGCCGCCGAGCATCGTCGCGAGGACGCCGCTGGCCACCGCTTCATCGCCCAGAGTGGCCTCGACGTTATCTTCGCTCTGCAGGCTCGGGCGTAGGCGCAGACTGCCTGATTGCAGGCAGTCGATGAGCCAGGTCTGGTCTTCTTCGGTGAAGCCGGTGCCCCCACCCGTGATCTGGACCGAATCCGAGAGCGCCGACTGAATGGTCGGGTTACTCCAGATCTCGTCGTTGAGGACGAGGCACTTCGCGTGGTCGATGAACTTCTGCGTGTAGTCCTCGAAGTCCCCCTGGCGGTCACGGCTGATCTCGTAGTTGACGGCCTTTCCGCCGAGCTGGTCTTCGCCGCGCGAGACGTTCTTGACGTCGCGTCCGCTGAAACCCCGTCGGCCCGCCCCGTACCAGTCCGGGTCGAAGTAGAGCCAGCCGCCGAGGATCAACTCCTTGTCATATTCCGCACCCTTGCGGGCGTTGGAGAGGGCGGCCTGAACCTCCTCTTGAGTGACCGTGCGCTCGATGTAGTCGTCTCCGCCTGGCTGATTCAGGCGGCTGGCGGCTTCGCCCGCGGACCAGGGCTTCCACACGATCTCGGTCCGCGCCTCCTCCTCGTGGACGAGGTTGTAGGGCTTGCCGGGACGGTACAGATTCTCTTCGGGCTGGCGCCCTTCCCCGACGGCCTTCCGGATGGCGGGCCAATCCTGGGCGATGCGATCGGCGAGCTGCTTGTCGAAATCCGCTTCCCGGAATTCGACAACGGAGGTCGAGCCGTCCTCGTTGTAGATCTTGAGCGTCGGGTCCTTCTTCCCCTTGATCCGGCCCATGCCGATGGGGAACTCGAGCTGCCCGAGCTGCACCATGCGGCGCTTGATCTCCTCCAGCTCGGTGTCGAGCATGGCGGGCGCCTGGATCAGGATGCGGCGTGAGCCCTCTCGGCGGACGGACAGGTCCTTCACGCCGAGGGTGTTGATCCGAGCTGAAATGACCCGGACCGTATCCTCTAACGCGTCCTCGAGGCTCTGACCCGAGCTATCCCTTCGGGCCTGCTTGATCGAGTCGCTATCGACCTCATAGGTCAGCGTGACGCCGCCCCGTAGGTCGATGCCGAGGTTGTCTTCCAACGGGTTTTCCGCCAGTGACCACGCCGCGAGCAGCACTACGACGCAGATGACGATCCACCGCAACATGATCTTATCGGTCACCGGTCGCCCCTCCTAGGGCTACTGAGATCAAGGACGCTACGAGTTGCCCTTCTTCGGGGCCCTTACTCCGAGACGTTCGCGCAGGCGTGTGCCCTTGCCCGTCCGATCGCGGAGGTAGTACAGCTTCGCACGGCGGATGATGGCTCGCGACTTCACGGTCAGACCCACGACCTTGGGCGAATGGACCGGGAAGGTCCGTTCGACGCCTTCACCCTGGACGATACGGCGCACGGTGAAGCTCTCACCGAGGCCGCCACCGCGCCGGGCGATGACCGTCCCGTTGAAGACCTGAACGCGCTCCTTGTCGCCTTCCCTGATCTGGACCTGGACATCCACCGTGTCCCCCACGTCGAATGACTCGAGGGGCTCCTTGCGGAGATGTTCGTTCTCAAACTCGAGGTAGCGTTCCATGGCCAGATCCTTGTTGAGCTAGTTGCCTTCGTCGTCCAACAGGTCTGGACGGCGCTGTCTCGTTCGCTCGAGAGACTGTGCGCGTCGCCACGCCTCGATCTTCGCGTGGTCGCCTGACAGCAGCACCTCGGGCACCTTCATCCCACGGTATTCCGCGGGTCTCGTGTAGTGCGGATGGTCGAGCAACGGGGCCTCGAAGGAGTCCTCCACGGCCGAAAGGTCGTGCCCGAGGACTCCTGGGAGGAGCCGCGTCACCGCGTCCACCAGTACCATCGCGGGGATCTCCCCGCCCGTCACAACGTAATCACCGATCGAGATCTCCTCGAAGCCGAAGCCCTCGACGATGCGTTCGTCGTAGCCTTCGTAGCGACCGCAGAGGATGACTAGGTGCGGCTCCGCGGCGAGCTCGCGCGCGAGCCGTTGGTCGAGCGTTCGGCCGACGGGGGAGGGTAGAAGCATCCGTGGCTTGGTGCCCGTGACCCGCGACAGGATGTCGTCGAGGCACGCGAACACCGGCTCCGGCTTCAGTACCATCCCCGGCCCACCGCCGAACGGCTTATCGTCCACGGACCGGCGCGGTTCCGCTGCGAAGGCGCGAAAGTCATGGAGTTGCACCTCGAGGAGGTCCTTCTCCCGGGCTACCCGGACCATGCTTTCCCCTAGGAAGCCATCGATGATGGCTGGGAATATGGTCAGGATATCTACCCGCATACCGCGGCTTCTTGGGGTCCCGCCCGCGCCGGAAGTGCTTTCCCGGACGCGGTTTGGCGAGCCCACATAGTACGACCTCGACTGGTCCCATCAAGCGACGACGGACGAGTGATCCGGGAACCGAGCGGTCCCGTCGGAAGTCATGGCTGCCGCAGGACTTGCTGCTTGGACCGGCTGGGCTTCAAACGTAGGATCGGCCCGTGTTCACCGGTATCGTGGAAGGACGGCGGCGGGTGGTCCGCGCCGAACGCCATTCGGGAGGCCTCGCTCTCGCCCTCGATCTCGAGGATTTGGCTGACGGGGTGGCGATCGGCGATTCCATCGCCGTCGCGGGCTGCTGCCTGACCGCGGCGACCCTCGAGGGCTCGGTCGTGACGTTCCATCTGATGGACGAGAGCCTGGGTCTGACGACGTTCGGGGCGGTCGCCGAGGGTGACCAGCGGAATGTCGAGCGGAGCCTGCGGGTCGGGGACCGCCTCGGTGGCCATTTCGTCTCAGGACACGTGGACGGGCTCGGTACGGTGGCGTCGGTGGACGTGCTCCACGAGGGTCAGACGGACCTCACCTTGGAGGTCCCGGACGAGCTCGCGCAGCTCGTCGTCCCCAAGGGGTCCATCACCATCGACGGAGTTTCGTTGACCTTGTCCGCGATCGATGGCTCTCGGACGACCGTCAGCTTGATCCCCCACACGCTCGAAGTGACGACGCTGGGTGCGCTCGGCGTCGGCGATCCGGTCCACCTGGAGATGGACATGATCGGCAAGTGGGTCCGGCGTCTCTTGGGCGGCGGATAGATCACCGCAGGCCGCAGGCGGCGTAGGCGCGATCGCGGACCGCGCTGGCGTGTTCTCTGGCGCGCGATGCACCCTGGGCGAGGACGCTGTCCACGTACCCGGTGTCGGCGCGCAGGCGGTGGTATTCCGCCCTGGCATCCCCGAACATCGTGTCCATCCCCTCGATGACGCGTTTCTTGAGCTCGCCATACCCGGGGCCCCCCTCTCCACCTGCGCGCGCGCGGCGGCAGAGATCCTCGTATTCGTCCTTCGGGCAGAGCATCTCCAGCCAGTCGAAGATCAGCATGCCATCCGGGTCCTTGGGGTCTTCCGGCGCGCGAGAGTCGGTTGGGATCTTGCCGACGCGCTTCTTGAGCGCCTTGCCTTCCTCGAAGACCCAGAGGTCGTTGCCGTAGCTCTTGCTCATCTTCTCGCCGTCCAGTCCGACGACGCGGGGGCTCTCCGACAGCTTCCACTCAGGGCGCTTGAAGACGTCGCCATAGAGCGCGTTGAACGCGCCCGCCATGTCCTGGGCGAATTCGACGTGCTGCACCTGGTCTTTGCCGACCGGTACGTAGTCGGCGTCGTAGGCGAGGATGTCGGCGGCCATGAGCACCGGGTAGAGGAACAGGCCGGCGTTGGGCGTGAGACCCTTCGCGACCTTGTCCTTGTAGCTGTGGCCTCGCTCAAGCAGCCCCATGCCTATCACGGTCGACAGCAGCCACGTCAACTCGGTCACCTCGGGGACGTCGCTCTGCCGCCAAAAAACCGATCGCTTCGGGTCGAGGCCTAAGGCCAGGTAGGTGCACGCGAGGTCGCGCACGTGCTCCCGCAGGGTCTCCGCGTTCTGGACCGTCGTGAGCGCGTGGTAATCGGCGATGAAGTAATAAGCCGTCCCGTCTTTTTGCAGCGCGACGTGCTGTTGGATGGCTCCCAGGTAGTTCCCGAGATGAGGTCGCCCCGACGGCTGGACTCCAGACAGAAAGCGCGTCATGCGGGGAGGTTAGCAGCCTCCAGGATGAGCGTCACGGGGCCATCGTTGACCAGGTCGACGTCCATGTGGGCGCCGAAGACACCCGTAGGTACCAGACGGCCCGTCGCTTCTTCCAGCATCGCGACGAATCGGTCGAATGCCATGGACGCTCCTTCCGGGTCCATCGCGCCGGTGAAGGATGGCCGTCGCCCCTTGCGGGCGTCTCCCAGCAGCGTGAATTGGGACACCGCGAGGCAATCGCCTCCGATGTCGCCCAGGTCCTTGTTCATGCGGCCCTCGGCGTCAGGGAACAGCCGCAGCCCAGCGATCTTCTTGGCCATCCAGAGGAGCTGCTCGTCCGTGTCCCCGGTGGCGAGGCCGACCAGCAGCAAGAGTCCCTTGTCTATGCGCGCGGGTTCCCGGCCCGCGACACGGACCTCTGCCCGCGCGACGCGCTGCACGACCACCTTCATGGTCGGGGGCCGCCTCCGAGCTCGGTGATCCACTCCAGCACGCGGGTGCGCTCCGTACCACCGTGCGCCAGATAGCGCTTGAAGTGGTGCGTGGCGCGGCGAGGGTCATTCAGGTGGTCTGCGTACAGGATGCCCAGGTTGTAGTGGACATCGGGATCTTCTGGTGCATACGCGGCCGCGCCCGTCAGGCAGCGGGTCGCGGCGGCGACGTCGGGCTCCGGGAGGAGCAGGCATACGCTGCCGAGGTTGACGAGAATGGCCGGGTCTTTCTCGCGGATGTTCAGCGCTCGTTCGAGGTAAGGGCGCGCGTCACGGGGGCGGCGCTCCCAGCGCACCAGGATGTAGGCGAGGTTGTACAGGGCCTCGGGATCATTCGGCCGTGTCCGCAGATAGCGTTCATAGGCGGCGATGGCGGGCTGGGGTCGTCCGGTCTCGAGCAGCGTGTAGGCGAGCCCCCGCCAGGCGGAGGCCAACGACGGGGAGTCCTTGGTTGCTTGCTTGTAGGCGTTGAGGGCGGCGTGGGGGTTGCCCCGCCTCGCGAACACGTCGGCTAGCGCCGCGCGGGGCCAGCCGGCGAAGTCTTTGGCTTCGTTGACGAGCGTATATAGCTTGCGTTCGCGCACGGCGAGGTCCGGCTCCAGCCGGAGAATCAAGCATCGCAGGGGCACTGATGACGGGGACGTGGCCCCCAGGGCGTTGACGCGATCCTCCAGGTCCAGCGCGAGGCTGCGCCTCACCGCTTCGTCGTCGGGGCGGCTATCGACAGCGCCTTCCCACGCGGCGGTGGCTTCGGGGTGCTCCCGCGTCACCTCCCGAAAAACGCGGTGGGCTTCGGCGTTTTCCCCGCGGTACAAGAGCAGCCGTGCGCGCTCCAGGGAGGACTCGACCGCGCCCGGTTCGCTTCTCCCGTTCGGGCTACCGGTCGTGCACGCTGTTACCAGCAGCAGGAGCAGGATCGGTGGTCGACCGCGACGAGAAGCGGCCGGGGGTGTCCATGAACTGGATCTGTGCATTGTTGATCCGGATGACAGGTGCCCGGCGGACGACGGGCGTCTCGTTCGCTTCGTCCATGACCGCATAAGCTGCCCGCCCCTTCGCTGTGATCTTAATAAACGGGACCACGTTGAGGCCTGAGCGTTTGAATACGATGCGCTTCCAGGCGCGGATGTCCAGGTTACGGAACATCGCGCGGGCGTGCCCCTCGGCGATGGAGACCTGGCCGCCGTCCTGGGGCGGAGCCCCAGCGCCGACCCGATCACCGGTCAGCGAGACGTCCCACTCGTAGTTTTTCGAGACCGAAATCTCGATTTCTTCGGCCATGATCGCGGCCTTCTGATTGATGCGGACCTCGATCGCACGGACCTGAGCCGGGACATCGGCGTCGTCGTGCTTGATCTGCATGGAGTCTTCGTCGGCGGATGCCCCGCCACCGGGCGCCGTCGTGCAGGCGCCGAGGGCCAGCGTGAGCCCCATGAGGGCGGGAAGCGTCGACTTCAGCATGTGGGTTCTCCAGACCGGGGGCCGGGTGCGGTCCCTCTCAAAAGGTGTCGGCACATCCCGGTTTGTGGCTGAAGCCGGATTCCCTGCTTACGCAAGGGGTTGCCGAGATCTTCTCACCCGTTCTCGGAAGCGTCCGAGAAGCGCGGGTCGAGCCGTGGATCGAAGAGGAGGCAGAGGGCGATGGCGAGGGCGTCCGAGGCGTCGTGGATCGCGGGCGGGGCATCCAGGTCCAGGTGGCGGGTGACCATGTCCTGTACCACGTCCTTACCGGCGCTGCCGTGACCCGTCACGGCCTTCTTGGCCACGGAGGTGGGGTAGTGGACGACCGGTATGCGGCGCTCCGCAGCCGCGAGCATCGCGACGGCGCGGGCCTCGCCGAGCCGGAACGCTGATTGGACGTTCTTGTGGACGAAGGCCTCTTCGAGGGACATCACATGGGGCCGATGGTGGTCGAGGAGGGTCCCCATTTCCTGGCCCAACTGGAGCAGGCGTTGGGAGGAGTCTAGCCCTGCGGGAGGTTGAAAGGCGCCGTGGTCGATGTGGAGCAGCTGACGCCCGCGCCGGCCGACGATCCCGTATCCCATGGAGCGCGTGCCGGGATCGATGCCGCAGACGATGAGGGGTTCGGTTCGGCTGAGCGCTTTGAACGGAGACATGTGTGGATCGCCGTTCGATGGAACGGCGACCCACATCTTGCCCGCATCTGCGCCCGGTTGCTACGGAGCTAATGGCCGGAGGTTGATGATGTAGCTGCCCCAGGAGATCCCGAACAAGGAAGACACCTGGATGGTGTATGTCTTTGACGCCGGCGCGACGAATGCCGGCGTCGTGGCGCCTCCGATCAGGGCGTTGAGGCCGGGGCCGCCCGCCGTGTCTCCCGTCAGCACGGTCCCGGCGTCGAGGATGCGCAGCTCCGGGTCGAGGGGGCCGGGAAACAGGAAGCCGACGTTGCGTACGCGGCCTGTCGTATCGTCGAAGGACGACACCTCGATGAAGTAGCTCTCGCCTGCGATGGCGGAGAACTCATAGGCATCGACCTCCCCGCTCGTCGCGAGCTGGCCGTAGAGGCTATCGCCAGGGGAGAGCGGGCTCGTCTGGAGCGATTCGCTGCGCAGGTCTGTCGTGATCACGCAGAGCCACGCCTGCATCTCGTCTTCGACGTGCAGCGTGGCGTCGCTGGCGGTGGAGACGTTGACGGGGCCGGAGATCGCGCCCGTGTCCCATGGGAGCACGAAGTCGAGACGCCCGGGCGCCGCGTGGGTTACCGGGATCTGTATTCCGCCGACGTCGAGGTTGTACTGGGTCGGGTCGCCGCCCACCACTCCAGCCACGTATGCGTGGACGACGTCACCGGGGCGCGCCACATTCGGGTGCAGCGAGACCACGTGCAGCGGCGCGGTGAGCGGCGCCCGGGTACCGATGACGACCATGTACCAACCGAAACCGACGCCGAGGAATCCATCGACTTCGATGACGTATTCGCCCGTCTCGTCAGCGATGAAGTTGACCTTGCCGTTGTGGATGCCGATGCCGGCGTTCTGGTGTGGGCCCGAGTCGCCATCCGCGGCGACCGGGATGTTGTTGCGGATGATGCGTACGGAGGCGTCGAAGTACACGTTCACCGAGTTGATCGAGCCCGTGATGCGTTCGGAGTTGGTGTCCCAGCTGTAGACCTCTGCGAAGATCTCTTCACCCGCGTTCGCGCTTATGGGATAGAAGTCTCGTTCTCCTGGAGCGGCGACCAGTCCGATGACCGTCGTCGTCTCCGTGATGAGGGCGGGGTGATGGCCCTCGTCGTATGGCGTCGTGGCAACGGCGCACCACGTATGCACCTTGTCCGGATTGCCGCCGCCGGTGCCTGAGGAGGTGGTGACCGAGACCGGCCCCGAACGGGCATTCAGCGGTACCTCGACCAGGAGCCAGTGGGCGCTGCCGCTCAACACGGCGCACGGGAGGTCTCCGATCTTGACCGTGTTGTTCTCCGGGATCGAATCGAAGTTCGAGCCGTGTAGGTACAGGGTGCCGCCGGCGGCGCTGTAGTTCGGCGATGCCTGGGTGACTGCGGGGGGAGGGCGCACGCTCGTCACCTCGAGGGTGTTGGTCAGCACGACGCCCTCCGGGTGCGTCGGGTCCACGACCAGTCCCTGTGTCCAGATCGAGAATCCGTCTGGACCGCCCTGAAACGGCGTGGCGAAGAGGGTGAACTGTCCGACGACGGAGAGAAAGCTCAGCCCGTGGTGTGGATGGGACGGGTCGAAGCCGTTGAGGAAGATGAACGTGGTCGGGTCCCATGGGTCGATTCCCAGGGTGCCGCTCGAGGTCGGGATGGCCGCGGGGTAGAACCCGATGCCGAGCGCGAACGCTTGGGTCGGGGGACCGACCAGGTCGAGGACCGCGGTCGCGCCGAGGGAGACCTGGGCCGGACCGGTCGCATCCCCATTGACGAGGACTTGGGCTGACTGCCCGGGTGAACGTGCGCTCCACAGGATCATCATGACGCCGAGCAGGATCAGGGTCGTTCGAGTCCGTGCCTTTTCCACCGCAGCTCTCCTTGTGGGGTTCCGTGGGTCCGCTCCTCTGTCAGCGCAACGGACAGACAGGAGTCGGACTGCTTGTGGATTTTTCGGCTTTGACCCCGTGGGAGGTTGAGGTTTTGTCCCCGGTTCGGTGATCGCCCGGGTTTGAAAATCCTGGGTGGGCCGCAGCTAACACCTGGACGGGGTTGGCGTTGAGTTGCAGCCCGCCGCTGGGCGGCCGCTCGCGGGTATCTGCCCTGTCAGGTGTGGGACGCTAAAGTGATGCGGTCTGCACGGTTTTGGCTGTCTACGGTTGCGGTGATGGCGTCGCTGCGGGCCAGTCAGGTGACCATCGCCTCACGGAGGGAAGTCCAAACATGCGTGCGATCCCCTCGACCTTGATCACCCTTCTTTGCATGGGGCTCGCGTCAGCACAGACGCCGGCGACCAAGCCGGGAGGCGCTGTGGGCGGTCTCGCTGCGGCAGGGGACGGGCTGGCGAGCCTCCGGGCGTCCTGGAAGACAGTGATGGGGTTCGGTCGCTCCGCGGAGAAACCGCTCATCAAGTTGCGCCGGACCCAAAGCGTGAAGGTCGCGGTCACCCTCATGCGGATGGTGTCGAAGAAACTCCGCAAGATGGAGAAGTCTGATCCGGCACCCGACGCGGCCAAGGTCCTCACGGCATGCAAGACGTTCTCTGACAGGCTGGGTGCGTTCTTGAACCTCGCCGAGAAGGGGTTCGACACTGCTGCCGCTGCGGCGGCGACGGCGGAAGGCTTCGAAAAGGAGTTCTTGCAGAAGCTCCACGACCGCCTCTATGTGCAGGTCGCGTATCTGGAGATCACTTCGTATTTCGTAGGTGAGGTGGCGCCCGGCACGTTTGACGGGATGTTTCCGAGGACCGAGAAATTGGGACGGGCTGGTGCCCAGGCCATGCTCGATCTCTTCGCGGATCTGGACCAGCTCCCGAACGTGCGCAACATGGCCGGGGAAGGGGTGGCACAGCTCGGCACGAAAGAGGACACGGGTACGGTCACCGATGTCCACGAGGATCAGCTGGAGGAACCGCAGCTGAGGGACAAGGCGATGTTCGTCCTCGCCCGCCTCGGCGACCTGACCGCCTTCACCAAGAAGGTCGCCTCTGCCAATACGTCCATCGAGGGTTTTGAGAAGCAGCGCGACGCCGCGGGGGCCGTGCTCAAGAAGCTCGTCGAAGAGCACATGGCCCTTTCGAAGGTCGAGCAACGGACGTCTGAGCAGGAGGAGCGCCTCACCAAATTGCAGAAGGATCTGCGTGAAGCAAACGGTCCTTATGCGAACGCGGTCTTTGCGGTGGGCGGTGCGTATGTCGCAAAGGCGCTGCTCTATCAGGAGCTGCGCGATAACAAGGAGACCGAGGCTTGCTACCAAGCCACCCTCAAGAACTGGATGCAGATCGCACAGCACCTCCGGAACCCTCAAGTGAGGGCGAGGGTGAGCAACGCGTTCTACAACCTCTCCTGCATCCAATCCCTGCAGGGCAAGGTCGATGCAGCTCTCGCGAGCATCGAGAACGCGTTCCGGTGGGGATATCGCAACTACGATTGGTGTGAGAAGGACGGGGACCTCACCAAGATGCGCGCTGATCCGCGCTTCGCGGCGCTCCTCGACGAGGTGCGATCCGGCAAGGCCAAGGAGCGCTGGAAGAAGGAGGCCGAGGCCGCCCGCAAGAAGGCCGGCGCCGGCAGCAAGCCAGAGCCTGACGGCGCCGACTGACGGATGCGCCGCGCGCGATCACGGGCCCAGCTCCCTCACCGGGCGTCGGCCCGTTTCGGATTCGGGAAGATGGGCGCCGCGTCCCTTGCACGGTTGCGACCGCCGGCGCTACACTGCCCCGCACACGTCAGCGGGTGTAACTCAGTTGGCAGAGTGTCAGCTTCCCAAGCTGAATGTCGTGGGTTCGAGCCCCATCACCCGCTCTCGGAACAACGGACGAAAAGGCGCGCCAAGCCCCGACGAGATCGGAGCTTGGCGTTCCTTTTTGCTCGCGGCTCACGCGCGCCGCGCCTCGTCGCGCCACGCTCATCCCGAATAAGGGATCAGGTCAGGCGGCGCTTTTGATGCGTGCTGCGTCGCGGATGCGCGCCTTCATGCGGTCTTCCGAGTTCTTGGACAGGAGGGCGAGCACGGTGAAGACGTTGAAGACCACACCGAGCAAGAACCACGTCCACGCGCTGCGGCCCGTGTTCTGCGCCCAGAGCGCGCACAGAACGCCGAAGAGGTAGAGCACGACTCCCTTCGACGCGTGGTCCGCGAGGTTCTGCTCGACGGCGCTCACGCGTCCCTCGGCAGCGCTGGTGCTCGACGTGTTCTTGTTCGCTCTGGTCTCGACGCTTCGAACGCGTTCCTCCAATTCCTGGAACCGTTGCTCCGGTGTCTGTGCGAGCAGCGGGACCGTGAGGATGCCGAGCGACAATGCGATTTTCATCAATCGAACCATGATGTACCTCTCAGGCGCTATTCGGTTGGGGTCGCCACGTATTTCAGGCGAGAGTGTGGCGCCCGTCGTTTTTCACGATCAGGGCTTGATGTAGACCAGGTACGCCTCGGCGCTGCCCGGTTCGGAGTAGCGGGAACCCTGATACACGTTGTTGAAGAGGTCAGGGCTGCCGAGCGGTCCGTAGCCGCCGGAGAGGCAGTGCCCCGGAGCGCCGGGTACGTCGATCTCGTTCCGGTTGAATAGGAACGGTTCGCAGAGCCAGTTCTTGCGTGGCGGCATGGCGCACGGTTTCCCGGCGGCCCCGCCGACGACGAAGCCACCGCCGACTGGGGCGATGGCGTGGAGGAGCTCGACGCCCTCACCACCCAGGTAGCTGAGGAAGAGGGACGGCATGGTGGGAGACTTGGCGTACGCGCCCACGAAGCCATCGAAGGTCGCGCAGTTGTACAGGCAGGTCCCGTCCTGCTGCATCTGACTCAAATCGAAATTTCGTGGGGTCATGTTGCCGTTGCAGCTGCGGTGGTCGTAGAGCCAGTTGCCGCTCAAGGAGTGCCTCGTTGTCAGCCCAGTGGCGGCGCTGCCCACCTTCAGGCGCGCGACGGTTCCGGTGACGTAGACGAGGTGCTGGTCGACCGCGATGTCGAACGGGTGGACGACGTCTTCGCCCAGGATTGCGCTCGCGGCTTGCACGAAGGGCGGTTGGTTGCACGAGAGTCGGACGCCCGCGAGCACGCCGATCGACCTCTGGAAGTACGTCCCGCAGTTGGAGACCCAGGGGGGCTGTCCGATCCCCAGGACCGCGGCGATCCACGCGGTGCCGGTGTCATCGACGGCAATGGCCTCGACCCACTCGTCGCTGGCTCCGCCACCGAAGCTACAGAAAGGAGCGCCCAGCGTGCAGGCGTCGAAATACGTGAAGTTTTCGCAGGTCACGAGATCGAGGCTGTAGCGGGCGATCCAGCCGTCGCCGTACTTGTTGGTCATCCGAGTGTCGTAGAAGAAGTCGTGCTCGTCGTTGAAGTGCCCCGCGTACGTTCCCTGGATGAGGCTCTGCGTGCCCCCAGGCCATCCGCCGGGTAGGCACAGAGGGATCGGTGCGCACGTCGCGTCGACGCAGGTGATCGGCACGAAGTCGGGTGACCGCGTCGTCCCAGTAATAAACACGCGCTCCTGGGTCGGGTCGTCCGGATTCGGCCCCACGTCGAGGTCGATCGCGGTGTCCCAGGCGGTGCCGCCCAAGTAGCGACCTGCGACGAACGTCCCCATCGGATCGAACTTGAGGAGGAAGCCGTCTCCGTCACCGGTTGAGGTCGGGCAGCCGAGCCAGTTGGGAGGGGTGATCGAAGAAGACGGCGCCGCTTCGACGTAGCCGATCACGTATGCGTTGCCGCCGCTGTCCAGGTCTACGGCGAGCGCCTGCTCGTGTTCCACGCCGCCGAAGTAGGTGCTGAAGACGAGCTGCGTGCCGTTTGCGTTGAGGCGCGCGATGAACGCGTCCGAGAACGCTTCCAGGGGGCTGGGCCCGCACTGACCGACGAAGTTGCTGCCGAGCGCCGGTTGCCAGGACGGGTTGAGCGCAGAGACCAGCGCCGGGTTCGGGCTCAGAGGGGAGCCGGTGCCTGGAAAGTCGTCTGACTCGGTGCGTCCGACGACCACCACCTCTCCGTTGCTGTCGACCGCGATGCCGAAGCCGTGATCGGACCCGTGTGGCCGGGTCGCCGCGGGCTGACCGGGTGAGCAGGTAAGGGAGGGGTGCGGCGTCGGGTAGGGGTAGAACGAGGCGGGGAGCGTCGAGAGATGCCACTGGTAGGAAGGGATGCCGGGTCCCAATGACCCGTACCGCAGAGCAGTGGCGAGGTCGGCGGGGGTGCAGTTCGCGTTCCAGATCAGCGGGTCGGTCATCCAGGTGGGGCAGCAGTTCGTCCCGTTGTTGACCGTGCTTGCGCAGGTCAGGCCGGTGTTGCACACGTACGTACGGCCGCCCCCAAGGCGGGTGCTGTAGATCAGTCGGGGCACGCTCCCCGATACCTGCGGACACGGCGCCGGCGCCGGTTTTCCATCGGGGTCGATCTTGACGACGAACGCATCACCGATCTCGCCGCCGTACCACCATTGAAGCGGGGTCGTGCGATCGGCGGCCAGGACGGGGAAGGTCTCATCGCAGTACTTGCTGTGCGCGTAGCCCGTCAAGTAGACCATGCCCTCCGAGTCGACGTCGATGTCGTTGATGTGGTCGGTCCCGCTGCCGCCAAGGAAAGTGGCCCACTCGATGTCCGGGTCGATCACGAGCTCTGTGGCGGGGTCGTAGGCACCCAACTCGAAGCCGACGCTGCCGTCGCCGAACAGCGCGTAACGAACCGGCACTGGGCGCCGGACGTCGGACACCGTCTGCCATGCCAGCGGCGCCGCCTCCGTGACAACCGCGCCGCCTTCCCGGTCGACCACGGTGAGCTCGCCGCGCTCGGTGATGGAGGTCTCGAGCAGACAACTCGAGGTGTAGCGCCAACGGATCTGCAGGGGGTCCATACCCGGCGTTACGTAATACGTGCTCTTCAGGTTTCCGTTCTCACCCGTGAAGTGGAGGTCGATGCCGTCGTACTTGTTCGGATAGATGACCGACGAGCGTCCCGTCACGTTCTGATGCCAGTCAGCCTCCTCCTTGCCGTAGAGGAAACTGTGCCGGCTGTTCGAGGGAACTCCGGGTTCGGCCGTGGTTTCCCGAGCGCCATCCCAGGACACGACGAAGCTCGTTCCACTGCTGCGAGAGAGCACCACGTGGGAGTCGGCGAAGAGCGCCGTCTGGCCAAACCCGACCGAGTGGAGGCGGTAGTGAGCGGGGACCTGGCCGCGGTTCTTGACGAAGACCAGGGCCGTACCCTCGACGGATGCGAGCGCGTCGCTCTTTCGTTCAGTGGCAGCCAGAGCCGGGGCGGGAGCATTCGAGGGGCTCCCGCAGCCGAGATGCGAGCTGAGACCGAAAAAAACGAACACCAATGCGACCCGCATGGGGGAGAATCACCTCTCTGTGGGCGCGAAAACAACCGCCCCACACTCGAATCTAGTCCCGCCCGAGGTCGTAAGTCAAGCTGAGGGGTCCAGAAAGGGCATCGTGGGGTGTCGGCGTCGGGCCCGCGCAGAGCGGGGTTCGGTCCGAACGGCGGGAAGGCGAGTTGCCGCTTCGGTGGCTCGAAGGGCATGATGCGGCGCGCATGGATATCACCCTCGAGAAGTTGACCGTCGTCTTCAGGGATCGGTCAGGTGCGGCGGTACCCGTACTTGACGTCCCTTCGCTCACGATCAGGGCGGGGCAGCAGGTGTGCCTGGTGGGCGGCTCCGGGTCCGGGAAAACGACGCTCCTGAACACGGTGGCGGGGATCGTCGTACCGACGACGGGGCAGGTGCTGTTCGACGACGCAGGTGACGACAAGATCGCCTTGGATGTCGCCTCCCTGTCCGAGGCGGGGCGCGACCATTTTCGCGCACAGCACGTCGGCTACGTTTTTCAGACGTTCAATTTGCTGCAGGGGCTGACAGCTCTCGAAAACGTGTCACTGCCTGCGCATTTTGCGGGTCGGAAACAATCGGAGGCGAGGGAGCGGGCTCGATCGTTGCTCGACAGGGTCGGGCTCTCCCATCGACTCGACGCGCGTCCGGGGACCATGTCTGTAGGAGAGCAACAGCGCGTTGCTATCGCGCGCGCGGTCATCAACGAGCCGACCGTCGTCCTCGCGGACGAGCCGACGGCCAACCTCGACGTGGCGAATGGTGACGAGGTGCTCGGGTTGCTGAAGGATGCCGCGTCCGAGTCCGAGAGCATCCTCATGCTCGTGACCCACGAGCCGCGTGTACAGGAGCACTTCGACGACGTGAGGCCGTTGCATGAGGTGTCCCGATGAGCCTGTGGCGCCTGATCGAACGGAGCCTCGCCCAGCGGAAGCTGTCGTCGGTGCTCACGGCGTTCAGCGTCGCCCTCGGCGTGATGCTCGTCGCCGCGATCCTCGTGGTGAAGGCGGAGATGGAGGCGAGCTATCTCAAGCCCGGTAAGGGATATTCGCTGGTCGTCGGGCCGACGGGGTCACCGTTGACGCTTGTCCTCAACACGATCTTCCACGTAGAGCAGAGCAAGGGGCTGTTGCCGATCCGCGTCTACGAAGAGATGCGGACGTCGCGGCTGGTCAAGCACGCGGTGCCCTACGCGGTCGGTGACCTGTTTCGTGGCTTCCGTGTCGTCGCTACGACGGACGGTGTGTTCCATCCCTATTTCCCGCATCCGGAGTCAGCGACCACGGAAGGGAAGTTCTCTTCTGGCGGTGCGTTCGCCTACGACCCATTGGCGTTGGTGGCGTCGGTCGCGGTGTCGGTCGGCAATGCTGTCCCGGAGGCGGCCCGGGGCGCGGCGGCCCTGAACCAGGCAGTGGTCGGATCGGCGGTGGCGGACAAACTCGACTTGCGAGTGGGGGACAAGATCGAGCCGACGCACGGCGTCGAATCGACGACGGCGCACGCCGAGCAGATGCTGTGGGAGATCACCGGTGTCCTTGAGCGCACAGGGACGCCCATCGACCGCGTCGTCTTCATCAATCTCGACAGCTTCTACCGCATCCCGGAGCACAAGGGCGGCGTCCGGGTCAAGGCGGACGGCAGCGCCGAGGCGACAGTGTCTTCGGTCGTGGTGTTCCCCAAGCCGAAGATCGCGAAGGCCCTGCTGCTGACACGCCTTCGCCAGCGCGAGGACCTCCAGGTGGCTGAGGTCCGCTCCGAGCTCAGCAAGCTGTTCAAGATCGTAGGGAACGTGGATCGCGTGTTCGTCGTCGTGGCGGCGATGGTCGTCGTGATCGGAGTGATCTCGGTGATGGTGTCGATTTACAACACGATGAACGAACGCCGTCGTGAGATCGCGATCCTGCGGGCCATCGGAGCCCGGCGGAGCACGGTCATGTCCGCGATCGTGGGGGAGGCCGCCGTGCTGTCGTTCAGCGGCGCGTTAGCGGGGCTGCTCCTGGCGCACGGGCTGGTGGCGGTCGTGGGGCCGTACATCGAGCAGCAAGCTGGTTTCAGCCCCGATCCGTTTCGGGTGCTCCCCCTCGAGATCCCCTTGGTGGCGGTCGTTACAATAGTCGGCGCACTGGCCGGGGTGATCCCGGCGTGGAAGGCCTACCGTACGGACGTCGCCACGAACCTGGCGCCCCTATCGTGATCGAGAACAATCCATGAAGTACGTCGTCGGGACGCTCGTTGTCGGACTCATAGCCCTCACCTTGTATCCCGTGCTTCGCGACGGAGCGGCCGAACCGGAGACCCGTCCTGAGCGGGAGGAAGGGGCACGGTCGTTCACCGCGCAAGAAGCGGAGGGCGGGGCCCCGGCCAAACCTCAGGATCCCGGCGACGAGGGTGGTGCTGGGGAGGCTTCCGCCCCTAACGCCGGGGACGGGGAGACCGAGCAGCTACCGGGCAGCACGCCGAAGATCACGGGCCCCGGGGTGATCAAGGACGATCCGCTGGCGG
Organism: Planctomycetota bacterium; assembly: GCA_002683135.1. GTDB lineage: Bacteria > Planctomycetota. The sequence continues at coordinate 31,218 of NYSS01000115.1, read as the reverse complement.
ACGTTGTTTTCGGGGTCCTGCGCGACGTTATTCGCGGACAGATCTTGCCGGATAAGCGCGCGGTCGCGGAGGCTCGACTCGAGGCGATCCTCGAGCAGGAGAAGATGGGGACAGAGGAGCTACGTCAGCAGGCATCCGTCGTCGCGGTGTCGACCATGTTCCGGCAACTCGATCAGTTTGGTGTCGTGGAAACGGAGTTCACCGACTTCCAGATCCTCGCGATCAAAGCGCAGTCGAACGAGTTCGCTATCGATTTCTACAAACGGCTGCCGATGGAGGGCCAGGCGGGCACCCACACGGGCAACCTCCGCTCAGCCGTCGACGTAGAGCTCCCGGAGGGCTACGACCTCGTGAGGTGGGAGGTGCTCGGCGGGTTCGAGTACGAGGAAGGTATGGCGCTTCCCAAGCCTGTCCGCGACCTGAGCGGCAAGAAGGTGGGGATCGCGGGCTACATGATGACCCTGGAAGAGGTCGAGGATATCCACGAGTTCTTGCTCGTGGAGTCCCTCTGGTCCTGCTGCTTCGGCACGCCACCGGAGGTTCACCAAGTGCTCGTCGTCAACGTCCCGGATGACCGCGGGGTCGAATTCACGACCGCGCCGGTGCTCATCCTCGGAGACATCGACGTCGGCGAAGAGGTCGAGGACGGTTTCGTGACGAGCGTCTACCGCGTGAAGACCCACAAGGTCAAGGAAGTCGAGTGATTGTCGGTTGAGCTTTCCGTCGTCGTTCTTTCTTGGAACACCCGCGAGCTCCTGAGGGAGTGCCTAGACGGCTTGCGCGACGCGATGGACGGCCTGTCGGTCGAGGTCGTCGTCATCGACAACGGGTCTGAGGACGGCAGCGCGGACATGGTCGCCGAGTCCTATCCGGAGGTGATCCTAGAGCGGAACCCGGACAATCGCGGGTACGCCATCGGTGTGAATCAGGGCATCCGGCTATCCACCGGCGAGAAGATCTGCCTGCTCGGTTCGGACACGCGGATGCGCGCTGGGACTCTGCGAACCCTCTGCCAGTTCCTCGACGCGCATCCTGGCGTCGGCGCCGTGGCGCCTCCCCTGTTGAACGATGACGGCACCTACCAGTCAGCCTGTATGCGTTTCCCGACGCTGAAGACGGCGCTGTGGTGGGACACCCCTCTGGAGCATTTCTGGCCCGAATCGAGAGAGCTGCGGCGCTACAAGATGGAAGACTGGGACCACACCGGGTCCCGTGATGTGGACCAGCCTCCGGGCACTTGCTTCATGGTCCTCCGCGCCGTCGTCGAGGACGTGGGCTTCATGGACGAGAGGCTCTGGCTGTTCTTCAACGATGTCGATTGGTCGATGCGCATCCGCCAGGCGGGCTACGCGATCTGGTACGTGGAGGCCCCCGGCGTGTATCACAAGGAGGGCGGGTCGACGCGCAAGTACACCGACTTCGCCGCGGAATGGCACCGCAACCGGGTCAGCTTCTACAAGAAGCACTTCAACCTGCTCGGGAGCCTCCTCACGAAGGCCGTGGTGATCTACGTTGCCCTGCGCCAGTGCGTCCGGATCAAACGGCACGTCCCGTTCGGCAAGGAGTACAAGGATCACTGCCGCATGGTGCTTGGTCAGATGTGGCGCGTTCTTCACGTCTGAAGACCCGGCCGAGAGGTCAGGGCCTTTTGATCCGAATCGCAGCGAGCTGGTCGTCGGCCCAGCCCACCGGTAGGAGCTCTGTCCCGGCGGGTGCGGCACGGGGATGGATGAGGACCGTGGGGAGCAGGTGCTCGCGCCCAGCTTCCGCGCGCAACTGCTGACGCAGCAAGCCCGCCAGTTGATCCATGGATGAGTCCTCATCGATGAGGAGGACGGGGATGCCCGGGTCATGACCACGTCGCATGTAGTAGAGCAGGGCGTGGCGATCGGCGCCCCAGAGAACGAGGCGTCCTCCCGGGGTTGCGTGCGTGCGGGCGCGGTCGAGGAGTTGATTGAGTCGTCCGGGTTTTTCGCTGCGCCAGGTGGGAGCCAGGCGGGCCATGCCGACAAGCGCGACGACGATAAGGACGCAGCCCGCGACCTTGGCCAGCCGGCCGTCTCTCGTGAGGGCCCAGCAGAGTCCGAGCGCGGCGCCGGGCAAGAGGGCCGCGAGTCCGGAGCCTTCACCCCATCCTCCGCCCGCGCCGCGCGGCGCGCTCCCTACCACCGCGATGATTGCCAGGGCGGCGCAGGCGTAGATCGTGGCCCTCCTTCCGCCGACGCACAGCAGGCCCCAGGCCGCGCCGCCAAACAGCACGAGGGGCACCAGCGCCCCGTCTCCCACCAGCGGTGCTGTGCCGCCGATTCCGAGCAACGCAGCGACGCCGGGTTCGCCATCGAGCGCGGGACCGACGTCGACTGGACATCCAGCGCTCAGCCACGCGCCGAGGAACACCGCGACCTGCAGCGCCGCCAAGCGTGCGCGGTGCCCGACGGGCCGCGAGCGTAGCAACAGCGGTAGCCCGAAGACCGTGAGCGCCGCCGCGAGCTGCGCTGGCAGGGTGAGGATGGCCGCTGCCGCCGCGCCGAGCACCGCGGAGGCCGCCCACCAGCGGGAGCCGCCCCGTAGGTAAACGCCGCCGCCGAGCATGAGCGCGAGCGGCAACGGGGCCAGCAACCCCGGGTACAGCAGATCCGTCCGTGCCATGAAGGGGTGGGTCGCGAAGATCAGCCAGACGAGGGGGCGGCCGTACGCGCCGACCATGCGGGCCGCCGCCTCGCCGACCACGAGTGCGGCCAGGAGCAGGCCCAGGGCGAAGAGCAGGCGTAGCCCCCGCTCCGTCGTCGTGATGGCGACCCCGAATCCCCGGATCAGGGTGTGGGCGGGGGTCGAGGTGGGGACCCGGGCCTCGTGGTCGAGGGGGCCCAGGGCGGTCGCGGCGGTGGTCGCTTCTCCGGCGTCAAACGCGCTTCTGTCCAGATGCAGCGCCCAGGCGCCGATCAGGATCACGAGGGCGATGGCGGTCGCGGCGTTCACTGATTGACGGCGTTCCACGGCGTTGCTACGTCTAACCCACTGGGACTCAAGGCCATGCATCAACCCCAAGACCTCAGGGACAGCGTTGGCAGGAAGCTCGCGCTGATCTCCATCGTGGAAGGACCGGAACTCCAGCCGGAGTCGGCCTTTCTCGCTGGGTCTGCTCGGCTGTTGGGCCTTGTCCCACAAAGGGTTGCGACGGATTTTGGCACCCCGGGGGAGATGTTTCAAGCGCAGTTGAAGGCGCTCGATCCGGTGGGAGTCCTGCTGCCTTACGCCACCGAGTTCCGAGAGGTCTTGCTGGTCCTCGCTGAGCTGGCCCGCAAAAACGTGCAGGGGCCGGTCGCATTTGTGGGCGATGCTGTCGGGCGTGAACGGCTTCCTGTCCATGACCTCGAGGGCGTGACCTGGATCTCAGGGGACCCGGGGGCAGGGTTGGCCGAGGCCCTTCATGGCTCGCCCAGCGGTGCCCCGGACCACGCCTCGATTCCCATGGATCTGGCGCCCTACGGTGCGGACCTGGCGAGCCGTCCGATGGTCGCGTCGCTCTTCGGGGAGCTGGGGACGGTGGGTTTACTGGCGACCCGGGCCGCGCGTTCCGAGCTATCCCCGGTGGCGTTGCTCGCTCGCCTCGAGGCCCCCGTGGCCGAGGGCCCGGTCGCCCTCGACCCGGAGATCGCCCTCGCGCCGCTCGATTTCCTCGACGACAAGGTGCAGCGCGTCGAGTGGTGGGACCGCCACGCAACGGCCCACGTCCTGGACTGCGCGGAGGCGCTGTCGTCCCGCGGGTTGCGTCAGTCGGTGCGCGTGCGGGTGGATCTCGCCACTCCGGAGCTCCTGGCATCGCTCCCAGGCAGGGGTGTGGATCGCGTGGTGTTCGACGTGGATCGTGTCGCGGAGGTGCCGGCCGTACCCGGTTCTAACGGCAGCGTGGAAGCGCTCCGCCCGTGGGCCCAGGTGGCGCGAGACTTGGGGCTCGAGATCGGTCTTAACGTCGTCGTCGGACTCCCTGACGAGACGCCCGAGGCGGGTCGTGCTCGACGCGCCTTGCTCGGTACATTGGCGCCGGATCGGATGCGTTGTGTCCCGTTCGAGCCGACCGGTGGAACCGACGCGCACGATTGGATCGAGGGGCGCGGTCTCCTCGCTCCCAAGAAGACACGTTGGGAGCGGGAACTGCACCGCCCGATTGTGCAAGATTGCTTGCCACCAGATGCGTTCTGGCAGACGTGGTCCGACGCACTCTGTGGTCTCGCCGAGGTTGAAATGCGGAGGCGGACGTGAGCGGATTCCGGCCACCAGATCTACCCGACATCCTGAGCGGACCGCCGCCCGGCAAGGTGCTCGTCCTGGCGCCGCATCCCGACGACGAGACCATGGGCGTCGGCGGCACGTTGGCCATGCACGCGGCCCAGGGCGACGCGATCACCGTGCTCTGTGTCTGCAACGGCATCCAGGGCGATCCGGACGGCTGGTTCCCGCGCGACAAGATCGTCGACATCCGGCGCGATGAAGCGCACGCGGCGGCCAAGATCCTCGGCATCGGCGAGGTGCGGTTCCTCGATTATCCCGACAACCTCTCCGATCACGATATGCATCAGGTGTTCGAAGGCCTGCCCGCCGATCCGGCTGAGGCGCGCCGTGCCCTCGCGGCCGGCTTCGCGGAGAAGCTCGGCGTCGTGATGGAGGAGGGCGGCTTCGACATCGTGTATTACCCCTGGGATCAGGAGTTGAACGGGGACCACTGGCTCATCGGGCAGGCCGTGACGTGGCTCAGAGAGCACCGACCAGACCTGGACTCCGCCGCGTCGTGGCTGGGATTCGAGGTGTGGTCGGCCTGTATCCCGGGCACCGTCATCGACATCTCCGACACCATGGAGACCAAGCTGCGCGCCATCCATGCCTACGCAAGCCAGGAACTCTACGTCGACTACGCGCACGGCGCCGCCGGGCTCGGGGCGTATCGCAGCCTCTTGCTGGAGCGTGGGGCGACCTACGGTGAGGCGTTCGTCGGTCGCTACCGGAATCCGGTCGATGGGAGCGGTGCCTGATGAAGGTGCTCCACGTCGCCCACAACCATCCGCCGGAGTTCCACGGTGGTGTGGAGCGGTACGTGGAGAGCCTGTGCGCTAGCCTCACTGACGCAGGCTGGGAGTCCGTCGTTCTGAGCGGTTCCGAGGAGTACGCATCCGAGCCCGGGACGACGGAGGAAGAGTGGCGCGGAGTGCGGGTCCTCCGCCTGAGGAGCGGCCCGGGCTTGCGCAATCCAGCTGACGCCTTCGACGCCGGGTCCGCGCGGATCTACGAAGGCGTGCTCGACGACGTCGGGCCTGACCTCGTTCACGTCCACCACTGGTGGAATCTCACGGATGATCTCGTGCGCAGGGCTGTTGCTCGCGGCATCCCGACGGTCGTGACGTTGCATGATTTCTTCAGCACATGCAGCTTGTTCTTCCGCATGCCCGACGGTGTCACTCCGTGCGACCTCGAGCAGGGGTCCGAGCACTGTGCTCCGTGCGTCAGCGCGCACCTGCCCATCGAGGAGGTCGTTGCTTCAGAGGCGCTGAATCGCCGGGCGGCCGCGTTCCGCGCTGAGTGCGCAGCAGCCGGAGCCGTGCTCGCGCCGTCTCGATCCCACGCGGATCGGGTGGGCGCCTTGCTGGCGACCGATCTGGACGTCGAGGCCATCCCCCTCGGTTCACCTGCTCTCACCCCCGCTGATCCTGCGGGTATTCCGTTTCCTGACGGCCCGCTGCGTGTGCTGCACTTCGGGAACCTGGTGCGCGTGAAGGGCACCGACCTCCTGGTGGATGCGGTGCGGAGCGCTGACCCCGGTGGGACGCGGATCGAGCTGACGCTCGCCGGCGAGAACGTCGAGGGCCTCTCGCTTGCCCCTGCCCGCTTGCTCGGGAGGTACGACGCCGACGGGCTCCGTGTGCTGGCCGCTGCAGCGGACGTAGCGGTCTTTCCGAGCCTCGCCCAGGAGACTTACGGCCTGTGTGTGGACGAGGCGCTGCGGCTCGGCCTCCCTGTCGTCGTGTCCGACCGCGGTGCCCTCCCAGAGCGCATCGGCGCTCGCGGTGTTGTCGTCCGGGGGGGTGATGGGGACGGCCTCGCTGATGTGTTGCGTGGTTTTTTGGAGGATCCGGGGCGCCTGCAGGCGCTGCGCGAGGCGCCCATGCCGGACCTCCCCGATGTGGCGGAGCATGCACGGGCAGTGGCCGCCGTCTACGATCGCGTGCGGAGCGTTCCGTGCAAGGAGGTCGATCTCGCCGGACCACTCCTCGACCGGCTCGAGGGCATGGCGGGCTTGCTGGCCCATCTACCGGCGGCTTCCGTACGTGCGAGAGAAGCGATGACCGATGTCGACACCACGATCGTTTCCAAGGTCGCGCCCGATGAGACCGGTGACCTGGTCAGCGTCATCATCCGTACGTGCGATCGACCTGACATGTTGCGTGAGGCCCTCGAGTCCGTAGCGTCGCAGACGTGGCCGCATCGCGAGGCCGTCGTTTGCAACGACGGCGGGCAGGACGTCGCGGCGGTCATCGACAGCGTGCGTGACCGGCTGGACGTGACCTATCTCACTCCGGGCTCGGTCGGGCGCTGCGTCGCCGCGAACCTGGCACTGGAGAACGCCCGCGGCACGTGGGTCTCGTGGCTCGATGATGACGACCTCTATCTGCCCGAGCACCTGGAGACCCTGGTTCGCGCGGCTCAGGGCGGCGGGCACAAGATCGTCTACTCCGATTCATGGCGTCTCATGGTCACCGAGGACGCGGACGGCGGCTGGAGGGAGGTCTCCCGCGACGAGCCACACCCTAAGCAGCCCTTCGACCGCATGCGTTTGCTCGGGATGATGCCGTTTCACATTGTCTCACTGCTCCAGCATCGCGAGACGATTGCTCTCGTCGGGGGCTTCGACCCGACGCTCGACGTCCTCGAGGACATGGATTTTGTCTTCCGTCTGACTCAGTGTTTCGAGATCGAGCGCGTCGCCGCCACGACGGCGGCGTTTCGTATCCGCGATGACCAGACCAACGCGGTCACGGCGATGAAGAAGGAGTTCATGGCGACGCGTACGCAGCTGCTCACGCGCTACGCCCACGTCGTCGTACCGTCCTTGGTCAGCGCGATGGACAAGGGCCAGGATGCGATCAGCGGCTTGCACGTCCGCGTCGCGGAGCTTGAGGCGTTGCTCCGGCGCCCGGACGGGGGAGACGGGGCGTGACGGCGGCCCACTACCGACCATGGGAGCCGTTGCTCCCAGCGACGTGGGCCGTGAAGGGCACCGCGCTCGTCGTCGCGCCTCATCCCGATGACGAGATCCTCGGGTGCGGTGGCGTCGTCGCAGCGCATCGTGACCAGGGCGTTGAGGTACACGTCGCGGTCATGACCGACGGCGGCCTCGGAAATCCGGGCGGCGACGGCGGTCCGGAATATGTGGCGCTACGCAAGGAGGAGACGCTGCGTGCGCTTGACCTGCTCGGCGGCGCTGAGCACCACTTCCTTGGTTATCCGGACGGAAGCCTCAAGGACAACTGGGGGCCGGTAGGGGACTTGGTCAGCTTGATCGACCGCGTCCGCCCCACGACGCTCCTGTTGCCGTCGCCGTATGAGGTGCACCCCGACCACCGGGCCACGTCGCTCATCGCGTTTCGCGCGGTTCGGGCCGCGGCGGAGAAGCCGGAGCTCCTCTGCTACGAGGTGGGGGCGATGATGCCGGCAAACCTGCTGCTCGACATCACCCCCCAGATGCTCAAGAAGGAGGCGGCCGTCCGTGCCTTCCCGAGCCAGCTGCTTCACCACGACCTGGTGGCGAAGGTCCGGGCGCTGAATCACGCCCGCACCGTGAATGTGGATGACGCCGCGATCCGCTATGCGGAGGCGTATCTGAGGGTCGATCCGGCCCGAGCGGACGGGTTCCTCGACATCGTGGAGCAGCTTCTGCGCCTGACGGACGATATGGGGCCGAGCCTCTGAAATTCTCAGGAAAAAGTGCAGGGCAGCGCCACTTCTCCGATCCACTCCCTGCGCAGTTTTCCGCAGATCCCCCGTGGCACCTTCACCTACACCCCCGTCCCAGCGCCGGACTTTGTCGAGTCCTGCTGTGGTTTTTCCGGCTTTTTTGCCGATCCACATATCGGTCCGTACTGACGAGCAATCCCGCTTCCGATCACGCGATCGGGTGGCGTTGCACGTGACTCGTGGACGTGGGGGCGGCGGCGGTGTCTGAAGACCATCCTCGATCGATGCACAAGCGTGGAGTCGGATCCGACTCGCCGATGAGCACCGGTGGGACCCACTCAACGGCGAACCCAGAGCGTGCGTTGCTTCATGACCTGCGCGAAGGCCTCCGTAGGGTCAGGCCCACGCCTGGCCGGGCGATCGGATACACGGCGGCGCCGGACGTGGAGCGCTTCGCGGCCGAGGACGAGGCCCGAGAGAAGTGGCTGAACACCGCCCCTCCCGAGGGGCGGTCGACCGTCGCCGCGGTGATGGTCTCCTTCAACAAGAAGGAGTGGGTGGAGAAGAACCTCCAGGCCCTACGCAGACAGACCGTGCCGTTCGACCGGATCATCGTCGTCGACAACGACAGCCAGGATGGATCGCCTGCGATGATCCGCTCCGAGTTTCCAGAGGTCGACCTCATCGTCATGCCCCACAGCGGATATGGGGCGTGCGAGACCTTTAATATCGGTTTCAAGAACGCGGCCACGGACTTCATCGCCATCCTCGACGACGATGTCCAGCTCTGCGAGGACTGGGTGGAGTTGACGCTCGGACGCATGGTCGATGAGCCGCCCTCCACCGCCATGATCTCCACCCGGGTCGTCGAGCCCGGCATGCCCGAGTGGTTCCTCAACCACCCGGATGTCCATCAGGAGCGTTACATGGCCACGTTCCGTGGCTGCGCCACCCTTGCCCGCCGCGACGTGCTAGAGCTGTGCGGGTATTATGACGAGGCGTTCTTCATTTACGGAAACGAGCGGGACCTGTCTGCACGCGTCATGAACGCCGGGTATCGCATCCTTCAGTACCCGACGGCGTGGTGTCACCACGGGACACCGTTCGGCATGAAGGCGGGACCGCGGAGCCTCTACTACCACGTTCGCAATTTGTGGTGGTACCTGTTCAAGCATGTGGCCGTCTGGCAGATCGTCTACTTCTTTGCCCTCCAGGTCATGCATAAGTTTCGCCCGCGGAACGAGCAGGTCCGTGCCGACGCCGTCGGCACGATCGGTATCTTCTCCGTCATCCGCGAGACGCGCGGAGGTTGGTGGATCGTCCTCAAGGCGACCGGGGCGGCGTTCTGGGGCTTGCCTCGCTGTTGGCGGCAGCGACGTGTCTGCAGGCACCCCGACTTCGCACTGCCGACGAAGTAGGCCACCGTGGGACAGCGGGATCGACGCTGCGCGCGTGCTTGACCGATGACCGCTGCCTTCCTTGACGTCACCGTTGTCGTTACGGCTCATGACGCCGGTCCGGCGTTGACGACCCGGCTGCGCAGCTTGCTCGACGGCGCCCGCTTCGCGGCCGTCTGGGTCATGGACTCCGCGAGCGCTGACGGCTCGGTCGCCGCCGCGGCGGCCGCCATCCCTGAGTTAAGGACCGAACGTTTCGAGGAGAACGTCGGCCCGTGCGTGACTCGAAATAGAGGGCTGGAGGTCGCGTCCACGCCGCTGGTCTTGTGGCTGGACGATGACACGGAGGTCGACGCCGCGTCGATCGCGGCGCTGCGCGCGGCGCTGCTCGCTTCGGAAGATCGGGTGATAGCAGGGCCGAGCTTGCGTTTCGCCGACCGGCGTGAGGTCGTTCAGTACGAGGGCGGCGTCTGCCACTACGCGGGGCAGCCGCACATGCTCCGGCACGAAGACCCCGGCGTCGGAGGGGAGCCTCGGGAGGTGGATGTGCTGACGTCCGGCTGTGCGCTGGTGCGTCGGGAACCGATCCGGGAGTGCGGTGGCTTCGACAGGCATCTGTTTTTTCTCATGGAGGACGTGGAGCTGAGCTTGCGGTTGCGGATCGCCGGGCTGCGTCTCGTCGTCGTGCCTGAGGCCGTGGCGGTCAACGCCGGTGGTTCCGCCGGCGTCTCTCTCGAGTCCGACGCCTATCCCCAGCGCCGGGTCTTCCTACATGCGCGCAATCGGAGCCTCGTGGTGCTGGGGTTATGGGAGTGGACCAGCCTGGCCTTGCTGTGGCCTGCGTTGCTGCTGTTTGAGGCGGCGTGGTTGGTCTTCGCGACGCTCGCCGGGCACCCGCTTGCGTATGTACGCGGCAAGTTGGCTGTCGTGGCCCACCTCGGGCATGTGCGCCGTGTGCGTGCTCGGGTCCGCGCCTCGCGCCAGGTGAGGGATCGCGATCTGTTGGGCGCCCCGCCCCTGACGTTTACCGCTTCGGCCATGGCGCAGCCGCTCGCCCGGCAGTGCGCCCGAACGCTCGATGTCCTGATGCGGCTGTATTTTCACGCGGCGAGGGGGCTGATGCCTTGAGCGTCCACGTGGTCGTGGTGAACTGGAACGGGCGGGACACGACGCTCGGTTGCCTCCATAACCTGCGGGCCTCGCTACCTGGGGACGTGGTCGTGCACGTCGTCGACAACGGCTCAACGGACGGCTCGGTCGAGGCCGTTCGCCAGACACACTCGTGGGCCCGTGTGCACTGCAACGGGGCCAATCTCGGCTTCGCCGCCGGCGCCAACGTCGGTATCCGCGCTGCCCTCGAAGATGGCGCGGAGTACGTCTTCTTGCACAACAACGACGCTGTCGTGGACCCGGGGACCCTGCCGGCCCTCCTCGACGCGGCCGAGCGCCACCCCGCCGCGGGGCTCTTCGGCGGCCGGATTTACCACCAACGGTCCACAGATGTCCTGTGGTGCTGCGGTGTTCGTATGGGCTGGGCCCCCAACCTCGCCCATCTGCGCGGGCACCAGCGCCCTGGTGCGGGGCGCTTCTTGCAGGAGGAGGATGTCGATTCGCTCACCGGGTGTGGTCTGCTCGTCCACAAGGACGTATGGGAGCGGGTCGGACTGCTCGACGAATCCTGGTTCGTGTATGTGGAGGACGCGGACTTCTGTGCGCGAGCCCGCAAGGCGGGGTTCCGCTGCGTCTACGTGCCGACCGCCATCATGGAGCACTCCGGTGCAGGGAGCACGGGCGGCGGTTATTCGCCGGGGCGCAAGTACCTGACGGCCTATGGTTCGGTGCTTTTCCTGAAGCGTCACGGGACCTTCAAGCTATGGTCAGGCTTCGTCATGCTCGACGTCGTCCTATGGCCGGCCCTCATGCTGGTGTCCGCCCTGCGTGGGCGGGGATCGTCGGCGCTCGCGAAGGGGCGCGGCATCGTGCATGGCTTGTTGGGGCGGCCTGTCGACCGCGGAGTCGTCGACCGATGAAGATCCTCCAGGTCTGTCACCATTTCCTGCCTCGGCACCGCGCGGGAGTGGAGGTGTACACGGACGGTGTCGCCCGAGCGCTCCAGGGGCGCGGGCACGAGGTGACGGTCCTGACCACGGATGACGACGGGACTCGGCGCCCGTGGTCGTTGCGGAGAGAAGAGCAGGACGGCCTCCCCGTCATCTCGATCGCCCATCCCCGGATCGCCCGCTCACCGGATGATTCGCTCGGGCGCCAGGAGGTCAACGACGCGTTCGCCCGAGCGCTGGACGAGACGCAGCCCGACGTCGTTCATTTCCAGCACCTCATGTACATCGGACTCGACGCGCCGGCGCTCGTTCGCGCGCGTGGCGTCCGGTCGGTCATGACGCTCCACGAGTACTGGCTGCTCTGCGCTCGCGGCGGTCAGATGAGGAGGACGGACGGCGTCGTGTGCGAGCAGGCGGAGGCTGGCACGTGCGCCCGGTGTCTGCAGGACTTCCGTTTCGGGAGGACGCCGGGGGAGGCCCGGATCGCGGGAGCCTGCAGTTGGGTGCGGCGTCTCACGGGGTGGGACCCTTTTCCGTCGCTCAAGCGCGTCAAAGAACGCCGACAAGCACAGAACCCCCATACAGACATAGCTTTGCGGCACAACCATGGCGAGGGTATGTTGGAGTGGCTGAGTTGCCGAACCGATCGTGTCCGAGCGCTGTGGAACGCCGTCGATCGGTTCCTGTGTCCCTCTCGGTTTCTGATGGAGACTTTCGTCCGCGACGGGTGGCCGGTTGATCGCATGAGCTGGTCTCCATACGGGATTCCCATGATCGCATCCGAGTCGCCACTATCACCGCCGCCTCTCGCTCGGCTCCGGATCGGGTTCATCGGCACGATCACCCCTGCAAAAGGTACGGATGTCGTCGCGCGGGCGCATGCCCTGCTCCCCCGTGGCAAGGCGACGCTGTCCATCTGGGGTTCCGGCGCCTCGAGCCCCGCTTACGCAGCGGGGGTCCGCGCCGCGCTGGTGCCGGGGGAAGCGGAGTTTGCCGGGGCGTTCGCTGCCGGGCGCGCGGCTGACGCGCTCGCGGGGCTCGATGTACTCGTCGTGCCGTCGACCTGGTACGAGAACGCGCCGTTGGTCATCTCGGAGGCCTTTCGCAACGGCGTGCCGGTGGTGGCTTCGCGCCTGGGAGGCATGGCTGAGATGGTGACTGACGGCGTAGACGGCTACCTGTTCGAGCCCGGATCGGCGGAGGACCTTGCGCGAGTGTTGCTCACCTTGGTCGAGGACCGTGAGGCGTTGGCGCGCCTCCGGTCCGGCATTACGTCGCCGCGAACGGTTGATGACGACGCGGGATCGTTGGAGGCGCTGTACCGAGAACTCGCAGGAGCCCCTGCATGAGTCTGTCACTCAACCCGAACGACTATACCCCTGAGCAGATCCGGGAGTTCAAGGCCGACAACGAGCGTCGGGTCCGGGAGGCCGCCCAGCGCGGCGACGTGCACATCGACGGGATGCCGCTCAAGGTGACGTTGGAGCTCACCGCCGATTGCAATTTCTTCTGTCGGATGTGCGAGTTCCCCGCGCCTCGCGAGAGCGGGCGCAAGAAGGGCTACGAACTCTCGATGCCCGTGGATAAGTTCGACGAGGTCATCGTGCCGAACGTGTTCCCGTACGCGTTGGTGGTGAACCTCACGGTGGTCGGCGAGCCGCTCATGGTGCCCTATCTCGATCGGGTGCTGGAGATCGCGAAGGCTTCGCAGACGAAGATCGAGTTCATCACCCACGGGCAGTTCCTCGACGAGGCGATGATCGAGAAGATCGGGCCGCACGCGGCGGGGATCGTCGTTTCATTCGACGGCGGCACGAGGGAGACCTTCAATCGCATCCGTATCGGCGGCGACTTCAATGTCATTACTCGCAACATGCTGGCGTTCCAACGCTGGCGCGAGGAGATCCCGGAGGGTGAGTGGAGGCCCTACTTCCACATGAACTCGACCCTCATGCGGGAGAACATCCACGAGTTGCCCGCGATGGTGCGGCTCGCGCACGAGCTTGGCGTAGACAAGTTCAACGGCGCGTTGATGATCGCGTTCAGTCCCAAGATGGCGAAGAGCTCGCTGCTCACCCAGAAGGCGCTCGCCAACGAGGCGTTCGCGCGCGCCACTGCTGTGGCGGACGAGCTCGGCCAGTTCGCCGAGTTTCCTGCGGCGTTCCCCGGAGTCACGGAGGAGGAGATGGCCGCGGTCGTGTTCCCGCCTGTTGACCTCCCGGATGGGCCGCTGCCACACCTGAAGGACGCGCTCGCCGGCGGAGCGTTGCCGGACTTGAATATCGATGCGGCGAGGCCGGAGGAGTCGTTTCACGAGGTGGGAGCCAACATCCCGCAGCCGGACGCGGACGGTAACATCAACTTCGTGCCCCTCGACGAGATCGGCGGCACCTCGCAGGTTGAGGCAGCTTCAGCGCTGCAGGTGGTCCAGGGGCAGGAGGCCCTCAACCGGGAGCGGGCCTTCGGGTCGCCGCTCCAGCAATCCCCTGATGAGCGGCGTGAGCAGGCGCAGGCCCGGATGGCGATGAGCGCCGCGCTGGAGACCGCCGGGCCGGGGCCGGGGCCGGGAGAGGCTGACCATCTCGGGTACGGCATCGCCGCCGAGCCTGAGGAGCAGGATGGGCACTACACCTGCAAGTTCCTCTGGAACGAGGTCTTTATCAGCCTGGCTGGCGATGTGGCCCCGTGCTGTATCCAGGGGCGTCCGGTCGTCGGCAACATCAACGAGCAAGAGCTCTCCAGCATCTGGAATGGCCCAGCCATGAAGGAGATGCGGGAGCGCCTCCTCAAGGGTGACCCGATTCCCTGCTGCAAGGACTGCAACTACAACACCCAGCTTGGGAAGGGTGAGTACCGAGAGGACACCCTGATCATCCCCGAGCGGGCTCAGCGCCGAAAAGAGCTATAGGCGCCGAGAAGGCGTCCGCCGCCGGGACTCCCTGGCGTCGGGCCTTCGTACGTGCGCGGCTTCCTGTCACAATGTCGCCGTGAGTACCGCGGCGTCGCTGAGGATCCTGCTGGTTGTACACGGCTTCCCGCCCGAATTCCGTGGCGGCACGGAGCTGTACACCGTCGGCCTGGGGAAGGCGCTGGTGCGGGCAGGCCACGAGGTCCACATCCTGACCGGGTCGTCCCAGGGGCGGGAGTCGCCCGAGATCGAGCGCTTCGAGGGGGAGGGGTTGTCGGTCCATCGGCTGTGTCGCCAGGGTCTGTTCGTCGATGACTGGGACAAGTCCTACGCGCCTGAAGTTGAGGTGATGTTCCGCGGCTTGCTGGCGGAGCTGCAGCCCCAGATCGTCCACATCCATCACTGGGTCCGGTTGACGCGCACCCTCGTCACCGCGTGTTACGACGCCGGGTTCCCGGCGGTGGTGACGGCCCACGACACCTGGACCAGCTGCCCTCGTTGCTTTCGCATGCGGGAGGAATCGTTCTGTGAGCGAGAGCTGTCCATCGCATCATGCCTCGACTGCGTCCCGTCCAGCCCGTGGCAGGGGCGCCTCGAGCTGGCGAACGAGATCGAGTTGTTCCGGGACGACTTCCGCCAGGAGCTCGCCCTGGCGCGCCGCGTGATCGTCCCGACTGAGGCGCACCGAGAACTGGTTGCGCGCACCACTGGGATGAGCGCGGACCGGATCACGGTGGTCGCCCATGGGACGATCGGTGATCTCACGCGCGTCGAGCGGCGGGCTGACGCGGCGGGTCCCGTGCGCATCGGGCACTGGGGGCACCTGTACCCGATGAAGGGTTTTCATCTCGTGCTCGAGGCCGCGCGTTCGCTGCCGAAACCAGTACAAGCGAAGCTCTCCATCGTGTGCTGGGGGGAGGCCACGGACTCCGACTATGGGAGGCGGCTTCAAGACTTGGCTGAAGGGCTGGATGTGACATGGAAAGGGCCCTTCGAACACGCCGATCTCCAGGCTGCCGAGCTCGATTGGGCCGTATTCCCGTCGTTCGCCAGTGAGTCATACTCGTTCGTACTCGATGAGGCGTTCACGCTCGGCTTGCCAGTGATCACCTCGGACCGCGGTGCTTTCCGCGATCGCGTCGGCGATGCGGGGATCCTCTGCGCCGCTGAAGACGCCGGAGCCCTCTCCGTTGGATTGCGGAGTGTCGTGGAGAACCCCGGCCTGCGTGAAGCGTGCTGCGACGCCATCCCGACGCCTCGGACTATGGAACACCACGGGATCGAGCTCGTTGACCTTTATGCGGTCGTCCTCGCTGAGCCAGCTCCTGAGGTCGAGCCCGATCTCGCCCTGCGAGACCGCCACCTTGTCCATAGCAGCGACCGCGTAGAGGAGCGCTCTCGGCAGCTGGCGGATGCGCTCGGCCGCGTTGACCAGGAGCGTGATCGTTCGGCGGGATTGAAAGAGGAGTTCCATAAGGCGGAGGAGGTGGTCGAGGCGCGGGACCAGCACATCGAGGAGCTGACCCGCTCGATCACGGGGTTCCAATCTGCGTTGGGCGATCAATCGTCGGAGCTCAAGGTGGGTGCAGAGGCGTACGCCAAGCTGGCCTCGGAGCTCGAGTCCATCCGCGTAGAGCAGGCGGAGGTGGCCTCCGAGCTCCAGTCCACCCGTGAGGAGGGTGCCAAGGCTGAGCTCGATCTGGAGTCGGAGCGCCGCGCGCATGCCAGGGTCGAGCGCGAACTGGACGCGAGGTTGCTGGAGCTCGCGCAGGGGGCGGAGCGTCTGTCCGAGCTGCTGAGTGCGATGGACGATTACCGGGCGGTTGTGCTGAAGATGGAGCGGGATGTCGATGTGATCCGTGGGCGGGCGGAGGACGCCCGCTGTCGCGAGAACGATCTCGACGAACGGGTGAGCGCGCTGGAGCGTGAGCTGGCGGCCGCGGAGGTGTGCCGCAACGAGATCGCGTCGGAGCGTGACGAAGTGACGAAGCTCGCGCAGGATCGCCAGGCTGAGATCGACGCGATCCGGGGTGCGATGCACGAAGCGAGAGACGCCTTGGGGCGGGAAAAGGAGCACGCCGCCATGCTCGCCCACGAGAAGAGCGAGATGGGGGGGCGCGCCGTCGCACTTCAGGCGACGGTGCAGGAACGTGAGGCCCTCAGCCGCGCTGTGTTGGGCAACCTCGCGGCGCTCGCTGTTGATCTCGGCGTCGATCCCGGCGCCCTCGATGGTCCGGCGCTCAATCATCTGGCCAAGCTCTTCGATTCCGTTCAGCCCGTGATCCTGGAGAGCCGCCACCTCATGGCCGAGATCGCTCGCTCCGTCGACAAGGTGGCGTCAGAGGCGCAGATCATCGAAGAGGAACGGTCCCAACTCGAGGCTCAGCTTGCGGAAGAGACGGGGGCGAGGGCGCGTCGCCGTCGGCACCTCTGGTATCGGATGGCCGAGCGTCTCGCGGGCGGCGCACCACCGCTGCGGTTAGGCGGCGGCAACGGCCGCGGAGGCGGTTCCCCTCGGGTGCTGATGGTCGTCCACGACTTCCTGCCGGGGCATGCGGCGGGCACCGAGATCTACGCCTACAAGCTGGCCAAGGGCCTGATGGCGCGCGGCGCCCATGTTCATGTGCTCTACACAGAAGCCCGCCCCGGGGTCCATTCGTACCTCCTGACGGACGGTGAATTCGACGGTATCCCTTACACAGAGGTCAGCCACCAGCACACGACCGCTCACTTCGATCGCACCTATACGGATCCCCAGATGGAGCGCTTGTTTCAGCGTGTCCTCGACGCGGTCAATCCCGACGTGGTGCATTTGCAGCACCTCTACCACCACTCCATGGGCTACATCCCCATCGCCAAGGAGCGGGGTCTCCCGGTGGTGTACACGCTGCATGAGTACATGTTGCTGTGTCCGCGTGGCGGGCAGATGTTGCGTGAGGACCTGGAGATTTGTGAACGACCGATTCCGGAGAAGTGTGCCGACTGCATCGGGCACCTCTCCCTGGAGCCCGCGCCGGAGGACGAGGGCCGCGCTCGTTTGGCGTCCCGCCTGGCGCGCCATCTCCCGGACGCTGTCAAGGGTGGTCTCAAGCGGATCGGTCGGACTCAGGCGGGCCATCCCGACCCAGCGGTCGCGTCCGCTTCCCATGCTGCGTACGCGGAGGCCATCGCGGGGCGCCTCGGCACCGTCAAGGCGGCGCTCGCCGGCGTCGACCTGTTTATCTCGCCGAGCGCGTTCCTGCGACAGAAGTTCATCGATTGCGGGATGGTGCCCGCGGACCGGATCATCGCGTCGGACAATGGGCAGGACGTGGCTCCGTTCAAGGACGTGGTGCGTACCTCCTCTCGCCGCTTACGGATCGGCTACATCGGGACGATCTCGGAGTACAAGGGGGTGCACGTCATCGTCGATGCGATGAATCTCCTGGAGGATCTCGAGCAGGTTGAGTGCGACATCTGGGGGAGCCTGCACAGCTTCCCCGACTATGCCCAGTCGCTGCCGTCGCGCGTGACCAATGGGCGGACGCGGCTGCGCGGTCGCTATGACCCGAAGGACGTGGGCAACGTGCTCTCGGAGTTGGACGCGATCATCGTCCCCAGCCTGTGGTACGAGAACTCACCTTTGACGATTCACGAGGCGTTCCTGGCGGGTATCCCCGTCATCGCCTCCCGTCTCGGCGGCATGGCGGAGTTTGTCCGCGATGGCAAGAACGGGCTGCTCTTCGAGGTCGGGGACGCAGCCGACCTGGCGGAGCGCATTCGTGAACTGGACAGGGATCGGGGCCTCCTCGAGCGCTTGCGCAATCAGGAGATCGAGGTCAAGACCATCGCGGACGACGTCGATGACATGCTCGGCCGTTACGCCAAGCTCGTGGACGCTGCGCGGGCTGAGGGGGCCGCCGACGTATGAAGGTGTTGATGGTCGGGGCGGGCTATCCGCCGAAGAGCCGGGGCGGTACCGAGATCCACATGCAGCAGCTCGCGCGGGCGTTGGCCGCGCGCGGCCACTCGGTGTCGGTGTTCTGTCGCGACGGTGACGCTGATCGATCCGATTACGACGTCATCAGAGAGGAGATTGAGGGGGTCCCGGTCACGAGGATCAACTACATGTTCCGCGACGCGGCGTCCCTGGATTCGATCTACCACAACGAGCGTATCGATCAGGAGATCGACAAGGAGATCGAACGGATCGCCCCGGATCTCGTCCATGTGCACCACGTCACGTGCCTGTCAACGACGTTCCTCGGTCAGGTAAAGGCTCGTGGGATCCCGCTGATCATGACGCTGCACGACTTCTGGACCGTGTGCCCGCGCGGGCAGCGCATTCGTCCGGATCTCGACCTGTGTACGACGCTCGACCGTGAGCGGTGCGCGCCGTGTCTCCACGACCTCTGGCCGCACTTCGGCATCACGGCCGAGATGCTCCGAGGAGTCGACGCGCAGCTGCTTGAGCGCCTGCGAGGGTGCGATCGGCTCCTGACACCGTCATCGTTCCATCGGGATCGCATGCTCGAGATCGACCTCGACCCGCAGAGGGTCTTCGCGGTTCCCCACGGGCTCGATCACGAGCTCATCCCCGAGCGTTCGCGGTGGCGGTTCCCACCCAAGAAGATCGGGTTCATCGGCTCTGTGATCCCGACCAAGGGCGTCCACGTTCTGGTGGAGGCGATGAATCTCATCGGCAATCCGGAGCTTGAATGTCACGTCTGGGGTGAAGCCCCGAGCTTCCACGGAGACCTGGGCTACGTGGATCGACTGAAGGACGCGGGGCGGGAGGACCTCCAGCTCCTCTTCCGTGGCGCATACGACCAGAGCGACCTGCCCGAGATCCTGTCCGAGGTCGACGTGCTCGTGGTTCCGTCCCTGTGGTGGGAGACCTTCTGTCTGACGATCCGTGAGGCCATGTTAGCGGGGGTCCCAGTGGTGGCCTCCGATCTCGGCGCGATGCACGAGGCGCTCTCAGACCTGGACCTCGATCTCTTGTTCGAGCCGGGTAATGCCCAGGACCTGACATGGAAGCTCTACGCGCTCGCCACGGATGAGGGGAGGTATCGGGCGGCGGCGTCACTGAGGCCGCGGGTGCGTACCCTTGACGACATGGCGGGCGATACGGAGGCGCACTACCGGGAGGTCGCGAGTGATTCGGGGGAGCGCTCCGCTCACGCCGAGGAGCTGGATGCGGCGAAGCGCACGGGGGCCGGGGTCCCTTACGCGACGGTGTTTGTCCCGACCTGGAACGGTGGCCCGCTCTTTGAGACCGTCCTCGACAAGATCCGGTCCCAGGAGACCGACTTCGACTATGAGGTGCTCTGCATCGACTCCGGATCAAGCGACGGGACCGTTGATGTGATCCGCGCGCGTCCGGATGTGCGTCTCATCGAGATCCCGAACGCGGAGTTCAATCACGGCCTCACGCGAAATCGTGCCGTGGAGGAGGCGCGGGGTCAGGTGGTCGCGTTGCTGACCCAGGACGCGGAGCCCTACGACGCTCATTGGTTGCAACGGCTCGTCGATAACTTCGACGAGCCTGCGGTGGCAGGCGCGTACTGCCATCAACTCCCGCGGGAGGACTGCAACCCGTTTCAGATGGACCGGCTGCGGGGGTGGACCCACGGTGACGGCGAGCCGGAGCGCAAGCGGCTGCACAAGGCCGAGCTATGGGACTCCATGCACCCGTTCGAGCGCTTCCGGCTGATCGCGTTCGACGACGTGGCGTCGTGCGTACGGAAGTCCGTTATGTCGGAGATCCCGTTCGAGCGTCGCCAGTTCGGCGAGGACGTGGCCTGGGGGCGCCAGGCCATCCTGGGGGGGCATACGTTGGTGATGGACCCGCAGGCGGTGGTCATCCACTCGCACAACAACCCGATCAGTTACGAGTTCAAGCGGGTCTATCTCGACCACCAGAACCTCAACGATCTCGTCGGTTTGCGGACGATCCCCAGCCTGTGGCTCGTCGCCAAGTTCTCGCTGAAGGCGTGGGCGCACCTCTCCGCGGTGGTGCTGAAGGACCCCCGGGGTTGGGGCTATCGGCTCTGGTGGCTCTTGAAGACTCCGGCCTACGGCTTCACCCAGAACCTGGCCCAGTACCTCGGGGCTCGTTCGAGCCTCGCCGGCCGCAAGGGCTGGTTCTGGGGACCTCTGGATCGGTGGCTCCGTAAGGGAGTCTGATAGAACCTCCCCATGCTTAGACCGTGGATCGCACTGCTGCTCCTCAGCGCGTCGCTCAGCGCCCAGGGCCGCGTCCTGATGCTCGGCGTCGATGGCATGGATCACGGGCTCACCAAGCAGTGGATGTCGGAGGGCAAGCTGCCGAGTCTGGCAGCCCTGGCCGCAGACGGGTCGTTCAAGGCCTTGGTCCCGAGTAACCCGGCCCAGTCACCGACCTCCTGGGCCTCGTTGACGACCGGCCTGAACCCGGGCGCGCACGGCATCCAGGGCTTCCTCCGCCTGAGCGTCGAGGACGGCCAGATCGTCCCGGCCATGTCCATGGCGGAACGGCGTGAGCAGCCCATGCTCACGGGGGGCTTGCGCGTCCTCGGTTACCTCGGCGCGTTTCTCACCGGGGCGTTGTTTCTCTGGATCCTCAGGAAACGACGACGCCTCGCCGCCATGGTCGCCTGCGGTCTGGGGGCGCTGCTGCTGCTGATCGTACGGTGGTTGTTCGCCAGCCTGCCGGAGACCATTATCAGGCCGGAGAATCTCCGGTCGGGAGTGGCGCTTTGGGAAGCGCTCGACGCAGACGGTGTCCCGGTGACGAGCCTCGGCGCGCCGTGTGCTTTTCCCGCCCCGGACCTCGACCACGGGCACTTGCTCTGTGGCCTCGGCGTCCCTGACCTGCAGGGCAGCCCCGGGTCCTGGTCCCTGTGGCGGGCGGGCCCCGTGGCGGGAGGTAGCCGGGTGACGCAGATGGGGGGCAAGGAGCTCACGCTGCACCGGCAGGTAGGGAGTGATGAGATCGAGGGCCTGACCCTTGTTGGCCCTAACAACCCGCTCGACGGCGAGCGCCTCGTTGTCCCGGTGGCGTTGCGGGTCGACGGGGACGGCGTGGTCGTCACGGTTGCGGAGCGCCAGGTCCGGCTCGAACTGGGTCGATTCTCCGAGCTCGTCCCCGTCAACTTCGAATGGGGGGAGCTGGGTGCGGGGGTCCGCGGCCTGGTGCGCTTTCGGTTGCAGCAGATCGCCCCCCATGTCGTGGTGCTGGTCAAACCCATCAACGTGGACGCGGCTCATCAGGTGCCGTTCGCAAAGGTGACCAATACGATGGAGTTCGGGGTTGAGTTGACAGAGCGCGGGGGAGCCTTCGAGACCCTCGGCTGGGCCACGGCGACCAACCCGTACCAGGATCGGCTGATCGACGACGGGGCTCTCCTCGAAGACGCTCGCGCCCTGTTGACGCGGCGCACGGCGATGACTCTCGCCGCGGCTGAACTGGATGACTGGCGCGTCCTGATGTCTGTCCTTTCGACCCCCGATCGTCTTCA
This sequence comes from Planctomycetota bacterium, assembly GCA_002683135.1. Taxonomy (GTDB): domain Bacteria; phylum Planctomycetota. The sequence continues at coordinate 9,425 of NYSS01000115.1, read as the reverse complement.
GCACATGTTCTGGCGCGACCACGATGTGGAACATCCGGCGCACGACGCCGCTGAGGCGGCGAAACGGGGCGACGTGATCCTCGAGAGCTATCAGGCCGTAGACGCGCTCGTCGGTCGATTGCGGCACGAGATCATGCGGGACGGTGACGTCTTGCTGGTCGTCAGTGATCACGGCTTCGCGCCGTTTCGCCAGGCGGTCAACCTGAACCGATGGCTGGCCGAGCAGGGGTGGTTGGTGGGGCGAGCGGACGGGGAGCGTTCTCTCGACAAGCACCTGGATGGAGCTGGCGCGTTCGCTCACATCGACTGGTCAAAGACCAAGGCGTTCAACATGGGGTTGGGGCGCATCTGGATCAACCGGGAGTCGCGATTCGAACACGGTATCGTCAGCGACGCTGAGGCGGATCCGTTGATGGACGAGATCTGTCGGCGCCTGCTCGCGCTACGTCACCGGGGCGACGATGTCGTCTGCTCGGTCTCGAAGGCCTCTGAGATCTACCGCGGCGCGCGCGTTGGGGAGTCAGCTGATCTGATCGTCGGCTTTCATCGTGGCTATCGGGTCTCGTGGAACGCGTGTTTGGGCGGGATGGACGAGCCCGTCGTGTTCGACAACATGACCCGGTGGAGCGGGGACCACTGCTCGGTTGATCCTGAGCTAGTCCCCGGAGTGCTGTTCAGCTCCCGGACGGTCCCGGACGGCGTGGCCCATGTCGTCGACGTCTATCCGACGTTGCGGGCGCTGCTCGAGCTCGCCCCTGCGGACGGTCTCGACGGTCGTTCGTTGTTGGAGGGGCGATGACCGCCCGTGAGGCCTCGAGGCGCGTTGTCCATCTGGCGCTGGGCGCCGGTGCGTGGCTCCTGCCCGTCCTCGGGTGGGAGGTGGTCGCCGGCCTCTCGGCGTTTGGCTGTTTGTTCAATTTGCTGCTCCTGCATCGCTTGCCCTTCACCCGCGGGCTGGTGCGGGAAGATGGGGCTGGCCGGATCGGCCTGATCCTGTACCCCGTGGTCGTGCTGACCCTGGTGCTCGTCTTCCGGGACCAGCACGCTCCGATTCAGGCTGGTTGGCTGGCGCTCGCGGTGGGGGACGGGCTGGCCCCCGTCTTCGGCGTCTTCCTCACCCGCCCGCGCTGGCCGTGGAATCCGTCCAAGACAGTGCCGGCGACGGTCGTCGCGTTCGCGGTCGCTGCGGCGCTGCTCAGCACCCTCACTGACGCGACCGTCGCGTTCTCTGCCATGGGGATCGGAGCGTTGTCCGAGAGCCTCCCGGGGCCGGTCGATGACAACCTCACGGTGCCCGTCGTTGCGGCCGTCGCTGCGTTTCTGATCGGGGTCGCCGCGTGACCGATCCATGGGTTGTCGGGGCTGCTCTGGGTGCGGTCCTCGCCGTCGTCCTCTGGGCCACGCGGTCCGTGACGCCGTCCGGGGCCCTCGCGGGGTGCGGGCTCACGGCCGTCTTCCTCGGAGCGGGCGGATGGGGGACATTGAGTGCGTTTGGCCTGCTGGTCGTCGGGGGCACCTGGGTGTCGCTCTTGGGCCGCGGACGGAAGCCTGGACGGACGCGCCGCCGCGACGCCGCGCAGGCGTTAGCCAACGCGGGGCCGGCCGCCGCACTCCTCGTGTGTGCGCCTCCGGACGTGGCCGCCGTTGTCGCCGCCGCGGCGCTCGGAGCTGCGTGGTCGGATACGGCGTCGAGCGAGGTCGGGCTGTTGGCCCGTGGTCGGCCGCGGATGCTCATGGTCGGTCCTTTCGTCGAACGGGGCAGGGATGGTGGGATGACGCTGCTGGGCACGGGAGCGGGCCTCGTCGCCGCCTTGATGGCGGGGGCGATTGCCGCGATGTTCGGGGGGATATCAGCGATGGTGCCGGTCGTGGTGGGTGCGGTCTGCGGCAATATCGTCGACAGCGCCCTGGGGGCGACGGTCGAGCGGCGTATTTGTTGCTATGGCAATGAGGTCGTGAATGCCTTGGCGTCGGCGTGCGGTGGATCCGTCGCGTGGCTCCTCGCCGGGGGGACGTGAGATGGCGTGGTTACGCTTGTCGCGACCTTTCACGCTGCTCCCTCCGCTGCTGGGAATGCTGTCCGGCGCCGCGTCCGCGTGGGGCGCCGGCGTCGTGGATGCGCGCCACGACGCCGCAGGCCTGTGGTTCTTGCTCGTCGCGGGCAGCCTCATGGCGGTGCTCCTGAACGCCGCGAGCAACGTGTGGAATCAGGTTTGCGACATCGAGTTGGACCGCGTCAACAAGCCCGATCGACCGTTGCCACGGGGAGACGTGACCGTGGCCGGCGCGCGACGATTTGCTGTCGCACTGTACGCAGTCAGCGTCGCGCTGGCGTTCTCCGTTATGCCTTCGGACTTCCCCGAGGTCGGCATCATCGTCCTGTTCACCGCGCTGCTGACCTGGGTGTACTCCGGGCCACCGCTGCGTCTGCGTAGGATCTGGTGGCTGGCTCCGCTGGTCATCGCGCTACCCCGGGGCGCCTTGCTGAAGGTGTGTGGCTGGGCCGTCTTGGCGCCGGTCGCTGCTGACCGTGAGCCATGGGTGCTCGGCGGGCTGTTCTTTTTGTTCATCCTCGGTTGCGCCAGCACCAAGGACTTCAGCGACGTGGAAGGCGACCGGCTATGCGGCGTCTGTACGTTGCCGATCCGCTTCGGTGCCCGCGCGGCGGCCTTGATCATGGCGCCGTTCTATGTCTTGCCCTGGTTGCTCTTCGCTGCGCTCCCGTACGTCCACGTAGGCGGGCGGGCGCTGCTCTCGGTGGACGCCGCGGGGGCCACCATCCTCGGGCTCGTCCTCGCTGCGCATGGGGCGGCGACGGCGTGGTTCATGGTAAGGAACGCCTCTCGGCTGGCTGACGAGCGCCGCGGCCGTTTCATGTGGCGCAACCTGTACGTCCTCATGATGGAGGCTCAGGTCGGGGTCGCCATCCTCTATCTCACCTCGGGGTGAGGTCTCGCGGGGCGGCCATGAGGAGGCCGTGCAGGCGCCCGCGCGGACGTGCAACCACGGTCCAGGTCAGGGTCGTGCCGCGCCGAGTCAGCTCTTCCCGTTCCCACAGCAGCTCTCGGTGCCCGCCGTCCTGCGCGCGGACTGAGGGGCGCCAGGCGTACTCAACCCGCTCGCCCCGCGGTGCGCGGCTGAGCTGGGTCGGGGAGAGGGGCAGGGAGCGGACTGTTCGGCCTGGGGCGTCGGCGGGGTGGCCAGCCCAGACGAAGATGAAATTGCCTTGCCCCGGGTCCTCATCGACCGGCACGGTCCATGAAAACGTCGGCTCCTCCTCTGCCCGGCGCGCCGGCAGGATGGCTCCCGATGGGGGGCCCTCCAGAGACAATCGCTCACTCGAGACGCGCGTCGCACGGATAACGGGCTCGAGTCGCCATTCGTCGCGGGCTCGTCCGAAGCGGGTGACGCGCAGCTGCCGCCCCTCGCCGGGATCGATGAGGTCGATCTCGGAACGGACATCGCGTTCCGGGAAGGCGAGGCTGAGGGCGTCGCCGAGGATGGTGCGCCCGATCACGAGGTCGACGAGGTCGACTTCGCTGTTCGACGGTAATTCTCCGACGTGCTTGAGGAGGGTGCGCACGCCTTGGCGTTGCGAACCGAGTTGTGCGTCCGTGAGGCGGGCGGTGTTGTGTCCGCTGAGCGCCATCAGGAGGGCCGCGGCCACGACGACCAGTCGGTCGATTGAATGGGGCCAAGCTCGCGCAGCCGCGAAGGCGAGTATCCATGCGAGCCCGAGCGCCTGGACGACGTGTCCGGTGCCCAGGCCGAGGATGAGGACGAGCATCCCTCCGAGCATGGGTGCTTCATCCCCCGGTCGCCGGCGGCGGTGCCCGATTCCTAGGAGGATAAGCACCGGGACTGCCAACGATGCGCGTCGTCTCCAGGGTACTCCCGCTTCCGGGTCACCGACCGGCGCGCATAGTTCGCCGACCGCCTTCGGCCACGAGGCCGCGTTCTCCATGTCCCCGACGAGGGACAAGATCGTCGCCGCGCCGAGCATGCCCAGGCCGAGCCACGGTCTGCGGCGGATGAGCACCTCGAGGGTGAGCAATCCCACGAGGCACCACACCAGGATCGCGAGCGTCGGTACGTCACGGGAGGCGAGCAACGCGAAGGGGTGAGAGACGAGCATGACCGGCAGGAGCCAGGTCGCCGCGGGGGCGTCCCAGGCCCGCGCCACGCACACCCCCGCGCGGACGCCAACGAGGGCGACGAGGACGGCCGAGAGGACCCGCCAGACGATGGGGTCACGTCCGAGACTCGCTGCCAGCAAGGCCGTGGGGGCCGGGCCTTCGCCGGCCATGGCCTGAAGGTCCGAGGCCAAGGGAACGTGGCTCAGCCACCCGCCGAACCAGCGGGCTTCGCAGACCACCCAGGCCGTCGCCACCACGAACGCCAGCAGCCCGGCGCGTTCGCTGAAAGTCCCCTTCGCCACGGCCGCTACCCTATAGGCCGCGGCGCCTTGCGGCAAAACCCTCGGTAGGATCGGAGCACTTCTCACAGAAGATGCGCCGTTGTCGGCCGTAGAAGGGGAGTAGCCGCGAAAGGCTGTGATCCGCCATGCGTAAGGCAAACGAGCCCAAAGAGACGGTGATCCGCGACCGGGACCTGGTGGTCCGGGCCAAGGCGGGTGAGCAGGAGGCCTACGGCGAACTGGTGCAGCGCTACCAGCGGTCGCTCGAGGGCATTCTGATTCCCCTCGCCAGCGACCCGGATCACGCGCGAGATCTGGCGCAGGATACCGTCCTGAAGGCATGGAAGAGCTTGCACCTGTATGACGGGGAGCATCGCTTCTCGACCTGGTTCTTCCGGATCGGCGTCAACCTCGCCATCTCCGTTCGCCGTCGTGCGCAGCTCGAGGCCCGGGTGAAGGAGTCGGCTGATCCGCGTGGCCCCGCCGCGCGGCTGGTGCCCCCGGAGTCTCCTGTCGAGGCGGCGCTCCTCAAGGAAGATACGGAACGACTGCGGCGCGCCATCGCGGCGCTGCCCGATCGCTACAAGAAGATTCTCTCTTTGCGTTACGTCGAAGGCCTGACGTGTAAGGAGATCGGGGAACGCCTCGGCACGACCGGGAACACGGTGTCGATCGTTCTCTTCAGGGCCAAGCAGAGGCTCAAGGAGGACCTGGAGGAGTCATGAGTCCGCAAGAACTCCAGCAACGGCTCGACCTCTTGCTCGACGGGGAACTCTCCGAAGAAGAGGCGATCGCCTTCAGCCAGACGGTGCAGGACGACCCTGGGCTTCGTGACCTCGTCCGGGACCACCTGGTGCTCTCCTCGGCGCTCGAATCCGTGAGCCCCTCCGCCTTCGCCCCCGAGGTGCTCCCTCCGTTCAGGTGGTGGCCACGGGTGGCCGCCACCGCCGCCGCCGCTGTCCTGGTCGCCGCCGCCTTCCTGTTTGGGCGGACGCTCTCCGATGCGGCTGACGGTGCGGACAGCCGGCCCGTCGTTCCCGTCGCGCGGGCTGGTGACGTGATCGCCGCGTCCGGTTCCTTGCGGGAGGTGCGGGTCGGTGACGCACGGTTGAGGGTGAGACCGGGGGGGCGCATCTCCGTCGTATCCGAAGTCCCCGCTGCGGTGGCCTTGGAGCGCGGCAGCGTCGAGGTGGCGTCAGCGTCCGCGGATGCCCGCGTCGACGTAGGAGGTTTCGGCAAGGCGTTCGTGCAGGGCGATGCGGCGTTGCTTCTCGGCCCGGACACCTCTCGCCGGGGTGGCTACCTCATGGTGACGTCCTTCGCTGGCGCCGTCCGCGTGGTCGATGGGGAGTTCACGGACGGTATCGAGCCCGGCGAGCCGCGGCTGTTCGACGGCGGGGGACCGCGGCTGGCGGGGGAGGTGCTCGCGCGCATGAGCGATCTCGAGGGGGACGAAGGGCTCATGGTCCTGACGACGTCCCAGCACACCGAGCTGATGGCCGCCCTCGACCAGGACAAGGAGCAGCTCCAGGTCCGCGTCGCCGATCTGATGGCGGCGAACGAGCGCCTAGCGCTCGAATTCGAGGCGATGCAGCGCCGGGATCCGAAGCGCAAGCTCTCGCTGAGAGAGGTCCTGGATTCGATGGCCGCGATCGCGGAACGCGATGGGATCAGCAGTCGTACGCAGGCGTCCCAGTGGCGCCGCATACGCGCCGTGGTGCGCAAGTATGACCGCCGGCCGGACGAAGTCGTCGGCGCCATCGAGGAGATCCTGCTGGCCGCGGACGCGACGCCGGTGCGCCGACGCCTCGGAATGTGGTGTCTGAGCCGCGTCCGAAGTTCGCGTGCGATCGACATGCTCATGCCGTATGTCGACGCCCCGAACCTGGACCTCCGCGTCGCGGCGATCGAGGGGCTCGCACGTCAGCGGAACGCGCGGTGTCGTGACGCGCTCAGCAATGCGTTCCAGCATGAGGAGGCGTTGCTCGCGCGCATCTCGGCTGCCGGGGGGCTCGTCTCTCTGGGCGACTACGGAGCGCCCTTGGAGTGGCTCCTCGAGGAGTATCGCAAGCGTCCACGTCATCCGGAGCACCTGCGGCGCCGCATGCTAGGGCGGGTCGCCGCCGCGCCGCTGGCTCAGTCGAAGGTGGCGGACTACATCGTCGATCTCTGCGTTAGCAGGGAGGCCGCTCCCGAGCAGCAGCGTGAGGTCATCCACCTGCTCGCGCGGCTGGGTGACGACACCGCCCGTACGACCCTCGAGTTCCTCTCGGAGGCGGCGGCGCGTCCGCCGCTCCGCGCCCTGGCCGCGCGCTACCTGGGTCGTCTCGACAAGGAAGATCGGTAGACGATCAGAGGCAGGGGACGGCCACCACCGGCGCGGCGTCAGGGTTGCGGAGCACCAGGCACAGGGGCTGCGAGACATAGCCGAACAAGGCCGGCTCGCTGTAGTCGAAAGTCACCCATGCCAACTCGATCTTCATCCCGTCCGTGCCATTGGCGTTGGCTGGGTCGATGAGGTTCGTGAGGTCGATGTAGCCGTCCTCGAACCCGGTCGCGTCCAGGTCACCGATGAAGCCGCTGATGCCGATGTTCCAGGGCGGGAGACTCAGGTCATTGAGATAGGGCAGCAGGGTGAGCGGGTTGATGGGTGTGGGGACGAAGCTCGGCCCCGGTGTGTTCACCGCGACGCTGCCCCAGAAAAAATCGTCTGAAGCGAGGGGGATGCCGCGTACGTCGGGCGCCAGGAAGCCAAGCTCGAGCACTCCCTGAATGAACGGTGAGCCGCACGGATTCAGGCTCCACTCGCCGCTGAAGGCCGCGGCATAGGGGGCGCCCGGTGTCGCCGGGTTGCTGAAGGTCACCCGGTTGACGGCGCCCATCTCAAGGATGTACTGGCCGCCTTCCATGGGTGCGCACGTGGCCTGCTCACTCGGCTGCGGTGCGACGTCGATGACGTTGATCGGCGTGGCGCCAACACGTGGCCAGTAGGCGAGGAACGCTGGCGTGGTTGCCGGCGGGATCGCTGGCGGGGTCGTCGGGAGGTCATTGGCTTCGAAGACGTAGACGCCCGGTGTCCCGCCGTTCTTGTTTCGTCCGGCGACGTAGATGCGGCGAAAGCGGTCGTACGTCGCCCCCGCTGGCGCGAGGAGACCGGATGCGCCCGTCGGCGGATAGCTGAGGGCGGTCGCCCAGGTGTTCGAGTTCAGGTCCACACAGCCGATTTCGTTGGCCTGTCCATAGCTGCTGACGACCCACAGCCCGTCGTTGGCGTTGTCGTAGCACAGCCCCACCGGCCCGATGTTCTCCGACGTGAGGTCGGTCGTGAGGTCGAGGGTCGGGGGCGCGCCCGCCGTGTCGAAGGAGCGGATCTCCTGGGCGCCGCGGTTCGCTACATAGATGGTCGTGCTGCTCGGGTCGGCGCTGCAGGTGATGCGTCGCGGGTGGTCGAGGGCCGGATCCGTGAAGGTCGAGATCAAATTGCCGGCGGTGTCGTAGACGCAGATGGCAGACGCCGCCGCAGTAGCGCCCCACGAGATCGCGATCTCACCTTGCGGGGTCTCGACGACGTCCTGGGCATTGTTGGCCCCGAGGGGCGGAGAGAAGGTGGTTCCCGTCGCTGCGCCCGTCCGGTCAAGCTGGTACACGAGGTCCCCGCGGCACACGTACCCGTTACCCAGGCGGTCGAACGCGAGGGCCCGGGCCGGGCCTGTCCCGGGGACGACGATCGTCGCGAACTCAAACCCACTGGGCGTATAGACCCGGATGATCGGTGTCGGCGCTATCTGGTCGCCGGAATCCAGCGCCCAGACGTAGTGCGTCGGGGCGTCGTTCACCTGCGCGGAGGCGACGGCGCACAAGGCTGCGATAACCAGGGCGAGGCGATGGCTCATGAGGGCTCCCGTGGTCTGGTAGGGCTCGGCGGGTTGGACGGTTCCCGCCGCCGGCATCTTCCTTCATGCCGGGATCTCTCCTCTCGGGATGTTAACCGGCGGGAGAGATTCTCGGTCAGAACAGCCATCGGAGCTCATCCAGGACGTCGATACGGAGCTCGTAGTGGGCGTCGATGGCGACGCGGGAGAACGGCGGGAGCCCGGGCTCTCTCTCGCCGAGGATGCCGAGGGCGGTCACGGCGAACGCTCGAGTGATGTCTTGCTCGGCTTCGTCCGTAGCTATCGTGACCAGCGCTTCGATGGCGCGATGGTCACCCATGCGTCCGAGGCCGGTCGCGATGCCGCCCTTGGCAGCGAGGGCGGATGCGTGTCCCCGTAACGCCGCCAGCAGAGTCGCCCGCACGGCGGTCGGTCCGATGAGACCCAGGGCTTGCGCGCACGAGGCTTGGAGCGCGGCGCTCTTGGACTTGATGAGGAGCGCCTCCAGGACGGGGACAGCGGAACGGGCTTCGAGGACCGTCAGCGCTTCGACGAGGTGTGCGCGGACGTCCGGGTTCCTGTCGCGCTCGAGCAGCTGCAGAATGGGCCCTATAGCTTGCCGGTCGTCGAGGATGGCGAGGGCGACGGCGAACGCGCCCTTCATGCTCGCATCGCGGGCGCTGGCCAATTCGCGGCGAAACCGGTCGATCAGGTCGTCGTAGCCGGCGATGGCGCAGGCGATGGCGGCGAACGCGCGATGCTGGCGGTCCTTGTGCTTCAGGGCGGTGACGAGCACGGGCTTGACCTCGTCGCCTCCGACGCGGCCGAGGGAGATCAGGAGCATGCGGCGGACGAAGACGTCACTTTCGGCGTCGAGGACACGTCCCAAATTCCGCACGAGTTTCTTGCCAGGTTCCTGCAGGACGCGCCCAAGGGCGATGGCGGCGCCCGCGCGTACGGGGCTCTTGGGGTGGCTGAGGCCCGCGACCACGGTCTTCACCGCTGCGATATCGCGGGTCTTGGATAGGGCCACATAGGCGATGGGGAGGAAGGTGCGCTCCTTCGTGCGGGCCATGTGGATGGCGCGTAAGAGGTGACCCGTGGCCGCGTTGGCCGACCGCCGTTTGCGAAGATCG
>NYSS01000114.1 GCA_002683135.1 Planctomycetota bacterium | reverse complement strand
GCTGGACCTGTCGGTGGTCACTCCCGATGTGCTCACCGTGGAGATGCCCGTCACCTTGAAGGGCCTCTCGGAGAAGCTCGGGGTCAAAGCCAACGTCCTCATCAAGACCCTGTTCCAGCACCACGCGAAGATGGTCAAGATGAACGACATGCTCGACAAAGAGACGGTCGAGCTCCTTGGTCTCGAGTACGAATGCGAGATCACCTGCGTAGAGAAGGAGGACATCGAGACCCGCGTTATTGAGAAGCTGGAGGCCGGCTGGGAGAGCGACGAAGACGTCCTCGAGTCGCGCGCTCCCCTGGTCTCGTTCCTCGGCCATGTCGACCATGGAAAGACATCCTTGCTCGACGCCATCCGCCAGACAAACGTCGCTGGCAAAGAGCACGGCGGAATCACCCAGCACATCGGGACGAGCCGGATCGAGCTCCCAGACGGCAAGGAGGTGGTGTTCGTCGATACCCCCGGTCACCAGGCTTTCACCGAGATGCGAGCCAGGGGTGCTCAGGTCACGGACGTGGTCGTGCTCGTCGTGGCTGCTGACGACGGCGTCATGCCCCAGACCAAGGAGGCCATCGCGCACGCGCGAGCCGCCGGCGTACCCATGGTCGTCGCGCTGAACAAGATCGACAAACCAGACGCCAACCTGCAGAAGGTCCGGCAGGAGCTCGCCAACGAAGGCCTGCAAGACGAGAGTTGGGGCGGCGAGACGATCATCGCCGAGGTCTCAGCCACCAAGGGCATCGGCATCGACACCCTCCTCGAGTCCATCTTGCTGGAAGCCGAGGTCCTGGAACTCAGGGCGGATTCGTCCCGTCCAGCGGTGGCTACTGTGGTCGAAGCCGAGCAAAGCAAGGGTGAGGGGAACCTCGCCTGCCTGATCATCAATGACGGCACGCTCCGCAAGGGCGACACGTTCGTTTGTGGCACGGCTCACGGGCGCATTCGTGCCATCAAGGGCCCGGATGGCGGCTTCATAACCGAGGCCGGCCCGTCCACGCCTGTGGAGATCACCGGGCTCGCCGAACTCCCGATCGCCGGCGACAAGCTGTACGTGCTGGAGAACCTGGACGAGGCCAAGGAGATCGCCAATCAACGCATACAGTTGTCGCGCGAAAAGGAGATCGCCAAGGCCAGCCACGTCAGCCTGGAGAACCTGTTCGACAAGCTCGACGGCGACACCCTCAAGCTCATCCTCAAGGTCGATGTCACGGGTTCCCTCGAGGTCCTGAAGCGCGAAATCATGGCGCTGAAACACCCCGAGATCAGCTCCGAAATCATCCACGCGGCGGTCGGCGGCATCACCGAGACCGACGTTACTCTCGCCGACGCGTCGAACGCCATTATCCTCGGGTTCAACGTCTCCGCCCACATGGGGGCGCGCCGGCAAGCCGAGCAGAAGGGCGTCGAGATCCGCGTCTACCAGGTCCTCTACAAGCTCATGGAGGAGTTGAAAGACGCCCTGGAAGGTCGCCTCGCCCCAGAGGAAAAGGAAGTCCTCCTGGGGGAAGCCACCGTACGTCAGACCTGGAAGGTCACGAAGCTTGGCACCATCGCAGGCTGCATCGTGTCCTCCGGCGTCATATCGCGGACCTCCAAGGTTCGAATCTCCAGGGACGGCATCGTTATCCTGCCAACAGGATCGTTGTCATCGCTGAAGCGCATCAAGGACGACGTGCGTGAAGTGAAGGACGGGTTCGAGTGCGGACTTGTCGTTTCCCACTTCGATCAGATCCAAGAGGGCGACGTGATCACCGCCTTCGAGATCCAGCGGATCAAGCGCAAATTCGAAGACACCTGACCCACCAGGGGACTCGGCGCCCATGTTCGTCGCGATTCTGCAGGTGGAGTTGGAGCTATTTGGGCCTCGCAGCCTGAAGGAGCGGCGCAACATCGTGAATTCGCTGAAGGACCGGCTCCGCAAACGATTCATGGCCGCGGTGGCTGAGGTCGGTACGTTGGACGATTACACGTCAGCCACTCTGGGCATCACAGTGGTGTCGAACGATGGGAAGCACGTGCGCGAGCGATCGCAGAAGATCCTCGAGTTCTTGGAGAACGCCCCCGACTCGAGGGTGACCGATTCGCAAACGGAGGTGATCTGACTCCATGGCCTCCATCAAGATCAAGCGTCTCAGGGAACAGATTCGCCAGAAGGTCGCCACCGTCCTGGTTCGCGACATCTCCGATCCGCGGGTCACCATGGTGACCGTCACCAGGGTTGAACTGACCCGCGACCTGTCCCTCGCCAAGATCTACTGGTCGTCGCTCGCCGAGGACGCGCAGCGGAGGACCATCGAGCGAGGCCTTGAAGATTCCCGCGCGTGGGTTCAACGGGAGGTGGCCCAGATCCTAAGCACCCGCACGACGCCTACCCTGCAGTGGTGCTTCGATGAATCGGTCCGAGGAAGCGCCCGCATGGCCGAGATCATCCAAGACGCTCGGGAAGAAGACGATCGCCGCGCGCGGGACCGGGGTGAGACCGGCGACGAGGAACAACAAACCGAAGACCAGGAGTTCGACAACGGGCCTGCAGACGACCTCAACGCGCGGTGACTTCAAGAACATCGCGATCATCCGGCTGAGCTCCGTGGGCGACGTGATCGTCGCCCTGCCCGCGCTGGAAGGGCTACGCTCCACCTATCCTGAGGCGAAGATTTCGTGGATCGTGGAACGCCGCGCGCGCAACATCCTCGAGGGCCACCCCTCGATCGATCAGCTGATCGAATTTCCGCGCGAACACTGGCGATCTTTCCAAGGACGGCCCTTCGGAGCCCTGCGCGCGCTCCCCGGCATGCGCCGCTTCTACCGCTCCCTGCGGGACCAGCGCTTTGACCTCACCGTCGATTTCCAGGGCAACTTAAAGTCCGGCAGTTGCACGTTCTTTAGCCGCGCCAAGGTCCGCCTGGGCTACGCGAGATCGGAGTGCCGTGAGCCCAATTATCTGTTCACCAATCGAAGGCTCGATATCGCAGGGCAGGCCATTCATCGCATAGATCGTGACGTACTCCTGGTCGGGAAGGTCGGCGTCCCGTTCGCCGTTCCCCGCCCTCGCATTGCGTTCGACCCCGCAGATAGGGGCGCTGGTGACCGGACCGTGAAAGCACCCCACGCTGGTCCCCCCGCGGTGGTCCTGCATCCGGGCACGAGCGACTTCATGCCGCACAAGCGGTGGGCAATCGAGAATTACGCCAAACTGGGAGACGCGCTCGTGCGGCAAATCGGCGCTCGCGTCCTTCTGTCATGGGGCCCCGGCGAAGAAGCACGCATCGCAGCGTTACGAGACGCCATGTCAGAGCCCTCGGAGGTCATCCCCCCGACGCCGACCCTGAAGAGCCTCGGCTATCTCCTGTCTCGCGCCGACCTGGTGGTCGGGGGCGACACCGGCCCCATCCACCTTGCGGTGGTCCAAGGCGTACCGACAATCTGCATCATGGGTCCATCCGACCCCCGCCTCCATTACCCACACGGACACCCGGAACGCGCCTTCTATCGCCGCGTGCCGTGTTCGCCGTGCCGGGACCGCGCCTGCGCTCAACTCACGTGCCTGGAGGACATCTCTCCCTCAGAAGTCGTGGACCGGGCGACAGAGATCCTGCAAACCGCCGAACGGGCATAGAGGGCGGCGGGGTCCCCATCGGCCGATCGCCGGGGGCCCTGCCTTCGGTCACTTGTCGGGCCTGTCCCAACGGACATCGAGGCGCAGGTCGGAGACCCGGACTGTGGGGAACCCCGTGATCCGCAAACCACCTTCGGTGAGTGACGGCCGTCGGCTGCCTTGGAGCCGAAACACGAGCCCATCTCCGACACGAACTTTGAGATCTCGGCCCCCTACGCCGCAGCTCAATCGAACACTGACTGGCTTGTCCCGTGGGAATCGGATCTCCGCTTTCGGGGGCCCGGTGCGGGAGCCGTAGTCGGCCAACGGTCCGACCCAGGCTCCGGCCTGGGCAATGCGCCGGGGAGCATGGAGGCCGCGTTCAAGCCCGTGCAGAGGGGATGCTCTAAACGGACCCCCATCGAGAGTCGTGTCGAACATGGCGAACGTCACGTCATGAAGGGCAACGGCGAGAAACGCCGGAGGAAACGGACCCGACTCAAAGACGACGTGGAACCGCAGATCGATGATTGCAGCAGAGAGAGCTGGCAGGGCGATATGAACCGGTGGGAGACGATGCGGCGGGGTACGAGCCAGGTGATCGGACCCGATCAGGCGAATGCCATCCGATGCCGCAACGGCCCGAGGGGGAAGGCGGATTCCTTTCACGCCAGACGTGCGGGTCCCAAGCGGGAGCGAGAGCACGATCCGTCGCGCCTCGATGTCGGCTCGCAGGTGCTTCCCGAAACCACCCCAGCCGGCCTCCAATGAAGCGAGCTCTTCGAGCTCCGTGCGGATGGTTCGTATCTCGGCTCCGAATTCCCGCCAGAACCTTCGGGTGGCCCACCCCTTCTTGCCCCGGCGCAGGCCACGTTCCGCCACGTCAAGGGCTTCGCCTGCTCCGGAGACATCTCCCGCCGCCACGCACGCCCGAGCGGTCACCAGCCGTCCATACGCGGTTCGGTCAGCCGCGACGTCGAACGTCGCCAGTCGCCGATTCACCCCGTCGCGCGAAAATCGGAGCAAGGTGGCCCGGGTCGCGTCATCTTCGTCGAGCGACGTGGCGAGCTCCAGCGCCAGGTCATCGTCTCCGTCGAGATAAGCCAGCCATGCTCCGGTGGCAGCATGAGGAGCCAGCCCTGCGGCTTCCGCGAGATCCATGACGCAGGGCGCCAGCAGGTCATCGATCCCATAGATGCGCGTCACCCCCACCGCATCTCGCGCCCTGAGCAGGCGGCCCGCCCGACCCAAGAACACCCGAAACGGGACATATCCCTTGTGGCGAACGCGAGGCCGGAACCGCGTCCCCGTACCACTAGCGAGCGCCTCAGCGCAGCGGAGCACGTCGTCTCGAAGTCCGACTGCATGCTCAAGGCTGCGCAGGAGGTGTGATGCAGACTGGAGTTCGGCCTCAAGCCCGGGGATCTCACTCGGGGCGTGATGTCGGGCGATGGCGCCACGTATCGACTCCAGGCGTCGGCGCCGCTCCTCCAGGGCCATTCCATCGAGCTCGTGCCGGCGCGCCAGATCCCGGATCGCCTTCGCCGAGTCGAGCATCTCGTCACGCTTGATGACGATCAGGCGCTTCAATCCGGCCGCTTCAGCGTGCGCAGTCGGGACAAGTTCGCCGATACGGGCGCAAGCGCGATCCAGGGTGCGTCGGGCGCTCACGAGTCGCAGGTCCTCGATGTGATTATTCACATCGAGGACCGCGTTTTCCCATTCACGCTGCGGGTGTCCCGACAGCGCCTGTCGCACGGACTCGCGCTTGTCGCGTATGTCGGCCCGTTGCGCAGCCGTGAGCAAGGCCACAGGACCGCCCTTGTTCTCGATCGCGTCGAGGGCAATCACGACGACTGAATCCGCCAACAGGCGGCCGCTATTTTCGGCCAGCCAGTCATCCATCGAGACCAGGAGCGCAGCCACCACAGCCTCACTGCCTTCGCTGACCTGTCGCGCGACCCGCCCCATGGCCTGACGGCAGAGGGCGCGCACACGATCGTCGTAGCTGGCTGCCCCGACACGAAACACCTTGTTTCGTACGCGGGCCTCCAGGTCGGACAAGGCGACGGCGCCGGGATCTCCTGCGGCGATAGCCTCTTGGGCATACTGTTCCACCGCCTCGATCCGACGGGCGACGGCGGCGAAGTACGCCCGATCCAGGCTGGCGACCAGGGCGTCCGCCTCGGCTCCAGGCCGCCGCTCGCGATGCTGCAGCGCTCGCTGGACCCGGTCCCCGATGTTGGATTCGGTGTCGGAGGCGATGCGCTCCAGTTCACCGAGGCCCTTCTCGAGCGGCCCCCCCTCGCCGACCGGATCAGGTGTCACTGCAGGGCCTGGTAACTGCGGGGCACGAAACGCGTGAAGGGCGCCCCAGCCGCACAGCATCACCACCAACGCCCCCGCCACGGCCAACGACCGACCTCGCGGAATCCTGCGTCGGGCAGAGGGCGGCCGCCCCTGACGCAAGGCGCGAACATCAGCGAGGACCTCTGTGGCCGATTGGTAGCGATGCTCGGGCCGTTTCTCGAGCAACCGTTGCATGACGAGGTCCACCGCCTGCGGCAACCCACGCACCCGCGTCGAGGGCCTCTCCGCTTCCACGTGCAGGACATTGGTCAAGACCTGCCCGACGCTGGCGCCATCGAAGGGCGCGACCCCACACAACGCCCGGTAGAGGGTGGCCCCGAGGCTGAATAGATCCGAACGTCCGTCAACCTTGCGCGGATCTTGAGCATGCTCCGGCGCCATGTACTGGGGTGTACCCACCGCGCCCTCGCCCGTGACCGCAGGATCAGCGTGGCGGCGAGCGAGACCGAGATCAAGGATGCGCGGAAGACCATCCACGTCCATCAGGATGTTCGCGGGCTTGATGTCACGGTGGGTCACGCCGCGGCGATGGGCGTGGTTCACAGCCTCGAGCAGGCTCTCCGCGAGGCTGAGGACCTCCGAGAGGGGAAGGCGGGCCTGGCGATCTAGCAGCTCCTGCAAGCTCTCCCCATCCACCAAGTCCATGGCGAACCAGCAAAAACCGTCCGCCTCTCCCGCGTCGATACCACGCACGATGCCCGGGTGATCCAGCGCGCCTGCCAGGCGCGCCTCCCGGAACAGACGTACGGCGCGACGCTGCCCCTCCTCCCCCAGGGTGGTGATGATCTTCAGCGCCACCTCGCGATCCAGCGCGATCTGGCAGGCCCGATACACGCGACTCGTCGCGCCCCGGCCGACCTCCTCCAGGATCTCGAACCCGGGGACCTGGGGATGAAGCTCGTTCGGAGAGTCGCTCATTCGACTTACTCGATCTTCTTCATCCCCTTCTTGGCCCACGCCCGCCACTCCGCGTCGAGCTGATCGAACGTCCAATCGAATCCGTCCTTGAGCGCCCGCTCCTGGGCCTTCTGCTTTTCGGGGGTGAACGCCGGACTGGGGCCGCCCTTCTGCGGCCAGTAGGACTTCAGCTGACGCATAAAACGGGTGAAGGCTTTCTTGTCCTTCTTGATCATGAAGTCAATCACCGACCAGCTCTTCCCCGCTTCAGGACCGCCGATCTGATTGTGGCGGAGCCGCAGGATGGTCTTCATCTGCTTGTCACTTCGCTTGCGGACCATCTGCCGCACGGTCTCCTTCCACTTGGACCACGCGATATCGAACAGCTTTTCGGATGAACCCGATGCGTCGCCGTACGAGCCGCCGAAGCAATAGCAGCGGGTGCGGTTGAAGGTCCGGGCCTCAAGGTAGAGCCCCATCCCCTCCTCAAGCCATGGTGGAACGAAATACTGGTTCCACCTGAATCGCCACACACACAGATGGCCGACCTCGTGGGCGGCGACATACGGGAGCGTCTTGATGTCGAGCGGCCGTGCGTGCATGAAGAACGCCACTCGTTTGTTCTGGTTCGGGAAGTAGTTGTTAGGCGTCGCCGCCTGGATGAACCCTGGGTAGGGGTCGTGCTTCTTCTCGTACCAGCGGAGCAGCTTGCGGTATTGGCTCTTGTTCTTCCCGACCAGCACCAAGCACTTGGTGCGACCCCACATCTCGCGCCATGTCGCGGTGCCCGACACCTCCTTCCAGATGGAGAAGGCCTTCTCGGCCGCACGCACACAGGGTCTCGTCTGCGCCGCGTTCAAGCCCGACGCCCAGACGAAATTGTCGCTTTCGTGGAACCAGAGCCGTATTTTCGTAGCGGCCTTGATCTCCTCGTACTCTGCTTTGTAGTCCTGGGCCGAAACCCTCACCAAAGCAAGCATCACGATGGTCAATAGGCGAATCTTGAGCATGATGTTCCTGCGCCGGTGTCCCCGGCGCTCTCTTTTTCTGGCTACACGATGGTCCGAATGCAATCTCAGTCACACGAGACGTCGTACTTATCCAGCTTACGCTGCAATGTAAACCGCGTGATCCCCAGCAACTCGGCCGCGCGGGTCTTGTTGCCTCCGCTCTTGGATAGAGCCTTCTGAATCTCCCGTGTCTCGACCGATTCGATCAACCGACCGAGATCCCGGAAATCCGAATCCTGTCCGACCAACATCTCCCCTGCATCTAGGATGGACTTGGAGATAGAGGACAGCTCGACCACCGGCCCGGCCATGACCAAGAGGCGTTTTACTTCGTTCTGAACCTCGCGAACGTTGCCTGGCCACGCGTAGGCACACAGGGCGTCCATGGCCTCGGGCGACACGGATGGGGCCTTGCGGTCACCCATGTTGGTCTGGAAAAAATGGGCGATCAGCTCAGGCACGTCCTCCCGCCGATCTCGCAGGGGCGGAACAACTACGGGGAGCACCCGGAGTCGGTAGTAGAGGTCTTCCCTGAACCCATTGTCCTGCACCATGGATGCGAGATCGCGATTGCTGGCAGCGATGACCCGAACGTCCACCTGCACGGATTCCTTGGCCCCGACGGGTCGGATCTCGCCTTCTTGCAGCACCCGGAGCAAGCGACTCTGCATCGCCGAGCTCATCTCGCTTACCTCGTCGAGGAGCAACGTACCTCCGTCGGCGACCTCGAACAGCCCTTCCTTCTTGCCAGTGGCGCCCGTGAAGGCGCCGCGAACGTGCCCGAACAGTTCGTTCTCGAGAAGCGACTCAGGGATGGCCGCGCAGTTGATCGAAACGAACGGCCCCTTGGCTCGCCCAGAGTTGGCGTGGACACATCGCGCGACCAGCTCTTTTCCCGTCCCCGATTCTCCCTGGACGAGTACGGAGAAGTCGGTCGCCGACACCTTCTGCAGGAGATCGCGCAGCTCGCCCATACGAGGTGATCCGCCGATCATCGCCCGGTAATGTTCATAGCCATCCCCGTCATCGCCCAGCGCCGAGCGCATCCGCTCGATCTCGCTGCCTTGACGCTTGACCTCCGCATTGAGGCGTTGATTGAGCTCCTCCACTTCGGTCTTCTTTGCGACGAGGTCGTCGACCAGAGCGCGATTCGCTAGCGCAATGCCCGCCTGGTCAGCGAGGATCTCGAGCACCGCTTGGTCATCGGACGTGAACGCACCCAGGTGGACGCGGTTGTCTACGTAGATAACGCCCATCACACGGTGGGGGCCGGTAACGGGCACACAGAGGACGGATCGAAGTCCGAGGCTCTCCACACTTTCGAGCTTGGAGAACCGTTCGTCTTCGGCCGCATTGACAGCCAACACGGGTTGTCCCCGTGTGCCCACCTGAATCGCGATCGACCAGGAGACCTCAAACTCGGGCGTCGACTGATCCTCTTGGTCAATATTCCGGGCGGCCGCGAACTCCATGCCCTCCTTGCGGGAGAGGATCAGGAAGCCGCGTTCGCTGCCGGTCAGGTCAACCGCGGCATCGACGATGTTATCGAACAGCTCGTCTGCGGTCGGGTCCGCTGTGAGGGCTCGGGTCACCTCCGCGACGCGCCGGAGCCTCTTGCCGAGACCGTCGGCGCCGGGCACCGTGTCAGTGGAGGACGATTGGGCCGGCTCACGATCGGAGCTCGGGCCCCGAGGCGGATCGGCGACCCCAGCCCCCGACTCAAAGGTAATGCGGCTATCCCCTACAACGAGCACGTCGCCTGGTCGCATCGGCGCTGAGCGGACGCGCCGACCGTTCCGGAACGTCCCGTTCTGGCTCGCCATGTCGACCACCCGATACCCTCCCGGACGGGGCTCGATGCGCAGGTGTACCCGGCTCGCACGCGAATCGGCCAGGCAGACGTCATTCTCCGGAGCACGGCCGACAGTAATCGTCTGGCCACGCAATTCTAGTGCGCGCTCCCCACTAGGGGACTGGATGGTGATGCGTGCAGATCTCGGTCCGACCTCGGGTTCCACGGGGTCTGTCTCCAACGTGGTCCTGGGACGACCCGGGCGTCATGTCGCCGGGCCCTGACCCCGCGTGGGCAACGCAAGGGGCCTGGAAATCGGTGCTCGATTGGGCTCGCCTTGATGTACGAGACGGGTGCCCGGGTGGCCAAGGAAATCTGAGCGTTTTCGCCCTCCCATGAGCGAAACCGCCCGCGAGCAGGTGGTCGGGCGAGCCCTAAATGACTCTACGTCACGATCTTGGGTCCGTGGAGGATGCCGCGAGCAATCCATCCACTGCCGACACGACCTCCTCCACCGTAATCAGGTCCATGCACGCATGGTCGACGGGGCAGACCTTCTTGTGGCACGGACCGCAAGGAACGTCGTGCCGCAAAACCGCGGTCCGTTCGAGATTCCAGTCGGTCCACTGGGGCCATGTCGGGCCCATCAGCACGACGACTGGCTTGTTCGCCACGACCGCCAGATGGCGCGGACCGCTGTCCGTTGTCACGAGCAAATCAACCATCTCAAGCAACGCCCGGAGGGGGGCGAGGCCAACGGGGTTCGTCGACGTATCGAGCAGATCATTTCCAGCCGCGGAGCGCACAGCCTGGGCCAACTCCTCTTCCCCGGGGCCACAGAGCAGTAGAGGCTGGAGTCCCCTCAACGACAGGGTCGCCGCCAGTTCCCCGAAGCGCTCGGGCGGCCACAACTTGCTCGACCCGAACCGCGCCCCGGGATTCAATCCGACCAGCGGGCGGGCGCGGTCCCGCCCCAGCGAGTCAAGGAGCGCCCTCATCTCCGCCCGCTCTGATTCGTTCGGCGGACACACGTACTCAGGCCCCGCGCCCGGGATGCCGACGCGGTCCAGCATGCGCTGATAGTACTCAGGCATGGGCATGGGCCGCCGCTGACGCCCGACCAGATCCGGCGCCACCGAGTGGGTCAACAAGAAGCCACGTCCGTCCCCCGCATAGCCGAGACGAACGGGGATACGAGCCATGCAGACAGGAATCGCCGAGGTCAAGCTGTTCGTCAACAAGACCGCAGCGTCGAATCGACCAGACTTCAGTCTGCGACTGAGCCGCCAGGCCCCGCGCACGCCTCGCTCCTCGCCATCGCCCAGCGCCACCACTGCGTCCACGTAGGGGCTACCCCCCAGAAGGGGCGCCACATACTCCTTTAACGCGACCGTGATGCTCGCCTGTGGAGACGCCTCACGGATCGCGCGCAAGGCCGGCGTAGCCATGACCACGTCTCCCACCCAGTTCGGCATACGCACGAGCACGCGCCGCCATGCGCCTGGGTCAACCTTCCGCTCCACGCTCAGTCTCCAGAGCCCCTGATCCGGTCAATCACATCGGAGGCTGCATGATCCTTGGGGTCGCCGACGATGGCGATAGCTCCTCCGAGTTCCTTGACCACATGAGCCTCCGGGAGCGTCGCCACCGAGTAATCCCGGCCCTTGGCCCAGACATCGGGGACCACGCGCCTGATGAGGACCTCGGCTGTGGCCTCTCCGAAGAAGGTCACGACATCCACACACGCCAGACACGCCAAGAGCTCTGCGCGCTCTTCCTCCGGAATGACTGGCCGGCCCTCCCCCTTGTAAGCCCTGACGCTGCTGTCGTTGTTGACGCCAACGACGAGTACATCACCCTGCTCCCGCGCTCCCTCAAGAGCGCGCACGTGCCCGACGTGAAGCAAGTCGAAGGTTCCATTGGTCAAGACAATGGTCCGCCCTGCCGCACGGTGGGCCGCGACGATCGCCTGGAGGGCTTCCGGGTCGCGCACGATCTTTCGCGTGGACGGAGCTCGATTCATGCCCATGCGGCCGCCGCCTCCGTGAGTTCTTGGGGCGAACACGTCGCCGCCCCAGCCTTCATCACCACCACCCCCGCCGCGATGTTGGCGAGCCGGGCAGCGTCCGACACGTCCGCGCCAGCCGCGAGGGCCAGCGTCGCTACCGCGATGACCGTGTCGCCAGCACCGGACACATCCGTCACCTCGCTCGGGCCGGTGGCCGCGAGATCCAATCGATCGCGTCCCTCCACGAAGAGCGCCATCCCACGGTTCCCCCTGGTCACCAGCAACGCCGGCGCCTCGAGCCGCGACCGCAGTTCATGGCCCGCGTCCTCGAGCTGCTCCATGGTCTGGAGCCGCCGACCCAGCGCCGCCGCGACCTCGCCCTCGTTGGGGGTCGCCAGGGTGACGCCTCGAAACGAGGTGATCCGGTACCGGGAGTCGACGGTGAGCACGCGGTCCCCAACGATGCCTCGCACCGAGTCGAGCACCGAAGCCCCGACCGCTCCGTACCCATAGTCAGAGAGCAACACTGCGTCCACTGAAGCGATCCGGTCACGGATGCGCGCCAGAACGGCGGCCTGAGCACCACCCGACGGAGGGCCATCCGGGTCCCGATCGATGCGCAGCACCTGTTGCTTCATCCGGTTGGGGTCACCGACCATCACGCGGGTCTTGCTGATGGTCGGGTGCTCCGGATCGGTGATGATGCCTGTGACGTCAACACCTAGCCCGTCGAAATGAGACCGCAACTCGTCCCCATCAGCGTCGTCTCCGACCACGCCAACAGGGATGACCTCGGCCCCGAGCGCGAGGAGGTTAGAGGCGGCGTTCGCGGCACCGCCCGGGATCAACTCTTCCGCTTGGTAACGGGCGATCATCACCGGCGCTTCCCTGGACAAGCGCGCCGGCTCGGTGAGAACGTAGCGATCAACCAGGAGGTCGCCAACGACCATCACCTTTCGGCCCCGCAGCCGCGGGACCAAGGCACCGAGTTCTTTCACGTCCACCGGTTCCTGCATGGGTTCGTTCACGATGGGTCCGCCGGCGGGCGGAGCAGGCGTTTCAGGGCGCCATCCAACAGCACATCGCCGTCCGGATCGAGTCTGACGATCACCTCGAGAAAGCACAAGGGCGGGGCCGTCGGTCCCAGCCCACTCAACTTGGGCTCGTCCTTGCCCGTAGCCAAGATCAACTCGGCGCCCGCATCGCGGGCTGAGAGGGCCGCTGACGACAGCTCCTCCATGCGAAACGCATGATGGTCTCCGTATGCCTGCTCGCCAACAATGACCCCGCCGAGCCCGCGGACCGTACTCGCGAAGGACTCGGGGGCGGCGATGCCGGACAACAGGTAGATCCTCTTCCCCTCCAGTTCGTGGAGCGCCATTCCACCCGGGAGGAGCCGGTCGGCTTGGTGGACAGCCCAGGCCACATCCCCATCAAGGCCGGCGCGGGACAGGGCCTCGACAAGTCGATCCCGGCCGACCTGGTCCAGCTCGCCGGACCGCGTGACGACGACCAGATCCGCTCGCCCGATGGCCCCCCGCGGTTCGCGCAGCGCGCCTGCAGGGAGCGGCCAACCGCATCCAAACGGACGTGTCGCGTCGACGAGGATGATCTCAAGATCCCGATGGAGCCCCATGGCCTGCGCCCCGTCGTCCAGGATCGCCACGGTGAAGGCGGGCTGTTCGTCAAGGTGCGCCTGCGCCGCTCCGAAGCGATCAGGGGCCTGGGCCACGCGCGCATTGGGGAGGTCCCGTTGCAAGCTGGCGCCCTCCTCGTCCAACCCTGATGCAGCGCGGGCCCCATACCCACGGCTGAGGATCAGCGGCCGATGCCCCCCGTCGATCAATCGGCGCGCCAGAGCTCGAACGAACGGCGTCTTCCCTGTCCCACCGACCGTCAAGTTACCGACGCTCACCACCGGGATAGGAAGCCGCCGTCTCTTCAGGATCCCGCGCTTATACAGCGACGCGCGGACCGCGGCGCCGCCGCCGTACAGGACGGCAGCCGGGAGGAGCGGGACCCGGAGCAAGCCGACTAACGGCCCACTGGCCTCGCCGCGGAGGAACGCATCGATGAAGCGACGCACCATGGCGGCGACACGTTAGCGCAAAAGCCCAGGCGGGCGGCTCCCCAGCACGAAGTTCCGTCTCAACCACTGCCGATCGGAGCCCCGCCCCTGGATTTGCCCACCCGACTTCCTCTCCAGGGGTGAGCCTTCCGGGCTCCGGTCCGGCGCCCGAGGATGCCCCTGAGCCAGAAACGAGCGGCCAGCCCGGTGCGGCCGGGGGCTCCAGACGTGCCCTTTTTCGGCCTGACGCTATCTCGGCTTGAACCCACACCCAGCGGGTCCCATCATGTGGCGCCCCGGCCCGTCATCCCGAGCTACGGGATACAAGGCTGCGCGACGCTGCCGTGTTTCGATTTCTTGCCGACAAAGAGGTGCGTGCATCGCTCGCAGCGCACCGTCCCCGACTCATATTCGCCGGTGCCGCAATGGTCGGGCGCGGCCTGCTCGGCTTAGCTGCGCCGTTCTTCATGGGCAAGAGCGTCGACGTCATCGTCGACCGCGCGGACCAGTCCGATCTGATTCGCTACATTGCCTTCCTGGTGGCGTTCGCGGCGTCGACCGCGGTGTGTCAGTGGTGGATGCGGTGGCTCTGGATTGGGTGGAGCCGCCAGACCGAACAGCGCGTCCGGGACGGGCTGCTCGGCCACCTCGTCGCGTTGCCCCTGGGTTTCTTCCACAGAAGCCGCGTCGGCGACCTCATGAGCCGACTCACCAGCGATGTCGAGGCGGTGCGCATGGGTTACGGGCCCGGGGTGATGCACTGCGTACACCCCCTCGTGATGACTTCTGGGGCGGTCACCCTCATGGTCACCACCTCCCCCATGCTGACGCTCACTGCGATGGCCCCCATGGTGGCGCTGTTCTTCGTCATGAAGTCCATCCTGCCGACCATTCACCTGCGCGCCCTCAAGGTGCAGGAACGCCAGGCCGAGTTGTCGACCCGCGCTCAGGAGTCATTCAGCGGATCAAGGGTCGTCAAGGCCTTCGCCCGGGAGGCTCATGAAGAGCGTCGATTCCGGGAACTATCCGAGGGCTTCCTCCAGGACAGCCTGGCGCACGCGCGAAGGCGCGGACTGTTCCATTGCCTGATCGAGATATTCGGCGGCCTCGGTAGCCTCGTGTTGTTCGTGGCTGCTGGGCACATGATCATCGATGGATCGCTAACGATCGGCGACTATGTGGCCTTCACGGGATACCTGAGCCAGCTCATCTGGCCAATGATCGCCCTCGGCTGGACCCTGGCGCTCTTCAAGCGTGCGGAGGCGGCGGGGGAACGCATCGCTGAGATCGATGCGGAGCAGGCTGAGGCTGGACAAGTAGAGGTCACCGGGCCGGCGCCGTCGTTCCGAGGCGAGGTGGCCCTTCACGACCTCACGTTCTCCTACCCAGGGAGCGCCACGCCCGCGCTGAAACACATAGATGCGCACGTGCCCGTCGGTTGCACCCTCGGAATTGTCGGGCCGACAGCCTCAGGCAAGACCACCCTGATCAACCTGCTCCTGCGCCTGCATGACCCTCCCGAAGGCAGCGTGACGATAGACGGCCAGGACATCCGTAGTCTGCCAGTCCAGCACGTCCGCGCGGCCTTCGCCGTCGCGCCGCAAGAGTCGTTCCTGTTCAGCCAGAGCATCCGTGAGAACATCGCGTTTGGACACGAGGATGCCACGTCGAGCGAGGCCCACGTGGCGATAGAGAGCGCCGGGCTCGACTCGGATATCGCATCATTCCCAGACGGGGCTGAGACGCTCGTGGGCGAGCGCGGGGTGACCCTCTCGGGTGGGCAACGACAGCGCGCCGCGATCGCCCGCGCGCTCGTCAAGGCGGCGCCGGTCCTCGTCCTCGATGACGCCTTGTCCGCGGTCGACACGGAGACCGAGCAGCGCATCCTCGCGCGGCTCAAACCTGTGCTGGCGGAACGCACGGCGATCATCGTCTCCCATCGTCTGTCGGCGGTTCAATCCGCGGACGAGATCCTTGTCCTCGACGCCGGGCGTGTCATCGAGCGCGGGGACCACCGCACCCTGATGGCCGCTCACGGGGCCTACGCACGTCTGTGGCGCCTCCAACAGGAAGAAGAGGAGCTGGAGCAACTCTGATGGTGCGCCCACCAGATGATGACCTTACGGGTCGGGCCTTCGATACGCACTTGCTGCGGCGCCTGCTGTCGTATGCCCGACCACACATGCGGGGGTTCTTCTTCTCCACGCTCCTGCTCCTGCTCCTGGCAGTGATGACGCTGTTCGTCCCGTACCTCGTCGGGCAAGCCATCAATGACTATCTGGTCGGCGATCCGTCCGTCGCCACATCCGATGACACCCGGACCCAGGGCGTGCGCTGGACAGCGACGTTCCTGCTCGGGATCGGTGTCGCGACCTTCCTGTGCCGTTTCGCCCAGATCACCATCACCAATCTGACGGGCCAGAAGGTCATCCACGATCTACGGATGTCGGTCTTCACCCATATCACCAGCCGGGACCTGCGGTTCTTCGACAAGACCCCAGTGGGCACGCTGGTGACCCGCGTGACGGGGGACATCGAGACCCTCAACGAGTTCTTCGTCAGCGGCATCGACGTGCTGTTCTCCGATCTCGTCCGGATCGCCGCCATTACAGTCCTGTTGTTCGCCATCGATTGGCAGATGGCGCTCGCCACGCTGGCAACGGTCCCCCTGATTCTCCTCTGGGCGTTCATCTTCCAGCGCCGCTCGCGCAAGCTCTTCCGAGAGGTCCGCGGCCACGTATCCAACGTCAACGCGTTCATGAACGAGGCCCTCACCGGGATCCACGTGGTCCACGCGTTCGGACGAGAGCGCGCCATCCATGGCCGCTTCCAGGAGAAGAACTCCGGCCTCCGTGACGCCCACATGAAGACGGTCCGAAACTTCTCCTGGTTCTTCCCAGGGATGGAGCTGCTGAGCGCCCTCGGCATGTCCGCCGTGCTGGTCGTCGGATATCAGCTCGTGAGCGGCGGACACGTGGGTACGGGTGACGTCGTGATGTTCTGGCTCTACCTCACCCTCTTCATCGAGCCGCTGCGGCAATTGGCGGATAAATACAACATTCTGCAGGCCGCGGTCGCTGCCGGTGAGCGCGTGTTCCGCGTCCTCGACGAGCCGTCGGATCTTCCACCGCCCGAGGAACCCGAGCCCCTCGGTGAAGCCCGCGGCCACGTCGTTTTCGACGATGTGCATTTCCACTATGACGAACGCAAGCCGGTGCTCGAGGGCATCGACTTCGAGGTGCCGCCCGGCACCCGACTCGCGGTGGTGGGCCCCTCCGGGTCCGGCAAGTCCACCATCATCAGCCTCCTCTGCCGGTTCTACGACCCGCAGCAGGGTCGGATCCTCGTCGACGGCCACGATCTTCGCCACGTGGACGCGCAGTCCCTTCGCCGAAGAATCGGGGTGGTCCTCCAGGACGTCTTCCTCTTTGAAGGAACGGTCCGCGAGAACCTCCGGCTCGGCGATGACCGCCTAGACGACGCGCGCCTCATGGAAGCCGTCCGCTCCGTCCAAGCAGAGCCTGTGGTGGAACGGATAGGCGGCCTAGACGGGCATATCCGTGAACGAGGCGCGACGCTCAGCACGGGCGAGAAGCAGCTCCTCGCGTTCGCGAGGACCCTGGCCCACGATCCCGCTTTGCTCGTCCTCGACGAGGCCACCGCGAACATCGACACCGAGACGGAGGTGCTCTTGCAGCGCGCCCTCGACAGGTTGATGAAGGGACGGACCGCGATCGTCATCGCCCATCGCCTCAGCACCATCCAAGAGTGCGACCGCATCCTCGTCGTCCACCACGGGCAGATCCGGGAGTCTGGCACTCACGACGAGTTGCTCGCGCAGCGAGGAATTTACGCGCGCCTCTATCGCCTTCAGTTCGAAGGCTGATCTGACGGAGGTTCCGGCGCCGCCTCGACTGACGATCCGGTGCCGGCTCGGTCGCGCAGCTCAGCCTGCAGGTCGAGGAACTTGCCCACACGACGGGCCTCATCAACGACCAGGAGGCGTCGCCATTCCGCTTCCCCCAGAAACAGGATCAGGAACCCGACGATCGGGATCGCGAGGCTCCACGCAACGAAGCCCAAGGCGATGGGAGACATGATCATCCCGACAGCGATCACGCGGCCAAGGACAACGGCGATCCGGGTCGCGTGGCGATCACCAACATGCAGGGAGAGGAAGGCGCGCATGAGTCGACCTCCGTCCATGGGGAACGCTGGGATCAGGTTCAAGCCACCGAGTACGAGGTTCACGGCGAAGGCGACAGATAACGGAGAATGCGGGACCTCGTGCCCCCAATCCGTCCCGTCCTTGACCAAGGGGTACAGGGCCGCGGCGCATGCCAGGTTTGCCAGCGGGCCGGCACAACCGATGGCGATCTCGCGCCTCGCGGAACCCGGCGGCTCCATGCGGGTCATGCCGAACATCACGTGCAAGACCACGTCGTAGACCTCGACACCCAACGCCCTCGCGGCCAGGGCGTGTCCGACTTCGTGGATGGCCACACAAATCAACGTCAGGGCGGCGCCGACCAGCGTCCACCCCACGGCCCCCAAGTCGTCACTGGAGACGAGGAGAAATACGGAGAGCAAGCCTAGACACCAGAGGAGCATCCCGTGCACGTACAGGGGGATTCCAGCGAAAGAGAAAAGGCGAATGCGGGTCTGCACCTGGTGCTCCTCAGGGCCTCGGCGACTCCGTGATACCTCATCGATCACCTCAGGTCGAGGCCCCGGTACACGCGTCGGCCCAGACCCGTAACATGCCGGCATGCGACAACTGGGACGGGCGATCCAGGTGGCTGGACTCGGGATGACGGGGTATGCCGCCGTCGCCGCCTTCAGCATCGACATGACTGAAGGGGCGATGTTCACCTGGGGCATAGGGGGCTTTGTGGTGTTCTACGTCGGCACGACGCTCCGGAGTCGAGCGTGAGCCAGCGCCCAGCGCCTAGCGTCCGCGAGAAGCTCGCCTGGTGCCTGTTCGACTTCGCCAATTCGTCCTACACCACCGTCATTTTGACCGTCGTATACGCACGCTACTTCGTCGGGGTGATCATCGAAGGTGACCAGTGGCACGGGCTCCACGAAGATACATGGTGGGCCGCGGCGGGCGTGATCTCCAATCTGGTCGTGATCTTCAGCGCCCCGATCATCGGCGCATTGGCGGATCGGGTCGCGGGCAAGAAGCGGTACCTGTTGTTCTCCACCATCGCATGCGTGGTAGCGACCGCCAGCCTGTCCCTTTGGGGGGCAGGCATGGTCATCCCGGCGCTTGTCTGCGTCATCCTCGCCACCACGGCCTTCAGTACCGGAGAGAACCTGATCGCCGGGTTCTTGCCCGAACTCGCGAAGCCCGACGAGATGGGGCGCCTCTCCGCGTATGGCTGGACCATTGGCTACTTTGGCGGCCTCGGGGCGCTCGGGGTCGCCCTGTTCCTCGTTGAATCGGACAATACGGCGTTGGTGCCGGCCGCGACAGCGGCCTTCTTCGCCCTGGCCGCCTTGCCGACCTTCGTCTTTTTGTCCGAGCGTGCCTCACCTGTAGCGAGCCGCGTCCGGCCCTTCGAAGCAGCGTTCGGGGGATTGCGCAAGACCTGGCGAGAGCGCCGCCGTTGGCGCGATCTCTTCACATTCCTCGGCGCCATCCTCCTGTTCCAAGGTGGTGTTTACATCGTCGTCAGCTTCGCCGCCATCTACGCCGAACAAGAGATCGGCATGGCCGACACGGACATCATCTTGATGTTCATTGCCTTGCAAGTCGCGGCGGCCCTCGGCGCATATGCCTTCGGGTTCATCCAGGACCACGGCGGATCAAGGCGCGCTCTCCTCCTCTCCCTCGCCGTGTGGATCGCGGCCGTCCTGCTCGCATGGCAAGCTTTCACAGCCAACGGCATATGGGTGGCAGGCATGCTCGCTGGCGTAGCCATGGGGTCGAGTCAAAGCGCCAGCAGGGCCCTGGTGGGCATGTTCTGCCCCCCAGGGCGCGAGGGTGAGTGGTTTGGACTATGGGGACTGGCGACGAAGGCCTCGGCCGTCCTAGGCCTCGCCTGGTATGGAATCCTCATGGCCCTGACCGACGACCGGCGCTTCGCGATCCTGATGGCGCTGCCGCTTTTCGTGGGCGGGCTTGTCGTCCTTGCGTTCGTCAACCCGGAGCGTGGGCGCGCCGCCGCCGCGAATGGGATAACCGCAGCGGAACCGTAAACCCACACCGCGATGCGGATGACCGACGGCCCCAGTCGTGAACGCAGGCCCGCCGCGGCGTCCTGGCCCACACGCCACGATCGGTCAGAGCCAACCGAACCGAGCGACCAGAGCCACCGCGACGATGACGGGCAAAAAGACCGCCAGCATCGCGGCGACGAGCAGGAGCTGTCGCCGGGCCCGAGCATCGGAGCCGTGCCGGTGCTCCCGTTCGTACCAGGCCGTGAACGCCCCCAGCCAATCCGTGAGGCCGTCAACCTGCGCCTCCAGGCGACGAATCGCGTCCAGGGTCTCACGGGCGCCGTAGGCCACTGTGACGCGGGGATCTGCCAGTTGTGCCTCTTCAGCGGCGGGGGCCGCGAGCGC
>NYSS01000113.1 GCA_002683135.1 Planctomycetota bacterium | reverse complement strand
TTCATTATTTTCTTCCATCTTTCTTATCTTCATAATCATTCTAGTAACTCTTTTATCATAGTCAGCAGTTGTAGAAAATTTATCAAGTGTCTTTATTAAGACCAAACTATCTAATTGTTTATTTTGTTTAAGCATATTTGCTCTGATTTCTCTAAATTCTTTATAAGCAGGATGTTCATTTAATAATCTAATATATTCTTTTACACTATCACACTTACTAGCAAAAATTTTAACACCCCAACCAGGCCATTTCTTAATACCTAAAGGCATAAGGTGTGGCACTTCTTTGGTCCAAGTTCTTATCCCGAATAAATTATTACCTTCTGTTCCAAATCTACTAGTTCCCCAACCTGACTCTAATGCGGCCTGACCTATAATCATCTCATATGGGACTCTACTATTTTTAGGTAATGAAAAATTTATATAATTTATACATTTGTGCATAGCACGTACAAATTGAATATCGTTATTGTATGTAAATTCAGGTTCTCGTAGGTCCATATCTTTTATCTTCTGCATATAAAACTTATCCAATTTTAAATTGACGTTCTTCACAGCAGTTTGATTGGGATAGAAAGTACCCAACGTAAAAGCAACACCACACATAATACATAGTACAGCAAATGCTTTAGTTAAAAACCAAGACCTATCTAATGCTTTCTGCCAGTTAAATTTGGCCATTTTTAATCACCTGTTTTAAATCTTTTATTGTTTTCTTTTTATCAATTGTAATAACATACCATTTATATCTAACCTTATGTTCATTTGAAGGTCCAACCCACGGTATATCATATTCTCTTTGAAAGGTTAACAAACCTTGTAAGTATAATTTAACAACATCTGATAACGTACTACCATCTGTTTGTTCTTTTTTAATTCTATCTGTAATAAACTGACCTTTACCTTTAATCAATTTATTTAATATGTCTTTATGTCTTTTCAATAATTTCATTTTATAGCCTTTCTGACAAAATATTCAAAACCACCTTCTTCAATTTTCTTTTGTATAAACACAAGATGGTTATTATTTAAAACCTCTCTATAGCCTTTAAATATCTTTTTACTAGTTCTTCCTGGAAAATTGTTTAATATATCATTTGATAAATGACCTGTATAATATAACTCCCATTCACGTACTCCATTATTTAATACTTCATTACAGATGGCGATACCTTTTTTAATTTCTTCCTTTAACCATTCATCAATGTGATTTTTATCTAATCTACTCATAATATATCTTTCTATGTTAAAGTTGTAATCCAATATAACTCACTTTTGGTTGAAATGACCAAAACAAATCGTTATGGTTTCCTGTATCTCCTAAATTTTGCATTTGATATAAATGTACCATTTCGTGTACCAAAGTATCTAAAAAATCCTTCTTTTCAGGATAGTCAGGTAACATCTCTAATCTAAAAAGTCTTGTTCCTTTTCTTTTCCATTCCAAGGTCACTACTTGTCCTATACATTTTTCTTTTGCTAAATTTTTTATTTCTACCTGCCCGAATGGTGATAGTTTACCTTCAAATACGGTGTCATTAATATGTTTAAACCAAACTTTAATATCTTTATACTTGGTGAGATATTTTCTTTTTACAGAAAATTCTTTTTTCAATTTCTTCTTTAACTTCTGGACTTTTAATTTATTTCTTTTCTTACTTGTTCTTTTTGGCATTCAATAATTCCTCTTTACGCTTCTTATCTGCTTTTTGTCTTAAACCAGCAGCAATGCCTTCTAAAATATCAGGCAAATGTGTTTGAATAATATTAAGCATATCAATTGTATATCTATGAGCAAGTTTATGTAACTCTTGCTCTAATATAGCAGACTTATCAATATCAGTTCCTTTAATGGTTTCAGATATAACGTGGCCAATAACTGCCTTGCTATAATCAGACGCCTTCACTGCATTAAAAATGCTAAATGACCAAATGTATATAAAAACTAACCAAAAAATAAATATAGTTCTTCTCATTAATACATCCCCAGCATTACGCATATTGTCGTTAATGTAACCCAGGATACTCCTGATAAAAATAAAACCCAAAAATATAATCTAAACATTACAGGCCTCATCAATTATTTCGTCAATATTAAATTCGTCAATTCCAACTAGTCCTAAATTAACATCTAATTTTGTGATATTATCTTTAGCAGTTGTTTTTGTGATTAGTCCTTTTTTCAATTTATCTAGGACTTCATCAACAGCTTTTTCAGCAACATCCGTTGCCCATTGTTTTACTTTACCCATAGTAGGTTCCTTTCATAGTGTAATTTATAAGTTTTTCTCTCATTTATACTACTATTATAACAGAATTAGGTCAATAAAACAAGCAAAAAATGGTGTATTTTGTCCGTTTTTTATGTTGTAAATCAAAGGGAAAATAGGGTGCGACAGATTGTCAAGTAGAATGTTCTACTTTTGTTCTCACACCCTATAGTTGTATTCTATAGAATCACTCTAAAGATATTTATATTATGAAGTTTTGTAATCTGCGTTCCATCCAAATGCTTCTTTAACCACAGCGTCTGTTAGACCTTTGTACCGTAGATTGAGTGAGTGTTCTTTAACTGCAATCATAAGTTTAGCGTCTTCAGCGTGTAATCCTTCAAGTAGTTGGATAAACATCATTTCTTTTTTAGATTTAGCAAGTTTGTTATCTGCACCCTTTACAAAGTGCCATAATTTTCTTGCTTCAGTATATAAAGTTGTGTGTTCTGTACCTGCTGGTGCGTCATTTTCTTTGTATGGTGGAGTACCATCTGGTAAATCCCACTCAATACTAGGATCAAAAGCACCTTTTAAAACTTGTCTTAAAGGTACTGAATCGTTGTCTTTTAATACTTTTATCTTTAGTGGTTTGTCTTTTGCGTTGTTAACTTTTGTTAAGATTTCGTGTAGCAATGGAGCAGAAGATCCTGCGTATTGCTTATTCATTTGATTGATTGCTTGTGTTGTTATTGGCATATTTGCCTCCTCATTTTGTTATCTATTTCAATGTAGGGCAGTAAACCGCCCTACATCTATTTATACTTAACTAAAATTAAGCAGAGTAAGCATACGGCGTACCGTATAGTTTTTTGATCCCAGCAGCGATTATCGCTTTTGAAGGTTCACCTATTCTATAAGATGTTCCTTTTGCTGTTTTGTTCACATAGATCATATTGCCTTCTGATCTCAATGTGTCAACTAGTGCTCTTGGAGACACTAAATCGAATCTGTTTCTTAAAGTTTTCCAAGTAACCGATTCTCCTTTTGATAAAAGATTTAAAACTTTAACTCTTTTTGATAAAGTTTTTCTACCTCTAGTAGATTTTCTTTTAGTTTTTGATACAACTCTTAATGAGTCGTTTCTAAATAAAAATTTAAACATTGTTTAAACTCCTTCTATTATTTTGGCATTATTATAAAAGTTATTAAAGTTGCCACGTTCAATAACTATCCCAAAGTGCTTTATGGAATTCTTAAAATTTGTCATAATCAATTGTAATTGAATATAGGTCTTTACCTTGACCTTTTGTTGTTACGGACCTATCCACTCTTGGTTGTAGAGGGTGGTTAATTTTTACTTGTCTTAATATCATAGATTTTAATGCTTCTGAAAATAGTTTATAATCTTTTAAAAAAGTTGGGGCTGTTAGATTAAAATTTTCATCTTTCATTCTTAATAAAACTATTTGTGTAATTTCTTCACTAATAGCCTGTACAAATATTTT
Source organism: Planctomycetota bacterium (assembly GCA_002683135.1). Lineage (GTDB taxonomy): Bacteria > Planctomycetota. The sequence continues at coordinate 3,857 of NYSS01000113.1, read as the reverse complement.
ATTATGTTGTACTCTTATTTGCTCTTGTCTTTTTTCATCTTCTTGTGATTGTGGATTTCGTCTAATTGGTATTTTAGGAAAGATTATTATGTTATCTTTTCCTTTAATTGGTTTTTTAGGGTCTTTTGGATTATCTGACATCAGCATTTCTTATAATTTCACCTTTATAATTAACAAGTCCTTGGTCTGCAAAATATTCAATTAGTTCGTTATAGCCGCCGATGTGTTTCTTTCCTATAACTATTTGAGGCATAGTTCGTACTCGTTTACCTATCGCCTCATACAGTTCTTCAGGTGTATTAAAATCTTTCCCAAACATTTTTTCTTCATATTCAAAGCCTAAAGTCTTAATCAGTTGTTTTGTTTTTGTACAATACTGACAGTTAGGCTTTGAGTATATTTGGATTTTATTGCTCATTGGTAGCAATTATTTCTACTTCGTCATACGATTTCTTAGCCAGTTTTTTTAACTGGTAAGCGTCAACTATTTCTACCATAGAATAGTTGTACATCTTATTGTATGGTCCCATAGGTAATCTTAATCCTATCCAAGCACGGTAGTAACCATTTTTCGTTAAAGTTACCTCTTGCTTAAATACTTCATAACCACGTACTGGTGTATTCTTAATAATGTTTACTATAGTTGTTTCAACATCAGTTACAACAGTTTTAGTTTGAGATTTACCTAACTCGGTAGTAAAAATCTTTGCCTTCTTATTCATCTCACCTTTTATTTTATCAGCAACTTCAGCCTTAGCGATCATTGTCGCCTTGTCAATTGCCAATTCTAGGTCAGGTGATGTAGAAGTTCCGACACCGAAGACACATTTTTTGTCTTTCTTTTTGCCGAACATTTTAGTACCACATTCTTTATTCTCGGAATAATCTTTCATATACCAAGAAGGAACTTTTAGTACCTGGTTCTTACTTTCTTTTTTGATTTTATAAGTATTACTTGAACAATTTGCAAGCGTGATACCTAATAAACCAATTATTATATATTTGAGTACTTTACTCATTTTTCACTTTCTCCTTCACTTTATTAAACACATTATATACTAATTCCTTAGTTTTGTCAACAGCCTGTGTTTTCTCAACTGTTGATACAAATGGATCCCAAGCAAATGCTATGATTATCCATAGTATTACTAGGGTTATTATACCTCGTATCATTATTTTCTTACCTCCCAGTTTCCATTTTTATCTAAACAAACTTTCCCAGGTTTATGGTATGCGTGTTTAGGTCGTTCATAATGCCTACAATAGGCAGGTGTATTCATATCACCATAATAAAACATAGCGAATAACTCCCAATAACTTGGTCCATCATACACCTTTCTACCATCAGCACATTCAACAACTTCTTCTTTGATGATTTCTCCATCAACTTCTGTAATTTTTACTTTTATGAAACAATATTGGTCTTTGATAGGTTGTATTTTATCATATTCAACTTTATTGTCCCCATTTTCTAATATGTTTATTTTTTTAATTGTATTTTCAAATGAATCTTCAGCAAATGTTATGTTAGCAATTAACATTAATGCTATGATTGCAAATGTAAATATTATAATTCTGTTAAAATGATTCTTCATTGTGCCTTCTCCGCTCTTGCGTTTAATATATGACTTTCCCAATCATAATCCCAATGTGGATTGTTATCTATTGGACAAGGTATCATTCCGTCTTTTGCTGAAATGAGTGCAAGTCTTTCAAATGCACCTTCACCGTTTATACTATCCAACAACTTATTCTGATGGCATAGATATAAATGAACATTCCAATTGAAGTCTGATTTAGCAATAATCCCAGAGCCGTTCTTCAGTTTCATTAAGTCATAATAAACTTTAGTATCTGGATTGCCATTCCATTTAGGACAATCTTCATATTTCAAACATTGTTTATCTATTGGTGTTGCATTTTGCAATAGTCTATCAAAAAATTCATCCATTGCTTTTAATTCTGTTTTAGGTTGTTCAGTTGGTATCATTAATACCAAAGTTAATAATATAATTTTTATCATTGAGTTAACCTCCACCTTCCATCTGGCATTTTACAAGCTTCGTGCCACTGCATTTTTCTATATGGATTTCCATATAATATTGAGTCAAAAAATCTTGTATTGTTTAAATTCTGATCGTGTGTAGTTTCAACCATTGTACACTTAATAGGTCCTTTTAAATAAAAACCTGTTGTTTTAATAATCCCATTACTAGTTGTTTTAGGGTTCATCCACGTTGTAAAACCTGGACCATTCGGTGCATTTTCTAAATGATCTACAAATGCTCTAGTCATTAATTGGTCATCCGTTTCACTATTCATCATATCAGCACCTTTAAATGAACCGATAACAGCACACGTAGCAACAACACCTGGGTTATCACTTAAATATTGCCAACAGGTTGCCCCAGCAACAGCCGCGGTGGTGCTAGCACCTATATAGGACTGATTGCTGGCGCAATTTGAGAGCAACAACAAACTACTAATTAATACTAGTTTCTTTAACATCTTCAGCTTTTTCTTTCTTTAATTCTTGTTTTTCTTTTTCTCTACGTTTATCTTCTTTTTCTTTTTGTAGTTCAGTTAAATCTTCAACTCTTACAGACTCTTTATATTCAGCGTATGTTTTTCCAAACACTGATTTATAAAAATAATCAACAGGTACAGGTGATGAATAAGCAGTAATTAAACTGTCAAAATTTACATCTAAATGTCTATAAACTCCTGGATTAGTTTGTTTTGCGTCTTTATGAGATTTTAATAACTTTAATCTGTTGGTAAAACAGTTCTCATAAGGAGCGTCTTTTGTAGATTTATTCAAATCTTTTTGTTTTGCAATTTTAAATTCTGCAAATATTTCTTTTTTAGTGACCATAGTGTCCTTTCCTAGTTTGTTAATCATATATGTTATATTCTATCACACATTTTTAATATTGTCAAGCACTCATTTTCTCTATAAATCATAATATTGACACATTATTGACACATTATTAACTTGTAAAATCCATACCATTTTTTCTGATTTTATCACATAACCCTGGTCCATCAACGGACTTTATTACATAATAATCTTCGGTATTGTCAACTACTAGTTTCATAATATCATTTTCTTTAAACCAAGTTTCTGCTCTAGCAGATACTGGTCTTATTAGACTAGTGCCATCATTGGCACTAGTATATACAAAATCGCCAGTCATTATTTGACTAGTCCTATTTTTTTAAATAAAGTAGTAATCTGCACTTTAGCATCCGCCCAACTTTTTTTCTGATACTCAATTGTTTTTGATTTTTCAGATTCTAAAAAGTTAGTAACCTTTATAGTTACCTTATCTAAATTTAGCGTATTTTTTTGCTTATCAGTTGGACACGCTTCAGCAGTTCCAATCAATAGCCCTAATACACCTATTGTTAATAATAGTTTTTTCATAAACTATTTACCTCCCTTGTTTTTGTTGATTATATTATCACAACATTTTATCATATTTTTAGTATGTTGTTGCATAGATTTTATAATTACTTTCATATCGCCAACTGTAGCAATTGCATATCCTAGCAATAGTATTATAACGACTAATATTCCTATTTCCATATTATTTACTCCTTATTATTTTCATTTATTCCAACTCACTTCATCATCTTTATCTTTTAATCTTCTTCTTCTACTAATTTAAATTTACCTAGAGGATTTAAAGCTTCTGCCATTAATTCTTCTCTATCTTCTTGTTCAGCCAAAAGAGTTCTGGACTCTTTCATATCGTTAGAAGTGCTTAAATGTTCATATTTGTTTATAAGCAAATCTATTAACCTTAAGCGTCTAGCAGGTAAATCTCTTAAATCATTTTTAATAATTTTTAATT
>NYSS01000112.1 GCA_002683135.1 Planctomycetota bacterium | reverse complement strand
TCTTCACGTGCTATAAAACCATAACCCTTTGTAGGGTTAAACCATTTTACTTTTCCTTGTATGCTCACTATTCTCCTTTCTTATCATCCTTTTTTGGTTCATAATATTCTTTATACTTATCAACTAAATCATTCATATGTTTTAATTGATTTCTTATTCTAGCAAAGTTCTTTGCAAGTAATTGAAAATCTTTATCACTTAATCCAAATATTACTGGATCAAGGCCTTGTTCTTCCATCTTGGTAAATACTTCTACAGCATTATCAGATGTAATAATTATCCATCTTAATTCTTCTAATTGTAATGGGGTAGGTTTAGGTAAATCTAAATTCTGTCTAGGTTCTTCTAACTTAAATATTCTAAGCTTCTTTTCACCTATTGAGCAACCAACTAATAAAACACTCATTAAAATAACTAATATAATATTTTTCATTTTTTATTCCTGATATGGTACATAGTTTGGATTAGCTATACTCGGACACTCCCTATTAATCTCACTTTTCTTTGTAGCCGTTTTCTCTTGTTCAGTAAGTGGTGCCCCACCAGCAATTTCAACGCACCTTGTAGCTGCAATACTACCTTTGTTAATTATTCTTTCAATTACTTTTGGTTTCTCTATGGCATATTTACCAATATCTCTGCCCTTCTTATTAAATCTTTTATCTAAATCATCTAAATCTTTTTTAAGAACCGTAAGAAGCTGATTCATCTTGTTGTTGGCTTCCAGTATTTCTTGGAAGTCTTCCTTTTGTTGAGCGATGAGTTCCTTTTGAGAACTCACCGCTTCTTCTAGTTTGATTTGATTTGCTTTTAGAATTGCATTATCACTTCGCAGTTTCATAACATACATTCCAGCGCCAGCAATGCCGGCAATCATTACAACAGCAATTATCATTTTGAAATAACCAAACATAAAATTCTCCTAACCTTTTTTCCAAATTGCCCACAAGCCCCAAGCGATTGAAGCCCAAGCAGCTATTGTAGCAAGATTGCCTGCAAATAAAATTATGCAACCTATTGCTATTAAAGCACCACCATGTAATGATGATACTTCTTTTGCTCTATCTGTAATCCAATTTAACATATTTGTTTACTCCTTTTCTATATTTTAGCACCGACCTTACGGTGTTTATTCCACACAAAAAAACCACCTAGTCTTAAAGCATAATAAGCAAGATAGTTTAAAAAATAAAAACCATTTATTTCTATGTTTATATCTCTAAAAATCTCGTCTGCTTTCTTTTGGTCTAACATTAGGATTGGAACCCCAACGTCTTTGTTAAGTGGTAGTAATGCCGAATATTTATAAGCGTAATCGTGGATTAATCCACCAATTAATAAAACGCCTACTGGTGACAAAAATGAAGCAAGAAATTTTGGTATACTTGCTCCGTCAAACTTAAAACCTGCTGGTATTACATAATCTTGTCCATCAAGTTTATAATGAAAGTCTTTTACTATTTCCCAATGTCTAACGCCCAACAGCCACATTAAAATTGCACCCCAAAAACCTTTATCTTTTGTAGCGATTCTTATAGGTGTCATATGTGGATATTCTTCGTATTTAAAATTAACTCTATTATCAGTTTTCTTATTCTTGTCAAATAAATTTATAAGAAAGCCTATAATAATTAATGCAATCAAAACTGACCACATCCAAAATTTCATAGCTAATGCAATTAATGTTTCTATCATTCTAATCCTTTTATGTAAATAACCCTTTTGGTTTTAACCCTTTGTAAAATTTATCTTTTGCTCTTTTAATTTTTCTATCTAAAACTTTTGATTTAAGTTTATTAGATACAGCATTTAATTGTTTCTTTGCACTCAACATAGGTTTTATAGTACCCATACCAGCGCCTTGATATGTTGCTGTTAGTTGAGGCATTGTTGTTGCGTATCTACTGTTTGGAAAATGTTGACTACCACCCATAGAAGCCATAGGCTTAAATGTATCAACAGGTCCTACACCAAAACCTCTAGTCATTATTTCTCTTAATTCTTTAAATGTTTTCATAGATATTTCTTTAATAATACACCAGCAACTCTATTTCTAATTCCTTCAGATACTATTGTGTTTATTTGATTATCTACAACATATCTAAACGTTTTAATACCTACGTTTTCATTATAAGTACCATTTTCTTTTTTTCTTTTTAGATTGCTGACGATAGGTTTGATTTGATTATCGGTAACATCTGCGTTACCATCTATCTTATTGATAAGATTTTCAACTTCTAGTTTATTGTAGTCTTCAACTGTTCTAAATTTATTCAGAAACGTTGTAAGTCTTCCTTTTAAACCTTCTTTATTTTTCTTCTTATATTCTTTTGCCCATTTTGGTTGAATACCAGGTTCGCCATCTGGACCAACTCCAATACCAGCAATGTTACCACCACCAGCAGAATTTGCAGGAGCTTCTTCAGCAAGTTTCCAACCATCATCTTTCCATCTTTGTAAATCTTTCTTATCAATTTCTTTTCGTTTACCATCTTTAGTAATTGTTATAACAGTTATATTACCAAATATAAGGTCTCTAGCTTCTTCATTTATCTTTTTAATTATTAATTCTTTTTTAACATGACTTAATTGTTTTTTCACATGGTCCTCATCTCTAGCAGAAATAACTCTAAAATCTTTCTTATCATTTCCTTTTTCCCATACTTGAAATCTTGGTAAATCTTTTACCTTTTCATCAATTTCCATTCTATATTCTTTAAAAGTTTTCATTTAAAATTTTATCCTCTCTATGTTATCCTCTGATACTATAATTTGTTTTTTAGTATCTTCATTAATAACATTGTAAAGGTTAACACCAAAATAGTTATCAAATGGTTTTTGACTTTCAATAGTATAAACTATATCGCCTACTTCAGCAGTTGGTAAACCTTCCAAATCTTCTAAATTATCTATCATAGTATAACGTCCTTCAGGTAGATAATCAAACCCTACAGACTCTTTCATATCATCATTATGAGCAATTAATTTGTTTTCTACTAGGTGTTTGTATAATGCTTTTTCTACTTCAATAGCATTTATGTCTTTATTTTCTTTTAACAATAAAGCTAAAGCAGTTGCATAAGAAGCAAACTTTGTTTTGCCTCCTGGTAACATACCTAATAATCTTTTCAAATTAAAAACAAATCTATGTAAAATAGTATAAGAATCTTTTTCTTTAGCAGTTACTAAATCTTTTCCTCTTCTTAATAATTTTCCATTATTGTCAATAATCCCATACTTATAAGCAGCTTGTTCCTTCCAAGGCGTAACTAACAGCTTAACAACTCTATAGGTAATTAATAAATCTATGGCTCTTCCCATTATAATTTCTCCAGACTTGACAACAAAGTTTTATTCAATTTAATATTAGGTATTTCATCAGCTGTTATTATATTTAAATAGTGTAAGAAGGTTTTTAATACCGACCAATACTCTCTTTCAACTTTAAATAATAATAATGTAGCAGCTGCGTCATTACCAAAAACATTACTCAATACTATAATATGATTTAATACTAATCTAGTTTTCAGTTCACCTGTGGTTTTATATTTACGAAATAGACGTTTAAGATATTTAAATCTTTTAATATCTTCATAAAACTCCTGTTCACTATCTAAATTAGGAACATTGTAGTTTTTTATAGCGTAAAATAACCAATTTTTCTTTGTTATCTTATCAAACATTAGCCAAGCTCTGCATAAACTTTAACAGCGCCGTTCTTTAATGTTTCGTATTTACCTTTTAGTTTTAAACTATTACTTTTATGAGATATACCATCATCATTTATATCAGAACCGTCAGTATCTTTGCCGAAACGACCGCCATTAAAAACTAATGCACTTTCAAAGTTTCCTTTTTTATCTTTAATTTCAATTTTATCTTTTACTGTCACTCCAATTGTTCCTAATTTTGCACTTAATTGATTAAGAGCTGCTTCAGGTTTAATGTATTCTCCATTAGCAATAGAGCCAACAAAAGCATTTACTTTATTCAAAATCTCTGGTTTGTGGATATTGTGAGCACCAACAGAACCATCTTCAACAGCGTTAGATGTGGCTGTGCCAACCATCTTGCCATCTTCTTTTATATGTTGTTTAAATGTTTTCATTTTTCTCCCTTTTTAATCTCGTCTTTAAATTTTTTTAAAGACTTGCCACCCACAAGGTCTTCTTCAACCTCTTTAATATTGTTCTCTTTTATCTTATCAAACTGTCCAACGTGTGGTGTATTCGTAGCCAGCTCTTCCAAAAAATCCAAATCTACATTAAGCTTATCTTTTTTCATTTTTCTTTTTCTAATAATAATTGTTTCTTATCTTCAACCTCTTTGTTTTTTTGATCGTGTTTTCTTTTTTCCGCTTCCTTATAAGCCTCTTTTGATTTTAAATCATCTTCAAGCTCTTTAAGTCGTTCTTTAATTCTCAATTCGTCATAAGGTTTATCAGCTATCTTAATCAATCTTTCCACTTGTTGAAGAGCACCGTGTATCGCATTTAGATTGTTCCTCATCACAGTTGTTTCTTTTTCAACTGTGTCAATTCTAGTTTTCAGTTCACTAAAATCCTTTTGTAAATTGATTTTTTCATAATGTAGTTCTTTTCTACTCACACCCATAATATTCTCCTTTTATAATATAATTACGCAACACCATAAGCGTTTCCGCCAATGATATTCCAACGTGAATTTTTAAATAATAATGTTACTGTTTCTCCTTCAGCGTTTAATGTTACACTAGTATGACCTCTTAAATTAGTAGGTGTTATAGTTTGTACACTTGTACCTGAAGTTGAAACGTTAATAAATGTTTTGATTTGTCCATCAGAACCATCTGCTAATGATACAGTAGATGTGTTAGATGTTCCATTAATTTCAGTAATCGCACTTGTTACATCCGCTGTAAGCGAACCACCTGCAGCTGTTAAAGCTTGAGATGTTTGTGCTATACCTAACCAACTTGGAACATTGTTAAAAACATTCTCTACTGATATTTTTTTATTAATTGGTGTACCTGACGGATCGTCAACTACATGGAATAAATCAACGCTCGCTAATGAGTCGCCTAGATCGGTCAATGCCGTTATCTTCTTGTCTGCCATTTGTTCTCCTTTAAACCCTTTCGGGAATGCTACTCTAGGTATTTGCCTAGATCACTTTGTTAATATATTTATAAGGGCGGATTGACCGCCCTTAAATTGTTAATAATTATGCTCTACTACGCAGCTACTGTATGTGTAACTCTTATACCAGCAGCAATACCTCTTTGCGAATTAATAGTACCTGAAGCAGTATCGTTGATTGTTGCTCCACCTGGTAATGTTACTGTGTCATGGAGCGCAGTTCCTAATGAAAGAACATTGCCAGTTGCAAGTGTTTGACTCGCTACTGTAAATCTCTTTCTGTTAGCTGTTGAACCAGTTGCAGTATAAACACAATCGTGTGTTCCACCACCACTATTTACAACTTTCATTACTGGTGATCCAGCAACTGTAACTGCTTCATCCCAAGTTACCTCTATTTGAACTGTTTGACTAGATGAACCAGCTGTTAAGTCTGTAGCTGCAGTAGTGCCTACTACAAATCTTACATTTGTAATAGTTGCTTCCTGTAGTCCAGTCGTTGCTGATGTACCTGCAAGTCCTCGTATAGCGACCAAGACTTCTGGTTGCGAAGCGGTATTATCGTTACCAGTCGCAGCTGTTCCAGCTCTTTGTACCCAACCAGCATTGGTTGCGTAAACATCTTGTTTCTTATACTTGGAGTTTTCGTCAGTTTGTAGAAATTTAGGTTTATTTGTAACGGTATCCGCTCCTTTTGCCCATCCACTCATATCTTTTCTCCTTTTAAATTAATTAATTTATCTCTCTTTTGTTATATAACTAATACTATTTATAAGATTAAAACCCCAGCTTTTTCAGCCGAGCTATAGTACCAGGCGTTGATGTATGATGTATTCCCATACCTCCTGCTTGTATAAAATCTCTTACATTCTTCTCATAATCATCTATTAAAATTGCAGGATTGCCTCTTCTAGCAAAAAGTTTCTTTTCTTTTCTTCTTACTAAATTGATTTTTGAACGGTTAGTTATACCTGTATTTTTTCTTAACCATTGAGTCTTACCAGGTATACAATTTGGGTCAAATGATTCTTCTACATATGCAGATAAAATATGTGGATCGTGTTTTGATATGTATGACCAAAGTCTTCTTCCACCAGACATCCAAGGAAGAGTAGCCCAGAAGTTTTTATGCTTCTTAATAAGTGCCCATTTTTCTTTTGATGATGGTATATTCACCCATTGATTAATGGATAAACCAGTAACTTTTTGAGCAGCAGTTTTGAAATCTGCCAGGACTCCATCCATATCGCAATATAAAATAGCATTCTTCATAATGGATATGAGTACTCCCTAGACTGGAATAGCACGAGGCTCTAAATCAATTACTGCAGCCTTTTGTCCCGTTGCTGTTTTTCCTTTATCACCTAGTCTAACTAATTTTGTTTCGTTTCTTAATTTTTCAAAACTCTTTTTATTTTGGTTGCAATTTTCTTTTTTAGTTTCTTTTTTTGCTTTTGGATCAACTATAACTGATTCATTCGCTCTCTTTAATGCGTTTGCAACATCTTTATGTTTAGATAAACCTTTTGCAAGTTTTTCAATTGCCTTTACAGCACCTGAATAATTACCTTGTTTATATCTAGGGTCATTTAATATACCGTATGCTTGTTTGATTTGTTGTGTTGTAAATTCTAACATAGTTTCTTCTTTCTTTACTTTATCTCCAACTTGACAAAGTTCATTAACTTCTATTAATTTTGATAAGTGTGGAATATTTGCTTGTTTAATAGCCAACTGCGTAGGTATATCCATCTTCTTAATCATTGCTTTAACACCAGGAGTTACATCTGAAGCCTTCTTACTCTTCCATGTATTTTTGATATTGTTTATTTGGTGTGTATTTAATTTA
>NYSS01000111.1 GCA_002683135.1 Planctomycetota bacterium | reverse complement strand
TGGAGTATGGCGTCTTAGAAGTATTAATGAGCTGAATGCGATACTTTCTACATATGACATTGCAGTTCTCGGCTTTACGCTGCGTCCGTATGTTGGGCTGCAGCATGGCGAGAGCTTCCAAGTTCGATTGAAGACGCATGAGCAAACTATTCTAGCAGCTGATCCTCCCTGCTCATCCTGCTAATGTTCATACGGCTCGACTCAGAGATATGAGTATATCACAGCGGGAGTTTCAACGCGTACTGGCCTCTCCAAACACTGGCGATGTCTAGAGTCCAAGTCCTTAGACGAGGAGAGGAAGGAAGTATGAGCACTATCTAAGGGTGAACTCGACGAGTCCTCAGTCAACAGTCAACAATATCTCGGTGCTTTACAACCTTGGTCTCCGTACGAGGTCAACGAAAGGATAGTTCGATTTCAACTTCGAAGTCCAGGCCACGAAAACACCTCGAAGGCAAGATGACGCCCTTAGATACTGCATTTCACTAGGACAGGCATCGAGTGAAACATGGAGAAACCATATGTGCTGAGTCTACTCTGTACTGTCTGAATTTACAGGGAGTTGGAACACTTCAGCTGAATCCTGTCCCTTCGGTGGATCATGCGAGAGTACTGATTTTAATCATTTGAGCCGGCAAGTCTAGCCACATTTTCATCGAGACCAACAAACACCGTTAGACTACCACACCAGACTTGGACTGGAATGTTATACAAAGACAGAGAATAGGAATAGCATTAAAAGTGATCCGCTACCTGGATCAACGCCATTTAATAAACAACCTGCAATAAAGCCCGCAAAGTGCTCTCATTACCCCCCTCAACCCCCACTGGTCTCTCATTCCCATTACAATCTGTCATAAACCATCACCCATAACCCGTCTCCATCTAAGGCTTCTTAACACCCCCACCCTCTACAGCACCTTGAGCCATCCACACAAAATAAGTCCTCGACTTCGCCAACCAAACCGTCAAACTCGGCAACTTCCATCCCATAAGCTGTCCTACACCTCCCGACGGACCCGTTGGAACGAACTGCGTATCCTTGATGGGCTTGAACTCCTTCTGCGTAAACAGCTTCTCGTTCCCCGGACCAGCTGCCTTGGCCAGATCAATACCGATACTAGTACCCAGGGGAGCGACAGAGTTATTGGCGTCGATGACGCTGCCGCTGCTGTAGGAAGCGACGTCGCCGATGGCATAGATGCCCGGCTTGTCAGTACGGCAGGTCTTGTCGTCTGTGACAACGTGACCCGTTGAGTTGAGCCAGGATTGAGGCAGGAATGAGGAATTCGGTTTCGGGCCTGTGGCGTCGATGAAGACATCTACAGTCTTTGAAGAGCCGTCATCGAGAGTCACGGTCGTGGTTCCATCCGCATTCTTCGTGCTGGAGGAAACCTTGACGCCGTTCACGGTCTTGACGCCCAAGGCTTTGAGTCTCGATTCTGCGGCTGCGCTGTTCGCTGGTACGAGCTTAGGAAGTAATCGAGCTCCTCCGGACAGGATGGTGGTATCGTGTTTGGGGAACTGGGTACCGACTTCTCCAGCCGTTTCGACTCCGATTGCTCCACCACCTGCAATCAAGACTGTCTTTGCATTCTGGAGTGCCTTTCTCATCGCTGAGATCTCAGACTTCAGCTTCACTTCACTCTCATTCAGTTGCCAGACAGGCGAAGTAAAATACGAGCCCGTCGCGATCACGAGACTCGAATACGTGATCTTCTCACCATTGCTGATCGTCACGGTCTTCTTCTCTGGATCGAGAGCAGTGGCTTTGCCCGTGACGAGCGTGAATTGAGCGGAGTCATAGGACGCGAATTCCTTTGCGATGGGGAGGAATACTTTCTCCTCTGGAATGAGACTCTCGCTAACGAGGAGGCGGGGTGCGGCGATATTCCAGTAGAATTCTGTGTTGGGAGTTACGATTGTGACGTGGTATGAGGTAGAGGGTGAGAGTTTCGAGACTTTGGGGATGACATGGCGGAGGAGGTAGTGTGCGACATTGATACCGGAGTGGTGGCCTCCTAGGATGAGGATCTCGTGGGTGGACATTGTAGTGCTGTGGTGTTGAATGCTCAGGACTTGTCTGTGTTTATGTTTGGAGGTTGTGTAGGTAGGGGGGCGAAGGTTCAGAGACGATGAAGAAGACAAGAATTTGAGAAAGAAAGAACATACGACGAGACAAAGGCAGGAGAAGCTAAATATCTATTGCAGCCATTCACCTCGTTTAAGTCACTTATCGCAATGAATTTACTTGTGCTTGTGCTTTCAAATCAGATGAAGATGAGACAGTGGTGGCCCATTGCGTTGCGACCGGACACCGCTTGGGTGCATAGCGTCCGTTTAGTGCTAGCCATGACAAGATCTGCGCCCTGGACGTCCGGGACCAGCAGCTTGCAGATATTTACCTCTAGTCCGCCACTTAAGATGCCGAGGATTTGGATTTCAAGTGGTTGAATGCAGCTCAAAAATCAGGAATGTCAGCAGCTTACGCGGTTGTTGGCGTTGAAGTATCATGAAGATGCGAATGTCAGCAATCGAAGAAGAGCGTGGGATGTTGATTGAATGCGCACATATCAGCATGCTTGTCCGACCCGATGCGAAGTCCAAGTCGTTGAAATAAACTCCGCTCCGGAATGATTTTAAATTGGGGACACACAGGGCATTCCTTGCTACGAAGCCAGCCTTGAAATTTAGAGTAGCTTTCGAGCTATATATATTATAGTTCACACAGCAGCTGATGTTTCTCAATCTCCAGGATACGCGTTATCTATTTTGATTTGCACGTCCTCAACAGTGTCCAGAGAATTTGTTCTCTGCAGTTCCCTATGATCCATCGTTAAAGAACATCAGCAAATTTGCTCCCGGAGTCTTCTCGTCTCACAGCGCCTTCTTTTCCACTTCCGCCTTCATTCCTCGCGTTTCAATGAACCATCCGAGCCAAGAACCGAAACCCAATCCAACGAACAACCAGAACTGCGGAAATCCCTCCCCAAATTCCGGGTCTACGGCCAACGTCCCAGGATACAGGATAGCACTCAACCCAGTAATCCAGTAAATACTCCCAAAGATCGCAGCAGTGAACAACGAATCCTTCACCATCTCAGTAGACTTCAAAGTACCCGTTCTCCATGTGTAGAAGAGAGTAGCGAAGCCTAGTCCCAGACCCATTGACATTGTCTGTCCATTGTGAAATTTGGCGTGAGGGGGCCATCGTGGATTCAGGACGTGAGTTTCGTTGAAGTCAGCGATGAAGGGCCCCAGGATTGCACCGGCTGCTGAGAGCGTGAGAAGGCCTTTCCCGAACATCGTGAAGGTAGCTGAGCGTGAGGATTCAAATCTGATCTTATGTTGAGAGGGATAATGCGGAGCGGAAGTAGTCTCTCATAATCCCAATTGGTCATGACGCTATCGTAGTGTCTCCAGCTTGTGAATGGTTCACAGAAGCGAGGCTGGCTACAGTAGGTACTATCCAAACACAGTTCCGGCTCTAGAAGTCACAAGAAGTAACACAGACTGCCAAATACCCAGAATCAATTTCTTCTGCTTTCGGAGGCGGCACCAGCCGGACTTCCCCAACTTTGTGTCACGGGTGCTCTAATCACGAGACCTTACTTGGCTGAGCAAGGGTTTCAGCTCTCAGCTGTGCGACATCGTGAGATTGCGGGTGAGGCGTTTCATGGGACGGTCCTTCAGATCCTGCAGTTACCCGCTGAGATTCTGCACAGTTCTTGACGATATGCAACAAAACCAGGAGAACATTTAGTTACAAGTTCTCGTGACGAACGAGATTTTCCTGACTTTTTATTCTGATGGTGGTGGATGGTCTGATGATGGAGCTTGTCGCTGAACTTCTCTGCATCAGCCCCTGATCTTGATATTGGAACTGTTTGCATTTGGAAATCACTGGTCCCCTCTCCTCTGGACTCATCAGGTGACCAGCTGAACATTTGACGAGAGGTTTTCTCTTAGTTCTCCAGGAAAAGTTAATAAGTTCCAATTCATCTTCATACCCGCTGTCTTTCAGTCTAGCAATCCATACAGGAATTGAACTTGGTGGCTTCTTCCGTCAGGCAGGCAGCTACGACTACCATTCTTCCTCATGCTTCAGAATGGCCACTCTGAAGCGAGTCAGTCAATTTTCAGACATTTTAAACTCTTGTTCTTTATTACCATCTCGCTCTTTTTTCTCACACAATCTTACAGTACTCCCCTCGCCTGGTCGGAGCATCACATCGGATGGTCGCGTCGGACGAGAACCCCTGCACCACTTCCCCACCTCCAAATCGGCCTCTGAGTGGACAAGACCTAACCATAATCTGCATCTCATGCTTTTGTTGCACATCGCACAATCAACACCCTGCTGAACCTGTCGCCATAACCACTCGGCCAGTTTCTAAAAATAGCCAATAAGTATCCGAGGAAACCTCGCCATGGCTTCGTTTTTCATCTACATCGAGGGTACATTGGAGGTATGTCTTCGCTGCATATCTCTGTCAGAGAAGGTCTGACTTACAGTGTTGTATTCGATGATAACCATACTCGGTATCTAAATGATGCCCTGAGTTTCTCGGTCGAGGTGAGGTTGATCACCTGGGCATCGAGACCGGTGTCAGAGGCAATCGAGATCCAGTGCAGCTTCTCACAACGAGTTCGAAACACTGATTCGTCCAACTAACAATCGGTACCACCATACAAGGATTGAGTACACTCGTCTAGTCACAATTGGAAGTCTCCTCAATTAAGCCCTTTGCCCCGCTCTTCGCTGCAGGTACAAGGACCCCACCCGAACCGACCCATCGGATGGTGAGAGCGGACATCATTGTTGACTTTGACTTCGCGTACGCATGATCTAAACGTCACTTTACGGGCCTAACGGTCAAAAGTATTTGACTTCAGGTATATAAGAACGATTAATCCTTTGCAGGTCATCTCTCGATCCTTAGCACTTGCATATATTAAACTTCTCCTTTCAGCCTTCTCACCTCGACTTCACATCACCTTCTCGTCAATACTCCGTTTTAATCGAAACATACTTCGGCCCAACAAATACAGCCCTTAAAATTCCACCTGACCATCTCCAAAATGCCAACCAACAATGCAGCCTGGCTCCCCGCCAACAACGAACCCCTCAAGGTCGAACCCGCACCCTACACCTCCCCCTTGGCCAACGAAGTCACCATCAAGAACCACGCCATAGCCATCAACCCCGTCGACACCTACATGCAATCCATGGGCCCCAAGATGTTCACCCAGATGTTCCACCCCTACATTCTCGGCTCTGACATCGCCGGCGAAATCGTTGAGGTCGGCTCCTCAGTCAAACGCTTCAAGCCCGGTGATCGCGTGCTCGCTTTCGCTCCCGGCTCTGTAGTCTTCAAGGCACCGCAAGGAGCGTTCCAGGAATATACTGTCGTGCCGTCCGTGGTCGTGGCGCACATTCCCGATGATCTCACGTACGACAAAGCTGCTGTTCTGCCCATGGGTTTGTGTGTATCTGGCACGGGACTGTTCCAGAAGGATTACCTGGGGTTGGAATACCCGTCTCTGAATCCCAAGCCAACGGGCAAGACTCTTCTGGTCTGGGGAGGAGCGACGAGCATGGCGAGTAATGCTATTCAGCTTGCTGTTGCGGCAGGATACGAAGTGGTGACTACTGCGTCGGCCAAGAACTTCGAGTATGTGAAGAAGCTGGGAGCAAGTCAAGTGTTTGATTACAACAGCGAAACCGTTGTCGAGGATCTTATCAAAGCTCTAGAGGGCAAGGACATGGCTGGTGTGTTTGACGGCGTTGGATTCTACGGCGCTTTCGAGGCATGCGTTGCTGTGATTTCGAAGACGAAGGGGAACAAGTTCATCGCTGCTTGTCAATTTCCGAAGGAGATTCCTGAAGGCTCAGGCGTCACAGCGAAATTCATACTTGGTGCGGGATTGAGGGAGAATGAGGTCGGGAAGGTGATTTTTGAGGATTTTGTGCCGGCTGCTTTGGCAGCTGGTAAGTACATTGCGGCACCGGAGCCGAAGATCGGTGGACAAGGCCTTGAGTCATTACAGGGTGCAATGGATCTTTGGAAGGTGGGGGTTTCGGCTAACAAGATTGTGGTGACTTTGTGATGGAGGTGTTGTGTAGGTTGAGCATTCAGCACTTCTGCGTTCCCAGGTAGTTCGACAAGCTGTAGGCAACTACAAGTATCTAGTTTAATCAAATGTCCATTGTTTCACACTAAGTGATTCCTCGTGCGGAACAATCGCTTCTATAGATTAACATGTGCTCTGCTACTATCACATTCATTCCAGTTCTGACATCGTGGTTCATGACCCAAAGAAAGCTCGCTAGAAAGTCAACAGATCTCCCAAGACTTCTGGTAGCAGTATATTAAGGGGATGTATAACAACTAAATTGCCTAATTTCAGGGCTCACAAATTTGACTTTGATCGCTCGAGCGAGGCTGGTAAACATGAAGCTACCACTGGCCTATGACGTTCTTTAGAGCACCCGTGCTCAAACAACCTGATTCCGCATTGAAACTTGGAGATCTAATCTTCCTAATCACAGCTAGGGAGAAGATTCTAGTATATTGATCTTATTGGTAAAGTAGGCATGCCGTCCTAGTCGTGTAGCTGGGGGTTTAGCGAATTCATTGTTACCTAGTTTAGCGATGATATGTGCTGTAAACTACCCCGCATTCAACTGAAAAATGCCCCGCACTTGACTAAACACACTAAATTCTAGGGGCTGTCAATGAAAGCGAAGGGCCCACAAACGCTCTGCCATCACTTTACCCTCGTGTTGCATCAGAACATCAAAGATATCCAAAATTCGTGATGATTACGAAGTCCAATAAACGAGAGAAATCGTAATTACTACATCTGCTGACATACACTTCCTTTCAACCTCTGCATTCCCCGCGTCGAAAGTCCGCAGCTTCTGATATGCCTGCTATGCCCCCTGCCCAGGGCTGTGATTTGTTATTCTTATTACTTACTCTAGACAAGGTCCACTAGAAAGCTGCATTGATACTTGTGCGAACAGCCTTCTTCTCTTCATACTCACTTACCTGAGCGGCAGCGTCATCGCTCTCAGCGAAAGAACCATCGGTTTCAGCCTTCGCAGCATTTTTCTTGTCTCTCCAAAGAAGAAGCTGGATCATTGCAGTCCAGAAGACTAATAGGCAGACGCAAACATTAGTCACCTTCCAGTAAGGGCACAGATGTGGCCTCTGACTCACTTAGCAGAATGTTGAGAATGATAGACCAAACGTAGCCCTTGCGTGCTGCTGGGAACTCGGTCGTCTTCCAGACAAAATTTGGAGCGACTGCCTGCACAACATAGGCAAAATCGTTACCTGCGGCAACGAGCAGAGCTCTCTTTTCGGTGCCATCTGAGCAAATCTCGTTTATCCAACTGAG
>NYSS01000110.1 GCA_002683135.1 Planctomycetota bacterium | reverse complement strand
GGTCGAGGTCGAGGTGCGGCGCACGTGAGAGTGGCGCCGGCCTGGACCCTGGGCATCTTGGCCGGGGGAGAGAGTCGACGTCTTGGCCGTGACAAAGCGACGGTCCCCTTCGCGGGGACGACGCTGCTCCAGCACGTGGCAGGCAGGCTGGCGCCGGAGGGGGTCCCGGTCATCGTCGCCACCCGCCCCGACGGACCGGGGCGAGACCTCGGCTACCCGTGGGTCCCGGACGAACTTCCGGGCGAGGGGCCGCTCTCTGGAGCGACCGCGTTGCTGTATGCGTGCGAGACGCCATTCTTGCTCCTGGTGCCGTGCGACGCACCGTTGTTGCCTCCATTGATCGGCGATCGGTTGCTCGACAGGGCTCCTGGAGTGGACGGTGTTCTGGCCGTGGCGGAGGGCCGAACGTGGCCGTTGCCGGCGCTCTTGACCGTTGATCTCGCGCCCTTGTTTCGAAGCTTGCTGGAGGGAGGCGCTCGGCGCGCCGATGCGTGGCTCGAGCATGCGCCGGCGGCGCTCATCCCGTTCGAAGATCTCTGCCCGGGCGTTTCCCCGGAACGCGCCTTCCTGAACGTCAATACCCCTGAGGATCTGGTCCGGGCCGAGGCCATTTTCACCGAAGAAGGCGTGCGCGTTGACCCCGAATCGGCGCCCTGATAACTTCCTACGGCCTTTCTCCACCAAGGGCTTCCGACAGTTTTGCAACGACCATGAGACCCGCGCCGACGCTCCAGGACCTCTACCGTGACATCGTGCCGGACCTCGGTGGCGTCGAGGACGCGATCGTGAGTGCGCTGCGGTCCGAGAAGCCCGAGATCGCCGAAATGGCCGTCCACGCGAGCGGCCACGGCGGCAAACGCATGCGCCCGGCGATGGTGTTGCTGGTCGCTCGAGCCGCGGGGGGACTCGTCCCCAATCATGTCTCGCTCGCTGCCGTGGTTGAGATGATTCACCTCGCCACGCTGGTCCACGACGACGTCATCGACGAGGCGGATCTGCGCCGCCGCCGCCGCACCATCAAGGCGCTGTGGAACCCACACGACGCTGTCCTTCTCGGCGACATCATCTTTGCGCGCGCGATTCGCATGCTGGCGTCCATGGAGGACGCGCGCTCTCTGATCACCTTGACCTCTGCGTTGGGAACGGTGTGCGAAGGGGAGATCCTCCAGAACCGCCGGTCGCACGACCCCACCTTGGCAGAGGAGACGTACTACGAGGTGATCGACGCGAAGACGGCCGAGTTGTATGCCCGGGGCTGCGAGCTCGCGTCGCACCTGGCCGGCGGCACAGAGGAGGCCTCCAGCGCGTTCGGTGCGTTCGGGCGTGAGCTCGGCGTCGCGTTCCAGATCACCGACGATTGCCTCGATCTGGTCGGGACAGAGGCTGAGGTAGGCAAATCCCTGGGCACTGACCTGGTCGGCGGGAAGATGACGCTGCCCC
The DNA here is from genome assembly GCA_002683135.1 of Planctomycetota bacterium. Lineage (GTDB taxonomy): Bacteria > Planctomycetota. Next base: position 18,624 of record NYSS01000110.1, on the reverse strand, counting down.
TGATCATGCTCCGTGCTCGGCTCGAGGGTGATGCGCGGGAGTCGTTCGACCGCGTGATTTCAGAGGGCGTGGTTTCGCCTGAGGACATCACCGCCATCGCAGATCTTCTCCGCGTTCACGGTGTCCTCGACGATGCCCTCGACCGGGCCCGTGAGCACGTGGCGACGGGTGTGGCGGGGCTGAGTGGCCACGTCAGCGACGAGGCGTACGCGACCCTCGAGGCCATCGGCGCGTTCGTCCTCTCCCGAACCTTGTAGGGCCGGGGTCACTTGGTCGCGTTGCGCATCAGCATCGCGACGGTGACCGGGCCGACGCCGCCTGGGACCGGGCTGAGCCATCCTGCTTGATCCGCTACGGAAGCGTCGACGTCACCGACGACGATGGTGCTGCCGTCTTCCTGTTCCACTTCGTTGATGCCGACATCGACGACAACGGCTCCCGGTTTGATCATGGATGCGGTGACGAGGCCGGGCTTGCCGACGGCCACGACGACGACGTCGGCCCGCGTTGTGTGTGCCGCCACGTCGTGGGTTGCGTGGTGCGCTACGGTGACGGTCGCGAGCCGCTCCATGAGGAGCAGGGCGACGGGCTTGCCCACGGTCTCGCTGTGGCCGATGACCACCGCTTCGGCGCCCTCGAGTTGGACGCCGGTCGATTCGATGCACGCCAACGCGGCGGCAGCCGTCGGCGGTACCCGCGTCGTGCGGCCGGACAGTAGCCACCCCAGATTCTCCGGGTGTACGCCCTCGACGTCCTTGTCGGGGGCCAGCCCGCGTCGCGCAACGCGTGGGTTGATGTGGGCTGGCAGCGGCATCTGCAGGATGATCCCGGTGACGTCGCCCCTCTCATTCAAGGCGGCCAGTTCATCCAGCAGCCGGCCCTCAGTCGCGTCGCTTGGGAGGCGCAGGCGCTGGAAGGCGATCCCCAGCTTGGCGCAGCTCCTCTCTTGACGCCGGACGTAGAGATCCGAAGCGGCGTCGTCGGCGACCTGGACGGCGACCAGGGACGGGGGGGCGCCCTGGGCCGCGCGGGTTGCTACCGCGTCTTGTACTTCGCGCCGCACGGCTGCGGCGATCGCCTTTCCGTCGATGAGTTTGGCCACCGGGCGGGATCATAACCTGCGTGGAGGCGGGTACCATGATGGCTTGAGGAGCTTGCCCATGCATCATGACATCGAACAGGTCCTCTTCAGCGAGGAGGCGATCGGCGCCCGCGTGCGGGAGCTGGGTGAGAATATTACGAAGGACCTGGCCGGTGAGGACGTCGTCTTGCTGGCGCTCCTCAAGGGCAGCGTCATCTTCTTCGCCGATCTGATGCGCTCGGTGAGCAGCCAGATCCGCGTCGATTTCGCCTGGGTCTCGTCCTATGGGGACCGCACCGAGTCCTCTGGCACGGTGGAACTCAAGGTGTTCCCTGACGAAGATCTCAGCGGCAAGACCATCGTCGTCGTCGATGATATTCTTGACACGGGGCGGACCTTGGCTGCCGTCGTCGACAAGCTCCAGCGGGAGCAGAGCGCAGCGGTGGTCAAGACTTGCGTGCTTCTCGATAAGGTGGCGCGCCGGGTGACCGACATGAGAGCGGATTACGCGGGCTTCGAGGTCGACGATGTATTCGTCGTGGGTTACGGGCTGGATTATGCTGATCGATACCGCAACCTTCCGTATATCGGAGTGTTGAAGGCAGGCTGCTACGAGGGGGACGGGGCTTCATAGCACCCGCTTCTTAAATAAGACCATGGGCTGGGCTGATCGCCGCTACGACGACTACGAGAGCTTCCAACCGCGACGCAGCGCGTCGTCTAACGCGCTGTTCTGGTTGTTGGGGACCCTCGTCGGCGCGCATGTCCTGAAGGTCATCCTGGTCGGTGTCGGGACCGTGCCCATCGCGTGGACCGAAGGTTGGTTCGGTGTCTCGGACCAGGGCCTGATGGATGGTTATCTGTGGCAGCCGCTGACCTACCAGTTTGTCCACGGCAGCACCTCCCACATCCTCATCAACGCGCTCGTACTGTTCTTCGCCGGGCGTATCCTTGAGCCCCTGATCGGGGCTGGACGCACGGTCCTGTTTTGTCTTGGCTGCGGCGCCGTCGCTGCGGTCGGGTCCTTCTTCCCCGGGGCCGGGGGCGGCATCCCGACGGTAGGGATTTCGGGCGGCATCAGCGCGCTGTGGATCATCGCGTGGTGCAAGGCGCCTAACCTCCCGGTCAACGTCATCCTCGCGGTCGTGCGGTTGAAGTGGATCTGCATGCTGTTCTTGCTGATGGACGTGCTCCGTGCATTCGGCGGAGGGCATCAGAGGTTCGGTTCCGTATCCGGGGTCGCCGTCTGGTGTCACCTCGTCGGTGCGTTCGCCGGGTTCTGCGTTGCCTTTGTCTGGCCGCGCCTCATGAAGCCGGGGATGTCTACGATGCAGGCCAAGGTTCAGCGCAAACGCGAGGTGGCGCGTCTCGAGAAGGACATGGGTGACGAGCGAGAGCTCGACCGAATCCTGGCGAAGATCAACACGGACGGAATGACCGCTCTGTCAGACTCGGAGCGCCGCTTCCTGCAGCGACGGGCGACGCGTTCGCAGGGTTCCAAGCGGGATTAGCGCACGCCCATGCCGCTGCGAGTGAGCGAGGTCCGGGTTCCAGTCGATGGGGGCGACGAGGTCCTCCTCGCCCGTGCCTTGCGGAAGGCCGGACTCAACGACGAGGACGTCACCTCGTTAGAGGTCGTCAGGCGGTCGATTGACCGCCGTCGGGCGGAGCCAGTGTTCAGCTTCACCGTCGACCTGCACCTGGCGGACGAGTCGCGTGGCTGCGTCGCCGCGCACGGTGTGGAGCGCGTGGCTGCGCCGTCGCCGCCAGAGATTCCGATGGGGGAGGAGCCGTTGGAGCATCCGCCTGTCGTCGTGGGCACAGGCCCGGCGGGGATGTTCGCGGCGCTCTATCTCGCGCAGCGGGGATTTAGACCGATCGTGCTGGAGCGTGGCGATCGGATGAACCACCGCGTGGCGAAGATTCGTGACTTGAATCGGGATGGCGCTCTCGATCCCGAGAGCAACTACCTCTTCGGAGAGGGTGGGGCGGGGACGTTCAGCGACGGCAAGCTCACGTCTCGTAGCAAGGACCCGCGCGCGCGTTGGGTCTTGAGGGAGTTCCGCGATCGGAGCGGCGTCCCGTCGGTCACGTGGGACCATCGCCCCCATCTCGGGTCAGATCGGGTTCGGACGGTGGTGGGCCGGATCCGCCAGGAGATCCTGTCCCTCGGGGGAGAGATCCGCTTTCGCTGTCGCGTCGATCGGCTGCGCTTGAGAGATGGCCGCGTCACCGGGGTCGTGACGTCGGCCGGAGATGTGCCGGCGGCGGTCGTCGTGCTGGCTCCGGGGCACAGCGCCCGAGATCTTTATCGTGCCCTGCACCAGCAAGAGGTGGCGATGGTGCCGAAGGCGTTCCAGCTCGGATTCCGTGTCGAGCATCCCCAATCGTGGGTCGACACACGGGTGTGGGGGCGATTCGCCGGCAAGCCGGAGCTCGGACCCGCGGACTATCGACTGGCCGTCAAGGCGCGAGGTGCGGGTGTGTACTCGTTCTGTATGTGCCCTGGCGGTGAGATCATCCCTGCCATATCGGACGTCGGCCACATGAATACGAACGGCATGTCGTGGTCGAGTCGGGCCACGGGATTCGCCAACTCAGGGCTCGTCACGACGCTTGAGCCGGAGAGCTTCCCCGGCGAGGGGCCGCTCGCCGGGGTCTCCTGGCAGGAGCGGCTCGAGGCGCACGCTGCGGCGCTCGCCGGGGGCGGTCTCGCGGTGCCGGCCCAGCGCCTGCAGGACTGGATACAGGGGCGCCCTTCGGACAGCTTGCCGTCGACGTCGTGCCGGACTGGGCTGGTTCCGGCCCCCTTGCGGAGCGTCGTCCCGGAGCAGGTAGACCGCCTGGTGAGAGACGTGATGGGCGGCATCGAGCGTCAGATGCCGGGATTTCTGCAGGAGGAGGCCCTGCTCGTCGGACCGGAATCCCGTTCCAGCGCGCCGGTGCGGCTGGTGCGGGATCCGCGGTCGCTCGAGAGCCCCGGCACGGAGGGCCTTCTCCCGGTCGGGGAGGGGGCTGGCTACGCTGGCGGAATCGTCTCCGCGGCGGTCGACGGCCTGCGAGCGGCGGAGGTGATCGTCGCACGCTATCGCGCTTGACAGAAAGGGCTTAGGGCGCCTCTTGCTCTCACCCAATCAGGCTCGTATAGACTGATGCGGGGTGTCTCCCACGCGATAGGACTCAAAGGAAGAACGCAACTCATGAGAGCCATCAGTGTCTTCATGTTAGCCCTGGTTTGTGTCGTCGTCGCTCCTGCGCAGGAGCTGTCCGGGCACGGCGAGTTCATGAACAAGTTTGCCGCAGCGGTGAAGGCTGACGACTTCAATGCGCAGTCGAAGCTGCTTGACGACAACAAGAAGCACATCCTGAACGGCTTCATGAACTGGGAAAACGCGTGGTGCCGATTCTCGCAGGGTGAAGACGGGAACTCGAAGGAGAGCGCCGCCTGGATCATGCAGGTGCTGGAGGCACTGGCCAGCATCAACACCATCAAGGGTGAGCGAGACAAGTTCCTGGTGCAGCGCATCCCCTGGTTGCAGGGGCTGACCAACGAGCAGAAGCGAGCAAAGCTCAAGATGCGTACGTTGCTGGATTCGTCGTTCAATGACTGGAACAAGGTCATGAAGACGCCGGTCCTCGCTGAGGCGCAGAAGCTCGCCTCGGTTTACGGGGAGAGCGTTGGCTACGCATCGGATGGTGATGACCAGTACTGGGCTGCCAACAACTGCAACCTGGCAGCCAAGGTGCTCGAGAAGGTCAAGGACTGGTATGGCACGGCCTACTGGTACAAGAAGGGTGCGGCATTCGGAGAGACCGGGCACGCACGCGCCAAGATCGAGGGGCTTCGGCTGGACTATTGGGGGGCCGAAGCGGCGAAGCAAGGCAAGCTGCGCTTCGAGTTCATCGACGTGACGGTGGCGACCGAGGAGTCGAGGAAGAAATACGAGACAGCGATCGCCAAGGCGGCCGCGGATGCGGTCAAGGGCGGCGGGAAACCCGGTGAGCCGGCCGCCGGAGGGGGCGTCGGTGCGCCGAAGAACGACGAGGCATCCAAGAAGGCCATCGCCGCCATGCCGCCGGCACCCAACAAGCACCCGGACGGCGTCGATCTGGGTTGGGCGGAGGTCTCCGGGCTGAAGGTCTCGAAGCTGAAGAAGTGGCCAACGATCGACACGTCCTACTTTCGTGCGAATGCCCACTGGACGTTCTGGGACTTCATCCAGGTTCAGCGGGAGCAGGCCATGCCTGTCCGGATATTGCCGCTCTCCGATACCGTGCTCGAGAATCGAAAGGGCAAGCTGATGCTCCATCCCGGCGGCAAGGGGAAGGCCAAGGAGGAGCGCTTGAAGCTCGGCCCCAAGGCCAAGCTGAGGGAGTTCAAGAAGGTCTCCTACGACGACGGATCGTCAGGCAAGTTGTGGCACGAGATGATGGTGCGGCCCAACCGGTATCAACAGAACGGCTTCACCATGGGTGGCAGCAGTGATCTGATCACGGTGCTGTATCGGGGCGGCACCATGGTGGCTGGGAAGCTGCGCGGCGTGAAGTTCGAGCTTCACGATGCGAACGGCAACGGCAAGTTCAATGATTGGGGCGCGGACTACCTCATCTTCGGCAAGGGGAAAAAGGCCCAATGCCGCGCCCTGAGCAAGTACATCGAGTTGGATGGATTGATGTATGAGTTCGGGCTCGATGCGAACGGCAAGACCGTACGGACGAAGCCCTACACCGGACCGATCGCTCCGCTCAAGTTCGAGTACAAGAGCGGGATCAAGCCGTCTGCGATGCTGGCGCGGGGCAACCTGGTGGAAGATCAGAATTACTTCCACGATTTGCTGCAGTGCCGCGAGAAACCACAGTGGGTTGTCCCGGGAGCTCGCATCTTCTGGGAGGGCTACATCGCGATGGGCAAGGGTGACAAGCGTCAGACGATCTGGATCCAACGAGGTCGCGCCCGTCCCTTCACCGTGACGGCGGGCATGCTCAACATCTGGAAGATGGGGGGCGCCGGCGACGGGGGCTTTGTCTTCGATGCGAAGGCGACCGTCGAGAAGGGCTCAGGAGGGAAATCCCAGATCGTCCTGCTCGGGAGCGACGTGAAGATCTACGGTAGTTTCGGCGAGTTGTATGCGTCGATCACCACCGGGCATGTGACGCCGCAGGTGCAGGTGTCGGTGGGTAAGGATTCGACCAAGGCCGTCATCAAGAAGAAGATGCGGGCTCCGGAGCGGGCGGACGTCACCAAGAACTCCAACAACATGTTCTGCCCCAAGACCCTTGAATTGAAGAAGGAGTTCTCCGGCTCGGACTACCGCTTCAAGTTGTCGGCAGACTACAAGCCTCTCGGGCGCATCCGGTCAGACTGGATCACCGGTAACTGATCCCGTCGTGAGTGATTCACCTCGCTCCGACGCCGAGGCCGTGCGCCTCGGCGTCGTGTCATATCTCAATGCGATGCCCCTCGTGCATGCTCTGGATGACGGGTGCGGCGTCGACCTGGTCGGCGCGCCGCCCAGCGGGATCGCGGCTTGGCTCCGGAGCGGCCGTATCGATGTGGGGCTTGTCCCGGTGATCGAGCTGTTACGCCAGCCCGGACTCGAGTTGGTGTCCGATGCGTGTGTCGGGGCGTTCGGCCCGGTCGACAGTGTGCTGCTGCTGACCCGTACACCGCCCGACCGGGTAGTGACCTGTGCCTTGGACCCGAACTCCCGGACCAGCCAGGTCCTCGTCCAGATTCTCCTGCGCGACCATTACGGCGCATGCCCACGATTCGAGGAGACGGACCCCGAGACCGCGTGGTCGCGCGGAACCCATGACGCGGTCCTGGTCATTGGTGATCAGGCTTTGCGGATGGCGCGCTGGCTGGACGGTGCCCATGTCATCGATCTTGCGGCGGCGTGGGCGGAGATGACGGGGCTCCCGTTCGTGTTCGCCGCCTGGGCCGCTCGGGCGGGTGTCATTCAGCGCTGCCCCAACCTGGGCTCGCTCTTGGAGGACGCGCGGGATCGGGGTCTCGAGGCCGTCGATGCCATCGCATCCGACTGCGCGGCCTGGGGCGATCTCAGCGCTGAGGAAGCGCGGGTTTATCTCACCGACCGTATCCGCTACCGTCTCGCCGCCCCCGACCGGGCGGGGCTCGCGCGCTTTCTCGAGCTCGCGCGGTCGTTTGTCGTGGGAAGTGGGAGCGAGGAGCCATGCTCGACATCAGGCTGATCCGGGACAACGCGGACGCGGTAAGGGACGCTTGCCGCCGCAAGCGCATCGACGCGGACGTGGACAAGATCCTGGAGCTCGACCAGACCCTTCGGGACCAGAAGACGGCGTTCGACGCGAAGAAGGGCGAGCAGAACAAGCGCAGCAAGGAGATCGGCAAGCTCCCGCCGGAGGAGCGGGCCGCCGCCGCGGCGAGCGTCAAGGCGCTGTCGGAGGAGATCAAGGAGCTCGACAACGCGGTCAAGGACACTGAGGCGGCGCTGCGCCCCCTCCTCATGCAGGTCCCGAACCTGCCGTCCGACGACGTCCCGGACGGCGCGGACGACACGGATAATGTGGAGCTACGCACCTGGGGAGTGCCGACAACATTCGATTTCGAGCCGAAGGACCACGTCGAGCTTGGGCTGTCCCTCGATATCCTGGACATCGAGCGGGCGACGCGGATCGCCGGGAGCCGGACGTATTTTCTGAAGAACGAGGGCGCGCTGCTTGAGCTTGCCGTCCTGCGCTTTGCGCTCGATCACATGATCGCGAAGGGATTCAGCCCGATGCTCGTGCCGCACCTGGTGCGAACGGAGGCCATGGAGGGCACGGCCTATTTGCCGGGTGGCGAAGAGCAGGCATACCGGACGATGAAGGACGAGAGTTGGCTCATCGGCACGGCGGAGGTCCCGCTGACGTCTTACCGGATGGGCGAGATCCTGGAGGAGGCGGAGCTGCCGTTGAAGACCGTCGGGCTGTCGCAGTGCTTCCGGCGCGAGGCGGGGACGTATGGCAAGGACACGCGTGGCCTTTACCGCATCCACCAGTTCCAGAAGGTCGAGCAGGTTGTCGTCTGCAGAGCGGATGAGGAAGAGTCGCTGCGCTGGCATCACGAGATCCTCGCCAACTCAGAGGAGGTGATGCAGGCGCTGGGCTTACCCTATCGCGTCGTCAACGTGTGCTCTGGCGATCTCGGCCGTCCACAGATACAGAAGTTCGACATCGAGACGTGGATGCCAGGACGCGATGCGTACGGGGAGACGCACTCGGCGAGCCGCTTCCACGACTTCCAGGCGCGGCGGCTGAACATCCGCTACCGGAGCGCCGACAAGAAGCCCAGCTTCTGCCACACGCTGAACAACACCGTGGTGGCGAGCCCTCGGGTCCTCATCCCGATCCTCGAGTGCTACCAGCAAAAGGACGGCTCCGTCGTGATCCCGGAGGCGCTCCGTCCGTACATGGGCGGTCAGGAGCTGATCGAGCCGAAGGCGTAGGACGCCTTCCGAACGCAGGGCCTATCGGCCGCCGAACAGGCCCTGGAACCCGCCCCCTAACCCTGAGCCGCCGCCGCGCGGCCCGCCGCCCTGAAGGGCGTTGAGGAAGGGGTTGTTGGCCCCGGCTTGTCCACCACGGCCGCCACCTTGTCCACGGCCGCCACCCTGTCCACGGCCACCTCGACCGCCGCCCCTGCCGTCACCCCGGCCGCCCCGGCCGCCCCGGCCGCCGCGACCGCCCCGACCGCCACCGCCGCGCGCGGCCGCCCCACCCGCCGCCGCGGTCGCTTCCTGGAACTCCCCGTCCCAGTTGGCGATCTGTTCCTCGGAGGCTCGGCTCATGTGGACCTGGGGGAGGGTGAGGTAGCGCGTGAATCGATACACCCGCGGCGCGCTGTCCCGATCGGCGAATTGTTCGTCGATCTCCTTCTCGCTGTCACGCGCGTAGATCTCTAAGACGACGAGAACGGCGCGGGGGATGCCGCTCTCCTCGGTCGGATTCCAGCCGTCCTGGAGCATGTCTTCCGCTGTTTTTTCGGTGTCACCCGCGACCCCATCCGTGCTGTTGGGGTTGCGCGAGATGTACTTGAACGAGATCGAGTGAACGCGGTCGTAAAGGAGGACGTAGTCCCCCTCCGCGTGAGGTGCTTCGTCGACGTAGAAATCCTCACGCCTCCACAACTCCAGGAACGCTGAGTTCCCCCGTGCGCGGCGGCAAAGAAACGCGACCTCGTTGGCGTACGCGTATCGCCCTCGGTTCTCGCCGTACTCGTCGTACGATTCGAGATCCTGGTGGGGTGCGAAGGCCTTGCTGAGCGTCACGAACGACATGGCATCGGCCTCACGGCCGTAGAGCTGAGCCTCTGCTCCGAAGAACGAGTTGTTTTCGGCGAAGTCGTAGAAGTAGACGTTCGCCAGGTCCTTCGAGATGACATCGAGGATGGCCGGGCCGATCACGTACGGCGTCGCCATGTTGGACATGTCGTTGCGGCTGCGGACGACCTGGTCAAGGGTCATGAACATGGCCGTGAACAGCATGGCGGCGATGCCAAGCGCGAGGATGATCTCGATGAGTGTGAATCCCTGTTCCGTGCGTCGCATGTTCACTTCTTGTTCGCTCCTGACCCGGTCTCCCGGGCACCGGAATCGCTGCTCCGACCTGCCTGGCTGGATCGCGCGCCGCCGCCGCCAGCCTCACCGCCGGGGCCGCCCGCACCACCTTCTGCGCCTTCACCGAGGGTCTGTTCTTCCTCACCGGGATAGGGGAGGTAGGTCATGACGGTGAATTCGCGGTCCTCTTCGGCGGTCTCGCCGAGCCGACGGACGACGAAGACCAGCACCCGCTTGACCTGGCCGGGCGGGTCCGTCGAGCCCTCCTCGCCCTCGGGGCCGAACTCGCCCGGGGGGAAGTCGTTCGACACGGGGCGTCCCGTAACGTTGCCGCCGTCGTCGGTCACGAAGCCCATGTCCAGCAACGCGTCCTCGTCCGGTGCTCCGACGATGATCTCGTCTCGGAACACGGGGATGTACCACTGGTAGCCGTCGAATTCGGAGGGGTCGTCCGGCGACGCGTAGTCGAGGAAGTCGCCCTGCATGCCTTCCTCGTAGAACTCCTCCTCTTCCGGGTCGTTGGGGAGCGCCTTCCCCTTCTCTATATCCCCCAGGAGGTTCTGGATGAGGTAGCGCATCTTACGCTGGTCGACGGTGTCGATGACGTCTTCGCTCGCCATGCCGACGGCCGCGAGGGATGCGGTCACTGCTCCGGCCAGGATGACCAGAGAGACCATGACCTCTACCAGGGTAAACCCGCCACGACCTGTCACCGCGAGCTACCTCCAGTGTTGTTCATCACCTCGGAGAAGTCGGATTCGTCGGCCTCTTTCGGGATATAGGCGCCGCTCAGGACCTCGGATTTCCCTGTCAGCCCGTTCACCAGGATGCTGAACATGTGCTCGATGTCGTCTTCCTTGGTGCCGATCCAGAGGATGTAAGACGAGACCGTCCCGTCGGCCCGGTACTGCACCGATTGCCAGTCTTCGTCGTACTTCTGGGTCGCGTTGAACATCAGGCGCGAAAAGTACACGTCGCGCGGAAGCGACTCCCACTCGAAAGCCTCTCGCCATTCCGTGAGCTCGTCGAGCGTCAGGATCTGTTCGGTCTCAGGGTCGATGAAGCGGCCCAGCTCATCCTGCTGAGGTTCACGGCGCCACCGATACTGGTTGTGCTTGAAGTCGATATCGAAGTAGCAGATATCCTTGGACCCGGCGGCCTGCGATCGGATGAAGTCGCTCATGCCTGCCAGGTTCCTGGAGGCGGCTCGCAGGCGCTCGGTTTGGGTGACGCCTCCGAAGTTGACGAGGATCATCCCCGTCGTCATGCCGATGACGCCGACCGCGAGGAGCAGTTCAATTAACGTGAAGCCGCCCCGTCGGCCGTCGGTACGGCGGGACGAGGCGGTGGCAAGGGTGCTGTGGGGGCTGAGGGTCAACTCTTGTCACCCTTGGAGGATATGTCGCGGTCGTCGTCTTCACCTCCAGGTGCTCCGTCCGCGCCAAAGGAGATGATCTCGAAGTCCTTGCCGCTGAGCTTCTTGTAGGTGTACGCGTTGTCCCAGGGGTCCTTGACCTCGTCATCTGGGTACTTGTCCGTGTCGATGTACGGGGACGGGTGTTTCTTCGACCCGTCGAACAGGAATCTGGGCCAGTCGCTCTCGTTGGGGAGCCGACCTTCCTTCAGGTGATAGAGCTTGACCGCCTGCTTCAGGCCGTCGATGTCGATCGCCGCCTTATCACGTTGGCTGGCGAAGAACTCCTCGAACACGTTCACGGCGACCACCCCGGCCATCAGGGCGATGATCGTCACCGCGACGAGGACCTCGATAAGGGAGAAGCCACTTTGGGCGCGGCGTGAGTTCTTTCGGACTTTGTCAGAGTTCATGGACGTTATCTCCGGTCGCGGCCATACCTGCTCAGGCTACTGTCTCCGCCTTGCTTACGACGATCTGGGCAGCCTTTTCTTCCTCATGGTCGCGGTCTTGCCGACTCAGGCACCTCGGGTGAGGCTACCCATCTGGATCAACGGGATCATGATGGCCGCCACCACGAAGAGGACAACTCCCGCAAGTATAATGATAATAACAGGTTCCAACACCGAGATGAGCTTGCTGATCGACATGTCGATCTCCTCATCGTAGGCGTCGCTCACCGTCTCCAGGAGCTCCTCGAGCTGCCCGGATTGTTCACCGGTAGCGATCATGTACCCCACCAGCGGAGGGAAGACCCCGCTCTCCTGGAGCGGCGTCGCGATGTCCGACCCCTCGAGGATCGCGTCGTGAACCTCGCCGATGGTCTTAGCCAGGACGGCGTTGTTGACGACCCGCTGCACGATTTTGAGGGACTCCAGGACGGGGATCCCGGACTGCAGCAACGTGGCCATCGTGTTGGCGAACCGCGCGATGGATGTCTTGCGCAGCAGGTCGCCCACAATCGGTAGCCGCATGCGTGCGCGGTCGTAGCGCAGAAGGCCCTGCTCTGATGACTTCAGCGCGCGGATGAACAGCCACGCCAGGAACATGAGGACGAAGATCGACCACCAGTAGCCCTGGAAGAACTGGGAGATGCTGATCAAGGCCTGGGTGATCGCGGGGAGCCCCTCGCCGACCTTCTTGAACAAAGTCGTGAGCTTGGGGACCACGAAGGTCATGAGAACGGTGACCACGAGTGTGCCCACGATGATCATGACCACGGGGTAGGTCATGGCTCCGGACAGCTTCTGCCGTAGACGGTTCTGTCGGACGATGTACGACGCGAGCCGCGTGAGGATGGTGTCGAGTTGACCGGAGGCTTCGCCGGCCTTGACCATGTTGCAGAACAGCTCGTTGAAGAAGCGCGGGTGCCGGCCGAGGGCTTCGCCCAGGGTGTCGCCCTGGGTCACCTTTTCGCGAACGTCCCGCAGCACTTTCTCCATGTCGCGCGACTCGACCTGTTCGATGATCGCCTTCAGCGCGTCGACGGCCGAGATGCCGGCGGACAGCAGGGTGGAGAGCTGACGCGTGACGATGGACAACTCGCCCGGGTTGGCCTTGGGGGCGAAGAGGCCGATGCGTGGCGCCTGGCTGTCGTCATCGGATCCGCCCTTCTTCGCGTCGAGCAGGTGGATCTCGGTGACGTGGATGCCGTCGCCGCGGAGCTTGAGCCGAGCCTCACGAGGGCTGTCCGCATCGACGATCCCCCCGCGCGTGCCGCCTCCGGTATCCAGGGCCTTGTATTCGAAGATCGCCATCGTCTGGGTTGCGTGCGGCGCTATTCGATGTCCATTTGCGTGACGCGCAGGACTTCCTGAATGGTTGACTGCCCCAACTTGACCTTGCGGATGCCGTCGCCGCGCAAAGAGACGAGGCCTTTTTGCAGGGCTGTTCGCTTGATGACGGTCGCGGACGCCCGGTCGACGCAGAGGCCGCGGATGTCCTCGTCGATGTTCAGGACCTCGTAGATCGCTGTTCGGCCCGTGTAGCCGGTGTCGAAGCAGTTCTCGCAGCCCATACCCTTGTACAGCTTGCCCTCAGGCATCTCGTCAGGATCGAGCTTGAGCTCGCGCATCAGCTTCAAGTCCTCTTGTGTCGGGGCGGCGCCGACCCGGCACTCGGGGCATATCACGCGGATGAGGCGCTGCGCAATCACCGCGATGAGAGACGAGGCGACGAGGTACGGCTCGACACCGATGTCCAGCATACGACTCACCGCACCCGCCGAGTCGTTGGTGTGCAGGGTCGAGAAGACGAGGTGCCCCGTGAGCGCAGCCTGGATGGCGATGCGCGCCGTCTCTTCGTCTCGGACCTCACCGATCATCATCACGTCCGGGTCTTGACGGAGCAGGCTCCGCAGACCAGCGGCGAAGGTCAGGCCCTTCTTCTCAGACACCTGGATCTGACTGATGCCACCGATGTGGTATTCGATCGGGTCCTCGATGGTGATCACGTTCTTCTCTTTCGAGTCGATCTCCGAGAGGACCGCGTACAGCGTCGTGGTCTTGCCCGAGCCGGTCGGTCCCGTGACAAAGATGATGCCGTGCGAGAGGTGGGCGATGCGCCGTACGGATTCGAGGTGATCCTCGGAGAGGCCGATCTCGTTCATCGCGTAGACGTTGGTCGTCTTGTCCAGCAAGCGCATGACGATCCGTTCGCCCAGGTTCGTGGGCACGGTGGAGATACGGACGTCCACCTCGGCGTCGCCGATCTTGATGGTCGATCGGCCGTCCTGCGGGATGCGTCGTTCAGCGATGTCCATCTTGCCCATCACTTTGACGCGGGAGATCACGGCGTCCTGGACCTTCTTCGGCACGCTCTCCATGTCGTAGAGCACGCCGTCGATGCGGTATCGGATCTGTACGCGGTCTTCGAACGGCTGAATGTGGACGTCCGATGCCCGCATCTTCAGCGCCTGGAAGAGGACCATGTTGACCAGCTTGATGATCGGCGCCTTGTTGGCGACGTCGAGCAGGTCCTCGGACTCGGAGACGAAGGCCGACAGGTCGTCGAGGCTCTCCTCCTCGATCGTCTCGATCGCCTCGTCCACCATGTCGGCCTTGTTGCGGTAGGCCTTGTTGATGTGGGCGGTGATCGCACCGCGGGGGACGAAGACTGGTTCGACCTCGGTGTTGAGAATCGCCGCGAGGTCGTCCATCGGGTGGATCTCGAAGGGGCTGCACGTCGCCACCTTCATGATCCCGTTGTCCTGTTCGATACCGACGAGGGTGTAGTTTCGCGCGAACTCGATCGGCACCGTGTCCGCGAACGAATCGGGCACCTTGATGCCGTCTAAGTCAGGCCGGAACTCGTAACCGAGGGAATCGGCGAAGAGCTGCAGGACGTCCTCCTCCGGGAGGTACTGCTTCCTCAGCAGGATCCGGTCGAGGGTTTGCCCCGATTCGGACTCGATGCGGAGAGCGTCGTTCAGCTTTTCCTGGGGGAGTCGCTCACCCAGTTTCTCGAGGAGGATGTCCTTCACGGTTGTCTCTCGTACGTGCCCTCGAGCTACTTTCCGCCACCTGTTGTTTTTGCGTCGCGGGTCGCCTGACCGCCGCGAAACTTGAGCGTGCCGCCCTCGTGCACATGGGCTGATCCCGTCTGCCCCTTAGAAGGGCTGATGGGGCTGCCGCTGACTTCACGGGGCTTCACGGACTGGCCGACCGGTGTGACGGGGCTGTAGCGAGGCATGTCGAGGAGGCCAGCGTCCTCGATCGCGTCGATGTCGATCTCGAGATCGCGGATGCCGACGGCCCGGAAGTTCGGATCGACGAGCTTGATGTTGCCTTCGAGCTTGAGCACCTCGAGCTTGCGCTCGTATGAGATCTCTTCGAGCTGCTGGAAGTCGTTGATGATCGTCGGCGTGACGAACAGATAGAGCGTGGTCTTCTGGATCTCGTGATTGGTGCTCTTGAAGAGCTCTCCGAGCAAGGGGATATCCCCCAGGAACGGCACCGTGGTGACGGTCTCCGCCGTGTTGTCCTGCACGAGCCCGCCGATGACGACGGTCTTGCCGTTAGGCACCGTGACCGAGCCGTCGAATTTGCGCGTCGTACGTGGGGGCGGGATGCCGCCGGTTAGATCGGCGGCGCCCTGGAACGCTTCCACGAGGAACTCGATGTCGAGGCGCAGGTAATTGTCGTTGGAGATGTGGGGCGAGATGGTCAGGGTCAGATTGGCCGTGACCTCATCGGACGCCGTCGTCGTGGTGCCGCCGTTAGTCAGGTTGTCGGTGCGGAGGACGTTCAAGGTGCGGCCGACCTCGATCTGCGACTGCTCGTTGTCGTTCGTCAAGACGCTGGCGTTCGAGAGCAGGTTGACCTTGGTGTACGTCTTCAGCATCGACACCAGGAGTGGCACGTTGAGGTTCCGCTCGAAGATGCCGGCCACGAGTCCGCTGAAGCCGATGCCGGTGTCCGTCGCGAACGGGATGCGCACGAGGTCGTCGAACAGTGAGCCCGCCGCCGCGGCCGTTCCCGTGGGATCGCCGGCGCCGGTGCCCGTGCCGTTGCCCGCGAGCGTGGCGCCGGTGCTGCTGCCTTCGTCAAACGTGATGGTGGACAGGCCATAGCCCGTCGCTCCGGCGAAGCGGTAGCGATCGTCGCCACCTTCGATGGCCGTCAGTTCGACCGCAATGTTCTGGATGTCGTTGTCCGAAAGTTCCACAATTGCGGCGTGTACTAGGACTTGCGGCCGGCGCTTATCGAGCTCTGTGATGAGCGGCTCGATCTCCTCATACTTGGTCTTGGAGGCCTGGATCAGCAGGGAATTGGTGTTCGCGTCCGCGACGATGACCACGTCGCGCCCGCGCGCGGTGGTGGTGGTAGCGGCCCCACCCCGACCACCGACGTTTTGCGCCGAGCGCGTGGTGGACTGTCCCAACAGGTCTCGCAGCGTCCGCTCGAGGTCGGTGGCGTTCGTGTTCTTCAGGAAGTAGATCCTGATGTTGCTGTCGATGTCCGTGACCTCGGTGTCGAGCGCCGCGATGAGACGCTTAATCTCGTTCATGTCGCGCTCTACCGCGTACACAACGAGTGAGTTCGTCCGCGGCTCGGCCATGATCTTCGGTTCCGGGATCTGCTGCCCGGGCCGCGCGTCGCCGCCGCCGCCGGGCCGCGGAGCCGCTCGGCCGCCGCCGGGACCACTTTGAGCCGTCGACGTGATCAGTTCCTTGATGATCGGTTCGAGCTCCTCTGCGACGGCGTTCTCCAGTGAGATGAGCTCGAACTTCAGGGTCGCCGCCGCAGGCGGGACGTCCATCGCTACGAGGATCTGATGGAGGGCGTATACCGTTGGCGCGAAACCGACGACGATGATCGAATTGGCCGAGGCGACTTCCTGGGCGAACTCGGCCTGGCGGTTGGTCAGGAGTTGTTGCACGGCGCCGCGTACGTTCGTCACTTCGACGTGCTGCAAGGTGATCGTGGTCATGATGACCTCGCCGACCTGGTAGCGGACCTCCCCGAGCTTGTCAACGGGGACGAAGCTCGCGCGTGACTTCAAGATCCGCGAACTCTCTATGGGCTCGAGCATGATGAAGTCGCCCTTGCCCGGGCCGAGGGGGACCATGGCGAAGCCCTGCGTGACGAAGATCGCCTGCCAGAACTCGAAGATGCGCTCCTTCGCGATCGAGACCTTCCCGGTCATCATGATCCGGGGCTTGCTCCGGAAGTCAGTGTCCTTGAACTGGAAAGGGCGGTCGGTGCTGTTGCTCGCCCACTCGATAGCAGTCTCGAGGGTGATGCCCTCCGCGCCGAAGGTCACGTCGATGGTGTCGTCGTTGACCGTGGGCTGAGCGTGCAGCGTTTGGGCAAGGAGCCCTGCCAGTAACAGGATCTGGGCCGGTCGAGCCGACATGGCTGAACCTCCGTCTCGGTTGTGGCCGGAAGATCTGACGATCGAAGGCGGGTGGCTCTTCCATGGGGACGGTCACCAGACCGCCCCTGCTCTCCCGCCGCCAAAGCTCCCCCCGGCGCGACCACATTGTGCGAATCCCACGGGCTGCCGTCGAGGGGGCTCGTCAGGGTCTTCAGACGAATGAGATCCCCAGGGGCTTCCCAGGAACCTGGACATAACCCGCTCTTCTGGGTTCCACGGGCCCCGCGTAGCATCCCCGGGTCATGAATTTTTC
The DNA here is from genome assembly GCA_002683135.1 of Planctomycetota bacterium. Classification (GTDB taxonomy): domain Bacteria; phylum Planctomycetota. The sequence continues at coordinate 1,420 of NYSS01000110.1, read as the reverse complement.
GGATTTGGTGGGAGCTTCCCACGTTGTCCTGCAGCTCGCTGCGGAGGACAAGTGGCGCGCACTGTGTGAGTTGTGTCACATCGCCTCGGCGGAGGGGCTGGCCGTCGGGGTTGGGGCCGACGTGCTGCTCGAGGCCGTCGAGGAGCGGGAGCGCAGTCTCAGCACCGGCCTGGAGGCGGGGCTGGCGATTCCCCACGCGTTTCTCCCAGGTCTTCCCCACGCGGCCCTAATTTTTGCCGTTGCGCCCTCTGGCATCCCCTGGGGAGCGCTTGATGGCGAACCTGCGCGGCTGATTGCCCTGTTGATCGCTCCGGAGACGGAGGACGCTCGGGCGACGCACCTGCAGGTGCTCGCCAGCCTCTCAGGGGCTTGGGTGGAGCCTTCTCGCCGGGCGGCGGCCCTCGCCGCACCGGATGCGGCGGCCCTCCGGGCGGTTTTGTCCGGCACTTAAGGTGCCCCCAGGCCCCCTGGAGCCCGTGTCCAAGAGAATCAGCGGCTGAGAGCCCCGGTCGGTTGCCCCATCTCCCTGCCCGGCTTATGATTGCACGCCTCAGCCCACCCGGATCAACCTCGAATGTGGAACCGGGTACGCGCACCGAAGTGTTGGGACCAGCGGGAAGTACGCCATGCCGCTGGTCAAGTGCGTAAAGGGTCGACCCAAGAGGGGTCGGCTCCGTGAACATGAGGCCTCTCCGAGCATGAGCGAGAGGTCGCGTAGCTCTGTAACCCCCCGAAACAGACAGCCGAAGGTCACACGCCCATGGCCACAGTCACCAAGAAAGAACTCGCCTACCGCATCGCCGAGAGTACCGGCCAGAAGAAGGTGGTGGTGAAGCGCATCATTCAGCAGTTCATCACCGAGATCATCGAAGAATTGGCGCGCGGCAACCGTCTGGAGTTCCGCGAGTTCGGTGTCTTCGAGATCAAGACTCGCGCTGCTCGTAAGGCACGTAATCCTCGCACCGGTGTTCGTGTCGACGTGCCGAGCAAGGCCGTTGTTCACTTCAAGGCTGGTCGTGCGATGAAGGAGATGGTGCAAAAGGCGATCGCGTCGGACACGTCGTCCGATGCCGCCGCGCCATCACCTGCCACAGAGGCTAGCGCCGAGCTCTGAGCGAGTTTCGCTACCCACCGGCGCGTCCCTCTTGCCACGCAGTCTTGACTCAAGGCTGACCTGAGTCACCGATGTCGATGCGCGACACGATATCTGAGGGGGGCCGCGCGCCCGTGGTGCCGTGCTTGTTGGCGTGTGCGCTCGCCGGCGGCGCCGCGTTGACGTATGAGGTCGCGTGGACCCACGCCCTCTCCCTTGCTGCCGGTAATAGCAGCCGTGCGTTAGCCGTGGTCCTCACCGGCTTCCTCGGAGGGATGGCCATCGGCGGCTGGATGGCGGGGCGCGGTCCGCTTCGCCGCCGCCCTC
>NYSS01000069.1 GCA_002683135.1 Planctomycetota bacterium | reverse complement strand
AAGCGGTCTTACGATCCACACCCTCCGCGACAACACCATGAAAAATCAAAAGCTGCAGGAGGCTATCTGCCAAGCAATCGTTTTCACCCCAAACTTCGCCCACCTCTCGCTCCAAACCGAAGGCGCGCAGTTCATGAAGCGCCTCCTCGTTACTCCGCTGCGGACCCCGCTCCTGCGCCATGACCACACGCCGCAATGCGAACAGAAACTCTTCAATCAACCGCTGGACGTGAACAACGAGAAAACCTTCCGACCAACTGCCAGCGGCCACTTGCACTTCCTCTGCGAAGGTTTCCCACCGCCCCCAAGCCAAGAGCCACTCCGCACCTGCCAGCTCCCACGCAACGTCTTGTCCGAAGCGAGCCTGCATTTCCGCCAGCAGCGCGTTCATAACATCGCCGTCTAGCCTCAAGTCGCTCAGCTTCTTACACAGAGGCGTCGAAAGAATAGCCTCCCGAGCCTTGCCGGTGCGCTGCGACCGGGATCTGAGGGTTGCGACGGATGCTGCGCCTGTAGCAGGAACACCTCGCCCACGGGAATCAACCCTGCCCGAAGCATTTTGCACAGCACCGCCGTCCACATGTCCACTACCCCTTGGGCCTGCATGCGCACCAGCGCCTGCATGCACAGTCCTACTCTCAGAGCTCCCTGCGGCCAGCGACCCACCATCGAAACCTGCTGCTGCAACTCTCGCTGCACCTCGAGCACCAGCCTCCCCAACCGCCGCTCCCAGAGCCTCCTTCGAAAACAGCGCCGCCTTCGCCTCCATCTCACGACGCCGCCGCCGCGCCGACGCGGAAGCAACCGTCCGCTCGTACAGCTCCTCCGCCCGGCCGGCACCGGAAACAGCACCGCCCCTTTTCCTTAAAAGCGTCTCCGGCGCTGGGGCCTCTTCGTACCACACGCCCTCGAAGTCCGCAGACACCAACCCATGCTCGCGGCAACCGCCCACAAAGTAACAAAAGTCCAACGCGTTCCCAGAGAGCGGCTCAGGCAGACCAGCAACGAGCTCCTCTGCATAAGCCGGGTCGTCGAAGAGCAGCGACCTAAAGGACCTCTCCCCCCAGAGCCTGTCAGCGAAAACCCGCAAGTCCTTTAGCGCCTCCGCGCGCTCCCCACCGCCCTCAAGCTTACTCGCCCCCGGCTGCAAAGAAGTGACGGCGCCGGGACCTCGCAGTGCTACCAGATGCTTCCGAACAGCTTCCACATCACCGGCCGGCCTGCCTGCATCACGCGCCCCAGCGCCACCTGCAACCAAGGTGTCCAGCCGTGGGCCGACAAACCCAGGCTTCGTGTACACCACAGCATCAACATTCTTCTCGAAGAACCCCAAGACACTCCGCACAGCCACAGGCTCCCGGGCGTCGTCGAAATACCAAAACCCGCCATCGGGCCCACGGCACGCACAGGTGTAGTGCCCTGTCTCCCGCCCGCGGCCGAAGTGAAACACGATCGCTGCGAGGCTCATGGGGCCAAGATCCGGTAGCGACGTCTGGTCATCCACGCAGAAGGGGTACCGCGCGAGAGCTCCGGCGACGCTCGCCCGACGGACCTGCACAAGGAGCACATCTGGCATAGTCGCAAGACGACGCTGTGCAACGTGCGGCTGTTCCGTGAAGCATCGCGGGCAAGGTGCCGTCACACCTCCGTTCGGCGCGCAATACTCCAAGTACGCATCATAAAGACTCCGATTGCACGCGTGGTCTCTCGGCGCTAGCAAGTGCAACTGCGTCAGCCTCTCATACAGTACCCGGCCTGCGCCACACGCTTTACATCGTAAGCGGCGCTCCTCCACAAAGGCAAAGAGACGGTCCACATGAGTCGCGAAAACTTCGCCAAATACGCCCACACCGGGCCACACTGCGCACCGACCTGCCAGATTCTCTGTGCGCCGCATGGCTTCAAGGACAGCTGCGCAAAACGCAAAGGGCTCGTGATGCAAAGCATCGCCGAAAACCTCCTCGACAGAAGCGCGGTGAAGCAACAGCTCGGGCAAAGCCTGCCTGCCGAACTGCAGTCTGGTCCTGTGAAGCAGACACGCTGCGCAAGCCTCCCCCGCTCCACAACACTGCTCATGCCACCCCAACCAAGCGATCAGATTCGGCAGCCGTAGCAGAATTTGGCAGACAACGATCACGTAGCACGTAGGCCCTCGACTTCGGCACAGACCGCGCAACACATCCACCGACGCCATCGCACCCGACAGGCCCTCACAGCCCGGCAAAGACAACTCAGAGGCTGCACACGGCTTCTCCGCAGGACGCTGGAACCGTCCAGCCACTGACTCGTGGAAGAGGCTCTCCTTGCCAAACGCAGCTGTCCACAACTCTTTCCTTGCTTCCCGGGCGTCCTTTATCGCTCTCTTCGCCGCCGCCAACTGCTGAGTAGAGCGCCTCTGGTCGATGACAAAAGCCTGCTGAGCCTTCTGCGTCAGAAAAGCCTGTCGCCCCAAGCGCTCCCGCAGCTTCAGGTCGGCAGCCTCTCTGGCGCACAACTCGTCCCGGTCCCGAACACAAAGACCGCGACGGAAGTCCCGCTGCTCACGGAGAGCGCGCGCCGAGCCCGCTACGCCCACGTCCCCATCTACCTCCTCATCCGGCTCGTCTGGCGAATTTGCCAAGAACGTTCGGGCAAACTTGAGCAGCTCTTCCGCGGAGTCGCCGCCCTTGCTGGGCGCCCTTCCTGCGGCCGAACCAGGTACACCCATGGCCCGATCCCCCTCCTCATCGGACTCGTCTGGCGCATTTGCTAAGAACTGCCTGGCAAAGCTGAGCAGGTCCTCCTTGGAGTCACCACCCTTGCTGGGCGCCCCTCCTGCGGCCGAGCCTGCCACACCCAGATCCACACCCCGCCCCCCATCCGCCTCATCTGGCAAATTTGCCGGGAACTGTGCGGAGGACCGGCCCGGCTCTGCCATGGGGTCGTCGCCACCGCTGGGCGCCTCTCCTGCGGCCGAGCCCCCTACATCCAGGTCCCCACTCCCCCCCTCGTCCGACTCATCTCCCGAATTTGCCAAGAACTCTCTGCCGAACTTGAGCAGCTCTGCCGTGGAGCCGCCACCCTTGCCAGGCGCCCCTCCCCCATCCTCACCGACGCCGCCGCCATACGGCCAGTCCACCAGACGTGACTTGCCCCGCGGACTACCCAGGACGCGCCGATACACAGCAGCGATATCCAAAACACACATCAACCCGAAGTGGTCAGAGACGTAAAACCCACAGCCCTCACTGAAGTGACGAGCGCGCCCAACCAAAAAGCTCTCCGCCCAACAGGCTCCAGTGAAAAAGATTCGGTCGAACGCGTGGCCGTGACCCCTGTACGTCTTGAGCTGCTCATCGTACTGCACGATCTTTGGGTCCCAGGACGAGCCGCTGTAGGACGCATTCCTGTAACCCGTGCTCTTCAGGAGAGCTCTGTCCTCTTCCGCGCGCACGTTGAAGTCACCAAGAAGCACCCTGGCCGCGCTGGAGCACTCAGCTGCGACGGCCGTCAACTGACGCTTTCGTTCCTCCGCCCCGCCCTCTCCTGGCTGCAGGTGCAACGCCGCGAACTCAACGAGCTCCCCCTCCACCATCACGCGGCCCAGAACACCGGGCCACTGGCCCCGCTTGGCGACAAGCTCCATTCCCAACTCTTTCTTCGCGTACAGGTGCACATAAGCCCTCTGAACTTCGACGTACGCCGCTCCAACCAGCGCATACACGTCAGCTAAGCCGGGCAACGCACTCTCCTCCGTGCACTCCTGCAGCGCAAACACGTCTGGAAGCCATCTCCCCAACAACTCGTTCACGATCAGCGGCAACTTGTCCAAAGGCGTGAAAGACGACGGGGCCTGTCGCGACATCGACGCACCCGCAATGTTCCAGGTCAGCACCTTCAACGCCATGTGCGTGGAAGCGGGAACCAACTGGGATGAGCCACCACGAGCACCAAACGACACTTCATCAGCACCCGCCGCCGCATCAGACCCACTGCCACACAAGAGCCGCAACACACGCTTACACACAGCCGGCTCCTCCAACACTTTCAGCGCATCACGATGCCCCCGACGGCCGACTTCAGCGCGAAGGTAACCGAAGCACGTCTTCAGCCCCGCTGCGGCATCCTGCACAAACGACTTCGAAGACACGGGCAGGCTCACCCCCTCGGCCACCTCAGCGACGCGAGCCACCAACAACCCAAGCACCGCAACACCCACATCATAGTCCATATCAGTCTCTGGAAACCCTGGATCGACGACGACTTCGACCTTCTCGCTCTCCACGACGCCCCCGATGCTGCGAACTAAACCCGCCACCTTCTGCTTCAACTCCCGTCCGAGCGACTTCCTCGCCAAGTGGTCGCCCACATGCACGCGCAACGACGACGCCATCAGCAAACTCTCCTCGTCCTTCCCCGCTCTTACACACAGCAGCACACACTTCCGCAGAACACGCGAATCCTCAAGAATGATCGGGAAAAGCGCCTCCCTGGCCGTCCGCATCGAGGCAGCTATCTCGGGCCAGCGCTTCAGATCCTGAACCGCAAGCCGGAGACCAGTTACATCAGCGGCGGCTGCAATGGCCATGCCCAGCGCGTGCGACCCGATAGCGACCGGCAGCGCGAGCTTCTGACACATGCGCCGCAACACTATCAAGCAGAACTCCAGCATGCCCTTCAGCAGCCTCCCTTCGAATAGCTCCTGCTCCTCCACGACGTCGACCCTCCATGACCCTGCATGCACATAAACCCCCGCCCGACCCAAGTCAGAACCAGGTTTTCCCTTGGGCTTCTTCCCGTCGAGACGCCAGTGCAGCTCCTTCGGAATCAGACAGCCCAACACCTCCTTCACACGCACAACATGCAACGGCCCCAGAAGCCTTTCCCCGACTTTCTGAACACGCTCACCCTCCGCCGCACTCATGCCACTCACGACCCTGGCAACTTGCTCCAGCATCAAAGTGGCCAAGCAAGGCGTCTCCTCCTCCCACAACCAAGCATCGTCGTCCCATTGCTTCCCTTGCCTCCGCCGACGATCGTCGCCAACAGCCTGCAGCCCCTGCAAGAGACGCGCGGCCACCTCAGCATCCTCGCGCGTCCACGGGTCCGCCTCACAAAATCCGTACCTCCGCAAAGTCGTCGAGGCCTGCGCGAGCAGTCGCAGCTCGAAGCGACGACGCGACCTGAAATTCGGCTTGTACTGAGCCTCCTGAAACACGTCCCAGCTTGGAAGGTCCTCCTCGAAGACTAAGTGCCGCACGTGCTTCACGCGGGAGACCGCTACGAAACCGATGCCCGGCTGGCGCGCCGTGGTGCTGCTCAAACGGACGCGTGCTCGGGACAGCGTCATACCCTGCGCCTTCCAGTGCGTCAGGGCCCAAGCCAACGTCAAAGGAAACTGACGGCGAGTCACACAGTCGTCTGAAGCTGCGGACACCGCATGCCTAAAGATCGGCACGCACTTCAAGGAACGCTCCTTCCCGTTCTTATCTGGGCCCAAAACCAAGCCAGGAAAGAACGTCCGCGGCACGACCTTCTTTTTTCCATCCTCGTCCAGCTCGGCGATTTCCTCCACGCCCAAATTCACATCATCGAACTCCACGACGACACAATGCGGAGCTTGCCTCTCCGGATCAACGGCATTCGGGTTGCCACCNTTCGGNCACACGAACCCACGAACGNACCCGAGCGCACCATTCATCAACCCAGCCTCTGGCCACTCGTTGTGCGTGTGCAGCACGCGCGCCCCCTCGCACAGGTGCAACATATGCGGCTGCCCACGGAATTCGTCGGCGTCCATTTTCTCGGCCTTCACGTCCCCCTCTGCGCCCTCGTACCTATGATACGACCGCAGGGCAGCGATGGGCACCTTGCTCTTCAGCGCCAGCTTCTCGAGCTCCCGCAAATTGATCTCCAGCGCACCATCGATACCAGAATTTCGTTGCTTTCGACAGTCCACCAATAGAGGCGCGTCCTCGAAGCTCTCGAGCTCCTTTCGCCCCTCCGGCGTCCTTCGCAAGAAACTCTTGTTCCTTGCCTGCAGAAACTCGTAGTCCTTCAAAGACCAGGTGCAATCGGCCATCCGCGCAGTCACCTCGAGGAACCTCTCCGCTTCTTCACGATACTTCGCTCCCTCGCTCTCGCTCATGCCTGACGTGTCAAAGTCCACGCGGTGCACGTCGCGCAAGACGACCACATCGTCGAAACTCTTGCGGAAGAGCAGCCCACTCTCCGTCAGGGCGCTCATCGCCGGGGTGCCCGACGGCGCTTGTCCCTTGCGCGGTTTGTTGAGGCCTCTCCCCGTGTAAGCGCCTTCCTTGTACATGGCTTCTTCACCTACCGGTTGCGCCTGCTTCGGGTCCCCTGCCAACACAAAATCACGTTCGGGAAAAGGCTGCCCCTCTGGATGCCCAAAGATCTCCTGCGCACGGAACACGATCTTTCCCAGCATCTGCCTACCGATCATACTGAATTCGTCTAGCACATACAGCAGAGCCGCTCTCAAACGTCGAGACCGCTTCAAAAAGCCATCAGCGCGCTTGTTCCGCGTCGGACCGCAAAAGCCAACGGGCACGCCGAAGACGCGGTGAATCGTGGCCGCGCCAAGCTTCATCTGAAAAGACGCGCAGCCCGTGGGCGCCGCCAAGACACAAGAATCCTCACCGGCCTCCTCCACTTGCTNCTCCAGGTCGGCGCCCTCCAAGCCCNTGCAACTCAATTCCGCCCTCTTGCTTTCTGATGCCATCTCCTTCCTCGCCTGCACGAACGACCGCACCGTCCGCGACTTCCCTGTACCCGCAGTGCCCGTCAGGAACATGCGCAAAGCCTTCGAACGGGACGAGCGTGCGCAAACAATGTCGTAGGCAAACTTCTGCCAAGGGTCCAACTGCTCCCGAGACGTTACTTCCACGTCGCCCCGCACCGCTACCCCGCGCCACCTGTCCATCGCATCCTCCATGCCCCGAGCGCACCCACGTGGAACGAAATTACATGCCTCCCAATCGAAATCNGTTGGGTTCAAGTGGCCACCGAAGCGCGAACCACCCGCTCTCCCGACACCGCACCCCTGCACACTATCTGTCGCCGCGGGCGCCGGCGGTGCAGCGCTCAAGCGTTCTTCCGCCGACAGGCCCACCCAAGACTCCGACGCAGCCGCCCCTTCGTCGAAGCCGTCGTCAAGTCTGGGCTCCGCGTCCTTGTGCCAAGCCTTCTTCACCTCACTGCCAGGGTCGCAGTTCTCGTCCGAGTCTCCCGCTCCGCCGCCTTCGCTACTCTGGTCAGGACCATCACTGTCGCCACTGCTCTCGCCACCTCCTTCGGCTTCCTCGTCCACTTTCTTTGCCCGACGCTGCTCCTCACGCGAAAGCCTTTTCTTGTACTTCAGGCCCATGGCCCGCCTCGTCGCAAAGAGCACCTGCCGATTACACATCCGATACGCCGTGTCCTCGCGCAGAACTTTCAACAGGGACTCTTGGAAGTCAGGGTTCCAACGATGGTACTGCTCGCGCACCCAGGCCGGCACCCACTCCGAAAGAACAGGGTCCGCGAGCATCTCCATGAGCGCCATGCTCCAGNCATACTTCCACGCTCCGCGCCGTCGCTCCTTCACGTACCACTCCCGAGCACCAGCCTCGTCATTCGCGCGCCACCGTATCTCACGCGTCCTCGAACCCTCGAACGCGTGAACAAGGTCCTGGANGCCAAGGCAGCGCTCCTGCAACGGGAACCCGGCCACCAGCGCAGGCGCCTGAAAAAGCGTACCGCCCCATCGCCGACCATCCGCCACCACCTCCCGCGCCCGCATCAGATCATACCTCGCAGTCGTGGGCATGTGCCGCCAGAACGCAACCACACACATGCGAGCATACGCCTCGTGCCGATCGTGGAAGACCTGCGCACTCGAAGCGGCCATGCACGGCGTCACCATGAGCGCCCAGGTCTGGCTCGCGGCGTGCAAGCGGTTCCTGCGGACATAATACTTCCAATAGAACTCATACANNGACAGGTCTCGGACCTCCGCCTCCATCNCAGCCANTNGGTNNGNGCCNGCCNTCNCGNACTGCTTCCGCACCAAGGCGAGACGCTTGTCGAACTTATCNACCTTGCTCTCCCACGACACNGCCGCCTCCTCCCCACCACCGTAGCGCTCCATTTCAGCGGCCGTTTTCATGCGCCGTGAACCAAGGGTGTTAAGCGACACCACCGGCATCAACGGAAACACGGTCGGCAGACGCAGGCCCAGGTGCACGGCCTCAAACATTCCGAAATCGCGCTCGCCGATGGACTTGGCATAGAACTTCTGCAGCGCCTTCCGGAAGAAATCCACGGGCTCGCCTTCTCTAGTATACTTGCAGACCTCCTCCGCGGCGGCCTTCAAAGTCTCAGGCATGCTGCGCGAACCCTCGGGCGCCTTCGTCGCGTACTTGCAGATGTACTCCACGACGGCCCACAGGTTCAAGCACGGTCGCCAGTCGATGTTGCCCATGTTTGCCAGGAGCACGTGCGCTTCGAAGCTCGTGGTCAGGGGATCGTTGCGAGGAAAGCACGCCTCCCAAGAGCCCTCCCTGTCACCTTTCCTCAGCTTCACTTTCCGCTCCTCCGTTCGGCTCTGCAGTTTCTTCGGAAACCCGTACCTGCAATAGAAGCACTCGGGCTTCCCACGCGCGCAGGCATCATTCTTCCTCGGCGGGCCTTCGCCGTGACGATCGTGTCGGCCAGCAACCTGCACCAAGGAAGCTACCAAACGCCGCAGGGGCCTGAGGTCCAAAGGCCGTCCGGCAGCTTCGTCGGCGAAGAACTGGTCCAGCATCGCCCGCAAGTTCACCCGAATCGGCTCCCCCCTCACGAGGTCCTCCTCACCATCCACCTCGACGTTGTGCGCGCCAACGTCCCGGTGAAAACTGTAGCGCACGCGGCCCTCGTCCGAGTAGCACGGATTCCACTCCGACACCTT
>NYSS01000068.1 GCA_002683135.1 Planctomycetota bacterium | reverse complement strand
CCGTGGAACTACCTCACCAGTTTCACGGTCGCTTGCTGGTTGCGGCCCGCGGCCGGGCAGACGACATGGGTGCCGATCGTGGACCAGCACAACGCCGGCCAGAGCCTGGGGCTGTTCGTCGGATTGAGCACCAGCAACGGTTCCCACATCGCCGTAGGCAACGGGGCGACATGGCAGCCGTTGTACGGTCCCAGCGTGGCGGCGGGGGTGTGGACGCACTGCACGTTCGTGTTCGACGCGGCGGCCGTGACCGGCGAACTCAAGTGCTACCTCAACGGCGTTCCGGTGTTGACGACCAATATCCCCGGGGGTCCGATGCTCGATCCGCGAGGCAGCATCCAGATGCGGATCGGGGCTCGGGTCGACAACGCGGGGTTCTTGAACGCGGGCATCGACGACCTCGCGATCTATGACGGCGCGCTGACGCTGACCACCATCCTCGACATCATGGCGAACGGCGCGCAGCCGGTGTTCCCCGAGTACCAGACCAATTCGTGGCAGGCGAGCTTCACCGTCGACGGCGTGCAGGGGGGGCAGCAGGCCGCCGCCACCGTCACGGTTCCGGTTGGGATGCAGGCGACCCTCGGGTTCTCCAGCTTCAACGTGGGGCAGCCGTGGGATCTCGGCTCGGGCATCGCACCCCTCGTCCCCACGAGCGCCGGTGCCCTGCTCTCTTCCGATGGCCAGATCGTCAATTTGGACGTGACGGACCCGACGTTGTCGACCTGGTTCAACTTCATGCAGGGGCCCAACTGGGGGCCCCTCCTGGCACTGTCGATCCCGTTCTCGATCCCTTCCGCCGCCTCGATCTCCGCCCAGATGATCGTGGCGAGTCCCGCGCTGCCGTCGGGCGTCGCCCTGTCTCAGCCCGTGCGGTTGATCGTCCAGTAGGGAAGCGCCGGATGTCTGTTTTCAGGCGCTCGCTGGTCATCGGTTGTCTTCTTGTGCTGGTACCGGCGGTTCGTGGGCAGGCCATGCTCGCGCACTGGTCCTTCGATGACTCCGCCGGTGCTGGTGTCCTCGAGACCGTGCAGGGCATCACCGAGACGGTCGTGGGCGCCGACGTGCGTGTCCCTGGGCCGTTCGGGACCGCGCTGCAGTGCGATGGCTCGAGCACGTACTTCGACACCGCCGTCAACCAGGTCCCGTGGAGCTATCTCAACAGCTTCACGGTCGTTTGCTGGTTGCAGCCCGGGCAGGGACAGGCGACGTGGGTGCCGATCATGGACCAGCACAACGTCACCCAGAACATGGGGCTGTTCGTCGGGCTGAGCGTCAGCAACGGCGCCCATCTCGCCGTAGGCAACGGGTCCACATGGCAGTGTTTGTGTATCGGCCCCACCGTCACGGCGGGGGTGTGGACGCACTGCGCCTTCGTGTTCGACTCGGCGTCTGTGAACGGCGAGCTCAAGTGCTACATCAACGGCGTGCTGCTTTTGACGACAAATGTCCCCGGTGGGCCGATGCAAGATCCGCGAGGGAGCGTCCAGATGCGGATCGGGGCTCGAGTCGACAACACAGGCTTCTTGAACGCGGCCATTGACGACCTCGCGATCTATGACGACGTGCTTACGTTGAACACCATCGCCGACGTCATGGCCAACGGAGTCCCGTTGTTCCCCGAGTATCAGACGAATTCGTGGCAGGCGAGCTTCTCCGTTGACGGCGTGCAAGGGACGCAACTGGCCGCGGCCACCGTCACGATTCCGGTCGGCGCGCAGGCGACCCTTGGGTTCTCCAGCTTCAATTTGGGACAGCCGTGGGATCTCGGCTCAGGCGTCGCACCCCTCGTCCCCACGAGCGCCGGTGGGCTGCTCTCTTCCGATGGGCAGGTGGTCAACCTGGACGTGACGGACCCCACGCTGTCCACCTGGTTCAACTTCCTGCAGGGACCGAACTGGGGGCCCCTGCTCGCGCTCTCGATCCCGTTCTCGGTTCCGGTGGCTGCCTCGGTCTCGGCCCAGATGATCGTGGCGAGCCCCTCCTTGCCCTCGGGGGTAGCCCTGTCACAGCCGGTGCGGCTGGTCGTCCAGTAGGGGATCGGCTGGGTGGGCGAGGTGCTGCGGGGGCGCTGGGCCCGGAGGCTGGACGGACGACAATCCAGATCGTCGGCGCCGCGCGCCCGGTATTCTCGCGGATTCAAATACCTGTGAGGGACCACATGCGACTGTTCGTAGCACTTGTCACCACGTTTGCCGCGTCGTCGGCGCTGTTGCTCGCCCAGGATGAGGAGCCGCCGCCGAACTTCATCCTCATCTACTGCGACGACCTGGGCTACGGCGACGTCGGGTGTTTCGGGTCGGAGAAGCACCGGACGCCGCGCATCGACAGCCTGGCGACGGAGGGGATGCGCCTGACGAGCTTCTACTCGACGAGCGGCGTCTGTACGCCTTCGCGGTCGTCCCTGATGACCGGCTGTTATCCCCGGCGCGTCAACATGCACCAGAGCGCACAGGGAGAATGGGTGCTGTTCCCCGTCGCTCGGAAGGGGCTGAATCCAGGGGAGATCACGGTCGCCGAGGTGCTCCGATCCCGGGGATACGCCACGGCATGCGTCGGCAAGTGGCACCTTGGCGATCAGCCCCCGTTTCTTCCGACGCGCCAGGGGTTCCAGTCGTACCTGGGCATCCCGTATTCGAACGACATGGGCGCGCGCCAGCGCAAGAAGAACCCGCCGCTGCCGCTCATGCGTGATGAGCGGGTCATCGATGCACCCGTGAAGCAGGACACGCTGACGAAGCGGTACACGGATGAGGCGATCCGCTTCATCACGGAGAATCGTGAGCGGCCGTTCTTCCTGTACTTGCCTCACACCTTCCCGCACCTGCCTCTGTACGCCAGCGAGTCGTTCCTCGGAAAGTCCGCGAACGGTCGTTACGGGGACTCCGTGGAAGAGATTGACTGGTCCACCGGCCGCATCCTCGACAAGCTGACAGAGTTGAAGCTCGATCGGCGCACCGTCGTTATGTTTGCGTCCGACAACGGCGCTGCTTCGCGGGCAGGGGGGAGCAACGCGCCCCTACGGGGTCACAAGGGGTCGACGTGGGAGGGCGGGATGCGTGTCCCGTGCGTCGTTCGATGGCCAGGGGTGGTTCCGGCCGGTGTGGAGTGCGACGCCGTTACCTCGACCATCGATGTGCTCCCGACCTTCGCTGCGATCTCCGGGGCACAAGCGCCTACCGATCGGGTCATTGACGGCAAGGACATCAGCCCGTTGCTGCGGGGTGACTCGGGCGCGGTGTCTCCGCACGGCGCCTTCTTCTATTACTTCAAGGACCAGCTCCAGGCGGTTCGCCACGGGCGCTGGAAGCTCCATCTCGCTCGCACGGAAAAGAAGAAGGAGCTGCCGGTCCGACTCTACGATCTGGATCGCGACATCGCCGAATCGACTGACGTCGCGGCCGCGCACCCGGACGTGGTAGCACGCATCCAGGCGCTCGCGGAGGGCTGCCGCGGGGACCTGGGAGACCGGGGTCTGCGGGGTGCCCATCAGCGCCCCGCTGGGATCATGGAGGACCCGGGACAGTTGACTCTCCTGGGGCGCTGATCCCCTGGGGGCAGCGCCCCGCCACGAGAAAACCCCATGGGGCCGACGTTGCGGCCCCATGGGGTTTCTCTATCCCCGGTTATGCGCGCCGGGGTCGCGGGACCGAACTACTGAACCAGGTAGGCCGAGCCATCGAACAGCGGGAACTGGATCGAGGTGAAGCCAGTGCTGTTGATGATCATGCCGCCGACGTTCGCGTCCACGACGCAGTCGCTGGCGTTGACGCTGGCCTGGAGGCCCGAGCCTGCGACGGCATCGAACGAGGCCTGCCCCGGATCGGTGCCGAGGGAGCCGTTCGACATGCCCATGCAGGTGCTCGTGACACCCCACGTACCGTCGGTCGTGAAACCGCCGATTTCGTGGCCGTTGGGCCCGTGCAGCTCGATGTTGTAGCTGGTGACACCCATGCCGGTGGTGCCCCACTCGGTCACGTTGGCGTAGGAGATGGTTATCCAGTCGCCAGCGCCGGTGTTGCCGTTGTGGGACGCGGTGATGACGCCGTAGTTGTTGGGTTCCAGGTCAGCGGCGAATCCGATGCGAGGCATCATGGTCGCCCATTCACCGTAGGTCGCGGTGAAGTCGCTGCTCCCGGCCGTGAAGGTGACGTCGCCGTTCGAGCCGATGTAGAACTCGGTGTACGTCGTGCCGTAGAAGGTGACGTCGAGCGCGCACGGGTGGAGCGACTGCAGCGTGACCAAGACGTTGCCGTCGTCGGGAAGCGCCGGCGAGAACGGTGTGCCGGTGCCGCCGCAGCCCTGGATGTCGACCTCGACAGCCTGCGACAGCTGGAAGGCGTCAGCGTGTGTGGCGTCGAGGACCAATTGCTGGGCAGAGGCGAGGATGGGTCCTGCCGTCGGTACCGGGAAGCTAAACGCGCCCGGGTGCGGGAGCAGCCTGAGGAGGCCCGCGAAGTTCGGGGCACCACCGTTGAGGTTGAACAGCGAGGAGTGATTGATGTCGACGTTCACCTGCTGCTGGCCGGCCGTAGTGATGTACGCCGGGACCGAGTTCGCGAAGGTGACGGCGATGTCAAACGGGTTGCCCGCCGCGCCAGCGGAGTTCATCGTGACGGGCGTTCCGACGGCTGCGGTGAGATGCGAGCCGGTGCATGCGCTACCGCCGCCACCGTTGAGGTCGAGGGCCGACACGGCGTTGTTGATCTGCCACGGTCCCTGCGAGGTGAGGCTCATGTTGTCGTAGAAGAGCTGGCCGCCAGCCGAGTACAGATCGAGGCAGGCGATCTCGACAGGGCCGCCAGCCGCGTAAACGCGACCGGTCGTGAGGACCGTGGCCATGTCATCAGCGGTACCCAGGACGCCATCGGAACCGGCGGAGTAGAGGGTGATGTCACAGGTGTTCGCGTCGAGGCAGATGTCCGCGATGATGCGGTACCACTCACCTTCCACCCAACCGGCGGTCGCCGGGCCAGGATCGAGGTCGTCGTTGATGGTGTACTGACCAGGGTTTGCCGGGTCGGCGATCATCGAGCACTGACCGGACCAGTTGGTCGCGGTCCCTGCGTTGTTGTAGTCGTTGTTGAAGATGAAGTAGACGGCGCCAAGCGCGGAGCCGCCGACCGGGATCTGGAAGTCCGCCGAGAGAGCCCAGCCACCGCTGGTCGCGTGCGACGTGTAGGGGGCGCCCGAAGCAGCGCCGGCACCCGACAGGGCGTTTTCCTTAAACGGCTGCACGGCGTCTTGCGAGCCGATGCCCGGGGAGATGTCCATGTACTGGTCGGAGCCGTTGGAGCCCATGCCGGGGTTGTTGATAACCAGTCCGGACTCGAGCGGGTTGTTGAACCAACCGTCCCAGCCACCGGAATTGCCGATGTTACCGAGGGCACAGGGTGCGCCAGGGACGAGAGCGGGGTCTTGGTAGCAAAGGTAGCCGGCGGGATACGCTTCGAAACCGTCGGTCCAGTCCTGGGCGACACCGAAGTTCGCCAGAACGGCCACGACGACGAGCGGAAGAAGCTTGCTCAACATGAAAGGAACTCCTCAATGCGGACATGATGCCACGAGTGCGAAGCAACCCATGAGCCCTGGGGAGTGACTCTGAACTTACGTCCGGGGTATTGTCGGGGTTCGCGGCCTAGAAAGCGGGGGATTACACTTCCTCCAGTTGAAGCCATTTGCGCAGAAAGCGCAAGGGCGCGGGGCATTGCGACGCGAAACGGCCCACAAAAGGCCTTATTCCAAGGCAATTGCGGGCCGTTCGGGTCCGGGGGTTTAGGGGGCCCCTATTGCACGACGTAGGCGGAGCCGTCGAAGAGTGGGAAGCCTATTGAGACCCACCCGG
Source organism: Planctomycetota bacterium (assembly GCA_002683135.1). Lineage (GTDB taxonomy): Bacteria > Planctomycetota. Next base: position 8,779 of record NYSS01000068.1, on the reverse strand, counting down.
TCGTGTTGACGAGCATGCCGAGCGAATTCTCATCGATCACGCTGTCGGTGGCGTTGACATTGGCCTGCAGTCCGAGCCCGTTCTGGGTATCGAAGCTGGCGAGCGGCGGGTGGGTGCCGCCGGCGCCCAGGCTGATGCCGCCCACCACCGCGGTAACTCCCCACGTGCCGTCGGTCGTGAATCCGTTGATCTCGTGCCCGTTGGGCCCGTGAAAATCGACGTTGAAGCTGGTGACGCCGAAGCCTCCGGTGCCCCACTCGGTCACGTTGGCGTAGGCGACGGTCATCCAGTCGCCTGTCCCGGCGTTGCCGTTGTTGGTGACGGTGACCGTGCCGTAGTTGTTTGGCTCGAGGTCCCCAGCGATACCGATGCGCGGCATCTGGGTTTGCCATTCACCGGAGGTCGCCGTGAAGTCGCTGCTCCCAGCGGTGAAGGTGACGTCGCCGTTGGATCCGACATGAAAGTCGTTGTAGACGGTGCCGTAGAACACAACGCCCATATTGGCGCAGTAGGGCGAACCGGCGAGGATGATCTGGACCGAGCTGTCGTCCCCGAGCGTCAATGTCTGGGCGCCGCCAGCGGCGACGATATTGGCTTCCACCGCCTGCGAGAGCTGGAATCCGTCCGGATGGGTGGGGTTAACGGCGAGCTGCTGCGCCGAGGCGAGCAGAGGCCCACCGGTGGGTACGGGGAACGTGAACGCTCCGGGGTGGGGGAGGAGGTTGAGGATGCCCGCGAAGTTGGCTGACCCACCGTTGAAGTTGAAGAGCGTGGGATTCAGGATGTCCACGTTCACCTGTTGCCCGCCGGCGGTCGTGAACGCCGCCGGCAGCGAGTTCCCGAAGGTGACCGCGATGTCGAACGGAGATCCGGCTGTACCGGCTGCGTTTAGCGTGACCGTCGCCCCGACACAGTCGGTGGTGATCGCCGGGCTGTATGCCGTTCCGACCAGGCCGTTGAGGTCCAGCGAGGATGTCGGGTTGTTGACTTGCCAGGGGCCGAGGAGGGCGCCGCAGGCACCTGGAGGCCCGAAGGACCAGGCGAGGACGTCCTGGTCCATGCTGAGCCCACCGGTTCCCCCTGAGAACCCGGCGTAGGCAAGGCCACCGTTGAGGGTGAGCCCGGGGAGGGCCACCCCGCCGACCGTCGTCGCGCCGGTGGCGAAGTCGAACGGTACGGAGATGAGGGGCGCGGCGGAGCCGTCGAGGAAGATGTCCAGCGTGCCGGGGACGTAGTTGACGCACATGGTGTGGACCGCCCCATCGTTGAGGTCGAACGGGGGGGTCGCCTGGGCGATGGAGTAGTACTCATCTGCGCCGTTCGGGGTGGTCGGGATGGTGGGTACCAGGTGGACGCTGATGTGGTTGTCGTTGGGATCGAAGAAGTTGCCGTTGTTGTATGGGTCCAGTTCGATCACCAGGAGGTTCTGCATGGTGAGCGCCGGGTTCAGCGGCTCACTGGTCCAGCCCATGGATCCGCCGGTCCCGGCGAGGGCTGCGGTACCGTTCGGGTCGTCATGGATGATGAACGCCATGCCGTCCGCGCCGCCCACCGGGCCCATCTGGAACACGAACGTGGTGGAGAAGCCCACGGACACCGGGACCCGGTTCTGATACCAGGCGGTGCCGGCCTGTCCGCCCAAGTTGGGTGTGATTCGCAGGACGTTGCCGCTCTGCGCAGCGGACCCGTTGAGGACCATTCCAGCGGTTGAGCTGAAGTCGCTATAGGTGATTTGTCCATTGGCGCGGGTTGCGACGCTCATGACGAGCGCGATGGCGACGAGGGCGATCGTGCGTGTACGCATGGCTGAAACTCCGGGTGCTTAACTACAATGAGAACAGGTCATACCGGCAGACCCACCGCCCAACGTACCAGACCCTGTCAGCCGCTGCCCGATCGCCGGTTCAGCTATTTACCGAGGTGGGTCAACTGGAGCTTGCGGAACTCGCAAGCTGCGCCCTCTGCCTGGATTGCGATCTGTCCGTGGTCGACGGTGCAGCCATGACCGTTGTTGACATGGTCGCCGTTGACCCAGACATCGATGCGGTCGCCGCGGCATTCGATGATCATCTCGTTCCACTGGCCCTGAGGGTTCTCCGAGTCGTCGGTGAGGTTCTTGATGCGCCGTGCCTGTCCGGCTTCCACCCCCCACCTCTTCTTGGGGCCACGGCGGGTGACCATGTCGGGCACCTTGATGTCCTCGCCGATGACCCAGAAGTCGCCGGCGTTGCCGACGTGGAGCTGGCACTCGATGGACTGGGGGAACATCTTGTATAGCCGACGGGGAACGGACGCGTGTACGAGGATGCCGCAGTTTCCGGGCCTGCCGGGCCAGCGATATTCGACGACCAGCCTGTAGTCCTTGAACGATCTGTCGGTGATGAGATGCCCTTGCGGCGTCCCCTCGCTGATCAGCATTCCGTCCCGGGCGACGAACGACGGGGGGATGTCGTCGCCCTTGTCCGCCTTGGGGATGTCCGTGTGCCAGCCGTCCAGGTCTTTGCCATTGAAGAGGGCCCCGCTGTGTGACGGTGATTGGCACGAGGACAAAGCCAGAATGCACGCGAGGATGATGGGTCTCATGGGGGCATGCTGGCGTCCGGGAGCGCGCCTGTCCAGGGGGCGTCTCGGAGGTCGCTCCGCGGTTAGGCTGTGGCCATGGCGTGGGTGGTGTACGTCTTGGTGTCGGAGTCGCGAGGGGAGACCTACGTCGGGATCACGACCGATCTGGAGCGCCGCCTTGAGCAGCACAACGGGCAGCGGCCCGGCGGAGCCAAGCGGACGACGCGGGGGCGACCCTGGGAGATCGGCGCCAGGTTTGGCCCATTTGAGACCCGCTCCGAGGCGCAGCGGGTTGAGTACGCGGTGAAGAAGCGCCGGGGTCGGGAGCGCCTTGATCCGCTCTCGAACGGACCGGCGTTTTCCGGTTAGAGCTCCTTCAGGAGCACGTTGCGGAAGCGGATCACGTGAGGCTCACCGTGGTCCTGGAGCCCCACGTGCCCCTCACCAGGCCTGTCCTTGACCGCGGACTTATCCAGCATGACGTCGATGATCGCCTGGCCGTTGAGGTCGACCCGCAGGTGGTGTCCCCGGCACATGACGATCATGCGGTTCCACTCGCCGGCGGGCTGGGACATGTTCGCGGCCGCGCCGACGGTGCTGATGATGCCCCCGTGGTCGTGGTGGGTCATGGCCCCCTTCTTCCCTGTGGAGTCGAGGATCTGACACTCAATCCCCGTGGCGACGGGGTTATCGAGGTCGCCGACACGGAAGAACACGCCGCTGTTGCCGCCCTTGGGGTAGGAGTACTCGACGTCGAGGATGAAGTCCTTGTACTTCTTCTCGCTCCACAGGTACGCGCCGAACCTCTGCCAACCCTTCTCGCCCGAACGCGGTTCGATCACGAGCGAACCGTCCGTCTGCGGTAGCCAGTTACCGGTGGTCTTCCAGCCCGCGAGATCCTTGCCGTTGTAGAGCNGCTTCCATCCGGCGTCTTCACCGCGGATCTCGCGCAGGCGGATGCCGCGCCACCGGACCTCGTAGGGACCTTGGTTGCCTGGGATGCCGTGGACCTGGAGGCCGATGAAGCCGCGCGGGTGAGACTGGTACCGCTTCTCGTGGGTGAGNTCCGAGATCAAGGTCCCGTTGATCCACACCTTGATGTTGTCGCCCACGGCGAGGACGCGGTAGGCGTTCCAGTCCCCATCCTTGAAGTGCTTGTGGGCCTTGCGCACGTCGTTCGGTGTCATCCAGCCGCCAGCGGCTTCGCCATACACGTAGCCCGCTTGCGCGCCGTTCTTTCCGCTCGCTTCGATCTCCACCTGGGGGCCGTTGACGCGACCCTGGGGGCCTCCCCGCGTGCGGGAGCGGATCTGCACTCCGGAATTCAACCGGTCGTGCACCTTCACGTCGAACAAGAGCTCGAAGTCCGAATAGTCCCGGTTGGTGCAAAGAAACGAATTGGGGCTGCCCTTGGTGGTGGTTCCGACGATCGTCCCGTCGGAGACCGTGTATTTGGCGGTGCCGTTGCGCTGGGTCCAGCCGTTGAGCGTCTTGCCGTCAAAGAGATCGACCCAGCCGTCGGGCTTGGGGATCTCGATGACCTTGAGCTCCTTCTTCGTCCAGGTGCCGTCCTTGTCCGCGTCCCATCCGGAGAGGAGCTTGTCGAACCCGGCGCGCCACTCGTCGCGGGTGACGGCCCCGTCATCATCCCCGTCCAGGTCGGCCAGCGCCCTCCTGGATCGGGTAACCGCGAGATCCATGCGCCCGATCTTCGATGAGCCGCGGGTCGCCTTCAGGTGACGGCGCAAGGGTGCCGCGATCTCGGCCTTGTCGACCGTGCCGGAGCGATCCGTGTCAGCGCTCTCGAAGCCGGATTGCACGGCTCGCTGGAGCTCGTCCTTGGAGAAGGAAGGGAGGGATGGGTCCAGGACGCCGGTGCCCGCCAGCATGTCTCTGACCTGGAAGCCCCGCGGAGCCGCGCGCCCGAAGCCGCCCCTGTCTCCGCCCCTGTCGCCGCCGGTTCGGCCGAATAGACCGCCCATGGTTCGCCCTTCCGACTTGCCGGCGAGCTGGTCCTTGACGGACTGGGTGCGCTCCTTGACGAACTGGCGGAGGGCGGCGACGTCATCTGCTCGCTGTCGGCCGAAACCGGCAAAGCTGCCGAATCCCCGGCGGGCGCGACCTCCGAGCTCTTCGCTGGCGCGGGTGACGATCTCGAGGCGCTTCGCCTCGTCCGCGATAGCGTCACGGGAGGTTTCGTGGGCCTGCGTGATGACCGCGGTCACCGCCGCTTCGGAGCAGGGCCCCTCGATGACCTCACTGATGATGTCGCGGTAACGCTTCTTGAACCGCGGGATCGCGAGCATCTTGCTGAACACGGCCACCCGTGACGGCTTCATGATGCTCATGTCCGCCCCCCCGCCCATCATGCGACTGAAACCCCCGAGGCTCAGGTTGAGGTCCCACGGGACCCAGACAACCTTCTTCGTCGCCTTGGGAACCATCAGGTAGTAGTTGTGCGAGAGCACGAGCGGGCTGTCGGTGTTGACGAGGACGGTGGACACCGCCGTATATCGAAGGAACGACTCCACGTCGAGGACCTCCTCAACGGCGTCGGCGAGGGCTTCGCCCTCGCGCTCTTTCAAGAGACGCGCCAGTTCGATGACGGGCCGCGCCATCTCTTCGGTCGCAGTCGACTTGGGGACGTACAACCGTTCGTAGTCCTCGTTCCACTTGTCTCCCTTGTACGCGAGGGTCTCGCCCTCCGGTTTCATGATAAGCGCGCGACCGAAGGTCCGTTTGGCGAACACGGAATCGATCTGCTCGACGACCGTGTACAAACCGAGGTACGTGCGTTCGACCTCGCCGGGCATCGTCAGGTAGACGCGCGCGAAGCACACCCGCGGGGCGGGGACGCCCGCGTTGTTGTAGAGCTGATAGGAGGACCCGTCCTTGATTTGTGTCCCGTCCAGTGCGTTGCAGTGGAGGTTGAGCTTCAAGAGACCGAGGAAGTTCTTCTTGCGGTCGTAGCGGTTGAAGTCGAGCTTGAAGGACCGCTTCAGCGTCCCGTTGGTCGCGGAGAAACTGGAGTTCCCTTTGAAGCGGACGCCGATGTCCTCGAGTCCGGTCGCTCCGATCTCGAGGTTCCCCTTGTGGTAGGGGAACGTGCCGTTCATGCGCAGCATGGACTGACGTTCGCCGCGGATGGGGAACATCTGGGTCCAGTTCCCCTTCTCCACGGTCAGGTGGATGGTCCACAGCTTGTCGAGGCCGAAGAAGTCGTCCTGGCTTGTCGGCGTCGGCGGGTCCTGAGCGGGGGAGAGGGCCGCGAGCATCATGGTGGCGGCGACGAGTCGAAGGTGGTTGGCGAACATGACCGTAGAACCTACCGGAAGACGCTTGGTTTCACGATCTTGCAATCGTTCGCTCATTGGCGCCGTCTTCCGGTCAGGAGGTGCCAACATGCGCGATATGACACGAAGAAAGGCGATGGGTTCGGTGGCGGCGTCCCTTTTGGCCGGCGGGGCGTTGGCGAGCGCGTCGGGGCAGGCGCCGCGTGCGGGAGATGTCCAGGAGATGACCCTCGAGGAGTTCCAGGCCCTGGAAGGTCCCGAAGCTGCGGTCGGGCTCTTTGCGGGGATGGGCCGAGGCAGCTTCACCCGCTGTCACAAGAGGATGCGGGTGGAGCAGGGGATTTGGATCCCGGAGCTGGTCCCGGTGTTCGCCAAGCTCGACGCCATGCTCGGGGATGATCGGGGGTGATCGGGACCGACCTTGTTCGCGCCGCCGCCGGGAGCCTGGTGGACGGGCAGAAGAGCCTCGCCGCCGAGATGAAGCGGCTGGTCGCCGCGTCCGGCCATCCGGTAGCGGCGACGCTGGATTACGCAGTCGATGCGACGTTCCTCGAGCCGTCCCTGTTCGCGTACTTCATGGATCGACCAGATGGGGTGGAGCTCGACGAGGCATTGGCCGGTCGCTCGCCGTGCTTTCCGTCGGACGTCAACGTGGGAGCAGTGGGTCCTCGTGTGGTCTCGACCTCAACTGTGGACACGGCGTTTCAGGTTCTCGCTCGCGTCACTCCCTTGCTCCACGAGTGCCTGACGGCCGTGATCCGACGGGTCATCGTGTTCGCATCGGAGGAAGGCGACTCCTTCGCATCCCCGTCCGCCCACGGGGCCGTGTTCCTCCGTCCGCCTCCGGATGCCGACGAGGTCTTCTTCATCGAGGACCTGGCACACCAGGGCGGGCATGTGATGCTGACGGCGATCACTGTCGATCGTGACGCTTATTTCGCCATGGACTCCGAACGGTCTCTGGCGGACCTGGCCGGTGAGCCCGACGATGGCCGCACCGTCTACGTCGCGTTTCACGGCTTGTTCACGGAGAGCCTGATTTGCATCGCGCTCCACGCCTGTCTCGAGGCCGGCGCCTTCGGCGGTCGGCAGCGGCACGAGGCCATCGGGCGCCTGTCGTTCGCCATGCGGCGCATGCAACTCGATCTCCCCGCCCTGCAGCAGGACGGCGTCATGACGGCCCGAGGCGCCGCCATGGTGAGGTCGATGGGTGACGTCTTCGACGCGATCTTTGCCCGGGTCGGCCGACAGATCACGGCCTGTGATCTGAGTAATCAGCCCTACACCTTTAGCTACGAGCGATTCGTGGAACAGAACGCCGTCGTGCCCGCGATCGTGCGGGGGTGAGGCCCGGGCCCTTACTTGGCAGACAGGTCGGCGCAGACGATCTCTTCGTCGTTGCGCGCGAAGACGTGTCGGTAGGCGAACGCGGGATGAGACCAGCAGACGCCGTCGCGACGATTGAGCTGAGGCAGGGTCGGTTTGATGAGGAGGCCGCGGTCGATCTCCTTGAAGCCCTTGGGGGACAGGTCAGCGATGATCAGCTCACCTCGCTCGTTGAACATCCAGGTGCGTTTCCCGTTGCGCACGAAGTGAATGGTGGCCCAGCGGCTCTTGGGGACGGCGGTCAGGTCCTCCCACACCCGCTCTCCGTCGTTCAATCTCAGGCATCTGAATTCACCGTAGCTGCAGACACCGTAGGCGTGACCGTCCTTGAGGAGGGGCGTCGCGATGATGGTGTGGAGCGCGTCGGTGCTGCGCTCGTTCTGCCCGCGCCGGCGCCACAATTCCGTCACCTTCGGCTCGTCCTTGTGGACGCGCAACGCCAGTGACCCATCATAGAAGCCGGAGAAGAACAGCAGGTCTTTGTGCAGGACCGGGGCGGCGACACCGAGGGGCATGTTCTTTGCCTTGAAGGGGACCTCCCAGAGCAGGGCCCCTGTCGCGGGTGCGACCCCGACCACGCGGTCGCCCGTCCAGCAGACGAAGACGCGCTGCTCGCCTTGATCGATCACGATGGGTGCCGAGTAGTTGCCGCGGTCGGAGAGGGCGCGCCAGCGCTCTTCTCCGTTCGCCAGGTCGAACGCGACGAGGTAGGCCCCCTCCTTGCCCGAGACGGGGACGATTAGCAGGTCACCTTCGAGGATGGGTGATGCGGCGATCCCCCATATGGGCATGCGGATCTCGTACTCCTCCAGCAGATCGTGTTTCCAGAGGATCTCGCCGGTCTTGGCGTCCAGGCATCGTAGGTGTCCCATGGTGCCGAGGCTGTACGCCCGGTTGTCGGAGATGAGGACCGAGCACCGTGGGCCCGCCTTGTACGAGACCGTGTAGGAGCTCGGATACGCATGGGTCCAGAGGATCTTGCCGGTCTTCCAGTCGAGGCAGTGGACGCGCTCCAGTTCTTCGGGCTCATCGAGGCGGTCCATCACGTACACGCGGCCGTCGGCGACGGTCGGGCCGCAATAGCCCGTGCCAATGGGAGTCCGCCATTTGACCGGGACGTTGTCGGGCAGCGAGTCGACGATCCCGTCCTCGTGCCAGACGCCATCCCGCTGGGGGCCGCGCCACTGGTGCCATTCGTTGAGTGACTGGGATGCCGCAGGCGCGGCTACGAGAGCAACAAGAAGGATAGTGCGCATCGGAGTGGTGCGGTGGGTCGCGGTCTCAAACGGGGATGAGCCGGTCTTGGTGGCCGACGGATGGCGATCGAACGTTCGATCACATTGGTGGTCCCAGAGTAAGCGAAGGCGGCGGAGGCCACAGATCCGACGCATTTACGACGGAAAACGGCCGGGTGAGGGCACCCGGCCGGCTTGCTATCGCGTCTGCCCGAAGGATCAGTTGCCGTAGTACTGCGCCATGTTGGGCACGCCGGCGCTGATGGCGGTGAAGTTGGTCGTGGTGTCGGTCATGTCCCACGG
>NYSS01000067.1 GCA_002683135.1 Planctomycetota bacterium | reverse complement strand
GCAGCTGGACCCTCGTCACCTGGCCGTTCGTCCTGCTGTGGCTCNCCNCCNCNAAGACCANCCGTGGNGTGGNCCGCGGCGTCCGCGCGATCNTCACCGACGCCGAAGACGAGGCGCAAGACGTGATCGGCGCCGCCCACTTCAACGCGCTTCACTTCATGACCACCGACGCGGATCGCGACGCGCAGGTCGAGGCGACCTTCGGCAAGGAGGTCAGCGATCAGCTCGCACGGGATCGCCGCCGGATGGTCCGGGAGGTGTTCTCCAGCTATCCGTGGGAGAACCTCCCTCGNCACCGGCGCACCGTGAACCCCTACACCCTCTACTTCTCGTGGCTCGGGCGCGGCAAGGTCGTGCTGCTCCCGTTGCGCATCACCTGGTTCTGGCTGTCGTGGTGGGGCCGCGGGTTCCGATCGCTCGGGCGCCTGATCGCCGAGCAGCTGCGCCCCGAGGAGCTGCGCCCGCAGCGCAGGATAGGGCGCGCCACGGCCGACGTCGCGCTGCGCAAGATCAACCGCATGCACCTGCCGGTGTTCATGGCCGCCCTCGACATGCGCACCCGTTTCGACCCTGAGTACCTCGGCCTGCGGGTCCCGGGCGGCCAGCCGCACCCCCCCGAGTTCGGCTTCACCCGCGATGACCTGGATCTGATCGGCGCGCGCGAGTATCGCCGCGAGCACTATCGCGAGCAGCGCAACGAAGCGCAGCGACAGCTGCGACGCCTCGAGGAGCTCCTGGAGCAACGCGGCTGGCCCGATCGGTCGATCGCCGACGCGCTCGCCCCCCAGGGCCAACCCGTCTCTGGCGAGGACCACCAGGAGGNGGCCCGCGCCGTGGCCATCGCGTGGGTCATCGACTATGACGAGTGCCGCACGCTGATCAACGCGCCCCGTGACATCGATCGCGCCCTGGAGTCGTTCCTGTCAAAGCCCGGCGACGCGCGGCCGAAGCGCCGGATCCACGTGCCCTCGCAACGACGGCTCTTCGAAGAGTGGATCGCGCGGAGCCCCTTCCGCCACCGGGATGACGACGCCATGGACCTGTTACGCCGCGCGTTCGCGTCCAACCGGGGGCGCAACCGCACCCTCATGAAGCTGCTGCGGGAGCGGGGGGGCGAGGAGCGGGCCCGAGAGCGGGGCCTCGCGACCCTGGCCGCGGTCGCCCGCTACCCCGATCCGTGGACCCGGCAGCTCGTCACCCTGCGCGCCGTGCAGGCCCTCTGCGTCCTCGACATCCTCAACGCGCGCCGGGTCGTCACCGCCCTCGGCGGCTACGAGGACTGACCGCTCTTCCCAGCGTCACCGCCGGTCTTCTTCTCGGTCTTCTTCTCACCCTTGTCCCCCCAGGGCTTCTTGAAGAGCGCGTCGTCGACCTTGACGTCCCACTCGATCTTGTCGAGCTTCAGCTCCATGTTGTTGGCGCCGGCCATGATCTTGACGGTGTGCGCGACGAGGACCCCGCCGGTCTCCTTGTAGTCCATGAAGCGCGACCGCGCGGTCTGTTCACCCATGGCCGACTCGCTCTTGGTCTCCGTGGCGAACAGGAGCAACGTGTTCTTGTCGAAGTAGTGCTTCGCCGGATGCCCCTCCTTCGGCGTCAACTGAACGACGATGCACTCGCGGCCGTCCACCTTCTCGATCCCCAGGGTCTGGACCTTCTTGTAGATCTGCTTCCACTTCAGCGGCGCGTTGAAGACGGCCTGCCGCACCNCCTGNGCGCGCTCGATGCCCTCCAGCTCGCGCTCTCCGGTGAACGGGTCCTTGCTCCAGGCAACCTTCCCGTCAAACCCCATCTCCTGCTCAAAGATGCCCTGTATGCTCAGCTTCAGGTACGAGAGGTTGGGTGCCTTCTGCTTGGTCGCCATGCTCAGGGCCATGTCCTGCCCGACGATCTTGCCCTTCATGACAACGGCCATGCTCTTGTGCTTCTCCCATGCCTCCCTCCCTCCGATGGCCTTGACGGCCGCCTCGAGCACGTCCTCCGCCTTCGGCAACTCCTGAGGCCCGGCAGGCCGGGCGTACACGGCTGACCCGTTCAGCAGGGAAACAACGGCGACAAACAAAACACAAGAGATCCTTCCGGCCGATGGCGAGGAGTACATCAGGGATTCCTTTCCGAACTTTTGCGCAGATCGAGCAACAGCTTGCGCGCCGCCTCGACCACGTTGTCCTGACCACGAAGCAGAGATGCCCGCGAACGCGGGACGACGAAATCGGGAATCACTCCCGCACCCTCGAGCGCGTGGCCCTTGGTCGTGAGAAAATCCGCCATGGGATATTGTAGCCGGGCGCCGCTCGGAAGCGTCTTCAAGACTGAGGGCAATACCATCCCCGCCGAGGTCGTGCCGACCACGCGGACCCGGCCCATCTCCTGCAAGGCGCCCGCCAGCATCTCACTGGTGCTCCCCGTGCCCCCGTCGACGAGCACCACCACCGGGGCTCGCACGGGATCGGATACGGGGAAAACGGGGAACCGCATCACGCCGTTGCGGTTCCGCATCGTGCCCAGATCGACCCGCTCGCCCAGGAGCAGGGCGGCCACGGACACCGACATCATGGCCATGCCGCCGCCGTTTCCCCNGAGGTCNAGGATCAACCCGGGAGCGCCGCGGAACGAGAGGATGCCCTCACGGATCTCCTTCATGAGCTGCAAGAAGAAGATGCTGAACGAGACGTATCCGACGCCGCCCTCGAGGGTCCGGACGTCGCACTCCATCAGCGATGGTGGCAGGTTCAGGATGGCCACGCGCCGCCGGTCGTCGGGCTCGCGGACCAACGACACCTCGTGCTNGGTGTTGTCGCCATCCAGATAGGCGACGTCGACGGAGCCACCCGGCTTGCCAGAGAGCCGCGCCGCGATGGCGCTCTCNATCCTCCGANCGATGGNCGCGTCGTCGCGANNCGNGGACGACGNGCGCGCGAGATCGCGTCGCTCATTTCACGGCCACCGATGCGCACCAGNACGAAGCCCGGNCGCAACCCGGCGACCTGCGCGGGCCCCCCCTCCCGCACGGACACGATCGTCGGCTGCCCCTCCACCATGGCTGCTACGAGCCCGACGCCGCCATCCTTCGTCGACGACGGCGACGAGGCGCTCGAGCCGCCCCCTGGCTTCTTCCTCCCGGCGCCAGCCTTCTCCTTGTCTTTGGAGCGCTCGGCGGGCGCGGCGCCGCCGGTATCCGACGGCGAGGCCTCGTACGCCTCCGGAGGGATGACCGCCAGATGGGACTTCCCCAACTCCTTGAGCATCCGATTGAGGAGCGCATGCAACGCGGAGTCGGATGTCACGTCCTTCAGCTCAGCCCGGTAACGGTCGCCGATGGCGTCCCAATCCCGACCGCCAAACGTCGGGTCGTAGTAGTGATCACGGAGCTCCGTCCAGACCTTCTCGAACGTCTGATCATGAAGAGCGGCGCGCTCGGACGTCGACCCGGCTCCCGCTTCGGGAGCAGCCGCGCAGCCCACGAGGACAAGCATGGCCACGCCCAGGACGAGGGCACGGCGACAGGAGGGCTGCATCTGGCTGGCGAAACGGGGCGGTCGTTCTGAAGGCATGGGTTCCTCGAGCGGGGCGGCGCGAGCCCCCGCGAACTGTATCAGCGTAACGACGCGAGAGGTGTCTGCCCCGGGGGCGGGCGCGATGCGGGTATTGTCATGAACACCCGCGACCTGTCAGACAATCCGGAGGGAATGGAAAAGTCGTGAACATCGCGCGGAATCGGGCACGCGACAGCGAATGCAGCGCGGTGCGACTCGTAAGAGAAGCCGTCCTGATCATCGATCAGTGANCCGACCCTGGTGACCCCTTGCNGGAGACTAGAGAGCCATGTCAAACCTGACCCAGGAACAGCCGTCCGACGTTCTGGTGCGCGATCTCGGTGAAGTCGTGGGCGAAGGATCGCTCACCGTGGATGAGGCGTTGGTGCGTCCCCATGGGCGGGGCTTCGACGCCCTGCTGGACGTGAGCTGGCTGGATACGGGCAAGCGGATGCGCACCTACCGCCGGACCATCGCGTACTTCCATCGCCCGGAATCCAAGCTGCCCGAGTTCACNGTGCAGCCGAAGCGCGGATTCATGTCCCGGATCCTGCTCAAGATCCTCAGCATGGCGGGGACGCCGTCCCTCGACCTGAAGGACCGTCCGAACCTGGACCGCAAGGTCGCCATCATCACCTTCAACGCCGACTCCGTGCGCGCGCTCCTGGGGACGACCACCCTCGACGCCATCGCCAAGACCGCCGACCTCGAGGTCCAGGTCGACCGGAACGGCGCCGCGGTGTGGGTGCCGAGGACCANCTCACGGGTGACCGTCGGCCGTGGGAGCGCGGGGCACGGGGTGTACGACGAGCGGCTGAAGGGGAGCGCACGCATGCGCCTGTTCGAGAGGGCATGGGCCGTGTGGGGCCCCGTCGTCGACGACAGCGACGCCGCGGAGCGCGCCGCGGCCGCTGTCTCTGGGAGCTACGCGGACGAGGCGCACCGGACGATGCAGGAGGCCGGCGGCCTCGTCGGGCGGATGGCCCAGCGCCACGTGATCACCGCCGACATGGTCGAGCGCGTGCTCTGCCAGCGACCGCCCCGCGCGGGCATCCCCCCGCAGATCGCCCGTCGGGCCTTTGGCGGGACCACCTTCCCGCTGCTGATCCTGGGCTTCATGGCCGTCGTGTTCCTGGTGATCGGCACGGTCGTCACGACGCAGCAGATGAGCGAGAGCGACGGGCAGGTCCCCGACGCGGCCGCGANCCTGCTGGTGCCGGTGCTGCTCGTGACCATCTGGTGCCTGGTGCTCCGGTGGCGGCGGGGTCGCCAGCGCATCCTGAACCGGGGCCGCGGCATCGAAGCACAGGTCACCAAGGTCGAGGCGACCAGCGTCTCGTCCGGCGACCAGCGCATCTACCGCATCCACTTCGCCCCGACGTCCGGAGCGAAACGCGAGATCACCATGACGGCGGGGCCCGACGCCGCGCGCGGGGCCCGCCACCTCATGGAGGACGAGCGCCCGGCGCGGCTCCTGGTCGACCCGAGCCATCCATCCAAGGGTCTGTGGCTCGACGGGTGGGCTATCGAGTCCGTGGAAGACTGAGCNGNAGCNCTCCTCCACCGCACCTGGAGTAAACTCCCCCGCACCCAATCCCGGGACGCGGAGAAGAGGTTCCAGATGACGCAGAAGATCCAGCGGCGCGACTTCATCGCCAGCTCCCTCGCGGCCGGCGCAGCCATGGCGACGGCGGGACAGTCCGCGCCCGACAACGGGGCGGACACCGCCGCGCGGCAGGAGCTCATCGAGCTGCGCGTCTACCGCAACACCGACCCGGCGAAGCAGACCCTCGTCGTGGACTTCGTGGAGAACGCGCTGCGCCCGGCGCTGGAGCGGCAGGGCATTGACCGCATCGGCACCTTCAAACCCAGCGACAAGAAGGACGCATCGGTCTACGTCGTGCTCCCCTACACGAAGNCGGGGCAGGTGGTGGTACAGAACGACCTGCTCAATGGAGACAAGGCCTACAACGAAGCGGCCGCCGACTACTTCTCGAAGCCACGCAAGGACCCGGCCTACACCCGGATCGAGAGCCGCCTCATGCGCGCGTTCGNTGGCATGGAGTCCCTGGTCCCGCCATCCAGCGAGAGCCCCTCTCGCCTCCTGGAGCTGCGGATCTACGAGAGCCACAACGAGCGGCTGGCCAAGCTCAAGGTCGAGATGTTCAACGAGGGCGAGATCGANNTCATGCNNGANGNNGNCCTNGNNCCNGTGTTCTTNGGNGAGNCNCTNATCTCCNANGACNTCCCNNACCTNANCTACATGCTCTCNGCCGACAGCGNGGACGCNCACAAGNAGCACTGGGCNGACNTTCNTNGCGCACCCNGANTGGAANCGCATGAGCGGCATGGAGCGTTACAAGGGGACCGTGAGCAAGATCACCAGCGTCATGCTCACTCCCACGGCGGCGTCACAGGTATAGCGCCGCCGGGGCGCTGAGGGTGGTCCCGTCAGCGCGTGGTGATGGCTCGGGATGGGCGCACGCCGACGAGGTACAGCCGGGAGCTCGGCGCCGGAGACGAACGAGCTCCCCGGTTACACTGCGCTGCCCTCACGAAGACGCGTTCAAGGAAACTCCCATGCAAGCCGTGCGCGACTCCCGCCTCTCCCCCGTCCTCCCCCGTCCTCCCCTTCCTCGGCATCCTCTGCCTCGTCGCCGCATGCGGTAGGGCCTTATCGCGCTGCCCGGTAGGTCACCAGGCGACCGACGGGGACGTCCTTGATTCGTTGCCTTCGCCCGTCGGGCCAGCTGATCTCCAGAGCGACGGACCCTTCGTGTGCACCCAGACCGAAATGAAGGGTCGCCTCGTTCTGGTTGCCTTCTCCCGTGCCTGATGCCACCTGACGGGTGTACACCTTGTCGCCGATCTTGATGCGGACCTGCGCGCCCACCGCGGTGCGATTCACCTTGACCCCGTCGCCTTGCAGGCGGACCTTGATCCAGGCGTTGCCGTTGCCGCCGTTGCGGAACAGCTTGCCGCCGCTGATCAGGTCCAGCGCGCCGTCGTTGTCGTAGTCGGCCCAGGCCGCCTGGTAGGTCGGCGGGAGCTCCCCCAGGCCCGACGCCGCGGTCACGTCGGTGACGGCGAACGCCCCGTCGTTGCGGAACAGGACCGGGGTGTTCTTGCGGCCGAAGGACGCGGAGCCGTAGACGGTCGTGAAGAACACGTCCAGGTTCCCGTCGTTGTCGTAGTCACCGGCGCTCGGCGTCGCATACGACTCCTGGTAGTGGACTCCGCAGGTGCCCAGGTCCTTGAACCGGAAGTCCTTCTCGGGGCCCAGGTTCTGCAGGAAGCGCGACTTCGGTTGATCCCCGCGGCTGTCCACGTGGGCGAAGTTACCGGCGAACAGGTCCATCCATCCGTCGTTGTTGAAGTCACCCCAGGCTGAGCCGATGGAGTGCCCGCCGCCGAAGCCCTCTGACGTCGCCAGGACACCGAGCTTCTCTGCCACGTCCTCAAAGCCCGCCTCGCCGTCGTTCCGCCACAGCAGGTTCGCCTGCAGGCGATAGTTCGACACATAGACATCCAGGTCGCCGTCCTGATCGAAGTCACAGGCGGTGACGCCCCGCGCGCGGCTCACGCTCTCGGAGCGCAGGAGCTTGAACGCCTTGCCTCCCTCGTTGATCAGGACCTGGAACGGCCAGGTGACGCCCTTGTCCCAGTCTTCGTAGCCGCCCACGAACAGGTCGACGAACCCGTCCCCGTTGAAGTCCCCCCAGCAGGCCCCCCGTGAGACCGACGCCGGCAGCTCCGGCAACGCGACCACCGCGAACGACATCTCACCCTCATTGCGATAGAGCCGCCGCTCGGTCCAGGAGAACAGATCGACGAGTCCGTCATTGTCAAAATCCGCGGCCACCGACGTCGGCACGTCGGCGACCCGGGTGAACGTCTTCCCCGCGTTGTTCTTCCACACCCCCCCGGACACGCAGAGATCGACCCAGCCGTCGTTGTCCAGATCGGCCCAGCATGCCGCGTCGGTGGAGATCTGGAGGCCGCAGGCCGCGGTGACGTCCGTAAACGTGGTCACCGGCGCCTGAGCGAAAACGGGGGCCCATACGATCGTCCACAACGCCACCGGCAACAGCCGACAGAACGCGAGCCGAGAGAGATGCCGCGCGTGCTTCGGGCCAGGGTGAACACCACCAAGCATGGGGCTCACCCTATCCGATGACCATCCACATCGGCGCTGAACGGGGGCCCGACAGCGGCGGTGGTCAATCTGATGACGTGTGCCAATAAGAACGGGGACGCCCGGTCGAGCGTCCCCGTGTGACCCCAAGGGGATTTGAACCCCTGTTCCAAGGATGAGAACCTTGTGTCCTGACCTGGCTAGACGATGGGGCCAGAGGGCAAGAAGATAGGCCGCTGGGTGCGGCGTTTCAAGATTCGGCTGCGGGTTGATCTTCGATCCAGGCGGCGGCCTGCTCGAGACGCCCGAGGACCTCCTCCTGGCCGAGGATGGCGGCGATGTCGAACAGCGGCGGGCCCACAGGGCGACCGGTCCAGGCCGCGCGCAGGGGATGGACCAGACGCCCAAAGCCCAGGTCCTTCGATTCGGCGAAGGCCCGCGCGTGGGCCTCGTGAGCGTCCGGGTCAGGGAGCGGGTCCGGGAGGCCGGCGGCGTACGCACGAAGGAGACCGGGGACATCCTCACCCTTCTTCAGGTTCTTCTCCGCCTTGCCCTCGTAGCCGGTGATCGGCTCATACGCCCAGCGGGACTGCTCGACGGCGTCCCCGAAGGCGACGAGACGTTCCTGCAAAGCGACCGCGATGAGACCCGCCTTCTGGCGGTCCGCGTCACTCACATCGGCGCCGACGAAGCCGGCTGACTGCAGGTGCGGGAGCACGGCTGAGGTGAGCGCGTCCGTGTCCATCTCACGGATGTAATGCCCCGACAGGTGCTCGAGCTTCTGGATGTCGAGCCGCGCCCCGGACTTGTTGATGCGATCCAGCGAGAAGCGCTCCACCAGCTCGTCGCGGGACATGATCTCGGTCTGATCGTCGAACGACCAACCGATGAGCGCGAGCCAGTTGACGAACGCCTCAGGGTGAAAGCCGCGATCCTGGTAGTGATCGAGGGCCGCCTCGGGGTGCTTACGCTTGCTGAGCTTCCCCTCCCCCTTGGGGCCGAGGATCAACGGCAGGTGCCCGTAACGGGGCAGCTCCCACCCGAGCGCCTTGAACAGGATCGCCTGCTTGAACGTGTTCGTCAGGTGGTCCTCACCGCGCAGCACATGGGTGATGCCCATGTGGTGGTCATCCATGACGACCACCAGGTTGTAGACCGGCGCGCCGTCAGCGCGCACCAGGATGATGTCCTCCACATCCGCGTGGGCAACGGTGACCTCGCCGCGGACCAGGTCGTCGATCACCGTCTCCCCCTCGGGGACCCGCAGCCGCAGGGTGTGGGGCTCCCCGGCATCGAGACGCTGTTGCAGCGCATCCGCGTCGATCCGGAGGCAATGCCGGTCGTAGCCGTAGCGCTCCTTGTTCGCTTCCTGACGGGCGCGCAGCTCGGCGAGGCGCTCCTTCGTACAAAAGCACGGATACACCACGCCCCGCGCCTGCAGCTCAGCGACCGCGGCCGCGTAGACGTCGCCACGCTCGCTCTGGCTGTACGGCCCGAAGGCACCCCCGTGCTCCGGGCCCTCGTCCGGCGCGAGCCCGAGCCAGTCCAGGCCGCGGAAGATCGTCTCCCGAGCCTGCTCCGTATTGCGGGCGGCGTCCGTATCCTCCATACGCAGGACGCTGGCGCCGCCCGTCTGGCGGGCGAACAGCCAGTTGAACAGGGCGGTGCGCGCGCCGCCGACATGCAGGTAGCCAGTCGGGCTGGGGGCGAACCGGACACGGGGACTCTCGGACACGACCTCTCCTCCGCTACGACGCCGCATCCTAACGAGGGTACGATCCGCGAAAAGGAGAACCCGAGCATGCTCGAAGCAGGCGCCCAAGCACCAGCCTTTACGGTCAAGGACCATCACGGAGACGACGTCTCCCTATCCGATTTCGTCGGACGGACCGCCGTCCTGTGGTTCTATCCCAAGGCCGACACCCCTGGCTGAACGGCCCAGGGGTGCGGATTCCGTGATCGAATCCGCGATTTTGAGGAGAAGGGCATCGAGATCCTCGGGGTCTCGTTCGACAGCGTCGAAGACAACGCGGCGTTCGCCGACAAGTTCGACTTCCCGTATCGCCTCCTTTGCGACACGGACAAGAGCATCGCGCTCGCCTATGGCGCCGCGGACGACGACAGCGCGGGCCACCCCAAGCGGTACACGTTCGTGATCGGGCCCAACGGCACGGTCAACGCCGCCATCGACACCAAGGACCCCGGCGGCCAGGCCGACCTGCTGCTCGAGCACCTGTGATCAACCGCCGAGTGGGAGCCCACGCCCATCGTCGATGGCGTGGCCCCATCGGCCCCGAGATCACTAGTCCCAGAACGACTTGAGGAGGCCGCCCAGCCCCTGGCGCTCGTCTTCGCTTCCGGCGGCCAGCTGCGCCTGAATGCCTTCAACCTCCGAGACGACGACGGCCATCGACTCGGGGCGCTTGCGCGGGTCCTTCTGGATCATCTTCTGGATCAGCGTCGCCACGGGACGCACCACCGAGTCGTTGAACTTGGTCACCGGGATGGGGTCCTTGTCGCGGTTCTTACGCAGCACGTCGATGACGTGCTTGCCGCGGAAGGCGCCGCGAGCGGTCAACAACTCGTAGAGGATCGCTCCGAGGGCGAACACGTCGGCCCGCCCATCCATCTCGTCGCCCCGCAGGTGCTCAGGCGCGACATAACCCGGAGTCCCGACAAAATCCCCTGGCATGGTGAGGATCGAATCCGAGCCCAGGTACTTGGCGAGGCCGAAGTCCATCACCTTCACGCTCCGGTCCTTGTCCACCAACATGATGTTCTCGGGCTTCAAATCCCGATGCACGATCTCACGTTCGTGCACGACCTGGAGAGCCCCGGCCGCCTCCCTGATGATGCGCAGCGCCTCGTCCACCGGCTGGGCGCCGTCCTCTTGCAAGACCCGATCGAGATCCCGTCCCTCCACGAACTCCGACACGATGTAGAAGTGCCCGTGCTGGCGGCCGAGTCCGTAGATACGGCAGAGCGCGGGATGGCGGATATCGCGCCACCGCAACCCTTCGTGCTTGAAGCGACGCAGGAACTCGGGGTCGTCGGCGCGCTGCCGCAGCAGCACCTTGATCGCCACCGCCTTCTGCTTTTCTTCATCCCAGGCGTAGTACACGACGCCCATACCACCCTGCCCGAGGCGATGCTTGACCTCGAGTCGGTCGTCCTTGCCGAAGCGCAGACCGACGAGGGGATCGGGCATCGAACCTTGGTTCGCCATGGGCCGACACTCTACCCGACCTGCCGACCTCGGTTGTCGGCCGCGACACGCGCGGTGTCGTCCCTTACTCTGGAGCGACGCTCGGGGTCACACCGAGCCGGTGAGAGAGAAAAAGAGGCGCCGTCCGGATTCGAACCGGAGTAGACGGATTTGCAATCCGCTGCCTAACCACTTGGCTACGGCGCCTTGAACGCTTCCTACGCTCGATGATATCCCTGGCCGAAACGGGGATCAACCAGCCTGACGACAGGATCTATGCGAAACAGGGATGCAGCAAACCGCAGGAGACGACGTGTCCTCAGCGGACACCTGCTGTTGCTCGCCTCGATGCTCGGCGCGGGATGCGCAGGAGGCCCCGACGCTGAAGCTCCATCGTCCCGTCTCGTCACCGACATGCCGCTGCGCGAGGACGCAGGGACCGTCTTCGTTCCGGGCGAATCGTCCGTCTACGGCGTCAGCTGGGCGGGCGTGCTACCGGTCGGACGGGTCGAGTACACCTATGACGAGATCGAGACCGAAGAGGGGAAGCTCCTGGTGTTCGGTGGCCTCACCGAACCTCTCTTGCGGGTCAAGGCCTTCCTGCGCTCCGCGGGCAACATCCGTACCCTCGCTGACCCGAAGACGTTCCTGCCGGTGGCGACGTTCTGGGTCACCGCGGACGACGCCCCACACACCCGGACCACCTGGTTTGATCAGGACGCCGGCGTCGCCTTTGCGGGCAAGTGGACAAAGAAGTTCGTCCAGGCCGCGGAGATCCGCGGCAAGCACATGCTCGATCCGATCGGCGCGATCTTCTACGGACGCGTCGTGCGCATCGAGCCCGACAGCGAGATCCGCGTCCTGATGATCGAGGGCGCCACCGTGCACCTGATGACCGTCCGCCATGCGGGCGCAGAACACCTCATGTTCAAGGGCGAGCGCATCCCGTGCACGAAGGTGTCCTTGCGGACGGACCGCATCCGGGAAGATGGCACCCTCGTCGACGAGAAGCCGTGGAACGACCTGGTCGCCTGGGTCGGAGAGATCCCAGGACGCCCCATCATGCGGATCGCAGGTAGCCTCCGCTTCGGCACGGTGGTGCTGAAGCTGGCCTCTCGAACCGTCCCCGAGACCCGCGAGTAGGGCCCCGTGGCTCTCCCCTGATTCGTTCGTAGGATCTCGCCATGGAACGTGACACCATGCCCGTCGACGTGCTCCTGGTCGGAGCCGGGCCTGCCAACCTCGCGTGCGCCTACCGGCTCGCCCAGGTCCTGCAGGAAAAGGGGAAACTCGACGAGCACGTGATCATGATCGTCGAGAAGGGGCGTGAGGTAGGCGACCACATCCTCTCCGGCGCGATCATGGACCCCAAGGCCATGTCGGAGCTGTTCGGCGACGACTGGCGCGCGCAGGGCTGCCCGGTCGACGCGGACGTCGCCGAAGAGAGCGTCTTCACCCTCACCGCGACGAAGGCCCGCAAGATGGCCTTCATCCCTCCCCCGCTCAAGAACCACGGCAACGTAATCGTCAGCCTCTCCCACGTCGTGCGCTGGATGAAGGAGAAGGTGGAGGCTTTCGGCGACGCCATCATGATCGCCGAGGAGCAGCCGGCCGCCGACGTCCTGCTCGACGGCGAACGGGTCACCGGCGCGCGCCTGGTGGATCGGGGACGGGAGAAGGACGGCGCCGAGGGCGCCGCCTTCGAGCCTGGCGCGGACATCGAGGCCCGGATCACCGTCCTCGGCGAGGGGAGCCGCGGATCGCTCACCAAGATCCTGGTCGACAAGCTAGGCCTCGGCGGCACCAACCCACAGGTCTACGGCACCGGCGTCAAGGAGATCTGGGACATCCCCGAAGGTCGGGTCACCGCCGGCACGGTGTGGCACACCGCGGGGTGGCCGCTCCCTGACACCACCTACGGCGGATCGTGGATGTACGCCATGTCCGACTCGCGGGTCTCCGTCGGGTTCGTCACGGCGCTCGACGGCGGCGACCCGGGATGCGATCCGTTCGAGATCATGCAACGGTGGAAGACCCATCCGCAGCTGCGCACTCTGCTCGACGGCGGCACGCTGGTGAAGTCCGGATCCAAGACCGTCCCCGAAGGCGGCTGGTGGTCGCGGCCCAAGAGCTTCGGCGACGGCTTTCTCATCGTCGGTGACTCGGGATCCCTGCTGAACATCGCCCGCCTCAAGGGCATCCACACGGCGCTCCGCTCAGGCATGATCGCCGGCGAGGTGATCGCCGAGGCGCTCCTGGCAGACGACACGTCTGCGGGCGTCCTGGAGCGCTACGAGGAGCGGCTGAGAGCGTCGTGGGTGAAGGACGAGCTGTGGCGCGTCCGTAACTGGCGACAGATCTTCAGCGCCAAGGGCTTCAAGAAGGGGAAGCTGTTCGCAGGGCTCGCGTGGGCGCTCGGCGGCAAGATCCTCAAGGACCCCGTACCCATCCACGACGACGCCCAGAGCGTGTCGCCCGGAGACGCCTCCGCTGGCCGCGACTTCAAGGTCGAGGAGGGCCTGACCATCGACAAGGTCACCGGGGTCTTCCACGCCGGATCGATCCACGAGGAGAACCAGCCCAGCCACCTGCTGATCGCCGACACCGACCTGTGCGCGTCCCGGTGCGCCGAGGAGTACGGCAACCCCTGTGAGCGCTTCTGCCCCGCCGCCGTGTACGAGATGGTCGACGGCGCCATGCAGATCAACTTCTCGAACTGCGTGCACTGCAAGACCTGTGACATCGCCGACCCCTACGG
Organism: Planctomycetota bacterium; assembly: GCA_002683135.1. Lineage (GTDB taxonomy): Bacteria > Planctomycetota. Next base: position 65,046 of record NYSS01000067.1, on the reverse strand, counting down.
CGTCATCACCTGGACCGTCCCTGAAGACAACGGCGGCCCGCGCTACCTCGGCATGTAGCCATCGGGACCCAGGGGCCCGCCCGCTCCGCCGCGCTCCGGTCGGGAGCAGGTAGCCCTCGGCACGCTTAACGCTTCTCGACCGCCGCTGCCCAGCTCTGGGGATCACCGCCGACGACCCCCAGGGTCTGGTCCAACGCGCGGCGGGTACGGAAGCCGAGCAAGGGATCTTCCGAGTCCCTGAAGAGGACGGGAGCCTCGTCCTTCATTCCATGGACCAGCAGCGAGAGGCGTGCCGCGTTGCAGACGTAGGGGCTCTTGTCGTGAAGGCCCGACCGGAGGACTGGAACGACGTGGTAGGGATGCTGGAAACCAAGGCCCCGATACGCCGCTTCCCGCACCCACTCAGATGGGTCCTTCGCCAGCACCACCAACGTCGTACGGGCGAGATCGTGGCGTACTTGAGAGAGCAACCGGGTGGCTTGGACACGGACCCGAAGTTCCTTGTCCTTGGTGAACGGCTCGAGAGTGCGCACCAGGGAACCGTCACCTTCGCCTTCCATCTGGTCACGCCACGCCTCGAGCGCGCGCGCGCGGACGGCGGAATGCGCGTGCGTGAGCGCGCCCTTGCAATCGGCGACGCTCGGGCGACGCGTGCCCGTGAACGCCCACAACGCCGCTCCATCCGCGTCGATCACGAGATCGTCTTGGAGCAGCTCCATGACGCGGTGTCTCGCGTCCCCGACCTGCTCGTGGCGAGCAAATCCGTCAAGCAGCAGGCTGGTCCACGGCGGCGGCGTGGACAACAGGAGGTCGGTCATCTCGGGAGGCAAGGAGACGCCGAGGGTCGCCACGGCCGCGATCGCGGCCTCACGCACGGGCGAGCCCTCGTAGAGATGTCGCACGACCAGACTCGCGGCATCGGGGAATCCATCAGAAGCCGCGACCGCCACGGCCTCGGCACGCACCGCGGGATCGTCCGCGTCCGACGCCTGCTCGATCATCTTCACGGCGACGGGATGCCCGAGTCGAAACAGGGCGCGTGCGACTCGAATACGATCCAATCCCGAGACCCGGTGCGCGCTCGCGACGAGGAACGGCAAATGGACGGGCCTCGCAATTGGGGCAAGCGCGAGCAAGGACACGGGATCGATTATGTCCACCTCACCGGTTGGGAGCAGCGCGCGCGCGCGCGCGCGGACCTCGTCACCGGAGACCCGCCGCGCCGCTGCGAGCACGTGTGAACGTAGCTCAGGGCCCTGCACGGACGCCGCCCACGCCGTACGCCCACCCTCTCCGTCGGGGGCCTCGAGAAACCGCTCCAAGAGGCGGTCCACCGCTTCTTCTCGCGGGTGGGCCAGTAGTTCGCCCACGAGCGCCTGCCGACGCTCCCCCCCGAGCGTCCCGCCGCGCGCCGCCTCGATGTACTCCGGGTTCTCAGCCACCACGCGGGCGAGTTCCGGGAGTAGGGCTTCGGCGTCCTCCATCAAACGACGCCAGATGGTGGCCCTGGTCTCGGCGCTCAGGGGACCCGCTGCGCCGACCAGGCCCGCGAGGGTCGCCCGCTGCGCCGGGCTCCCCGCCGCGACGCGGGCAATAGCCCGATCCGAGACCTCGGGCTCCGGGTTCGCAATCGCGCTCACGAGTTCAGCATGAACGCTCTTGGGCGAGGTCGCAGCGAGGTGGGCCGCCTCCACCGTGGCCAGACGGACAGCGATGGATTCGTGAGCAAGGCCCGCCTTCAGCTGCTCGTCCACGGCGCCCGCGGCCGCCGAGATCATCGCCGCCCCGATCCACCGGGAGAACGCCTCGTCCGTCCGCCCCGAGCGGGCGACCGCCGTGACCAGCAGCCCCACGTCGAGGTCAGCGATGGTGGACGCCGCGGCCGCGGCACGGACACCGCGAGCCCCACTGAGGAAGTGGGAGGCGAGGAACGGGAACAGCCACACACCGTTCCCCAACTGCGCCCGCAAGCGGCGAGGATCGGGCTCGGTCTCGGCGTCCAAGACCCGCGTCACGTGCGCTGCGACCCCGGCGGCGAGCGGTCCCTGGAGCGGGTCGAGCATACGCCCCTCGAGGGCCTGAAGATCCCGCTCCCGCTCTTCTGCTTCGAGACGCGCGGCCGTCATCTGGGCCTCGACCGAGTGGAGTTGTTCGCCTAACGCACGGACGCTCTGCGCGCCGTCACGACGGGCCACCTCAAGTTCACCGACCAGGCGCATGGCGTCGCCCTTGAGCTTGTGGCTCCGCTCACGGGACTCCCCGAGCGCACCGAGGAGACGATCGTGCTCCGCCCCCAACTTCTCCAATTGTTGCTCGAGAGCTGTCCCCCGAGATGCCTTCAGCGCCGCGAGCTCGCGCGCGTGACGCGCGCGCTCCGCCGCCACGTCCTTGTTCACCTGCTCACGAACGGCGCGGGCGACGTCCTCGCGTACCTGGACCGCGCGGGCCTCCGTCTCCGCCTCCACCCGGTCACGCTCCAACCGCAGCGCGTCCTGTTCTGCGAGCCAGAGATAGGCGAACACGCCCGCGGCGACGCACCCGACCGCGGCCAGGAGGCGAGCAATCAGGCCGCCTCGGGACGGCTCAGGTGATGGGTCCTCATACATGGAACGACCCCCGGAAACAGGGGTCTGAACGTAGCAAGCACCTAGCACGGGGGTCAAACGCGCTCGCCAGAGCGAGCGGAGCCATGCCAAATAAGGCTATTTGAGAGGAGCCCAGGAGTTGCCGTCGGTCGCCGGCTGGCCCTGGATTCCCATGGAGGACCTCATCGAGACGCCGGTGAGCGCCGCGTTGAACACCGGCGAGCGCCGGCTGTCGTACGTGGTCACGGCCATACGCGTGCTGAGGATCTCGCCACGGTGATCGACGTAATACGTCAGGCTACCCGACGAGCCCGCCTGGATCGGAAAGGCGTAGCACGACCACGCGTACTCACAGGTCGCACATTCAGCGCGGTCACCCCAGACATCTCACCGAACGACCCGTACTCACCGGCTCCGTCCGAATCGGCGTCGACGGCATCGTTGACAGCTGGGAAATGCGCGGGGTCAGGGGCGACGGAGACGCCTGCGGCATGGAGAGACGGGCCGGCCCCTGCACATTCGAGAGGCCGGCCCGTACTCCTGTCTCTGCATCAGCAGAGGGTCTTGACTACTGAACCGCGGTCCAGGTGTTGCCATCCACGGCGGCGTTGGTGTTGAGGCCAAGCGGATCGCCCATCGTGGAGCCACCGCTGAGGGCCGCGTTCCACTCAGGGCCCGCGGTCTGGTTGTAGGTCGCGGCGGTCATCTTGGTCTGGATGATCTCACCACGCTGGTTCACGAAGAACGCGCGGTTGCCGGTCGTGCCGTCGTCCACGGGGAACCCGTAGCAGGACCAGAAGATCTCGCTGTTGTCCGCGTCCCACGACGCGTTGCCACCAGCACCGCTGGCGCCTTCCGCCTGGCCGACGCCGTTCACGTCAGGCAGCCAGATCTGGAACAGGTAGCCAGATTTGTTGACGCGGGAGTTGCCGTCGACGCTCTGGAAGGTCGCGCCGAGAATGGGCGGGTCGAGCGGGGACGCAGCGCCGCTACCGCTCGCACGAGTGTTGAGATCCGACTGACCGGACATCTCGGCAAAGCTGCCGTATTCGCCCGTACCGTCGAGATCGTCGTCGACCGCACCCGTCGTCTGGAACTGGGCCTGAGCGGACACCAGATTCCGGAGCGTCGAGATAGCGTTCGACTCGTTAGCTGCCAAGCGCGACGAAAGCAAGTTCGGCACGGCGATGGCGGCGATGATGGCGATGATCGCAACGACGATCATCAACTCGATGAGGGTAAAACCCTGTTGCTTGCGATTCATGTCGGTCAGTTCTCCTGAACTCTCGCTTACTGAAACCTACGAGGGGTGACCCTCGAACATTGGATCACACGCCACTCCGGCCTACTTGTCAGTCGATCTACCGATCGTGGCTGACGCGTTACACCCAGAGGCCTCATCGGCCTCTCTCAGTTTGCGTATACGTCGACGCAAACCACTGGCGTGTGGGTCTACAGGGTTCTCTTCGGCCAGTCGGTGCGTCTCACCTAACGCGGCATCCCAGTGACCTTTCGACATCAAGAGAATCACCCGCAGATGACGCGTTTTTGCTGACTCTCCGTACTGGTTTACAGCGTCCTCGAGACGCGCCTGCGCGTCGGCCAATTCCCCACGGCGGCGCCCAATATCGGCGAGGGTCACGAGCACCTCCAGGTGCTCCGCATCCGACTCACAGAGCTCCAACGCCCGCTCGTATGCGCGGGCGCTCGCTCCCAGATCTCCGACACCGTCCTCCAGCCAGCCCCGCAAGAGCGGCACGCGGACATCGTCCGGGTAGCGCTCGTCCATCACCTCGATCACCCGACGAGCTTGATCCCAGTCGCCCTCGCCAGCGAGACGAAAGACCTCCGTCTTGTCTTGATCCAGACCGAGATGGGGCACGTAAAACCAGCCCACGTACGTCAGTACACTCAGCGCAATCACGCCGACGGTGTACAGGCCAATGCGGAGTCTTGTGCGAGTGCTCATAAACGTCCTACTTCGGAGTCAGGGCTTCCTGCAACTTCATGATTGGCAAGAAAACCGCCAGCACGATGCCCCCGACGACGATCCCCATGACCGCGATCAGCAGCGGCTCAATGAGCGACGTCAGGCCCTTGACCTCGGCTTCCACCTGTTGGTCGTAGAACTCCGCGATCTTGGCCAGCAGCGACTCCAGCGCGCCAGAGCGCTCACCGATCCCGATCATGCGAACGACCATCGGGGGAAAGACGGGCTCCTTGCTCAGCGGATTGGCGAGGGTGTCGCCTTGACGCACGCTGTCCATCGCCTTCGTCACCGCCGCGTGAATGACCATGTTCCCCGACGTCTCGGCGACGATCTCCAGCGAGCCGAGGATGGGGACGCCGCTCTTGATCATCGTCGCGAAGGTGCGGCTGAAACGCGATAGCGCCACCTTGCGAAACAGCGGCCCGAAGACCGGCATGGAGAGCAGCGCTCGATCCCACAACCGCCGCCCGGAGCGAGTACGCTTCCAGAACGAAAACGCCATCCAGCTACCGACGAACGCGCCGAAGGTCAGGACGATATTGCCCTTCATCCAGAGCGACGTGTTCATGACCGTCTGGGTGATCCCCGGAAGCTCGACACCGAGGCCGTCGAAGATCTCCTTGAACTTCGGGACGATCACGATCATCAAGAAACCGGTGATCGCGAGGACCAGCACCATGCTCACCACGGGATAGGTCATCGCCGCCTTGATCTCGCGACGCAGCCTCGCCGACGCCTCGAGATAGTCAGCGAGGCGGTCGAGGATCTCATCGAGCTGGCCTGAGGCCTCGCCCGCGCGGACCATGCTCACGTAGATATCGGAGAAGATCTTCGGGAACCGGGAGAGGGACTGGGAGAAATCGGAGCCAGCACGGATGTCCTCGATCACGGTCGCGACGGCGCTGCGAAAGCCAGCCGTCTCCGCCTGTTCCTCAAGGATTTCCAGACATTCGAGCAGGGAAATACCGGCCGACACCATCGTCGAGAGTTGGCGCGTGAAGAGCTCCAGTTCGCCCTTCTTGGGCCGGGACCCGAGTGAGCTGAACAAGCCGCTCCTGGCCCCTCCCTTGCCCCCCCGGGTGGCGCTGACCTCGAGGAGCTGCAGGTCCTTGCGGCGCAGGCCCTCGGTTGCCTCGACCTGGGTAGCCGCCTCGATGGTCCCGCGGACTGTCTTGCCCACGGAGTTCCTCGCGCTGTATTTGAAGGTCAACATCCCCGCATCCTCCTGCCCGTCCAGCGCCCTATCGGCGCGACCCGACGAGCCCCCCGTTCATGAGCCGCATCAGGTCGTCCTTATCCGCAGACCGGTTCAGAGCCTCGTCCATGGAGATGGCGCGGCGCCCATAGAGCTCGTACAGGGACGCGTTCATCGTCTTCATGCCGTCCTTCCCGCCCGTCTGGATCTGAGAGTAGATCTGGTGCGCCTTGTCCTCGCGGATGAGGCTGCGAATGGCGGCATTGGCGAGCATGACCTCGGACCCGAGAATCCGCCCGGAACCACCGGAGCGCGGGATTAGTTGCTGGCTGAACACACCCTGCAACGTGAAGGAGAGCTGGGTTCGGATCTGCTGTTGTTGATACGCAGGGAACACGTCGACGATCCGGTTGATTGTCTGGACAGCATCTGACGTATGCAGCGTCGCGAACGTCAGGTGCCCGGTCTCAGCCAAGGTCAACGCCGCCTCGATGGTCTCGAGGTCGCGCATCTCGCCGATGAGCACCACGTCCGGGTCCTGACGCAGGACGCTCCTCAGCGCGTGCTTGAACTCGAGCGTGTCCGACCCCACCTCCCGCTGGTTGAACAAACAGCGCTTGTTGTGGTGAAGGAACTCGATCGGGTCCTCGATGGTGACGATGTGCGACTCGCGCGTCCGGTTGATGTAGTCGATCATCGCCGCCAGGGTGGTGCTCTTCCCTGAGCCGGTCGCGCCGGTCACCAGGATCAGCCCCTTCGGCAGCTTGCACAGCTTGGTGCAGACCTCGGACGGCAACCCCAGCTCCTCGAACCCCTTTACGTCGAAGGGGATGAGCCTGAAAACCGCGGCGACCGTGCCTCTTTGTTGAAACACGTTCGTCCTGAATCGTCCGAGCCCGGAGACTCCGAAGCTGAGATCCAGCTCGAGCTTCTCTTCGAAGGTGGCGATCTGATCGTTGGTCAGGACCGAGTACACGATCTGCTTGGTGTCCTCGTGGCCAAACGCCTCAGGCGCCAGGTCCACCAGGCTTCCGTCGATCCGGATCTTCGGCGGGCTGCCGGCCGATAGGTGGAGGTCGGAGCCTCCACGGCTGACCAGGGTCTCCAGCAACTCCTCGAGCTTGACCATCGGCCTTCCCTCCTCCTCGGACCGCGAACGGACGCGAGGCTGGACGGAACCCCGCACATGGGGATATCGGCCAATTCCGGTAGGGAGCCGCAGTGTTTAGATCGAGGCGACCTTAATCGTCGTCTGCCGCGGGCTTAAAGGCGGAGACCAGGGTCTGCTGAACGGGTCCAGGCACGGACTCGTAGTGGCTCGGGTCCATGGTGAAGGAACCTTCACCGGAGGTGATGGAGGTCAGCGCGCGGGAATACTCGGCGGCCTCGGCCAGGGGCATCTCAGCCTTGATCACCTGATCGTCTCCGATCTGGTCCATGCCCTGGATACGACCCCGCCGGGTGTTGAGATCGCCAGAGACATCACCCATGTACTGACCTGGGATGGTGATCTCCAGCTTGACGATCGGCTCGAGGATGGTCGGCCGGGCCGCCTTCACGGCCTCCGCAAACGCACGGCCACCAGCCATCTTGAACGCGGCCTCGGAGGAGTCCACATCATGGAACTTGCCGTCCGTTATCTTCACCGTGATGTCTTCCATGGGGAAGCCGGCGATGATGCCCGAGACCATCTTCTCCTTGACACCCTTCTCGATGGCGGGCTCGAAGTTACGCGGGATCGAACCGCCGAAGATCGCCCACTCGTAGTTGAGACCGGATCCGGGCTCACCAGCAGCGACTTCGAGGTAGACCTCGGCGAACTGTCCGCGGCCGCCGGTCTGCTTCTTGTGGCGGAAGTGCCCCTTGGCGCTCCCGATGACGCATTCCTTGTACGGCACCTTGGGCTTCTGGGTCTCGACATCCAGGTTCATGCGCTCTTTCAGACGACGCAAGACAATGTCGAGATGCAGCTGGCTCATCCCGGAGATGCAGTGCTCGTGGGTGGCCATCTCACGGTAGGAGGAGAACGTGAACGACTCCTCGGCCAGCTTGCCCAGGCCCTCGGCGATCTTCGCCTCCTCGCCCCGTTTGGTCGGGAAGACGGCGAGGCTGTACATGGGCTTGGGACCCGCGATGAGCTTGACGCTCTTGCCGCTGTCCTGCGTGGCTAGCGTGTCACCGACTCGCAGGCTGTCGTTCTTCAAGAGGACGATCAGATCACCAGGGATCCCACTATCGACTTCGGTTTGATCCTTGCCCTCGACACGGAAAAGATGTCCGGTCTTCTCCTTCTTACCCGCGCGGACGTTGACGAACGTCTCACCAGGCTTGACCGTGCCACGGAGGACACGGACGTGGCCGATCTTGCCGACGTGCTTGTCGACCTGGACCTTCCAGACGATACCGGTGAACGGTCCCGCCGGGTCCGCGGCGATCGCCTCGGCGTCCTCACCGCCTTCCTTCACGAGCTCACGCGGCGCGTCCTCGGGACTCGGGCCCAACTCAACGATGAAATCGAGCAGGGAATCCAGCCCGGTGTCCGCTTCCGAACTCGTGAAGATCACGGGAACGACGGTGCCCTTCGCGAGAGCTGGCCGAGCAACGTTGGCGAGTTCTTCGTCGGTGACCGCCTCACCTTCGAGATAGCGCATCATCAGGTCCTCGTCGACCTCGACGACGGCCTCGGTCCACGCCTCGCTGAAGTCTCCGACTTCTTCGGGGGCCCGCCACGGGATGCAGCGGTCTCCGAACTGCGCTCGGATCTGCGCCAACACATCGGTGAGCTTGCCCTCCATCAGGTCGCACTTGGTAACGACGATCGCTCGGGCGCGCTGGCCACCGAGCCCGAGCGCCCAGCCACGTTTGGTGTTGACCTGGATTCCGTTGGCCGCGTTGACGCACACGAGCACGAGGTCCGCGCCGTTGAAACCTCCGACCGACTCACCGATGAAGTCGGGATAGCCCGGGCAATCGACGAGGTTGATCACCTGATCCTGGTGGGACAGTCGCCCACAGGCGGAGTCGATGGAGTGCCCGCGGTCCTTCTCGAGTTCGTCGAAGTCGAACAGCGAGGTCTTCTCCTTGACGCTCCCGGGGCGAGCGACTGCGCCGCCTTTGGCGAGGAGGTGGTCGGCGAGGGTGGTCTTGCCCGCGTCTGCGTGGCCGACCAGGGCCACGTTGCGGATCTGCGACGTCGTGTGCTTGGGCATCAGAGGGTCTCTCTCGGCCGAAGTCCTATTTCCACACAGCGTTGCGGCGCCGAACCCCGAGTGAGGAACGACGCCGGCATGTGGCCGGAACGCGATTTATAGCAAATCGTCGGCGAAGAGGCAGAGCCCGATAGCTCTACTCCCCCGTCCAGCGCGGCTCAATTGGCAGAAGCGGGCCGATACAGGACGATCTCCACTCGGCGATTCTTCGATCGGGCCGCCTTGGACGCCGCCTTGATCCGCGGCTGATGCTCGCCGTAGGCGGCGATCCGCATGCGCCCCTCCGTGACCTTGGCCCTGGCAGCGAGGAACCGGCGCACCTCGATAGCCCGTGCGATGCTGAGGTTCAGATTGGTCTTCCAGCGGCTCTTCTTGATGGGTTGGTCATCGGTGTGACCTTCCACCGAAACCCGGTGCGACGGGTAAGAGGCGAGGACCTCAGCGACCTGGTTCATCAGCAGCCCCTGCCCGTTCTTGGACAGCGTCGCGCTCCCCGGCGAGAAGGTCACCGCGCTGTCGAGGCGGACGACGATCGCGCCGTCCCGCTCAAACATCTCGATCCCCTCCCCGAGCTTCCGGACGCCCGTCTTCGGCGTCGCCTTAGGCGCCGAGAGGGCTGCAGCCAGGTCCGACGCCAGTTGACCGTTGTTCGAACGCAGACGATCAGCGTCCGCCTTGGCGGTGTCGAGCGCACCCTGAGTCGCGTCAAGGTCCTTCTTCATCACGAGACGAATGCTCTCCTCGCTAGCGAGGCGCTTTCGCAACGCGGCAATCTCGCTGTCCCGCTCCCCTAACTCGCGACCCTTGGCGTCGAGAAGGTCATCATTCGACTTGCAGCCGACAAGCGCGAGACCGCCGAAGACCGCAACCAAGACCAGCCTGTACTTCATCATCATCACTCTCCTTCGTACCGTTCTCGTCCCCCGGTCAGGGACGGAACAAACCGATATACCCGTTCCAGATCTCCGGACCCCAGAGCATCACTGTCCACATCCCAATAGCCAGGAAAGGGCCGAACGGGATGTACCTCCCCGCGGTGACCAATCGGACAACAATCCCGATCACCGCACCACACAGCGCCGCCACCGCGAGGGAGAGCAGGGCCCAGTGCCCGATGCAGCCCCCCATGGCGGCGATCATCTTCACATCGCCGAACCCCATGGCGTCCTTCTTAAACGCCTTGGAACCCAACCACCCGACAGACCAGAGCAGACCTCCGGCCAACACCACACCCACCACGCCCGACGCTGCCGCGGACCAGCGCGACGAGTCCAACGAGATCAAGTAGGCACCGTGCTGCATGTCCGGCGCGCAAAACGCGAGCACCGGGCCGAGCACGATGCCGGACTTGGTGAGCTCGTCAGGCAAAATGCGGTAGTCCAGATCGATCAACGCCAACGCGATCAACACCGACGTAATCGTCAGCATGACCACCAACACCAACCAAGCGCTCCCGAACGCCATCGGCTGCTCGAACGCCGCGTCAGGCAGCACCCGGGCACCGAGCCACCCGAACACCAGTGCTGTGCCCAGCTCGACGCAGGGATACCGCACCGAAATGGAAGCCCCGCAACCCCGACACTTGCCGCGAAGGAAAACCCACGACAGCACCGGGACGTTGTCGTACCAAGCGATCAGGCGACCGCAGCGCGTACACCCAGACCTGGGACGCGCGATGGTCATGCACTCCCGTGGTAGCCGGTAGGCCACCACGTTGAGGAATGACCCGATACACGCCCCAAGGGCGCTCAGAGCCACGATGATCACAGTGACGCGCGGGTCTCCCAGGGACACCTCCCCGGATCGGACAACAACCTACGACATCTGGTAGCGGGTCGTCCGCTGACGACCTGTACCTCGGGCATCTTAAGATCGGAGAGGAAATCGTGCAAGCCAAGGGCCCTCCGCCTGGGCAAGGGGCCCTCGGCGCCGCGCCTGGGAAGGTCAGACAAGGGACGACGGGCCCTGCTACCCAATGGCAAGGGGGGGCAGCCCCGCTCGGGACCGCCCCCCCTTGGTCAGAGCACGCGGAAGAAGATCAGGTGCCGGAGACCACGATCGCCGCGATCATGCTGTTGTACTGCTGGCCCGCGTTGCTGATGTTGTCGTTCCTGAGCTCCACACTGAACCGGAAGTAACGGTTCCCAGTGAGCTGAGGCACGGTCGCGTTCATCGGGTCCTGCAGGACGAGGGGATCGAACACACCGCCGGTGGGCGTCCCGCTCCAGTACGTGAGGAAGCCACTGGTCGGCCCCGTCGGGGTCGTCGGCGAACTGATCGCCGTCGCACCCTCGAAGTCCCAGATGGCCGCGGTCCCCGCGGGCTGGTTCGTCGGGTCTGGCGACAGGTTGATGCCGGAGTAGATCGGAGTCCCCGTCGTCACGCCGGTGTCGTAGAAGCGCGATCGACACTGGGACACGATCGACACGAAGGTGAAGCGCGTGTCGTAGATGTCGCAGCCGGAGCCGGACGAAGTCACAAAACCGCTGGAGAGGGGCGCGCCAATGATACGCCTCACCGGGACGAAGTTCGTCGCGCGGTAACGATTGACGTTAGCGACCTGCGCACCCGGCTCGATGTTGATCTCGTACATCAAGTTGCCGGAACCAGCGCCCGTACCGATGTAGTCGAACGGCGGCGTGAACACCGGGAACGGGAAGTACGAGGTGAACCCGGGACCTGCGTTGTAGGCCTGGGCCGGCGTCACCAAGACACCGCCCGCACCGGCCGGCAAGCCTGTCGGGTTCAAGTTCATCGGGTCGGCGGTCTGCGGCGGAGCCAGGTTGTAGTTCTGCGCGTAGATCGTCGACATACCGGTGACGCCACCCGGGCAGTTGATCGGCGCGGTCACGCTCGTCATGCCGCACCACACCTGGTACTGCGGGTAGGTCGTCTGAACGACCGTGTTGCTCACCGGCCCCCACTCGATCAACTCGAGAGAACCGATGGGCGAACCGATGTTCACCGCCTCGAGCAGCCACATCGAGTGCGAACCACCGTTCGGGTTGATGCCAGCGCCGAGGTTGTTGGCGCCGTTGTCGTCGAAGGGCGAGAACAGGCCAGGGAACGGAACCGTCGTCAGCGGCAGGGTGGTGCCGGTGCCGATCGGCATGTTGACCTGCATACGTGTGCCGAGGTTCTCAGGTGTCCCCGAAAAGGTCGCCAACGGCGTTCCCGAGATCGCCGTCCCGGAGAGCGTGCCCAGGCTGCTCGGATCATCCCAGCGGCAGGAGTCGAATTGCGGATTGAACGTGGAGTCGAGCTGATCGCCGCTCGTGAACGACTCGATGACCGCGACCGACCCTTCGCACGTGGGGCACGGGGCCGTCACGATGCTGCGGCCCAACGTATTCGACAGGATTAGCTGCTGCGGCGGGTTGCCCTGGGGAAGACCGGTGATGGCCGGCGCCAGGGGATCACCGTTGCCCACGGCCACCGCGATGCTGTAACCCGAGGACGCGCTGGTGCCGGGACCCCACGTGGGAATCGGCGAAAACACCGCGATCTGAGGCGTCGCCGGGTCGATCGTCAGGTTGCCCGGAACCAGGCGACCGGTCGGCTCCGCCGCCGTGACCAGGTCGGTGTTCTTGATGACGAAGTTGTTCAGAAGGTCGATGGACGCCGGGTCGATCGCCTTGGTGAAGGTGATGCGCAAGAAGCTCCCCTCCGCCGGCATGGGATCAGCAGCGGTCCCCGCGACGACCCCACCGCCGGGTCCCACGGCCTCGATGGACAGGACCTCCGGCGGAACCGGGTCCGGGCCCGTAGAGCTGCCCGCGCGGAAGACCTGCGACAGCCCTGGCGAGGGCGCGAGCGGAGGCACGAGTATGGGGAGCTGCAGCGGGTCAACGCCAACCGGTTGCGCCTGCGTTCCACCCCCCATCAGGATGCCGTTGTTCGACGGGATGCGATAGGTGAACTCCGTCATGAGCGCGAAGCCCGGGCTGAACAGCAAGCCGAGCGGGTTCGTGCTCAGCACGCGAGGATCGACGACGAGCGTGTCCGGCTTGTCGCGATGCCTGCCGACGATGTAGCTCGACAGGAGAACCCCGCCCATGAGGTTCTGCCGGACCTGCAGCGAGGTCGCGGCCACGGACTGGTTCGCATACGCGTAGTACGGGATGCCGCCAGTTGTCGCCGAGGCAGACACACCGAGAAACTCCATGGGACTGCCCGTCCCGTCCATGAAGAACCCGCCGAGTATCCCGTCATCAATCGGCGCGTCGAACTGGAACTCGAGCGTCTGATCGATGAACACCTCGGGTAGCGGTGTAGCGAAATTCGGACCCTGCCCGGATGGCGCGGTCGTGAATCCCACAAAGGAGACGCCTACAAGGGCGCCGTCTGAACTACCGCCGCCCGCGCCGCCGCCGCCGCCGCCGCCGCCGCCGCCTCCGCCACATCCGCCAATCACGAGAGCCCCGGCTACGAGAGCCGTGAGACCAACGATCGTCTTGGCGCGCCAGACTCGAGCCATGCCGCCTCTTTTCCTTTTCTCCTGGGGACGACGCGAGAATATCGGTCGCCCCTCGAGTTCGATTGAGACCCGCGAGGAGCCGGAAATACCGACCACCTCCCAGGTTGGGTGTCGCATTCTATGAAGCATCAGTAAGCCTCGTCAAACCGGACGCAACTCCCACATCGCTGGGATTGGTCGCAACGATCGTGCCCACCCCCGCCGAAACGCCGGGCCATCCATAAAGCCATATCTGTGAACATCTTACGGAAGAGAGCTTTTCCGCTCGGGACAACGGTCGAGCGATGGCGCACGTAACCGACCGCGCGACACCCGCTCAGGCCGGACCGGCCTCCTCCTCACACCACTGGCACCGAGGCACGTCTCCGCGAGATCGCGCGACCTCCTCGGGTACGTCTTCTGTGCGGTGGCGAGTGATGCAGGAGAGGTTCTCGCAGCGGTATCCGGACACCGATTCCGGCTCATACAGCGGGGCCGTTTCGAGCGGCAGGTCGTACACACCCGACGCCCACATCAGGAGCGCCATGCGGATCGGAACCCCCAACGCGGCCTGTCGGAAATACGCGGCCCGCGGGTCAGAGTCGATCTCGGCAGCGATCTCCGTCACGCGAGGCAACGGATGCAGCACGATCGTCTCCTTGAACGGCTGCGACGTGAGAAAACGGTGATCGAGAATCGGCAGCGCTCGAGACGCGCCGGCGCCGCGCTCGGCTTGAAGACGGGTCACGTAGATCGCGTCAACCGCGCTGTCCTTCAAGCTGAACGGGCGCGCCTCATCCACACTCTCACCACCGGAGGGCACCATATTGTCGGGACCAATAGCCATGGCGCGCACATCACGTCGGTGGAACACATCCTCCATGTCATCGACGACGATGTGACGCGCCACACATCCCGGTCGCCGCACGAGATCACTGACGATGAAGTCCGGCAACTCCAGGTCGTCTTCAGCGACCGCGATGATCGAGCATCCCATACGTACGAGCGCACGAGCCAGGCTATGGGTCGTCCGACCGTAGCGAAGGTCGCCATAGAGCATCACGGTGAGGCCCTCAAGCCGACCGCGTTCGCGACGCAGGGCGTACAGATCGCACAGGGTCTGCGTTGGGTGTTCGTGGGCGCCGTCCCCAGCGTTGATGACGGGGCCGCTAGCATGCCTGGCCGCCCAACGGGCCGCCCCAGCGGCCGGGTGGCGCAGCACGACAAGGTCGACGTACGAGCCGACGATGCGAACCGTGTCACTCAGCGTCTCTCCTTTCACCGCGGACGAGGTCGCCGGATCGGCTGAGGTGATGATGCGCCCACCGAGACGCGCCATCGCCGCCTCGAAGCTCAGCCGGGTGCGGGTCGACGGCTCGAGGAAGAGGCTCCCCATCAGGAACCCCCCGAGCTCGCGAGCGTGTGCACGAAGATCGCGCTGCAGCGTGTCAGCGAGGTCCATCAGGCCGACCAGCGCGGCGTCGGACAAACCCTGGATGGCGACCAGATCGCGCTTCAAGAGACCCCCTCAAGCATCTCGGTGAGCGGCCCGGACGCCGCCCCGGGATCATCCCGAACCGCACGACGAGCCGCCTGAAGACAGCGTAACTGCCGCTCGGTGAAGGGACACGGGAAGTCCCGGGTGGCCGGCCCGCGGAACGGCGACCGGAAGAGCGCCTCGCCCACCAGGACATCCGCCCCGAAACCCTCGAGCGCCGAGACCCGTACCACGGGGCAGCGGAGCCGACGGGCCAGCCCATCCGGGTCCGGCCCAGCCCCAAGATCCTGCTTGTTCAGCACCAAAATCACGCCCGGACGAGCGGTGAGCCGCTCGAGGTGCGGGTCCGCCGGCAGCGAGACGCTCCCATCCACAACGAGCAGGATCAGGTCCGCATCGACGCCCGCCGCGAGCGTGCGTTGGACGCCCGCCGCTTCGACCGGGTCATCGGTGTCGCGGACCCCCGCGGAATCGACGATTCGGAACGGATAGCCGTCGAGACCGAGGTCCTCACCCACGAGGTCGCGGGTCGTCCCCGGCTCCGGATTGACGATGCACCGGTCCCGACCGATGAGCCGGTTCGCGAGGGTGGATTTGCCGGCGTTCGGGGGACCTGCGACGAGGATGACCGGGGGCGCTCCGAACGCACACCCGAAGGGAGCTCGCCCGAGCAACGCGTCGATACGGCGGACCAGGGATGTGCGGATCGCTGCATCCGGGTCGCGCGACACCACGTCCCGCACGGCCGAGACCTCCGCCGCCAGGCCTCCTTCCAGGGCGGCGAGGTAGAAGAGCAACCCCTGTACGCAGCGCGCCCTGGAGAGCCCATCCCGTGCTTCAGCGCCGATCGCTGGACCGGGCCGATCCTCGACGAGCAGGCCCCCCGCCTCGACAACCGTCACCCCCGAGCGCTCGAGCAACGAGGTGACCGCCGCGCGCACGCCGTCCCCACCGTGGGTCGAGATCTCCGCCTCGCCGTTGCCTCCGTGAACCACAACCACCTCATCCACCACGCGGTCCCCGTCCATCAGATGGCCGTACCTGAGGCCCGAGGCGCGCCCCCCAGTCGCGGGACGGAACACATGGTCCAGGAGACGATCCACTCCCTGGCCACGAACGCGGAACACGTGCAGACCACCCTCGCCAGGTGCGGTGAGGCAACCTCCGATCAGAGCGCGGTCATCCATGAGGTGTTCAAAGTCCGGCCACCACCCCGATGCCGCGCATAAGGAGGTCCCTATCGACATCGTGGTGACGGTCCATCAGCGTCGAGACCAGCAGCGCGGCACCTCCCGTGACCACCACGCCGGCGTCGGCACCTGCTGCGTCACAAGCCTGTCCCACCAGGTCACGCACGAGACCGCGAGCGGCTGACGTGATCCCCGCCACGAGGCTCTGACGGGTCGTACGGCCGGGCCAGTCCACGTCGGGGTCCGGGTCCACCGCATCCAGCCCCGGGGCGGTCCCGTTCAACGCCGCCCCGAGAACCCCGGGTCCCGGCGCTATCGCACCACCACGAAAAGTACCGGTCTGGTCGATCCAGTCCACCGTCATGGCGGTACCGGCGTCGACCACGACAGCGCCGGCGGGGTGGGCTTGCCAGGCGGCCCACGCCGCGATCACACGATCGGCCCCGAGGGTGTCCGGAGTGTCGTAATCCAGCGGCGCAGGAAGCGGGACGTCGGTCCCGATCACGGTCCCGCCGAGCAGCTGGGCGGCCGCCGGGGTCACTCCATCAACGACCGAGCAGATCCAGACCGGATCGTCGGGAAGCTCCGAGCAAGCCGCGGCCTGCGATCCCCAGTCGCCGGTCGGGAATCGGAGGAGTTCCTGCACCCCATCGCGGGCCACGCGGGCGATCTTCGTCGCAGAGTTGCCGATATCAACCGCGAGGATGGAGCGCGGGTGCGTCACGAGCCGGCGGACTTCGGCCGGTTCACGGTGCGGGTGAGACGACGCCCCTGCCTCCAGAAGGTCACCTGGTAGGACGGCAGGTTCGGGTTCGCCTTCACGTAGCGGACGATGTCGGCCTTCGTCGACACGGGCACGCCATTGATGGACTCGAAGGCATCCCCGGGCTTGGCCCCTCCACGCTCGAGGACGCTGCCCTTGGGAATGTGGCTGAGCTTGATGACCTTCTTGCCGCCGATCTGATCCGTGCCCCAGCGAACGCCATCGAGCGCCTTCTCGCCGTCGCGCTCGAACGCACGGACGCCCATGTCCGTCACGTTGATCTCATGGGGCTTGGACGGAATCCACGCAATCCACGTACCCGTGTCAGCGCTGATCGGTCCCGTCGGCTCGGGCGCCGACATCGCCTTGGGTCCACCTGGGTCACCCAGAACCGAGATCGCCACCTCGTCGCTGCCGTAGTCGAACACGGCCTCCCACGCGACGACCTGATCGTCCTTCATGACCGAACGGACTCCTTCGACCACGGCGATCTCATGCTCACTGAATTCAATGGCGTCTCCGAGATAGGCGCGATGGACAAACCGCACCGGACCCGCGACGGAAGCCGGAGTCTGCACTCCCCGCCCCCGTGGTTGCGTTCGCCCCCCGGTAGACCGATTGCGATCGCCGCGATCACGTGCGCCACGATTCGACGGCGCCGTCGGTGGCGCGGGGGAGCTCGCCAGCGGAGCGTCACCCGTGCGCGTGTAGAGGATGAAGGACGGGCCATCGACGCCCTTGCCGTGCATCTCCGCCCCGATCACGCTCATCAAATCCGCGAGCGGACGATAGACCTTCTCCTTCGGCTTGGGAGGCTCCGCGTTGACCGGCTTGGGAGGCTCGGGAACGGTCCCGTCGAAGTTGAATTTGCCGACCTGAACGAGCGGGCCCCGCTTCGACCGCTTGGGCAGCTCCGCAGTGATGAGCTTCAGCTGCTCATACGTCTCTTGCTGGAAGGTCTGCCGATCGCGGGTTCGCTGCTGCCGCTGGTCCATCCCGTGAGACACGACCGCGGCGACACCGCCCAGCAGGGCGAGATCGAGGATGATCAGCAGGGAGCGAATCGTAGAGATCTTCATATGTTCCCTCGGCAACGCATCTTAGGTGTGGACACCTCTCGCATCAACCGAAACAGGAGCCGGCGCGCTGTTCCTTTGACGCCGCGCGGCCCCCCGGGATTCCCAAGAAGATCAGCGGGGCGACCGGGACATCCCGGACGCGATCATACGGTGATCGCTACCTCGCACGACGCCGCGAATGGCGAGCTTCAGGTCATCAGCCCTGTCCGACGCTGCGCACGCGTCGTCGAGAGTCACCAGGCCCCCTTCGTAGAGGGCCTTCAGCGACATATTGAAGGTCTGAGTGCCGTAGTACTCATCGCCGGCTTCCAGGGCAGCCGAGAGATCCTGGGCCTGACCTTGCCGGAGGATCTCCCGGATGCGCGGCGTCGCCATCAGCACCTCCACCGCTGGCACCATCCGCCCCGTCTGGACACACGGGATGAGCCGCTGGCTGGCGACCCCCTCCAGCACCGTGGAGAGCTGCAACCGCACCAGATCATGCTGGTGCGGTGGGAAGAAGGTCATGATCCGCTCGACGGTCTGGATCGCGTTGACGGTGTGCAGGGTGGTGAGGACCAGGTGCCCCGTCTCGGCGGCGGCGATCGCGGCCTCCATCGTGGCGGTGTCGCGAATCTCACCGATCATGATGACGTCAGGGGCCTCACGCATGGCGTTGCGCAAGCCGGATACCCAGCTACCCGTGTCAACCCCGACCTCTCTCTGATGGATAATCGACAGGTTGTCCGAGAACCGATATTCGATCGGGTCCTCCAGCGTCAGGACGTGCTTGTTGCGAGTGTTGTTCACCGCATCGACGATCGCGGCGAGGGACGTCGACTTACCCGAACCGGTGATCCCCGTGACGAACACGAGTCCACGTTCCAGGTTCGCGAACTGGGTGAATTGTCGCTCAGGTAGGTGAAGCTCCGAGAAGCTGGGCACCACGTCCTTGATCTGGCGCATGACGACCGAGACCTCGCCGCATTGACGAAACGCATTGACCCGAAAGCGGCCCCAATCTGCGCTCTGGTAGGCGAAGTCCGCCTCACCCGACTCCTTGAACCGGCTCAGCGCCTCCGGATAGGTGATCCGCTCCAGAGTGGACCGCATGTCATCAGCGGTGACCGCGTCCTCCGACAAGAACAACACCCGACCAGTCTGCTTCATCGCAGGCTGGGACCCGGTCTTCAAGATGAGGTCGGAAGCATCAGCCTCCACGACAGTCGCGAGCACGCGATCGAGATTCAGCATGGACGGTCTCCCATGGATCTATCGGCTGGCCGAGAGACAGGGAAAACCCGCACCCGAGCGCAGGTTCCGGGAGTTGCCTCGAAGCGCCCACCAGCCACCTGACGGGGGCACACGGGAGCCGCGGTCAGTCCTCGTCGGAAGCCAGCACCCGCCAGCAATCCTCAAGGAGGCGATCCATGTTGAGGCCGGTCATCGCGCTCACCGGATAGCCGTCGATCCCGAGCGCCAGGTTCAACTCCCGTGCCCGCTCTTCCGGATCTTGGACGAGATCTGCTTTGCTGAAGACGGTGATACGAGGCTTGTCGGCGATCCCCTGCCCGAACGACTTGATCTCGTCGAGGATGGTCTGGAAGTGCTCCTCTGGCGAGCCATCCTCGTCCATCGGAGCCAGGTCGACGAGGTGGACCAGCGCCCTCGTGCGCTCGACGTGGCGCAGGAACTTCTGGCCGAGCCCCTGCCCCTGGTGGGCTCCCGCGATCAGTCCTGGGATATCCATCACGACCATCCGACGAAAGCCCGACAGCTCGACGATTCCGGGATGCGGCTCGAGCGTGGTAAACGGGTAATCAGCGATCTTGGGGGACGCGGCAGACACCCGCGAAATCAGCGTCGACTTCCCGGCGTTCGGGAGCCCCAGCAGACCGACGTCGGCGATGAGCTTCAACTCGAGCTGGAGCGTACGCTCCTCACCGAACCGCCCCTTGTCGAAACGACGGGGGGACTGGTTCGTCGCCGACTTGAATCGCGCGTTGCCGCGCCCGCCGATGCCCCCGTTGGCCACGATCGCTGACGCTCCGACTTCGTCCAGGTCCTTAAGGACGACACCGGTTCCCTTGTCACGCACGATGGTGCCGACAGGAACGGGGACACGGAGGTCCTCGCCCTGCGCTCCCTGCTTGTTGTTGCCCGACCCGGGCACGCCAGACTTCGCCCGCAAGTGCGGATGGCGAGCCAGGGTGAGGAGGGTGTTCTCCGCGACATCGGCGAACAGGATCACGTGACCTCCCCGGCCTCCGTCACCGCCATCCGGACCGCCCTTCGGCTGGTGCTTCTCCCGCCGAAAAGAAAGGCAGCCGGGTCCGCCAGCCCCGGCTTTCACATAAATCTTGGCCTCGTCGCGGAACATGATGTTTGCGCCGGGGACAGCACCACAGGCACCGCACCCTCGGGGAGCGTCGGGCCGGTGTGGCCCATCGTCGCCCGCGGCGTCAGTTCGACGCGGCGGCGCCCGGGACGATGTTCACCCGTCGGCGCGTGCCGAATTCGACCTCACCGTCAACGAGCGCGAACAAGGTGAAGTCACGGCCCATGCCGACATTCTTGCCAGGGTGGAACTTGGTCCCGCACTGGCGCACAAGGATGTTCCCCGCACGCACCACCTCACCGCCGTACTTCTTCACACCGCGGTACTTCGGTTTGCTGTCGCGACCGTTCCGGGTTGCGCCCTGACCCTTTTTATGTGCCATGGTTGGAACTCCGCTCCGCTCAGCCGGAGATGGCCGTGATCTCGACTTCCGTGTAGCGCTGGCGATGGCCCCAACGACGATGGGTCCCCTTGCGACGCTGGAACGTGTGGGCGTTGATCTTCTCGCCCTTCACCTCGGCCTTGGTGACCTTCGCTTCGACGCTGGCGCCGTCCACGAAAGGCGTGCCGACCTGGGCGTCACCTTCGCCCGCCACAAGGCAGACCTTGTCGAAAGTAAGGGTCGCACCGTCCTCGGTTTCCCTGACCTCGACCCGCAGCCGTCGGCCCGTTTCCACCCGGTACTGGTGTCCACCGTCCTGGATGATCGCGTACATGGTTCGATCCTCTTGCCACCGCCTCAGTTAAAGGCGAGCAGCAGAATAGCAAGCAGGGGATCCGGTTCAACGGCTGGCCCGGATGCGGCTCGACCTGGGCCTAAGAGCCCCAAACCCCTGACCGTAAGGAAATTGGGCTATTTCAGGCGCTGGACCTCGTAGTCCTCGGTGCCTAGCTCGTGATCTCCGACGACGAGGACGGGCTTTTCATACTCCTCCTCGAGCTGCTTCATCTTCGCCCCCTTGTTGCGGCGGAGGAAATCCGCCACCCGGACATTGGCGCGGACGCGGACCCGGCGAGCCTTGTTCCGGAACAGGACTTCGGTGACCTCCCGGAGGATCTTGAGCCCCACGCTGTCCACGGTCCGAACGAACCCCGAGCCCTTGCAGTGGGGGCACGGGACAGCATTCGAGCGCTGGAGACTCGGGCGCACCCGCTGGCGGGTCATCTCCAACATGCCGAACGGCGAGATCTTGGCCAGCTTCATCCGCTCCTTGTGTTCCCCCAACGCGTCACGCAGCTGAGTCTCGACCTGGCGCTTGTGGCTCTCGTCCTGCATATCGATCAGGTCGTTGATAATCACGCCGCCGAGGTCACGGAGGCGGAGCTGCCTCGCGATCTCCTCAACCGCCTCCAGGTTGGTCCGGAACGCCGTCTCCTCAAGATCACCTTCCTCTCGGTTCTTCCCTGAGTTCACGTCGATCGCCACGAGCGCCTCGGTCTGGTCGATCACAAGCGACCCGCCGCTCTTCATGTTCACCTTGCGGCTGTAGATGCGCTCGATCTGTTCCTCCAGACCGACAGCGTGGAACAGCGGCCGCCCATCCTCGTACAAGGAGATCCGCCCCTCCTGCTCAGCCATGACCGCTCTCAAGAAGTCCACAGCCTTCCGATAAACGGCCTCGTTGTCGATGATCACCTCGTCCACATCCGGCGTGAACGTGTCGCGGATGGTGCGGACCACGAGGTCCGACTCCTGATACACGAGGGATGGCGCGCGGTCGTTCCTTACCCGCTTCACGATCGTGTTCCACAGCTTCAAGAGGTAGAGCAGGTCCTTCTCGAGCTCGGTCTTGCTGCGGCCGATTCCGGCGGTCCGGATGATGTACCCCATGCCCGGGGGTGGATCGATCTCCTCCAGGACGCGCTTCAGGCGCTGACGCTCCTCCCGGTTCTCGATCTTCTTGGAGACGCCAGACCGGGAGAGGGACGGCATCAACACCAGATAGCGGCCCGGGATGCTCAGGTACGTGGTGAGCGTAGGGCCCTTCTTGCCGATGCCGTCCTTGGTGATCTGGACCAGCACGTGCTGGCCCTTCATCACGTACTCCTGGATGTTCCGCTTCTCGCGCTGCTGGATGCGCTCGTCCGAAACCTCCGTATTGTTCTGACGGTAGATGGGCAGGATGTCGGATGCGTGCAGGAACCCATTACGTTCGCCGCCGAAGTCAACAAACGCGGCGCCAATGGACGGCTCCACGTTGGTAACCACACCCTTGTAGATATTGCCGAGGTGGGTCGTAGCGGAGGTCCGCTCGATGTACACCTCGTCCAGCACCCCGTCACACGTGATGCCGATGCGCACCTCTTCCGCATCATCCGCATTGATGAAGATGCGCTTACCTGTCTTCGCGGCTTCGAGATCCGACATGGACCCCTCTCAGGTCCGGACGGAGCCTCCAACCTCGGGTCGACGGCGCGGAATCAGGGACTGACGGTGACGGACTCCGGCCGGGGGCCGGAACTCTCTGAATGCAACGGACGATCCATGTGCACTTCGACCGGTCGCCCGGCCGCTCGTCGACGTGCCCACGAGTGAGCACGCCCCTGATCCTGGCTGCCGCCCCGACGGTCCTGGCCGTCTGCGCCGTCGCGAGGCACGAGCGATAGGAGGTCAGCCGGGGCACGGCTCTTCGACGCGTACGACCACGTTGGTCATCTGCGTACAAGGCCCATTTGGCGCCCCAACGTCCTCGACCATCACTCGGGCTGCCCAGCGCGGCGCGGGCGGCTCCGGAGACCGATCCGGAACGTCGTGTCTTTCCATGACGACCGCTCCCGAACACCACGTTCCGAGTCGCCGCCGCCGGTAATCGTCTCGGAGGCCCTTCCGGGACCTCCCTGGCTTCCCCCGACCATCGGGGGCGCAAATCCTGTCTTAGTGATACTCGCAGAGGCGAAAATCAGCAAGATCACGGAGAAGCGGAAGCCGCGGCTGAGACGCCGTGGGGCTCCCGCGCTGCCCAGGGACTACTCGTTCCCTGAGCTCTCCGAGCCCTGCATCTCCGCCTTGTCCGCACCGAAAATGCGCTCCATCTCGGCCTCGATCGCCGCTTGACGGCGGCGGTCTTCGACCTGGTGGAATTTCGCGAAAGAGCCCGAGTCACGGACGATTCGCGGAGTGATGAAGATCAGCAGGCTCTGGCTCCGCTTGCTCTTGCTGACGCTCTTGAAGAAGAACCCGAGCAATGGGATATCACCCAGGAACGGCAGCTTACGCTCGATCTCGCTCTCACTCTCGGTGATGAGCCCCCCGATCACGGCCGTCTGGCCGCTCTCGAGCATGAGGGTCGTGACGAGCGTCTGCGAGGAGATCTCTGGTAGCGCGATCTGGACCTCATTCTCGGTCCCCTGGCCGGAGCGGAAGATATTGAATCCCGGCAGGTTCGGGTCGGTCCCCCGACCGGTGAGCTGCTCCGCCTCGGGTATGACGTCCAGGATGACCTTGTCGGTGCCCGGGACGACATGCGGAACCATGTAGAGCTGAAAGCCCGTCTGTACCGGCGAGTTGGCAGCCTCGCGGATCGAGAAGGTCAGCCCGCCGCTCTGGTTCGACTGCGCCTCGGTCTCCGCGAACCGGATCGTCTGGCCGACAAAGATCGTCGCCTCCTGGTTGTCCAGGGCGAGGAGGCGCGGCGCTTGCACGATGCGGGTGGTGTCGTCCTGCTCAAGCAGGCTGAGCGTGAACGTGGCCCCCGTGAAGTCGAGCGTGCCGTAGTTGATGGACTCCTTCAACTCCTCCTGGGTCAGTCCGGGCGTCTGCGCCGGATCGCCCGCGATGATGTCGTTGTTCCATCCGCCGCCACCGAGGTTGAACGGCAACCGGGTCGGAATAGAACCGAGGCTCATCCCGATACGCAGGCCGTTCTCGCCCGGGTCGAATCCGTAAGAGAGCGCATCGGTGTTGCTCGTGGTGACGAACTTCACATCGATGAACACCTGCGCCGGCTCCACATCGATCTCGGCGAGCATGCGTTCGATCTCGCTCACGACGGGCTGGGTGTCCTTGACCACCAGGGTGTTGTTGCGCTCGAAATAGTCGAGCTTGCCGTTCGCCGACAAGGCCCCGCGCAGTGCGCGGACGAGGGTGAAGTTGCGGCCCGGGTCCTCCAGGCTGCCGCCCCCCTGCTGCTCTTTCTGCGCGAGATCCGCGTAGACGGTATCGATCTTGGGTGTGTAGCGAGGCGGCGGCCGCAGGTACTTCACGGGGAAGACCCGGGTGACCATCTGCTGCTCGAGGCTCGACGGGGGGACGACCCGGTAAATGTTGTAGCCGTCCTCGACCACCACGTAGCCAAGGGTCTTCACCACCGTATCCAGCGCTGCCCGCCACGGCACGTTGGTCACCCGCAGATGCACCGACCCCTCTACCTCCGGCGCGACCACGATGCTGGCGCCCGACACCTTGGCGATGGCGTCGATGACCGCCTTGATATCCGCGCCCGTGAAGTTGAAGGTCACAGGCTGCGGCTGCACGACCTGGATGACGTTCACCGCCTTCTGAGCCAGGCTGCATCCCGCTCTCTCCGCCACGAGGTCGAGCGCGACGCGCCACGGGACCTGGTTCAGAGTAATGGTGACCTTCTCATCAATTCCGTTGCCGAGGAGGATGTTGATCCCGGAGGCCTCGGCGATGTGCTTGATGACGTCCTGTAGCGGTTGATCCTTGACCTCGAGGGTGACGCGCGTGTCGGCGCGATCCTGCAGGTTGCTGCCGTAGATCGGCGGCTGCGCTAACAGCGGAGCTGCCGCGAACACCATTACGAAGGTCATCACAGAGGCTGCGCCTCTCAGACCTGCTTCCCGAAGGGGAGCCATCATCAGTCATCTCCTTGGGTGGACACGCTCCTTCGTGGAGCGCTACCTTTTTCTCTATTTCCAACAGCCCGCGTCCCTCTCACAGGCCTGTTGTCACGTCTTCCCGGCCCTGGCCGGAAACACCCCGCGCCGCACGTGCAACGCGAATCATCTTGTCTGTCGGGCTATCGGTCCGCGCCGTGACGGCGAGAGATCTCGTAGCCCTTGTAAGCGAACACCACCTCGGTATTCGTGATCTTGGTGATCGTGAGCCCATCGGACACCACCTCCCCTGGGCTAAAGCTGTGGGGATTGGAGCCGAGGCTCGAACCGCTGATGATGATCACTGCCTTGGCCAGATCACCTCGATAGATGACGCAGCCGCCAAAGGCGAGCTCCAGCGCGTCGAACGCACGATGCGCAGACGCCAGATGGAACATCTCCTCGGCCCTGACGAACACGGGTCGCACCGACTCCGGCACCGAGAATCGAGCGTTCAACTGCTTGATCTCGTCGTAGAGCGTGATCACCTGGCCCCACTCCCGGGACCCGATCGCCTCCTCCATCTCCGCGACTCGATTCTCGATGTCACGGGCCTGCAGGGCTGCGGTCGTGCCCACGCCACCGCGCTCCCCTTGCAGCTTGCGCACGGGACCCAGCACCGCTGACTCGAAGTCCTCGGCGAGTTCAGGCACCGTAAAGAACTCAGCTTCAGCCCTCTGCTTCACGTCCACCGCGAGCGTGGCCAGAAACTCGTTGTTCTTGTCAACCACCTGCATGCGCTTGACGAGGTTGGTCTCCTTGCCTTCCAGGACGAGCGCGTCGTTCAGAGCCTTGAGGCGGCCCTTCAGATCATCGAGCTCGTCTTGCTGGGCGCGACGCTCTTCCTCACTGACCCGGCCACCCAGGAGGCGAGGGTCGAGGAACGGATCACGTCTGCTCGGCTTCGCCTCGATTTCATAGCGAACGAGGGCCACGTCAGCCGCGAAGACCTCGAGCCTGCCCTCCTCACGGAGGCGCTCCAGCTTCCTCGGCTCGTTTGGGATCGAGACGTGGTCGTGGCCGCGCTTCTTGGGGTTGTAGACGTACGTCTCAAGCGCGAGGTCGATGTCGTGCTGGAGATCGACCTCCTCCGGGTCCAGGTCCCGAGTCTGACGATCATCGAACGCCTGGACCTTGAGCGTGGGGATGCGCACGAAGCGGTCATAGTCGTTTTCCAGCAGATCCGTGAACGCCAACAACTGCTGGGTCGTACCGCGCAAGGCGAGCTTGTAGGTGATGCTCTCGAAAGCGCTGGGGCTCTTTCGGCGCGTGCTGCGTCGCTGTCGCGCCTGGGCGTCGTCCAGCTTGGTGACGACGACGCCGGATTCCGTCTCGAAGCGCGTCAGTTGATCGACGAACGCGTGAATCTCAGCGTCGTCAGGGAGGATCGTAACGTACTCCTTGACCTGCTCGCGCAGGATCAGGACTCGGTCCTCCAGCGCGGGGATGTTCCGGATCTCGCCATCGGCCTTTCGGATCTTTGCGTCCAGAGAGGCGGAGGCCTGATCCAACTCCTCCATGTGGTCCATGTCGACCCACGTGAAGTAACCGAACCCACCGAGCGCGAGCACGGTCGTCACGGCGCAGATCAGCACGACTCGGGTGTTGCCGTTTTTCAACTTCATGACTTACCCCTGCGCGCCCTACCTGGGCTTGGCATCGGCTTGAAGACCGCTGCGCTTGCTCTTCGAATCCCGGGCCTTCATCTGCATGTCGAGCTTCATCGTCCAAGCGCGACTCGGGAGCAGTTCGTCCTCCATGAGAACGGCCTGACCCGCCGGATTGTTGATGGCGGTGCAATCCGCGAAAAATGCGTGCTCCTGCAGCGCCTCATGGAACTGGTTGAAGCGGTTTAGCGGGTGTTCGTCCGAGAAGCAGAGGCCCTCGATGGCGATCGACTCGCCGACCTTGGTCGCACCGCGACGGGTGTTGCCCTGCGGCTTCTTGACCAGGAAGTGGCTCAGCCACACGAGATACCGTTCCCCATCGTCGTCGTCCGCGACCAGGTCGCAGAGTTGATCCAGCTTGAGCGTCCAGGGCACGCGGGAGGTCGCGATCTCCGAGATCGTCTCGGAGCGAGCCGCGTAGTCATCCTCCTCGGACCGCAGGCTGGCGAGATACCGAAGCGGCGCCTGGCGCGTGCCCCAGCCCTGCTGCAGCTGCTCGTTCTCTGCTTGCACGCGAGCCAGCGCCCCGAAGTGGTTCCACGCCCAGAACGCACCGGCCCCGAGGACGAGAGTGAAGGCGACCAACGCTGGCAACAGCGTCGCCAACGGGGTCATCTCCTTCTTGCGATACTCGGGCGGGAGGAGGTTGATCCGGATATGCATGGGTCGCTCTTCCGTCAGTTAGCTGGCGCGGGCAAGACGGGCTGCGAGGCCCGTAGCCACCACCAACTGGGGTGCATTGCATGAGAGAAGGTCCGGGTCGATGGCGGAGCTGACCTGGATGTGATCGAACGGATTGAAGAGCTTGGTGGGCTTCTCGAAGATGCGCTCGAACGCCTCCTGGAAGGAAGCGACCTTCGCACCACCACCGGACAGGAAGATCGAGCCGATCTCCTTGTCGAACTGGTTCTCGAAGTAGTCGAATGACAGCTGGATCTCGTTGCCGATGTCGTCGATCGTCGGGAAAAGCGCCTCGTTCACCGCCTCGCACCCGTCGCCGGGCTCCCGCTTGAGCTCTTCAGCCTCGTCGAACCCGACGCTGAGCCGTTTGGCGATCGAATCGGTGAAATCACACCCGCCGATGCCGATCTCGCGAGTGAAGAGCGAGTGACCTCCAGAGACCACGTTCACGCTGGTCTTGGTGTGACCGACATCGACGAACGCGATGGTGCCGGTCCCGTCCATCCCTTCGTCCACGGACGTGCACAAGGTGTGCGCGTTGGACAACGCGAACGCGTCCACATCGATGACCTCAGGCACCAGCCCGGCCGCGTCGACGGTCGCCAGGTGCCCCTCGAGTTCAGAGCGCTTCGCCGCGACCAGCAAGACCGTCATGTGCCCCGTGCTCGATCCCTCTGGTGAATCGATGCGCTGGCAATCGAGCACACACTCGTCGAGCGGGAACGGCACGTACTTCTCGGCCTCGAACGTGATCGCGTTCTTCAGCTCTTCGTCGCTCATCTGCACCATGGACAGATAGCGGATGATGACCATCTTCCCGCTGATGCTGGTGACGACGCGGCGTGTCTTGAAGCCACCCTCAGCGAGGAGTTCCCGCACCGCGCTGGCGCGCGCCTCCGGGGTATCAGCGGTCAATTCGACCTGGCCGAATCCGGTGACCTCGACGTCTCTCCCCCGCCGGGTCAACTCGACGGCCTTCACGGCACTGGTCCCGATGTCGAGACCGACCATGCTCCTCGTCCTGGCTAGCATGCGCTCACTCCTGGGGGGCCGCACCTCAATAGGGCAAATGGCCGAAAGACGGGTCTTCCCACACGCTCAAGATCGGCGCGAACAGGGCCGTTCCTTGAGCGGCGATCCGCCGGAAACCGAGGAGGGGCCAATGTTTGAGTCGTGCCGACCCCACACGGCACAGGCACCGCGGAAGCAGCCCCGCAAAAAGCCGGCTTATCACGGCGATTTGGCGCTGTCGCAGCCGCGAAAGGGGCCGCTATCAGCGCGTCTGACGCCGCCGAGAGGTGGGCGGACGGTTGAACTGCGTGAGGATCTTATGCGCGGCCGCAGCCCCGTCCGCGGCCATCATGGCTTCCACGACCCCACGGCAGGCCTCGCGGCTGAGCTTGCGGATACGCGTGACCACGTCGGGGACCCGCCGCGCGGCCATGCTCAGCCGCGTGAGTCCAAGCCCCAGCACCACGGGCGCGTACTCGGCCACGCCGGCCATCTCGCCACACGCGCTGACCCGCTTCCCCTGAACTTCACACGCCGCGACGGTGCGCTGCATGAGTCGCAGCACGGCGGGGTGGTGGGGGACGAACATCTCAGCCACCAGCGGGTTGGTCCGGTCCACCGCCAACGTGTACTGGGTCAGGTCATTCGTCCCGAGGCTGACAAAATCTGCGTCGGCGAGGATGTTCTCCACCGTCAAAGCCGCTGAGGGGACCTCGATCATGGCCCCCACCTCGACCCGTTCATCGAACGGGATCCCCTCCTTGCGCAGCTCGTCCTTCACGCTGTCCAGGACACCCACGGCTCGTCGGAACTCGGCGGCGTCCGAGATCATGGGGAACATGATCTGACAGCGGCCCTCGAGCGAAGCGCGGAGGATCGCCCTCAGTTGCGCGCGGAACAGCCCCTCGTGGGCGAAGCTGAGCCGGATGGCCCGCATGCCAAGGAAGGGATTCGGTTCTTTCCCCCCCCCGACGCGGTGATCCCATTTGTCGGCCCCGAAGTCCATCGTGCGGATACACACGCTGTGCGGAGCCATGTCCCGCAACAAACGCCCGTAGTGCTCGCGCTGGGCCTCCTCATCCGGCGCCGTGTTCCCTAAGAACAAGAACTCGGTTCTGAAGAGCCCCACCCCTTCAACGCCGAGTTCACGCAAGCCCCCGACCTGCTCCCCACGATCGATATTGCCGAGGATCGTGATCGGAACGTCATCCTTGGTGAGGGCGCGCTCCTGGTCCAGGTGGACCCGACGGCGCCGCGCCTGCAAGCGACGACTGAGTACCTGATATTCGTGTACATCGTCCTGATTCGGGTCGACGATCACCTCGCCGCGCGAGAGCCCGTCGATGATGACGGGCTCACCCGAACGCACCATGCTGGTGACGTTGTCGAGCCCCACTATCGCCGGGATGCCGAGGTGGCGCGCGAGGATGGCTGTGTGCCCCGCCGGACCGCCGCGATCGGTGGCGAACGCGAGGACCTTCTCCCGATCGAGGCTCGCCGCCTGAGAGGGTGTCAGGTCATCCGCGATGATGACGACCTTACGCTGCAGCCGCTCCAGCTCGCCGAGGGGCTTGCGACCGCCACGCAGATGGGCAATGAGGCGCCGCTTCACATCGATAATGTCCGGTACGCGGCTGGCCATTGGTTCACCAGCACCTTCGAATTGGGCCGCGACCTCGCTGAACCGGCGGAACGTCGCGTACTTCGCGGTAAAACGCTCGCGCCGCATCATCGCCTCAATGGGCTGCAGCAACGTCGTCTCGTCGGCGAGGATCGTCAGATACCACCCGATGATCTCGGACATCTCCCCGAGTCGCTCACGGGCGGCCTTCTCCTCACGGGCGATCTCGGTGCGAGCCCCTTCCACCGCCCTCCGGAAACGCTGCACCTCCCGCTCCACCTGATGCTCGCTGACGTGTCCTTCCGGAACGGAGACCTCCCCCGTCGCGACGACGAGAGCCTCGCCGCGAGCGAGTCCCTCCGAGACCACCGTGCCCCGGACACGCCGGCTCATTCGTACGCCTCCCCGAAACCGTCCGCGAACAGCGTCGCGAGGGCCTCCACGGCCGTATCCGCCTGCGGGCCGTTCGCCTCGATCGTCACCTTCGTACCCCTGGGAGAGGCGAGCATCATCACCTCCATGATGCTCTTGCAGTCCGCCTGATCCGCGCCGATCCACAGCGTGACCGACGCGGAGAACTCATTCGCCTTGCGAACGAGCAGCGACGCCGGACGGGCATGCAGACCCTGGGGATTCACGACCTCGACCTGCCGCGTGACCGCCGCCTCAGCCACGATCCGCCTCCACACCCGCTTCGAGCAACCCACCCAGCGTCTCGGCCAGGCGCGACGCGTCGTGACGCAGGAAGCCATCCTCGGTGAGCCGGACGAGATCCGCCGCGACCACGGGAACCCCCTCCACCGCGTCAGTCCCTGCCTCGATGGCGATCAGGCTCGCCCCCGACTCCTGGTACCGCGCGCGCACCTCATCCGAGACATGCGCCACGTTGACGACAACGCCATCGATCCGCTCAAGACCCCCGACCTCCCGGAGCGCACGAACATGGTCAGCGAGCAGGAATCCGTCGGTCTCCCCAGGTTGGGTCGCCAGGTTAGCGACAAGGACAACGGGAGCGCGCGCCGCGGTGAGCGCCTCCGTCATGCCAGGGACAAGCAGGTTGGGCACGAGGCTGGTGAACAGGCTCCCAGGCCCGAGAACGATGAGATCCGCGTCGTCGATGACGCCCTTGATCTCGTCCGATATGCACGGAGGCTCAGGCTTGAGCTCCATCCCGATGATGGGCTTTCCGCCGCGCGAGATGCACTGCTCGCCGGTCGAACGGGTACCGTCCGGGTGGCTGGCGACGAGCACCACCCGCGTCGACGTACTCGGGATCACCCGGTTCGAGACACCGAGTAAACCCCGCGCCCGGTCGACCGCCGTTCGGAAGTCACCGGTGAGCCTCGTGAGCACGGCAAGGAACAAGTTCCCGAAGGAGTGCCCCTTCAGGATCGAGTCCTCGAATCTGTAGTTGAAGAGCTCACCAAGCAACGGATCACCATCCGACAACGCGACGAGGCAGTTCCGGATGTCCCCCGGCGGGAGCATGTGGTAGTCCTTCCGCAAGCGTCCGGAAGATCCGCCGTCATCAGCGACGGTCACGATGGCCGTCACTTCCGCGCCGCTCTCCTTGATGCCCCGGAGCGCCGCAGAGATCCCGGTACCGCCACCGAGCACGACGACTTGGTGGCGGGCTACGGGCGATGCGCCTCCCGCGGAGGTCGTCAGAGGCTCGTCAGGTAGTCTCGGCCTCAAGCAGCGTCTCGAATATGTCTGAAGCGGTCAGCGCCTGGTGCATAAACCGCCTCCAATGGCCGTCACGCACGATGCCGGCGATGGTGCGCAGCAGCGAAAGATACGCATCGCGCTCACTCTCCGGCCCGACGATACAGATGATGATAGTCGTCTTTTCACCGTCAGCGGCGGCCATGTCCAGGCCACCCGGATGCCGCGCGGCGGCCACCCAGATGCGGTCGACCAGGTCGCTGAAGACGTGTGGGAGCGCGAATCCGTACTGGAACGCGGTGCTACCGGAGCTCTCGCGAGCGATCAACGCATCCCGGAGGGTGTCCGAGTCGGTCGCGTCGATCGCGCCGCCAGAGACGAGGGCATCGACGATGGCAGAGAAGGTCGACGCAACGTCGTCCGTCGAGAGCTCGTCGATCCCGATGCGATGATCCAGGAGTCCGGTGAAATTCATGATGTCCCCTAAGCGCACAGGATAGGGCCTCCGGCAAGGACCCTCAACCTGGGCAGGTCTGTCACGGCCGATGATCGACGAGCCGGTCCTTCCACTCCCGAACCTGGGCCCCGATCTTGTGCTCGGCTAAGTCAATCGCGTAGCGGAGGCCCGCTTCCTCGGCGCGGGCGGAGAACCGGTGATGTGGGGGCGCGCTCGCCGTCAATTCAACGACGTGCTGAGCATGTTCGTGGTCCAGGATCGCGTGCACCGCCGTCAGGCGTTCGAAGATCCGGGCCAGTCGTGCCAGCCGCCCCTCCAGGTACTCCCGTAGGGACGCCTCGAGAGACTGGTGACGGGCCGTGATCGTGATCTCCAAGGGCTTCTCTCCGTGAGCAGCCCATTATATCCACCCGCGGGTTCTAGGCTTGGACGCGGCCCCACCGCTCAATAGTCCACCTGGACGAGCGCAAGTCCTTGCGCCGGAACTGTGTAGCCGGCCTGCTCCCGGCGCTTTGATAAAAGCAGCGCCGGCACGGATCCGGGATCCCGCTTGCCCGCCCCCACCTCGATGAGGGTGCCAGTGATGATCCGCACCATGTTGTAGAGGAAGCCCGTCCCCACGACGTCAATGTAGAGGAACGCGCCATCCCTGACGACGCGCGCCTCGAGGATGGTGCGAACGCAGGTCTTCTTCTGGTCCGCCTCCCGCGCGAAGGCGGTGAAGTCATGCTCTCCGACCAGATAACCCGCGGCTTCATCCATCGCCGCTTCGTCAAGCGGCTGCGGGAAATGATAGCTCACGTGCCTGAAGTGCGGACGCCGCGCGGGGCCATTGAGGATCGTGTAGCGATACCGCTTGCTCTTCGCGCTTCGCCGCGCATGAAAATCAGAGGGCACCTCCTCGATCAAGAGCACCGCGATGTCGGGCGGCAGGACAGCGTTGATGCCGAGGCGCAGCTTCTCTACCTGGATCTCCTTGTCGATACGAAATGATGCGACCTGACCGAGGGCGTGCACCCCGGCATCCGTACGCCCTGACCCCTCGACGACGACACGCTCACGGGTGATGGTATGGACCGCGTCCTCCATCACCTCCTGGATACCGAGCCCGTTCTTCTGGCGCTCCCAGCCGACGTACGCGGAGCCGTCGTATTCGATGACGACCTTGAGGTTACGTGCGGCGGCCTCGGACACGCGTCAGTTCACAACCGCGAGGACGTTGTCGATCAACCACATGCCATTCGGTGCACCCGAATCGAAGACGACACCGCTCAGAAAGAACGTCGAGCCGATGAACGACGGATCTGGCGGTACGTTGATGGTCGCCGTGGAGAAGCCGAAGATGTTCAGCGAACCCTGGAATCCCGAGATCAGCCCGGGGATGTCAGGGTTCTGCGCGACCAGATTGAAGAGCGGAGTCGGGCACAGGTCCACGACGCGACCCGATGGCACCAGCTCGATGCCCGGGGCGCCGCACTCGCTCATTGACAGTCCGTAGGCGGCCCCACCCAGCGAAAAAGCCGCGTTGATGGTGAGCGTCGCTGAGGTCCCTATCCCGAAGTTCCCACCGGCTGTGAGCGAAATCCACGGGCCGGTGGCATCGACGCTGTTGGTGTACCCGGGGGTCCCGTTATCCCCGGCACCGAAGGACGTCGTCGCCTCGGCGAAATTGGGCCCGTAGGGTAGAGCTTTCAGGTCGACGCGCTCGACGGAGTCGCCGGTGGGGTCCGGAAACGTCAGGCCGTTGTCGTAGACCACCGAGTCAAGCACCTGCCCCGTGGCGTCCACGACCTCGATCTCGTCAGACCCATTGGCGATGAAGAAGGCCCCGGATGGCCAGACGAAGTCCGCGACGACGCCGCCGTTCTGGCTGGAGTTCCCGTTGACGGCAAGCACCAGCCGACCACGGGTCGGGATCGTGAGCGACGGCAGGGTGAAGGAATCCGTACCTTGATCTCGGATGACGAACCCCAGGAGATTCAGCGTCGTGGCAGTCGTGTTGCACAACTCCAACCACTCACCGCTGGAATCCGGAACGACCGCCGGGTTGTTCATGTACTCGGACACGATCACGTCACCCGGCAACAACGGGGGGTTCCCGGGCCCAGGGATCAAGCCACCGAAGTCCACGTTCATCGTGAGACTCGGGATCTGACCGCCGGACGCCGTGTACGAATTTCCGTCCGTCTCGATGAGGAGCGTCCCGTTCACGAGGGCGCCCCCTGGGTTCGAAGACCCGGTGTTCAACCGATACAACGCGACCGCGTTCGGGCTGCCCAGGAACCTCTGAAGCGGCTCCGTGTGAGGGTGGCCGAACGGGTTGTTGTTGCCGCACGAAACCACGCCCACCTCCGCGTCCAGGTTGTCCACCCACGCCTGATTCGTCGATGTATTCGATCCGTGGTGACTGAGGACCATGACATCGACGTCATCCATGGCCGGCGCGGCCACCGTCTCCACGTCCGACGCCCCGTTCCCGCCGCCGCCAAGATCTCCGCAGATCGCCTCGTCAAATCCCCCGTAGGAGACCTTCAGCCCTATGGAGCGGGCGTTCTCCTCCTGTCCGCCGCTCGCCGGATTTGCGAAACCGCCCCCCAGTACCTGGCCGTTCACGACGACACACGTAACCGTGGCGGTCCCGCCGAGGTCGATCACCGTCCCAGGACCGATCGTGGTCCGCGCTGTGCCCACGGCGTTCAGATAACTCGAGAGTCCCCCGGGTTGGTTCACCGTCCCCCGGTCGTAGGCCACGCCGACACCGACGCCCGCCGCTACGATCTCCGGGAACCCGGCCCAATGGTCGTTGTGGTAGTGCGTCACCACCGTGTAGTCGAGGAACGAGATGCCCAGGCTCGCGAGGAGCGGAACCACCGAGGCGGCGCCCTGCCCCGGTGGCCCGGAGTCCACGAGACACGTCGTACCCGTCGGACCGATGATCAGCGCCGCCGATCCCTGATCCACCTCGATGTGGTAGACGCGCAGCGTCTGACCGGCACCGATCGTGCACAGGACCAGGAGCATCGACAACGTCGACAGGAGGCGCGGCATCGGAGTTTGGAGTCGCTGAGGAAAAGCGCTCACGCGGAGGAAAAACCACGAGGGCACCCGAGGGTACCATCGATACGAATCCTCAATAAACCACTATTCCGACGACGTACCGGGCTTCTTGAACTGCGCCCCGGCGAGCATGCACGTCGGCAATCGTCCGGCCGTCAGACCGGCGCCACGCAGGTTGGCATCGGTCAGGTCACACCGGGACAGCTCGGCGTCCTTGAAGATGGCGGACATGAAGTTGGCGCCGGATGCATCGACCTCCACCAGGCTCGCACCCGTCAGGTCCGCCGCGGAGAGATCCGCTGCCACAAGACGCGTCCCTGCGAGGACCACGCGCGACAAGATCGCGTTTCCGAGATCCGCCCGTTCAAGATCAGCGCGGGTGAGGTCCGCGGCGCTGAGATCCGCCATACGCAACGTCGCGCCGACCAAGTGAGCACCCGTCAAGCGCGCGCCCGGCAAGCCCGCCCCTTCGAAATCGGCGCCCGGCAGCTGCACATCATCAAGGATCGCACCTTCGAGGAAGGAGTGAGAGAACCGGGTCTTGGCGCCGCGCACGCCCGTCAGGTCGGCCCCTTGGAGCACCGCGAGCTCGAAGCTCGCTCCCTCGACCTCCGCACCGCGCAAGCGACACCGGGACAACGTCGCGCGCCCCAAGAGCGCGCCCCTCAGGTCCGCACCCTCGAGATCACGCCCCGAGAGATCAAGCGCCCGCAGGTCGCAACCCGACAGGTCACGCTCGCGGAGCGTGTCCCCCGATGCGAGCCAGCCTTTGATGGTTTCCTTGTCCACGGACATGATCGCCACAACGGTACACGAACCACGCGAGCCTAGCCCGGGAGTCTCGCGTACAGGAGACGGGGCACGGCTGTCTAGGATCG
The DNA here is from genome assembly GCA_002683135.1 of Planctomycetota bacterium. GTDB lineage: Bacteria > Planctomycetota. The sequence continues at coordinate 28,891 of NYSS01000067.1, read as the reverse complement.
CATGCGTTCGGCGATTCGGTCGACTCGAGCGGCCAGGACAAAATCCGACTCGGTGAGCCCGTCGATCTTGTGAGTCCAGATGTCGATGGAGACCCTGCCCCACGCCAGGTGGATGTCGGGGTGATGTCCCTGATCCTCGGACTCGGCACCCACCGCGTTAGTGAAGGCCAACGCTGACTTGAAGTCTGGAAACGACCAGGCCTTGGTGATGTGGTGGCCGTCCCGAGCCTCCCAGGATGGCGTCACTCCGTTCAGATCGCCGAGAAAGCGATCGACGGCTTCGGCAGAGAGCGGCGCGACACCGCCTTGGCAAGGGATGCACTCACGATCAGCGAGCGGTTCGTTCATGATCGGGCTCCGGCGCCGCGATCCTACCGCCTGCCCTCGAGCTTTCCGACCGCCGCTGCACGTATCGCGCGCTCCACGTCCTTCAGCGCGCGCTCAGCAGGACCTCGATAGGACGAATCCAGCGCCACGATGGTCCTCAATATCGCCCGCCGCCCAACAACGTCACGCGACCGCCGCTGCGACCACCAGAGCTTCGCAGCACGCGCCTCGTCCTCGCCGGAGGACGCGGGCCGCCTGGTGCTCGACACGGGTCCCCGCTCTTCAGGCCTGTGGGAGCCGGGGAGCCCCCCAAAGGTGATCTCGACGGGCTCGTGATGCGCACCCTGGGCGATGCGCGCCGTGTCGACGAGCACGAACTCCAACACCAGGGCGAGTCCGCCCATGGTCACGATGGTGAGAAGCAAGAGCCGCATCAGGCCCCTTATCGGCCGGAGGGAGGCAAAGACCTGTGGCTGGATAAGGCGCGGCCGAGGCCAGTCCTCAGGATTCCTCAGCCTCTGCGGGGGGGGTAGCCTGCGATGATCTCCGCGCCATCGCCGGGGCCTCCAAGACCCGCGGTGCCGACGCCAACTCGTCAAGCGCGTCAGCCTCGACGACGACCTCGGGCTCCTCCACCGAAGCGACCTCCTCGGAAGCCTCGGCGCGGGCCTGCTTGTTCACCTGCGCGAGATCGACGAGCTGCCCCTTCGCGTCCAGCTGCTCAAGCTGCACCGCGATCCTACGGCTGACGCCGCGCTCAGGCATGGTCACGCCGTACAGCAACGCCGCCTTCTCCATCGTGCGCTTGGAGTGCGTGACCACGACAAACTGGCTCTCTGCGGTGAAGTCCTCGAGCATGAAGCAGAAGCGCTCGGTGTTGTCCTCGTCAAGTGCGGCATCGACCTCGTCGAGGAACGCACACGGAGCCGGATGGGCCCGGAAGATGGCGAACAGGAGCGCCACCGCCGTCATGGTGCGCTCTCCACCGGACAGCAACGTGATGCTGCGGAACTCCTTGCCCGGAGGGCGAGCCTTGATCTCGATCCCGGATTCCAACGGGGAATCCGGGTCCTCCAAGAAGATCTCCGCTTTCCCGCCGCCGAAGAGACGCCGGAAGATCGTGGAGAAGTGCTCGCTGACCGCCGCGAACGTGTCGACGAACATCTGCGTCGACTGCGTCTCAATCTCCTTCAAGACCCTGTTCAACTGGTCGCGCGCGTCCATCAGATCGTCGCGCTCACGGAAGATGAACCCGGCGCGGCCCTCGGCGTCTTCAAGCTCCTCCACCGCGGCGAGGTTCACGTTACCGAGGCGGGCGATCCGGTTACGGAGCTCGCGGATCTCAAGTTCGATGGCCTTCCAATCGACCTCCTCGCCGTCCTCCGTTTGCGGCGGCGCCACATCGGGGAGTTCATCGGTCAAGAGGTCGAGGTCAAGCTCGTCTCGTGAGCGCTCGAGCAGACCTTCCATCGCCGCCTTCAGCTCGCCTTCGCGGCCACGGAAGGACGACAGCTTCTCGGTCAATGCGTTGATCCCCGCCTCCGCGGAATCGAGCGCCTCCGCGGTCTCCCGAAGGCGCTCACGCACCCCATCGGCGTCGCGCTCACGCTCGCCAAGCGACTCGGAGATCCGCTTCGATTCCTGCTGCAATTGCCCGAGAGAGGTGCGATCCGCTTCCATCCCGCGCGCGGTCTCATCGCGGTTCCGTTCGAACTCGATGACGTCCCGCTCGTCCGCCTCCAGGCGACGCTTGGTTTCATCGATCGACGAGCTGAAGTGGGCGTCCTTCGCCAAAAGCGCATCGAGCCGCTCCGCGACCTTGGTGGAGTCGACCCGGATCTCCTCCAAGGCCCGGGCGTCGCGGTCACGCTCACGCCGGTGCTCTTCGAGCCTCGACGTCTGCGCGTCGACCTCGCGCGACGCCTCCGCCATGTCCTCGGCGACCGCGGCCTTGGCGTCCTGAGCATCAACCAACCCAGCCTGGGCCTCACCGCGCTTGCGCTCGAGCAGCGCTCCCCCCTCGACGAGGCGCTCGGACTCACTCTTCAGGCGATCAAGGTCACGCACCACACGAACGATTTCCTGGTCGAGACGAGCGGATTCCCCCTCCTCGTTGACCAGAGCAACCGAGAGCTCCTTGATCTTTTCACGTGAAGCGTCTCGAGCCGCGCGCTTCGCGCCGAGTTCGTCACGCGACCGGTCACGGGTCTCTTCGAGGCCCGGCAGGCGTCGCTCCAGGTCCTGCAACTCCGCCTGCAAGACCACCAGCCCACGGACCCCCTTGCCACGGACCGCCGAGGTGACAAAGCGGCCGTCCTTGGCGATGTCGCCTTCGGCCGTGACCACAAGCGAGCCCTTGGAGCCACCGGTCAACGAACTCCCAAAGGCCTCTTCGTCAACGATCTCCAGGCCGCCGACCAGCGCCGCAAGGACAGGAGCCAGGTCCTTGTCCTTGGCCCGTACCCCGGGCACCTGAGAGGCGCGAACTCCCACGAAGCGATCCAATGGCAAGAAGCGCGCGCTTCCGAGGTCGTTGTCCCGCAGCCAACGCAGGCCCTCCAGAGCCTCCTCGGCCGTCTCCACCACGAGCGCCTCAGATGCGTCCCCGAGGACGGCCTGGATCGCCGATGCGTGGTCCAGGTCGATCTCGATGAGGTCGAGGAGCAGCCCGCGGAAGCCGGCCAGAAACTTCGGACGTCCCCGATGCTCTTCAAGCAGCGCACGGGTCCCTTCGTCGAGGCCTTCGCCCTTCGCGAGGGTTCCCTGGACGACGTCAGCGCGCGAGCGAGCGCGGTCCAGCTCCGCCTCGTAGCCGCGGAGCTCCTCTATGGCGGCCGCGTATTGCTGCTCGCGGTCTTCTGCGAGGCGCTCCTCTGCGGTCAGCGCGACGCGGCGCTCCTCCAGCACCGACGTCTGCGCGTCCTGACGGCCGGTGCGCTCATCCAAGCTCGCCCGCAGGTCCTCCCTCTCATGATCGATACGTCCCCGAGACTCCTTGTTGGCAGCGGCCCCGGCCTCGAGATGCTCCAGTTCGGCCTCCAGCCGAGCGATGTCCCGGTCGTGCCCGGCCTCACGCTGCTCGAGGTCCCGGAGGTAAGCCTGCGCGGCCAGGCACTCCTCGGCGAGTTCCTCACCCTTCTCACGGGACGCGGCCGCGGCCTCCTCCAGTCGCCTTAACTCGCCGCTGAGCCGCTCGCGGTCGTGATCGAACGCTTCCCGTTCACGCAGCGCGACGACACGCTCCTCTTCGAGCGTGGTCAGCGACAAACGCAGCGACGAAATCTCCTCGGTCTTCACCTGCAGACGCTGCGCGACTTCGTCGACGTAGCCGGTCTGCAGACCGATCTTCTCCTTGCAGGTCGCGATCTTGCCAGCGACCTCCGCATAGCGCGTACGGAAACCCCCGACGCGCTCCATCAGCGCCTCGAGTTCGCTCTCCACCTCACGCATGCGAACGCGCAGACCTTCGCGTTCCCCGTTGCGCTGCGCGCGAGAGGACTCAATCTCCTGCAATGCGTCCTGCAGGCGTTGCTGCTCGGTCTTGATCGCCTCGAAGCGATGCACGCTGTAGCTGAGTTGCAGGTCACGCACACGCGACGTCATCTCGCGGTGACTGCGCGCCTTGCCGGCGTGGATCTTCAGCGACCGGATCTGGCGGTTGATCTCCTCGACGATGTCGTGAAGACGGGTCAGGTTATCCTCGACCCGGTTCAACTTCAGCACAGCCTCGCGCTTGCGCGAACGGAACCGGCTGATGCCCGCGGCCTCTTCGAACACCCTCCGGCGTTCGACCGCATTCGAGGCGAGCACCTGGTCGATGCGACCCTGCTCCATGAACGCATACCCGCCTGCGCCGAGGCCGGTCCCCGCGAACAGATCGCGGATGTCCTTCAGGCGCACCGGAGAGCCGTTGACCAGATAGTCCGTCTCGCCAGACCGGAAGACCCGACGGGTGACCTCAACTTCGGTCGCATCAGTGCCCAACGTCCCTGACTCGTTGTCGAAGACGATCGTTCCCTGGCACATGCCCATGGGCGGACGGCGAACGGTTCCGTTGAAGATGACGTCCGTAAGCTCGCGGCTCCTCAAGCTCGTCGGACGTTGTTCACCCAGCACCCACCGGATGGCCTCGAACACGTTCGACTTGCCGCACCCGTTGGGACCGACTACGCACGTCAGGCCCCCCCGCTCGAAATCGAAAACCGTGCGGTCAGCGAAGGACTTAAATCCGTGGACGATGAGTCGCTTGAGGTGCATAGGCCTTTGCGCGGACAGGACCTGGGAAAACCGCGTCCCACCGTAACCGGCGGGCACCGCCGCCCGAATCGGGCTGGCCATCCCTCTCCCTCCAACGTTACGGACCCCAGCATACTGGGGTTAGGGCTGTCTGGATACCCCGCCAGTAGGGGGACAACCGTCTGCTCCCCAGGCATTTGGAGCAGCCCTTGGCGGTCGGGGAGACGGGCTCAGGAGAACAGGTCCTCCTGGACCTCGAAGAGATCGTCCGCCGCGTGGCGAGAAGAGAGGGTCAGCAGCCCAAGCCGCGTCTCGTCGCGAAGCCGCTGCAGCAGCTCACCCGGGTCCCCGGCCCCGAACGCCGCCAGGGGCAATGCCAGCCCGGGACCCGTCCGCTCGGCGAACGGCGCCTCGAGGAGAAGACGGTTCCGATCGGACGTCAGCGGCACCGCGACCGGCAAGGTCGAACGGTCCAGCGACTCGTCACGGAGCATCTCCTGTGCGTCCATGATCCCGTAGCGGCTCGCTGCGCCCTCCAGGGACTCGAGCATGAGCCGCCTGACCCCACGATCGCGAGCACCACCGAGACGCACGCGGAACCGGACACCGGCGACCTCCTCCCCCAGGAGATAGTCGAGGTAGCCGAGGACCCGGGCCGCTGCCTCAGGACGCCGGGACGGGTGGACAACTCCCCTTCGCACGAGCAGCTCCAGCGCGTGGGCGAGCCCCCATATTTCGAGGTCGACCTCTTGCCCCTGAGCGTTGACCTGGACCTTGTCGCCACCACCGAGGCCGACGACCACGCCATGGAGCCCCCAACGGGCGCCTCCCCGCTGATACCAGAAGCGCTCATGAAAGGCGTCCCTGACGATCTGTGCCACCGCATCCAGTTCGGGTAAGGCCTCCTGCAATCCCACCCCTGCCGCATCGAGGAGCGCGAGCGGGAGGTTGATGGCGAGCCGTCCGAGGCTGATCGTCAAGGGGACCGGCGACTCCCGCTCCTCCGGGTACGGAGCGCAGTCCTCCTCACGCAGGATGTGTAAGACCGTCTTCTCCCGCGCGGAGGCCATGTTGAGCGTCCGCTCGAGGGTCTCCCCATCGGGGACCGGACCGGCCCCCAGGGCGAGACTGACCGGGAGCCATTCACCCTGCTCAGGGTGCTCTGACAAGCGCCGGAGCAGCACCTCAAGGAACCGGCTCGACGCCCCTGCGGCGCCCGTGAGGGGCACCGTGAGGTGTGGGGTCGGAGAGCCCGCCATGCCGTAGCAGTCGCGGAAGTCGAGGGCGCCCAGAAGCAGGGAGACCACCCGCTCCGGATCAGCATGGGCGTCCCTGTGACGGCTGAGGCCTCCCACGAGATCCGGCAGGACAACCGATGCCCGCACGTGACTCCTGACCTGGTCGAGTTGGGTCCGCACCGCCAGGAGCACGTCGCCCACCGGTCGCTCATCCGCGTCCTCCGGCAACAGCACACCCGCGGGCAACACGAGGCGCTCCACCTTCAGCGGGTCGCTGAGACCGTACACATGGATACGGCCCGCCAAATGTGCGCGTGCGACTTCTTCGCCATGGATGCCGGTCAGGGCGTAGCCAGAGAGCGCACGTCCCGCGATGTAGCGGTCCGGCGCCTCGGATACGGCCCCTCCAACAAGCGCAGCCATCTCCTCGCGCGTCACACCGACGACCACATCGTCGGATGGCGCCTCCAGCCCGCGATCCATGAGCTCGCAACGCACGAACTCCCGGATGAGGACGGGAGTAACCGAGAGAAGACCTGCCTGCAGGATGCGCGTCTCAACAGCCGCGGCGACCTCCTCTGCGAAGCTCGCCGGCAGCTCCCCCGCGCGCACCAGACTCTGCACGAGACGATCACGGCTCCAGGGGCTCACCTGCTCAGCAGGCGCACCCGGGATCGCGCCAGCCTCCTTGCCAGGGAGGGAACGGACAACCACCTCCTCCTCCAGGCGGCGGCGATCCTGGCTGAACTTCGTGAATCGTTCGGCAGCTTGCCCGTACCCCGTTTCGCGGAGTACCCGGCACAACATCTCTTCCACGTCGGTCAGCGAGGGGACCGTGTCCCCATGGTATTTGTCGAGGAACAGGACGACCACGCCCGCGAGCTCTTCAGCCAGTCCCCGGTCGGACGTCCCGGTAGCCACGAGAGCCCGCAAGATCGCCTCGACGACCTTGCCCTCGCGAAACGGCTCGAGCGTGCCGTCTTCCTTACGAACCTGCCGAATCCGCCCCATCCTGCTCCCTCTCCAGGATGCCCTTCAACTCGGACAGGAACTCATTGATGTCCTTGAACTCCCGATAGACCGAGGCGAATCGGACGTACGCGACCTGATCGATCGAGCGCAACTCTTCCATCACCAGATTGCCGATGAAACGCGAGCTCACCTCGCTATCGAACATCTCATTGATGCGCGACTCGACCCGCGACGTGATCTCGTCCAAGGTCTCAACTGAGATGGGGCGCTTCTCGCAGGCCCGCAACATCCCGTGCATGATGCGCTCGCGATCAAACGGGACCCGTGTCCCGTCCTTCTTCACGACCCTGAAGGGGACCTCCTCGAGACGCTCGTAGGTGGTGAAACGGCGTTTGCAGCCGACACACTCCCGCCTGCGGCGAATGACCTTCTGGTCGTTGCTCGCACGGGAATCAATGACCTTGTCTTCTGGGCTGGCGCAAAAAGGACAACGCATGGAGACGTTCCACCCCTCTCAAGTCCGACCATTCTGACTGCGCGCTCCCGGCCGTCAAGCAGGAGCCTCGGCGCAGATTTATCCACAACGTTGCATCCACCAAGCTCGCCCTACTTACCGATGCAGAAGTCGCGAAAGACGCGATCGAGGACATCGTCACCGACGTCCTCGCCGATGACTTCGCGAAGCTGCGCGAGCGCGGCGTGCAGGTCGGAGGCGATCAACTCCGGGCCGGCACCCCGCGTCAACCCGTCCGCCGCGCAAGCGATACGCTCGCGGGCGACACGAAACCCATGGGCCTGGCGCGCCGTGACGAGCACGGAGCCACCGGTAGACGCAGAAGAACGATCCACGATGCGCTCCGCGATCGCACGGCGGACGGCTTCGACACCGTCGCCCGTAACGCTGCTGACACCCAGAACCGCCCCACTGGCGGCCAACTCGTCGTTCTCACACAGATCCGTATGGGTGAGCACCAGGAGCTGATCGAGCCGCGCCTGGAGCGGCCGGCGGCGAATATCGTGAACCTCTATCACGAGATCAGCTTCCCGGAGACGACGGCGACGCTGCTCGTGGGCCTCCGTATCCGCCGAGGCGCGCGTGACGTCACCCCCAGCCGTGTCCACGAGTTCAAAGCGGCAACCCCCAACCTCGATCTCGGCGCAGAGCACGTCACGGGTCGTCCCGGGGATCGGGGTGACGAGGGCATCCTCCCTGCCCACCAGGCGGTTGAAGAGGCTGCTCTTGCCCGCATTCGCAGGGCCTTCGAGCACCGCTCGGTAGCAACCGCGCGCGGCCNCCTGCTCNNGNATACCCTCGACGAGGGCATCCAGGTCAAGCAACGAACGCCGCAACCCATCCACCGCCCCCTCGGGAAGCGGGACCTCCACGTCCTGGTCCGAAAAATCGAAGCCTAGTTCGAGCGGGACGAGCGCATGGAGGACGCGATCCCGCACCACGGCGGCCCTCCGCGCGACGCCGCCTTCGAGGAGCGCCACGGCCGCTTCCCGCTCCCGATCATCCCGCGCCCGGATGAGGGCGAGAACAGCCTCCGCCCGGGTGAGATCCAGCCTCCCGTTCAGGTACGCCCGCCTGGTGAACTCCCCCGGATCGGCCAGACGCCCGCCCTCCCCAACGAGCAACTCCTGCACCACTTCGAGCAGCAGCGGGGAACCGTCAACGTGCACCTCGACGACGTCCTCACCAGTGAACGAACGCGGCCCTGCCGTGACCAGCAACCGCATCGACGCCGACGTCCGGCTACGCCCGAGACGGAGCCTGCCGTCGATGACCCCTCGTTCCAGGTCGCGCGGGTCCTCCCCGCTGTCACAGAGAGCCCCGACGATCGCCCGCGCGTCGGGGCCGGAGACCCGGATGACGCCGCGCGCCGCCGCCCCTCGTGGTGTCGAGATCGCGACGATTGTGTCCGTCATGTCGCCGCCTGGAGTCAGGCCGTCTTGTTGACCGGCCAGATCTTCTTGATGACCCGAGACTCGACGATCCCGAACAGGCTCGAGGTGAACCAGTACAGGGACAACCCCGCGGCGTAGCTGTACATGAACACGCCGAAGATGATGGGCATGAACATCATCATCTTGCGCTGCTGATCCATCTGCGGATTGCTCGTCTCGGGGCGCGGCATCAACATCGAGTTGACCACCCACGCGATCATCATCAGGATCGGCAACAAGTGGAACCCGGTGATGGGCGGCGCCGGCATCGGGCAACACATCCCGCAGATGCTCATCGGATTGGGGACCGCCTGCGCGAACGTGACCAGATGGTCTGGCTGGGACAGATCGTTGACCCACCACCAAGGCGCTTGACGCAGATCGATGGACGACCGCAGGGCCGAGAACAGGCCGAAGAAGATGGGGATCTGCAGGAAGATCGGCAAGCAACCGCCCAACGGCAGCCCCAGACCGTGCTCACGCATGAGCTTCATCTGCTCTTCCGCGAACTTGCGTTGGTCCCCCTCGTGCTTCTTCTTCAACGCGTCCAGCTTCGGCTTCAGCCTGGACATCTTCTCGTTGTAGACCAGCATGGCGGCCTGGGACTTGCGATTGACCGGGAACAGCACGATGCGCACGCACAGGGTCAACAACACGATCGCCCAGCCCCAGTTGCCGACAACCCCATGTAGCCAGCGCAAGATCGAGAGGATGAAGCGCCCGATGGGCCGCGCCCAGCCGAGCTGGTCGTCGTACACCTCACCGACCGCCTCGAGCTCCGACTCGTTCAGCCGGCCGGACAGCCGCGCTCGAAGCGCGTCGTCGTCGATCGGCCCCAGGTACAGGAGGCTCTTCCAGGTGCTCGTCTTGTCCCTCAACAACGGGACCTGGAAGTTGAGCACGGTGCAGGTCCGCGGCCCCGCTCCCCCGCCGTCCGTACGTTCGTGTACTCGGTGCTTGGCGTTCTGCCGCAGGACACTCACCGCGGCCGTCACCGGAGGAAACTCCTCGTCAAGAACGAAGTAGGCGCCGAGATACGAGCCGAGATCCGCTACGTAGCGGTTCCCGCTCCCGACGCTGCGCTTGACGCCCAGCACCTCGCCCGTACGGAAGACGTCGAGGATGTCCTCGTCTTTGGTATCTGCCTCGACCGAACCCACCATCAAGACCTCGACGTCATCCTCGAAGGGGTAGATCGCGCTCCGCGGACCGTTGATGGTGTCGGCGCCGCGCTCCTGGAAGACGCCGCCGGTGACCAGCAGGTTGAACTGCCGGGAGAGGAAGTCGCCCCCGCCCTCGACGTACGCGCCGCCCACCTCGACCTCGAGATAGCTGGCGTTGCCCTCAGGGAGCCGGAACGACTTCGTCAGGGCGTAAGCCATCGGCTTGTTCTTGATGGTCCACGAAACCGACAACTCGTACGTCACCGATCGCGCGTCCGCGCTCTTCAGTTTCCAGAGGGACGACCCCAGGGCGAGATCCGCGTTCCGGGCGTCGTCGAGACGCATCGCGTTGAGGCCCACCGGCGACGGAGACAGCAGCTTGAGACGGTCGTCAGCACCCGCAACCGAATGGAAGTCCTTGACCTCAGCCTCTTCGAGCACCGCGCCGAGGTCGGAGAACGTCAACCTCAAGCGGTCGTTCTCCAGGACCGTCCGGCTAACGGTGGCCGGATCAACCTTGTTCGGCCTCTCGTCCGCCTGGTCCGCGGCGGGCTCGGGATCTCCCGCGTCGCCGCCGGGGTTTTCTTCGGCCGCGGCAGCTTCCTGCTTAGCCCGCTCCGCCTCAAGCAGCTCGCGACGCGCCGCCTGCTTGGGGCCGAGGATGAACTGCTGGTAGAGGAACAAGACCAGCAAGCTGAGAACCAGTGCTAACGTGAAGCGCTTTTCCATCACTGTGTGTCGTCTGGCGGTCGGTTGAGATAGGCGATCTACTGCCCGGCTTTCAACCGCCGCGCAAGGAAGTCATCGAGGGACGGGTTGTTGGCGATCTTCCGCATGGTTGTTCGGAAGTCATACTCGACGCGACGAAACAGGAGCCCGTCTTCGTCGACGAGTACATAGCTGGCACGGGGGTCGCCGTCGCGAGGCTGCCCCACCGAACCGATATTGACGAGGCAACGCCGGTCGGGAAGCGGAAGCCGCTCCTCGATGTCGCTCTGGTGACGAAAGCCACCGCCCTCGACGAACACGCCGGGGACGTGGGTGTGGCCGCCGAAACAGGTCTTCGCGTCGCCCATGTGCCCGAAGATGTCCGACATCTTGGATTGGTCGAGTGCGTCGGACGGCATGACGTACTCCCGCACAGGCTGCCTCGGCGAGGCGTGCACGAACATCATGTCGCCTCGCCGCTCCTGCTTTTGGAACGAGTCGATGAGGCCCCAGAGCGCGAAGTTCTCATCCTTCGTGAAGGACGAACTGTTGAGCTGATCGCGCGTCCACTCGAGGGCGCCGCGCGCGCGCTGGTTAAAGCTCTCCGCCGTGAACAGCAGCCCCTCCTCGTGGTTCCCCATGAGGACAAAGGACGCGTCCTTCACCAGCGCCAGGGTCTCGCGAGGATCAGGCCCGTAGCCGATCACGTCACCCAGGCAAAACACCTCGTCGACGTCGAAAGCCTGCATGTCCTCGTAGACAGCCGTGAGGGCCTCGACGTTGGAGTGGATGTCCGAGATGAGGGCGATCATGGGAGGGCGGGACCCTAACATCGCCCCTCCCACAGGGGAATACGACGCCGCCCGGGCCTATGAAACGACGGGAGCGCGGGGCGCTGAGCACGACGGGAACGCACGACCTGCCGGATACCACACACCGCCACACCCGCGGAGACGACCATGCCTGCTATTCTCCCCCCATGGCACTTGAGCAGCGTCCGCAAGAACCAGCGATCCGCATGGCGATGATGCCATCCGACACCAACGTCCACGGGACCATCTTCGGTGGCGTGATCCTCTCCCAAATCGACCAGGCCGGTGCGATAGCGGCGCGCACCTACGCGCCCGAACGTGTTGTCACCGTGTGCATGCGCGAGGTGGAATTCCACAAGCCGGTCTACGTCGGCGACATCGTCTCCTACTACGCGTGGGTCACCGAGGTCGGCAACACTTCGGTCACCATCCGGGTGGAGGTCGTCGCGGAGCGCTTCCGTCCCACCGGGGTGAAGGTCACCGTGACGGACGCGGAGGTCGTCTACGTCTCCGTCGACGACCACTGGGAGAAGGTGCCGATGCGCCGGCCCGGAAACAACGACGCGTAGCGGGACCGGTTCATCGGCCCAGCAGCTTCCAGCCGCCGCGCACCTTGATGTCTTGGAGCATGACCCGGGCCCCCTCGAGGCTCGGGTGCAGCCGGTCCCCAGGCGACTCCTGGACGGCGAGACCCGCGTCGAATGCGCGGCCCACAGCGTCGTAGAGATCCACGTGCTCGAGGCCGAGCTCGCCGAAGATCTTCAGCGACTCGTTGCGGGACCGGTGATACTCCTCTCCCCATTCCCCATACGGGAGAAACATCGGGAGGAGGACGACATCGAGGGGGACCCCGTCAGCCTCGCAGAGCGCCGCGAGCGCCTCGAGGGCCCGGCGGGCGTCTCGCGCGTTCTCCTCGAACGTGTACTTCGGCAACCGCGACAGGCGCATGTTGACGACGCGCCGGTAGATCTGGCTGTTGGCAAACAGCCAGGGATTGAGGTCGTTCACAGGCCGATCCGGGTAGATGAACGTGAGGTTGCCGTCCTTGTCCGGGAACAGCACCGGCGTCACCCGAAAGTCGTTGTTGTGGAACACGAGGATCACCCGGTCGGGCTTGATCCGGCGATTGAAGCGACGGTAGTAGGCGACCTCCTGGAGGGTGCTGTAGCCCTCGACGCCGGCATTCCAGTATTCGTATTCTGCGTCCCCCAGGATCTCTCGGACGGCGGCAATGAACTTGCCGCGAAACACGACCGAGTCACCAATGAACAGCAAGCGCTGGACGCCGTCCCGCTTTTCCAGCGGATGTGGGTTCTGGAGGGTGCCGTGCTCCCCGTAGTCAAATGGCTCCTTCGGCGCGCTCACAAAGACCGGCCGGTAGCCCAGCTCGTCGTCAGCCACGAACCGCTTCTTCAGCCGCTCCGACAACGTCCTCCAGTTGTCGTATTCCTGGCCCGGGATGACGTTATCGAGGGGCCACAGCACGTGCAGCGCCCCCTCGACCAGCAGCACCGCGATGGTGAAGCTGACGAGGAGCAGCAGGATCCGGAGGACCCAGCGGCGGAATCGACGAGGTTCTCTTGCCATGGCGACGGCTCCAAGGCTACGCCACGACCCCGGTTTCCGTCACCCGCCTCTGGATACGTACAATCCGCTCGTGTGTGGTATCGCAGGAGCATGGCGGGCGGCGGCTTCCCCGGAGGCCCCCTGCGCCCTCGAGCTGCTGGACGGGCTCGCCCATCGGGGCCCGGACGGCAAGGGCATCTGGTGGGAGGACTCCATCGTCCTCGGCCACCACAGGCTCGCGATCCACGACCTGTCGGCTGCGGGGACCCAGCCCATGGCGTCCGACGACCAGCGCCTCGTGCTGGTGATCAACGGGACGATCCACAACGCCGCGGAGCTCAAAGCTGACCCCGCGTGCGCCGGCTATCCGTTCCAGGGTCGCTCCGACTCCGAGGTACTCCTGCCGCTGTGGCGAAGATATGGCGTCGACGTCCTCGAGCGGCTGCGTGGACCGTTCGCCCTCGCGATCTGGGACCGAGTTGACCGAGCCCTCTGGCTCGCACGGGACCCGCTCGGCAAGAAGCCCCTGCACTGGAGCCAGATGGATGGGGGCATCGTCTTCGCATCCGAGATGGCGGCCCTGTTGCGGATGTTGCCGGAGCGCCGCTATCGGATAGACGCCGCCGCCGCGTACCTGCAGGCCGGGTACGTGCCGGGCAATGACACCGTGGTGGAGGGCGTGCACAAGCTCGCACCTGCTACCTGGATGTGCGTCGACGAGCGCGGCGTACGCACGACGCGCTACTGGGCGCCGCCCACGGCGGCGGACCCCGACCTCGTCGGCGCGCGCGCAGACGACGCCCTCGAAGACGCCTTGCAACGAGCCGTCGCACGGCGCACACGTACGGACCGGCAGCTGGGGGTCATGCTCTCCGGCGGCTTGGACTCGGCCAAGGTGCTGGAGGCCGCCACCGCAGAGCTCGGCCGTCCGCTCCCCGCGTTCACCCTCGGCTTCGCCGACTCTCCCCGCCACGACGAGCGCAGCGACGCGGCGGAGTCCGCGGCGTTCGCCGACGCCACCCACCACACCTGGACCTTCGACGCCGATGCCGGCGCCTTGCTCACCGAGCTCGTCACGACCACCGGCGAGCTGCTCGCGGATTCGAGCTGGTTGCCCACCGCGCTTATCTGCCGACGCGCGCGGGAGCACGCGGTGGTGCTGCTGTGCGGCGACGGCGGGGACGAGATCCTGCTGGGATACCGCCGCCACGGCGTCGCCCGCTGGGCACAGCGGCTGCACGGCACCGGGCTCGGTCGGACCGTCGCCACGCTGGCGCCGCTGGTTCCCGGCATCCGCCGGCGGCAAGGGCTCGCTGCGCTGGCTGGGGACGCCCCCTCATCCCTGGCCGATCTGGTCGGGCTCATGCCACGCGGCGCGCTGCGCCAAGAGCTCCTGCCAGGGGTCCTCTCCGATCCGGATCCCCTGACCACGACCTTCGAGGGGATCAGTGGGCCCGCGGATGGCGCCGCGCTGGCGGGGCTCATCGACCTGCAGACGTACCTCCCCGGCGACCTGCTGCCCAAGATCGACCGCGCCTCCATGCTGTCGGGTGTGGAGGTCTGGGCCCCGTTCCTCGACCCAGACGTCATCGATGTCGCCCTGCGCATCCCCGGAACGACCCGCCGCGGCCTCACCCGGGGCAAGCGGCCGCTCCTGCGCAAGCTCCCCCCCGCTCAACGCGCCAGGCACCTGCGCCGACCGAAACGAGGTTTCGCGGTGCCGCTCCTCGACTGGCTGCAGGGTGGCGCATACGGGCGCTTCGCCGAAGAAGTCCTGGGCGACATCCGAACGCCGTTCGAGGGGCTCCTGCCGGACGCCAACGCGCACCGGCTGCTCACCCGCGCCCGGAACGGGGAGCCTGCCCTCGCGCCTCTGGTTCACGCCTGCGTGGTGCTCGCCATCTTCTGGGACGCCTTCCTCCGGCGCCCGGCATGATCGACGTCGAAGCCGCGCCCTAGGTCGCGAGCAGCAGATCCCACAGGTCCTGGACGGCGGCGGACGAGACCGCTGGCGAAAACCGCTCCTGCACCAAGGCGCGTCCCCCGCCAGCGATGCGGCGGGCGCGCCCCTCATCACCGAGCAGCTGGTCTATGCGGTCCGCCAGGAACGCGGGCTGATCCGCGGCGCAGAGTAGGGCGTGCACGTCGTCCTGGAGGTGTTCGGTGATCGACGGCAGCGACGTGGCGACGCACGGAACGCCAGCGGCCATGGCCTCCAGTAACGCCAGCGGCAAACCGTCGCGTCGCGCCGGGTGGACGAAGACGTCGGCGGCGGAGAGCAGCTCCGGGACGTCGCGTCGCGCCCCGGGGATCAACACCCGGTCATCGATGCCGAGGCGCTGGGCGCGGCGTATGTAGCCAATCCCGGTGACGCCCGTCCCGGCCACCACCACGCGCAGGCCGGGGCGGTAGCGGAGCAGGATCGCCGTCGCGTCGATGAGCGTGTCGATGCCCTTGTCGTCGTCCATGCGCGCGCAGGCGACGACCAGGGGGCCCTCCCCTGCCATGTCGTCCGCCGGCTTCGCGCCGGTGACACGTCCGAGATCAACCCCCGGTGGCACGACGCGCACCCGTTGCGGATGAACCCCCCAGCGATCCACGGCTTCAGTGGCCAGGGCCCTCGTGGGCACCACCACCACGTCGGTCATGTGGGCCGTGGCGCGGGTAAGCAACGCGCGAACGCCAGGAGTACGACGCGGACCACGCAGGGTCGTCGCCACTCGCTGGACCCCGGTGAACCGGGCGGCGATCCGCGCCGTCGCATCAGCCCGTTCGCCGACGGTGTGGACCAGGCGCGGGACCATCTTGCGGAACAGATTGAACAGCGTGAACGTGCCCGCCACCGTCCACCGAGCCCCCTCTTCGGGGAGATCGAGGGAGTGGACCGGGACCGCCATCTTCTGCACGTCAATGGCGACGTCCGTGTCCGGTGTATGCAGGCTGACGACGTGGACCCGGTAGCGATCACGATCCATATAGCGGAGCGTGTCCAACAGCCAGCGGCTGTCGCCGTCACGGGCGACTCCGTCCAGTACGACGGCCACCTTCGGGCGCCCCATGTCAGTCCCGGTACAGCCCCGGCATGAAGATCACCATGGCCGTGAACACCTCGAGGCGCCCGAACAGCATGAGGAACGTCAACAGGATCTTCCCGGGGCCGGGGAGATCCGCGAAGTTGTCTGTCGGGCCGACGGCGCCGAGACCGGGGCCGATGTTCCAGAGCGTCGCCACCACGCTCGTGGTGGCGGTTTCCATCTGGATATCCGGGTCCATGGCCGCGAGGGCCACCGTGGAGCCTGCGAACAACAGGATCGACACGGCAAAAAACGCGAGGACATTGCGCATGACCTCATCGCTAACCTCGTGCCCACCGACCAGCATGGTCCGCACGCGATGGGGGCGGATGAAGCGGCGGAATTCGTGACCGACGTACTTCACGACGAGCATGATTCGAAAGACCTTCATGCCCCCGGCCGTGCTACCGGCGCTGCCGCCGATGAACATGAGCATGACGAGCATGATCCGCAATACCGTCGGCCAGGTCTCGAAGTCCACGGTCCCGTACCCGGTCGTGGTCCCCACCGAGACCACAGTGAAGGCCGCGTCAAGCGCCGCGCGCCCACCGTCGTCATAGCCACCCCGCGACAGCAGCATGGCCACCGTGATCACGATCATCACGCCCATGATCCCGGCGTACGTCTTGAACTCCGGGTCCTTGATGAAGTGGCGCAGTCCGTCCCGCCTGGCCCGGAAGTAGAGCGTGAAGTTGACACCGGCGAGGAACATGAACACCGTGATGATGATCTCCACGGCGGCGCTGTCGAAGTGGCTGATCGAGCCGCTGTAGGTCGAGAAGCCGCCGGTCGCCACCGTGCCGAACGTGTGGACGACCGCGTCATAGAGGTCGAGACCAGCGACCATGAGCAGGCTGGTCTCCGCGACGGTCATCACCAGATAGATCTTCCAGAGAGCCAGGGCGGTCTCGCGAATGCGCGGCTTCAGGTCATCCGTCTCCACTCCCGGGGCCTCGAATTGATAGAGGAGTCGGCCGCCCACACCGAGCGCTGGCAGGACCGCGACAAAGAGGACGACGATCCCCATGCCGCCAAGCCAGTGCGTCATGGAACGCCAGAACATCAACCCACGGCCTTGCGTCTCGATCTCCCGCAAGATCGTCGACCCCGTGGTGGTGAAGCCCGACATGGACTCGAAGAACGCGTCCTCCAGGTTCGGGATCATCCCAGAGAGGACGAACGGTACGGCCCCGAGGATCGCAGCGGCGAGCCAGCAGCCGGTGACGATCAGCAGCCCCTCGCGGCGGTAGAGGTTTCGCGACGCGTCCTTGAAGACGCGGCGCAAGATGAACCCGCCAACGAGGCCAACAGCGATGGGGATCCCGAAGGCCCGGTAAGCGTCCGCCTCCCCGTGGAGGTACGCGACGAAAAGGGGCAAGAGCAGCATGCCCGAAATAAAGCAACAGAACGTGCCGAGGATGTGAGCGACGCGGCCGTAATTCATCGGGTCAGGCCGTTGGCTCCTCGGGCACCGGGCTCGCCACCTCGGCGAACAAGTGCGCGATCTCCTCTAAGACCTCGCGTTTGGCGAACACGAGCATGTGGTCACCGGTCTCGGCGACGGTGTCCCCCCCCGGGATGATGACATCGTCGCCGCGGATGATCCCGCCGACGACGCTCTCCTGAGGGAACGGGATGTCCATGAGCTTGCGGCCGGCGTGCGCCCAGTCCTTGCTGACCCCCAGGTCGAGCACCTCGGCGGCGCCGTGGTGGATCTGGGTGATGGCGCCCTGCGACTCACTGCGCACCCAGTTGGTGATCCGGCGGGCGACGAGCTTGCGCGGGCTGACAGCGTGGTCGACCCCGAGACGCGCAACGAGCGCCGCGTAATCCGATCGATTCACCATGGCGATGGTCTTCTCCGCGCCCAGGCTCTTCGCCAACTGGCAGGCGAGCAGATTGACCTCGTCGTTCGGCGTCAGGCTGATGAAGTAACCGGACCGGTGGACGCCCTCCTGATTGAGGAGCTCCATGTCGGTGCCGGCTCCGTGCACGACCTCAGCGCCCTCCAGATCGCGGGAGAGCTGCTCAGCGGCCTCCCGGTCAGGCTCAATGATGCGCACCTTCACCCCCAATGCGCCGAGGTCGCGCGCCACGAGCAAGGCGATCGGACCGCCCCCCGACACCAGGACGCGCTTGGGGAGATCCCGCCGACCGCCGAGGATCTTCTCTGTCTTGTCCAGCCCCTCTGGTAACCCGATCAGCATCACGTAGTCCCGCGACCTCAGGACCGTGTCACCACGCGGTATGGAAACCTCCGTGCCGCGAACGACCCCCGTGGCGCGCACGCTGTTGACCATCTTCAAGTCCTTGAACGACTTCCCGGCCGCTGGGGAATCGTCCAGGATTTCGAGGCGACGCATTTGCAGACGCCCTCCGGCATAGTTCTCCACCGGCGTCGCGTTCTGCCCTCGGCAGATCCGCAAGATCTCCAGCGCCGTCACTTCCTCCGGGCTGATGATGAGGTCAATTCCCAGGATGTCCTTGTAGATGAACTGGTTGTCGAGGAGGTCCTGGGCGGCGTGGACGCGGACCACCGTGCGACGGGCCCCGAGCCGCTTGGCGACCGTGCAGGCCACCATGTTGAGCTCGTCGTCGTGGGTGACGGCGACGACCAGGTCAGCCTTCGCGGCCCCCGCCTTCTCGAGGGTCGGATAGGACGCTCCGTGACCCTCGACGGTCTGCACGTCCGTCACCCTTGCCGCACGACGGAGGGACTTCGCATCCCGGTCGACGATGGTGACTCGGTGGGCCTCCTTCGTGAGGAAGCGGGCAAGGTGCGACCCGACCTCCCCGGCACCGACTACAAGAACGTTCAAGTGCCTGCCTCCTGGTCGTTTGCGACCGGCGGGAGCATCCTACCAAGGGCGACGGAGCCCACCAGAGGTGCTAACCCACCCCCGAATACGCTATGAAAGGAGGCCATGAAGCGCCTTCTCTTCGCCCTTTGGGCCATCTCGGCCGCTGCGTCCGGCCAGGTCGGGGCAGGCACCCTGTGCCAGTCCATGGACCTATCCCAACTGAGCGGCGTGAGCTCCATCCAGCTCCCAGGGAACCCGAGCATCACGCCCAACGAGGTCACCGCGTGGGCCGACACCGACGGTTCCGGAGGCGCGCGGTCCCTGTTCAACGCCCAGCAGTTGGGGATCATGCTCGGCGATATCAACGGAGACGGCCTACCGTTCGACTGGCCAGACATCGACGCCATGCATCTGCCGGCCCCTGCCGCCTCCAGCGGGAGGACCCAGCCGGACATCTACGACTGCCGGTTCTCCCTGTCTTCCTCCATGTCGTCGAACGGGCTGGTCGTCGCCACCCCCGGAGACGTGGTCCAATTCACTGGGGTCGGCGCGCTCAGCACGGCCGTCACACGGAGCCAGCTGCAAGCCGCCATGGGTACGTCCGTGGCGCTCGACGTAAATGCATACACCGAACTGCCGGGCGGCGCGATCTTGGTCTCGTTCACGAACTTCGGTGGTGGCACCAACATCGTGAACCCGCTCTCCGGGCAGACGGGCGGCTGGGTCAGCTTCACTCCAGGGGACGTCTTGATCATCCGACCGCCATTCGGAGCCCTGTCCGCGCTCTTCGCCTACCGGCAGTCCGAACTTCAGGTCGTCGTCAACTTCTATTACGGGACCTGGCCCAGCCCCGACGTCGTCGGCATCGACGCGCAGCGCCTGTGGCCGGGCGGCGCAGCCCCTGCCCCCCTCAACAACCCGAACGATCCGCTCAACCTCTACCTCGGGGGCACCCGCCCGTATCTGCTCTGGACGATCGGCGGGGACGACAACGTGTTCTGCTGGAACAACCTGCTCAATCCCCTGAGCCCGAACCACAACTTCTACGCCATCGTCGGTAACCAGACGCAGTCCAACGCCGGCTACACGACCAACATCGGGACCGGACGTGTGCTCACCGACGCCATGTGCGTCATCCCCATGTCGATGGGTGACGACTCCCGGCTCACCCTCGACACGACCAACCTGATCCCCATGGCGGGGTCCTCCGTCACCCTCAGCGTGCGCGGCCCGGCGCTCCCCGGGCGCCGCTTCCAGCTCGGCGTGGCCGGGGCGCTCTCAACGGGCGCGGGCATCCCCATCGTTCCAATGGGATTGGGCTGGGTGCTCCTCGATCCGAACGATTCCCTGCTGCTCGCGACGCTCACTCCACCTCTCGCGTCGCTGTTCCAGACCCTCCCATCCGATCCATTCGGGACGTCCCTGTCGTTCAACCTGCAGATCCCCGCGGGGGTCCCCGCGGGCACCCAGCTCCACCTGCAGGGATTTGAACTCGCGGCGACGACGCCCCTGACGACGGCGCTCACGCTCGTCGTCAACTGACGCGGCGACGTCAGCGGACTCTGCGCAGCCAGTCTTGCTCGAGCAGCCCCAGCTCCGCGGAGAGCGCCTTGTTGAACGCCTCCGTGAACGACTGCCCGGGAGCCCACCCCTCGAGCATGCCGGCGAGCGCCGACCAGCCATAACGCCGGACGAGGAAGTCGGTGAAGTGGAGCGCCTGGGCGTAGTACAGGGAGACCCGGTCGCGCTCCTTGATCGAAGCCCAGGATAGCGGCAGCTTGCCCACCGGCTCGTAACGACCCGAGTTGACCGCCCCCTTGATGCGGGAGTGGGTGACCCCACCGGGCTTCTTGCCCTCCTGAAGTTGGGCCATCCCCTCATTGAGCCAGGTAGGGATCCGACGGTTGAGCTTGCGGATGAACCAGTGGGCCAGTTCATGATCCAGGGTCTTCCGGATCTCCGCCGGCGCGGAGCGCCAGTTACGCACTGGAATGCGGATCTTGCCGTCGAACAGCCCACCGGTCCACGCGTGCGCACCGGTGGCCGCGCTGTACTCATCGCGGGTGTAGAGGACGACGGTCAGGCGGTCCTTCGGCCAGCGCCGAAAATCGGCGCTCATGCGGTTGTAGGACGCCTCCAGCAAATCGAGCGCAGCGGTGCCCACCTCTCGGGAGCCCTTGTCGTCGTACTTGACCGTGAACTGGCCCCGAGCGTCTCGGAAGAACTCTCCCTCAACCTTGACCTCGCGACGCACCTTCTCCATAAAGCGCTTGAACGCCGCCGCGTCGCCGCGGCTCGGATCGAGGCGGGCGGCGGTCTCGAGGCACTCCAGGGCCTGCTTGAGAAACTCCTCGTAGTACTCCAGGCGCCCCAGTGACTCGAACAGGTCGGCAGACTCCGGGTGCTTCTCAAGGGCCTTCTCAAGCGTAAGTCGCGCCTTCGAAGACTCCCGTCGGTGCACGTGCAAGTCAGCAAGCATCGCGTTGAACGCCGGCTCGGTGCCGTCAAGCGCGATGGCCCGATCGAGGTCGTCTTCGGCGGCGTCAAGCTGCCCAGTCTTCCGATGACCGTGGGCCCGCCCGTGGAGCGCCCGCGCCAGGTTCTTCGGAATGGTCTCGTTCTTGGGGTCGAGACGGCCCGCCTCCTCAAATACGGAGACCGCCTTCCCGTAGTTCTTCTGCTCGTAGAGGGCCACGCCTTGTTCGTTGAGCTCGTTGGCCTTCTCCTCCCCGGAAGCCTGGGGGCAGACGGACGGCACGACGAGCACGAGGGCCATGAGCGCGCGACCGATCATCGCGACCCCGGACGTCGACGCCGCGGCCCACGCCGCGGGGGCACGCTGCCCTTGGGAAGGGGCTTTCGGACAACCACCTTGCTGCGGTCCTCCTGAAACGGCAGCGCCAGATCTACATTGCCAGCGGTCGACTTGCCTGGCTGCGCGGTCAGCGACTTGTTGCCGCGGATCTGCTCCTCGATGTCGTCGATGAGCTCCACCGGGCTCTGGTATCGGACCTCCCGTTCCAGGGCCATCATCTTCTGCACGAAGTAGTGCAGGTGAGGAGAGATCCCCAGCCCCTTGAGCTCAGGAGAACGCAGCTCATCCAACAGCCGCTGGGCCATGGTCTCGTGATTGGTCTCCCCCTCGAAGGGCAGCTTGCCGACGACGAGCTGGTACAGGGTGACCCCCAACGCGTAGATATCGCTTCGAACGTCGAGCCCCGACTCGGCCCGTGCTTGCTCGGGAGCGATGTACTGGGCGGTGCCCGCCGTCGTCTCGCCGCCCTCTCCCCCGGCCTGCGTGGCCAGCCCGAGATCGCACAACTTCACGACGTTGTCGCTGTCGAGGAGGATATTGCCGGGCTTGATGTCCCGATGGACGAGCCCCCGTTCATGCAGGTGAGTCAGCGCCCGCGCCGTCTGCAGGATGATGTAGAGGGCCGCCTCCTCCTGAAAACGACCGTTGATGTCCAGGTGTTCCTGAATCGATCGCCCGTGAACGCGCTCCATGACCAGGTACACGAGCCCGTCGTGGTCACACACCGCGTGTCCCTTAACGATGTTTTCATGTCCCAAAGAACACAGGAGCGCCCCCTCGCCGCGAAATTCGGCGAGGCTGTCCTCTTTGCGGCGCAGGGACGGAAGCAGCACTTTTACCGCCACATCCCGTCCTTGGGCGTCACGCGCACCGTAGACTTTGCTCATTCCGCCCTGGCCGAGCATGGTCTCGATCACCAATCCTGGGAGCAGGTCCACGGGGGGTTTTTCCGGATTGGACAGCCACCGCACCTCGGAAACGGTGATCCATTTTTTTCGGTGACATATGTCGCCGATGGACAGGTCCTTGCCCCGCTCCTTCAGCTCCTTTTGCTTCGCAAGCACAGCCCTGACCGTGGATTCCGGCAAAACGCCATCTACCACGAGCCGCGCCGCGAGCTGCATGTCCTCAGGAGTTCCGGGTTCTGGGAAGGGGGTTCTCATGTCTCGGTCCGATAACTACTTGAATCGTACGGACGCCGTCCCCGAGGCGCAAACTGTGGGGCATTTTGCGTCAACAAACCTTGCAAAAACGTGAGTGTAAATAACGGCCGGAAGAGGTGCCGATGAGACATCTGGCACGACGTCTTGGGCGGCGTCGTCCGGGGACAACGGGATGAAAGGAACTGGCATGACGGGTGGGGAGTTCAACTTGGTCCTGAAGTACTGTGAAGCGCTGGACGAATTCGTCCGCATTCGCGTCTTCAGCGACAACGAGACGCGTGCGATCCTGGACCAGGCAACCGTGGCTGACCGCGCGACGTACCAGACGCACGTCGTGAGTTCGTGCATCCTCGAATACAACAAGAACCTGGGCGAACGCCTCGAGGAGATCCGCACCTCTGGCGGCATCCCCGACATCGAGGACCTCCTCTACCTGCTCTGCATCGACGTCAACCCCGGTCTGGAGATCCACCAGGTCGCGGTCCCTCTCGCCGTCGAAGCGGGACTCGAGGCCGAGGACGATGGAGACATCCTCCCGGTCCAGAAGAAATCAGAGAAGCAGCTCGAGCGGATCATGGTCATCGACCGCGAGCTGAAGAAGCGGATCGTCGGCCAGGACTACGCGATCAACACGGTCTGCCGTTCGGTGAAGAAGTCGGCGGTCGGCCTGCGCGATCCTCGTCGCCCCATCGGCGCGTTCCTGTTCGTCGGCCACGTGGGCGTCGGCAAGACCGAGCTCGCCAAGGCCATCGCGGAGTACCAGTACGGGAGCCAGTCGCGGCTGATCCGGGTCGACTGCTCCGAGTACGCGCTGCCGCACGAGTACGCCAAGCTCATCGGCTCACCCCCGGGCTACATCGGCCACAACGAAGGCGGCTACCTGACCGAGGCCGCCAAGGAGCTGGATGAGTTCGTGGTCCTGTTCGACGAGATCGAGAAGGCGCACTCAAAGATGCACAACATCCTCCTCCAGCTCCTGGACGAGGGGATGGTCACCGACTCGAAGGGATTCAAGGTCTCGTTCCGGAACGCGCTGGTGCTCATGACGAGCAACCTGGGCGTCCGCGAGGTCGAATCGCTGCGCAGCTCCATCGGCTTCGACTGGGAAGTCAAGCAGGAGCCGACCTTCGAAGAGATGAAGGGCGAGATCGACGAGGCGCTCAAGAAGGCGTTCCGTCCCGAGTTCATCAATCGCTTGGACGAGACCATCATCTTCAACACGCTGACCGCCGATGACAGCATCACCATCTCAGACCTCCTGCTCGGCGAACTGACGAAGATCGCCCGGCGAGCCGGCGTCATCATGAACTGCGACGAGTCGGTCAAGAGGTGGATCGCCGAGAGGGGCTACAAGCGCGAATTTGGCGCCCGCGAGTTGAAGCGGACGATCAAGCAGTTCGTGGAGACCCCTCTCACGGATCTGATGCTCGAGGGTGACGTCACCGAAGGCATGCTCGTGAATATCAGCGCCAAGGGCGGCGAGATCGTCTTCGATCCCCAGGCCTTGGAGGCCGCCACTACGAGCCCGGCGACGCTGTAATCAGGGATAGATGCGGTGGAGCATCCGCGGAAACGGGATGCACTCGCGGATGTGTTCGCGGCCGCAAATCCAGCCGAGGGTGCGTTCCAGACCGAGCCCGAACCCCGCGTGGGGTACGGACCCGTATCGACGGAGATCGATGTACCACTGGAACGCCTCCTCGGGCAGCTCCTCCTCTCTGATCCGAGAGAGCAGTAGCTCGAGGTCGTCTTCGCGCTGCGATCCACCGATGAGCTCACCGGATCCATCCGGGCCGATCATATCGACGCCGAGGACGTAGTCCGGGTTGTCTGGATCGCGCTTCATGTAGAACGCCTTGATCTCCTTCGGCCAGCGGTGGACGAACACCGGCTTGCCATCGAAGGCCTCTCCGAGCGCGGTCTCGTGGGGGGCGCCGAAGTCGTCTCCCGCCTCGTGGTCAAGGCCGAGCTTCACGAGCAGCTCGTGCGCCTCTTCAAAGGTGATCCGCGGGAAAGGCGCCTTGATGGCCTCCAACCGCTCCATGTCCCGCTCGAGATCGACCAGATCCTTGCGGTTCTTCTCGAGGACATCCTGCACGATGTGGCAGACGAAGTCCTCGGCGAGCTGCATGATGTCGTCCAGATCCGCGTACGCCACCTCCGGCTCGATCATCCAGAACTCGGTGAGGTGCCGGCGCGTCTTCGATTTCTCTGCGCGGAAGACCGGACCGAAGGTGTAGACCTTGCCGAGCGCGAGCGCACCAGCCTCGGCATAGAGCTGCCCGGACTGAGTGAGATACGCCTTCTCGTCCTCGAAGTAGTCAACCTCGAACAGGGTCGTCGTACCTTCGCAGGCGGCCGGCGTGAACATCGGCGTGTCGAGCAACGTGAAGCCGCGGCCGTCAAAGAACTCACGGATGGCCATGCTGACCCGGTGCCGGACCCGCATGATCGCGGCCTGTTTTTTCGAACGCAACCACAGGTGCCGATGGGTGAGCAAGAAGTCCGGGCCGTGCTCCTGCAACGCGATCGGGTACTCCTGCGCCTCGGCGACGACCTCGAGCCCCGTGAGCTGCAGCTCGTAGCCCCCTGGCGCACGAGCGTCCTCCTTGACCGTGCCCGTCACCACCACGGAGGTCTCCTGCCCGATACGGTCCGCCGTCTCGAACACCTCGTCAGGCACATTCCCGCGACGCATCACGCCCTGGGCGATGGCGGTCCCGTCGCGGATCTGAAGGAAGTGGATCTTCCCCTTGGAACGCCGGTTGTAGAGCCAACCCTTGACCTGGACTTCCTCGCCGTCGTGGCGGCCAAAATCGGTGATGTAGACGTGCTGCATGACGGATGGAGGTTAGCGAGACGCCTCAGGGAAACAACGTCGTGGGGACCTCGAGCGTCGCGTCGACGACCCGTCCGTTGGCCACGACCACGTGGCCGTGGCGCACCTCATCTCCACGCAGACCACCGACCTGGACGCGGACGCCCTCAGCCACCTCAGACTGCTCCAGGACACGAATGGACGAGTACCCCTCGGTCACGAGAAACGCGCGGGCGATGTCCTTGGGCCCGCCGGCGGCCGTGGGCGTCGCGTCGAGGCGCGCCTCGACGCGCTCGAGCGCCTGACTGAGCCGCTCGACAGCGCTCCCCTGATCGGTCAGCGAACGCTGGAGAGCATCCAGGATCCCGCCGGCGGGATCGGGGGCGGGCCCCGCGGCCTCGGACCCGTCGGAAGGTGCACCGGCACCCGACTCGCGGAGCGCCGCTTCGAGCGCCTCCAGCCGTCCTCGGAGCGCGTCGACGACCCGGGCGGCGTCCCGGCGCCCCTGCAAGGACAGCAACACGTACACCGCGAGGACAGCCACGAGCATCAGGGGATAAAACCAATCCGACATTGACCCGGTCTCCTAAGGCCCCGTGGACGCCACCGCGTTTGCCTACGTCGTGAACGATGTGCCGCCTCTATGACGACTGGGGGTACCTGCTGGAGCCCAAGATCATACCGTCGCCGGCGCCCCCACAGGCACGGTTTGGCGCGTCGCCAGCGCGAAACCGCCGAGCGCGCCGGCGATGAGGGTAGGCACGGGCGGCACGGGGACACACTATAGGAGCGTTCATGAGAAACATCGTCTGCCTCCTCTCTCTCCTCGCCCTCGTCCCCGCACAGGATGACCCCCTCGAGGAGGGCAGCGACAGCCTCAAGCTGTACGCCCTTCATTGCTCGCCGTGCCACGGCCCGCGGGGCCGGGGAGACGGCCCGGGCGGACGGTTTCTCGATCCCCCTCCCCGCGACCTGCGCGCCGGGCCGTTCCGGCTCGTCAGCACCCTCAACGGACGTCCAAGCCACAAGGACCTCCACGAGGCGATCGCGGCCGGGATCCCGGGGACCGCCATGTTGCCGTTCGCGCACCTGGGCGAGCGCAAGGTCCGCACCCTCGTGGAGGTCGTACGCGCCTTCAACAAGCGAGGTCTCGAGGAGCTGTACAAGGACGCTGTCGCATCCGACGACGAGCTGCGCGAGCTGGTACAGAGCCAGGCGGCGCCAGGCGAGTTGATACCCCGCGGTCCGGAGACTCCGGACACCATCGACTCGCGAGCGCGCGGACGCCTGCGCTACATGCAGATGTGCGCCGCGTGTCACGGCGCTGATGGGCGCGGAACCGCCATGCCCGTGGACCCCACCGCTCCCGAGGCCAAGATCCCGCCGCGCAACCTGACCGAGGGCGTCATGAAGGGCGGCATCGAGTCCATGAGTCTGTTCAACCGCATCCGAGCCGGCATGCCCGGCAGCGCCATGCCGGCCGTCACCGCTGACGCGCTCGGCGATGACGGGGTGTGGGATATCGTCCATTACCTGAGGTCGATCATCCCCGCCGGCGCGCAGGCGCTGCACTCGCCCATGGGCTGGCGCATGTTCGTTCCAAAGATCGAAGGGGAGCTGCCGACCGACTTCGATGATCCCCGCTTCGCCAAGGCGCGCGACGTCCACGTCGCCCTGGCGCCGTTTCGGGCCGCGGAGTTCACCGTGCGCGGCATCATCGTACGGGCCATCCACGACGGGACTCACGTCATCTTCCGAGCGCGCTACGCGGACGCCACGCGCGACGTCCCGGGCGCGAAACACCCGTTCCCGCCGGACGGGCTGGCGGCCCGTGTGACCAACTACAAGGTGCCTCCCGTGCTGCCGATCCCGGGGCTCCCCCTCCCCCTCGACCGTGCCATGTGGCTCGCCGGCGCCATGCCGGATGAGAAGGACCCCGTGTTCGACCACGTGGAGCCCCGCTTCCTCAACCCGGACCGGGTCTGCATCTCACCCATAGGCCCGGAGCACGTCGGCCGCGGGACATGGCGAGACCGGACGTGGTCGATCCTCTTGCCGGTCAAACCGGAACGCGGTGGCCAAGTCGAGAGCGGCGGTACCATGGGCGTCAGCTTCGCGGTGTTCGACGGCAATCTGCGGCGCGGGCCCCTGCCGGTCGCTTTCTCTCCCTGGCAAACGCTGGTCTTCGAGTAGGAGCCCCTCGTGAGCGAACGCAAGGACGGATTCTCAGGCCGCTTCGGTCTGGTGCTGGCGGCCCTCGGCATGGCCATCGGCACCGGCAACATCTGGCGCTTCCCGCGGGTCGCAGCCCAGTACGAGGGCGGGGCGTTTCTCATCCCGTGGCTCGTGTTCCTTTTCACCTGGTCGATCCCGATCCTCATCGCCGAGTTCACCCTCGGCAAGACCACGGGCCGCGGGCCCATCGGCGCCTTCGCCAAGCTGCTCGGCAAACGCGCGGCGTGGATGGGCGCGTTCATGGCGTTCGTGACCCTGATGATCGCGACCTACTACTCCGTCGTGACCGGATGGACGCTCAAGTACTTCTTCTCCTCGTTGATCGATGGCCTCAGCGACATCCCGGCGGCCACCGACCCCGAAGCCATCGCGGCGAGCAAGTCGGCATCGGAGGCCTACTTCAGGGACTTCGCGGTCCGCCAGCCAGGCGACGGGCTGGGCATACCGACCTCGCTGTGGTTCCACCTCGGGGCCGTGGGCATCGGTTCGCTGATCGTCTGGCGCGGCATCAAGGGCGGGATCGAACGGGCGTGCAAGATCCTGATCCCGGCCCTGTTCGTCATGCTGATCGGCGGCACCATCTGGGCGCTGAGCTCCCTGAGCGGATCGGAGCAGGGGCTCCAGTACTTCTTCAGCCCGAAGTGGGAACTCTTGGCGACTCCCAAGATCTGGATCGACGGGCTCACGCAATCAGCCTGGTCGACCGGCGCCGGCTGGGGGCTCATCCTGGTGTACGGCGCCTACGCGAGGAAGGACGAGGACGCGGTGGTGACCAACCGGACCGCGGGGCTCGGCAACAACACCGCGTCGCTGCTCGCGGGCTTGTTCATCTTCCCCGCAGTCTTCGCGCTGCTCTCCCAGGCGGGCATGGCCGACGAGGGGATCCGCGCGGCCTTGGCCGAACAGGGCCCCGCGAGCTCCGGGCTGACGTTCACCTACATCCCGTTCATCTTCAAGAGCATGGGGGACAACGGAGGCCTGTTCACCACCTTGTTCTTCCTCGGCCTGTTCTTCGC
>NYSS01000066.1 GCA_002683135.1 Planctomycetota bacterium | reverse complement strand
CGATCAAGCCGATCAAGCCGATCAAGCCGATCAAGCCGATCAAGCCGATCAAGCCGATCAAGCCGATCAAGCCGATCAAGCCGATCAAGGTGATCAAGCCTGCGCTCATCGTCCCGAACACGCCGATCATGCCGCTGTTCCCCGTGGTCGTGGTGCCGACGCCGGCGCCGCACCCGCACTGCGCGCCGCCTTGTGGCTGCGTCGGTGGCCTCCACGTACACCTCGGTGGGTTCGTTATCGGTGGCTGCACCCACCACTACTTGTGGATCGAGCCGGTGACGCGCCTGATCGAGTTCCAGGTGTGGGTCGAGGTGGCGACGATCGAGGTCTGGGTCGATGATGTGGTCGGGATCTACACCGATTGCCACGGCGTCCAGCATCAGATCCTGGTCGCTCCCGCGGGTTGGAGGAACGTGGTCATCCCAGGCCACTTCGAGCTCCACAACCGGACGGAAGTCGTCGTCGCCGGTTACTGGACCCTGTAGCCATGCACCCGTCGGGCCCGCGTTTTGGCGCGGGCCCNACGCTTCATTTCCCCCGCCCGACTCGCCCGTCCGGGGGCATGGAGCGATGCCAGGCGACGACTTGCTTACGCAGCCGGGTGACGACGGCCTCGCGCTCAGCTGTCAGGTCGCGGGCTTCCGACGCATCTTCTCCCAGGTCGTAGAGCCGCGGAGCGGACCCGTCGTACTCACACAGCAGCTTCCAGTTGCCCGCACGGACGGGTCAGCGGCGTAATACCCTTTGACCATATATGTTACGGCAGAGTCTCGGGCTTGATCGCCGCATCGACGGGCCNGCCGATGACGTGATCTCGAGGTCCCGNGGAAGCTGGCCGGTGTGGATGGGCGGCGAGCTCAGAGCCTCCGCATGGTCGAGCGGCCGGCGTTGGTGAGGCTGTCGGGAGGACGGTCTGCCTTGGAGGTGTTCCCNGCCCGGTTAGGATGCGACCTGCCACGGGGCTGGTGCGGTGGGCGTCGCCCGCTCGGAGAACGTCGAGAACCCTTATTCTCTTCGCGGACCGGGGGAGTTGATCCAGACTTGCAAGAGGCGACCTTCTACTACCTGGCTGCCGCAAGCGTCGCGAGCGCGCTNTTTGCCGTGACGCGGAGGAATCCCGTCCACAGCATGCTGTGGGTGCTGGCCCTGTTCCTGCACGTCGCCGGCATCTTCCTCATCCTCGGGGCAGAGTTCTTGGCCGCCGTGCAGGTGATCGTCTACGCGGGCGCGATCCTGATCTTCTACCTGTTCGTCCTGATGCTGCTCGACTTGCCGGGGGAGGTGGCCCGGCCACGCTTCGGGATGCACTGGCCGTTCGCCGCCGTCGCGGGGCTGTCGCTCGGTGGGCTCGCCTGGCTCGCCCAGATGGAGCCGCTCACGATCGAGGCTTCTACGTCGACCGCCGCTGCGGTGGGTGAAGACGCGCCGCTGGGGACCCTCGAGAACCTGGGTGGCCAGTTGTTCGGGCCGTTCGCGTTGCCGTTCGAGATGGCGTCCCTGCTCCTTCTCGCGGCCATCATCGGCGCGGTGGTGTTGGGTAAGAAGCGGGCGGCCGCCTCATGAGCATCCCCATCAACACGATCCTGGGCCTGAGCGCGTTGCTCTTCGGCATCGGCATGTTCGGCTTTCTGGCGCGGCGCAACATCATCCTGATGTTCATCTCGGTCGAGGTCATGCTCAACGCAGTGAACCTCAGCCTGGTGGGCTTCAGCTGGCACATGGACGACCCGCGCGGACAGGTCCTCGCCTTGTTCGTGATCGCGGTCGCGGCTGCGGAGGCCGGTATCGGCCTGGGATTGGTGATCGCCTTGAACCGGAATAAGCCGGGGGCGGGCGTGGCGGACCTGACCGAGTTGAAGTGGTGATGGCGTCTCCCCTTATTGCGATCCTCGTCCCGGCGGTAGGGGCGGTCCTCATCGGGTTCACCGGTGAACGCCGCGCCAACCTGCGGGAGTTCTGGTCGATCGCGGGCGGCGTCCTCATGTCGGCGGTGGTCATCAGCATGATCCCGGAGGTCCTGGGGGGCGGGTCGCCCGAGTGCGTCCTGTTCCGCCTCATGCCGGGTATCGATCTGGCCTTCAGGGCGGACGCGTTCGGTCTGCTCTTCGCGGGCGGGGCGGCGATCCTCTACACCCTCACGTCGTTCTACTCGATCGGTTACATGCGCACGCTCGATGAGCACGCGCAGACGCGCTACTTCGCGTGCTTTGCGCTGGCGTTGACCACGACGATGGGGGTCGCGTTCGCGGCCAATCTGTTCACCCTGTTCCTCTTCTACGAAGCGCTGAGCCTGATCACNTATCCGCTCGTCGCTCACAAGGAGACGGACGAGGCGCGGGCCGGCGCGCGCAAGTACGCCATCTACCTCCTCGGGGCGGCCAAGGTCNTGCTGNTGTCCGCCATCATCCTGACCTACGACCTGACCGGGACGCTCGACTTCAAGGCTGGGGGCATCTTCTCTCCGGCCACGGTCACGGAGCAGCCGGGCTTGCTGCTCGTCATCTTCACCCTGTTCCTCTTCGGCTTCGCCAAGAACGCGTTGATGCCGTTGCACAGCTGGCTGCCCGCCGCCATGGTGGCGCCGACGCCCGTGAGCGCGCTGCTGCACGCAGTGGCGGTGGTCAAGACCGGGGTCTTCTCGACCCTTCGGATGTTCCTGTTCGTCTTCGGACCCATCACCATGGCCGACATCGGCGGTGACACCATCGCGCTGGTCGCGGCGTCCGTCACCATCCTGGTGTCATCGGTCCTGGCCCTCGGCCAGGACAACCTGAAGGCGCGGCTGGCGTTCTCCACGGTCAGCCAGCTCTCCTACATCATCCTGGGGGCGGCGTTGCTGAACGCCAGCGGCGTGATGGGCGGGAGCGCTCACATCACCAACCACGCGGTCTCCAAGATCACGCTGTTCCTGTGCGCCGGATCCATCTACGCATCGACACACAAGACCGAGATCAGCCAGCTCTCGGGGCTCGCGAAGCGCATGCCCTGGACCATGGGGGCGTTCGCCCTGGCGTCCATGAGCATCGTGGGGATACCGCTCACGAGCGGCTTCGTGTCCAAATGGAACATCGCCCTCGGCACGCTGGACGGCCACAGCCCCGTCTTGCTGGGGGTGCTGCTGTTGAGCTCTTTGCTCAGCGCCGCCTATCTCGGGCCCATCGTCTACAAGGCGTACTTCGAGAAGCCGCCGGAGGATGAGGAGGAGGTGCGAGAGGTCCCGTGGATGGTCGCGCCGCTGGTCATCACCGCCGTCGGTAGTCTTCTGCTGGGCATGTTCCCGGGCGCGGTCCTGGACCTCGCGGGGAGGGTGATGCCATGAGCTGGCTCGAGAAGCAGATCGAAGACCCGGTCCGGTTCGGTCGGATCAAGCGCGGGTTCTACCTGTTCTTGGTGCTGGTGGTCGCCCTCGAAGTAGGGCAGCAGTTGGCCTTCCCGTCCGACCATCCCCACTTCGCGTTCGAGACGTGGCCCGGCTGGGGCTCGGTGTACGGGTTCCTCTCCTGTGTGGTGATCATCGTCGTATCCAAGTTCATCGGCGTCGCATGGCTCATGAAGCGCGAGGACTTCTATGGGGATTGAGTGGGTGCATCCAGGCCTCCTGCTCATCATCGGAGCGTGGCTGCTTCCGTTCCTCAAGGGGGGCGTGAAGCGCGCGGTCATGCTCGCCGTGCCGGCGGCGGCTGTGGTCGCGTGCTTCCTCATGACCAAGGGGGAGTTCGGCGTCGTCCAGTTCCTCGGGCAGACGCTCGTGTTCGGCCGTGTGGACCAGCTGAGCCTGATCTTCTCCTACGTGTTCTCGATCATGGCCTTCATCGGCATGGTCTACGCGCTGCACGTGGACGACGACACCCAGCACGTGTCGGCCCTGACTTACGCGGGGGCAGCCCTCGGCGTGACCTTCGCCGGTGACCTCCTGTCCCTGTACGTGTTCTGGGAGATGATGGCGGTCTCGTCGGTGCTGTTGGTGTGGCGTCGACGTGACCAGTCGGCGTTGTCGGCGGGCTTCCGTTACCTGCTCGTTCACGTCATCGGCGGGCTGTTCCTGCTCGCCGGCACCGTGCTGCACTGGAGCGCGACGGGCTCGTTGGTCTTCGATGACTTCTCCTCGGTCGCCGGGAGCGCCGGGTGGGTCTGCATCCTGGTGGCGTTCCTGGTCAACGCCGCGGTGCCGCCCCTGGGCGCCTGGCTGCCGGACGCCTATCCGGAAGCCACGGTCACGGGCGCCGTGTTCATGACCGCGTTCACGACCAAGTCCGCGGTCTACGCGCTGCTGCGCGGCTTCCCTGGGACCGAATTCCTGATCTGGCTCGGCGCCGCCATGGCCGTGTACGGCGTGGTCTACGCCGTGCTCGAAAACGACGCGCGCCGCCTCCTGGCGTATCACATCATCAGCCAGGTGGGGTACATGGTCTGCGGTGTCGGCATCGGCACCCAGCTCGCCATCAACGGCGCGTCCGCTCATGCCTTCGCCCACATCCTCTACAAGGCCGTGCTGTTCATGGGGGCTGGCGCCGTTCTGCAGATGACCGGGAAGCGCAAGCTGAACGAGATGGGCGGCCTCTACAAGACCATGCCCATCACCCTCGGTCTCTACATGATCGGGGCGTGTGCCATTTCCGCGGTGCCCCTCTTCAGCGGGTTCGTCAGCAAGTCCATGGTGGTCTCGGCGGCGGGGGAGTCCCACTACATGTGGATCTTCCTGACCCTCACGTTGGCCTCCGCCGGGACCTTCCTGCACACAGGGCTCAAGCTCCCCTACTACATGTTCTTCGGTAAGGACACCGGCCTGCGGGCCAAGGAGCCGCCGAAGAACATGCTGGTAGCGATGGGGATCGCGGCGGCGCTCTGCGTCGGAGTCGGCGTCTACCCGTGGTGGCTCTACGAGAACTTGCCGCACGCGGCTGTTGCCCTCGCCTACGACGTGTTCTCGCCGTCCCATCTGACGAGCACCCTCGGCATGCTTGGGTTCACCGCGCTGGGGTTCTTCATGCTGCTGAAGCACCTGGATCCGAAGCCGACGGTGAGCGCCGATACGGACTGGTTCTACCGGCGGGGGACGGGCCTGTTCGTGCGCGTCTTGAAGCCCCTGTCTCGGTTCGAGTTCGGGGTCGTCGGGCAGATCTACGAGTTCGTGATCCGCAAGCCCGTGATGGCCGTTGCCCAACACGTGCGGAAGATCGATGGCGGCGTGGTGGACGCGTCCTTCCTTGGCCTCGCGCGCGGCACTGAATCCCTGAGCCGGTTGATTCGAAACGGGGTGAGCGGCCACGCTCAGCATTACGGGTTGATGATGGCGATCGGGGCGCTGGTGCTCCTGGTCCTTGCGGTGCTGGCGTTATGAGTGACTATCCCGTACTCACCGTCACCACGTTCCTGCCGCTGGCGGGGGCGCTGCTGCTGTTCTTCGCGAGCGCGCGTTTCGCCCGCTGGATCGCCCTCGCTGTCAGCCTGGCGACCATCGCTGTCTCGGCGCCGCTGTACACGGATTTCGACAAGGGTTCGTCCGCGCTTCAGTTCGTCGAATCGGTGGACTGGATCCCGGATTGGAACCTCGTCTACGGCATGGGCGTGGACGGTATCAGCATCCCGTTCATCGCCCTGGCCACCCTCCTCACGGTCCTGTGTGTGGGCGTGTCCTGGGTCGCGGTGAAGACGAGGGTCCGGGAGTTCTACGCGGCGCTCCTCGTCGCCGAGACGGCGATGATCGGGTTGTTCGCGGCGACCAACCTGTTCGTGTTCTTCGTCTTCTGGGAGCTGATCGTCATCCCCATATTCCTCCTCATCGGTGTGTGGGGAGGTCCGCGGCGGGTCTATTCAGCGATGAAGTTCCTGCTGTTCACGCTCGCCGGCAGCGTGCTCATGCTCGTGGGGCTGATCACGCTCTACACCACCTGCGACACGCTCGACTTCCGCGAGCTCGCCAAGGCCGCCATCGATCCCGACCATCAGGTCTGGCTGTTCGCGGCCTTCCTCGCGGCGTTCGCCGTCAAGGTGCCCATGTTCCCCGTGCACACATGGCTCCCCGACGCTCACACGGAGGCGCCCACCGCGGGCAGCGTGATCCTCGCCGGAGTCCTCTTGAAGATGGGGGCGTACGGCTTCTTGCGCATCTCGCTCCCCATCCTGCCGGAGGGGGCGGCGTTCTTCGTCGAGCCCATGTTGGTCCTCTCGGTGGTGGCCATTGTGTACGGGGCGTACATGACCCTGGCGCAGACCGACATCAAGCGTTTGATCGCGTACTCCAGCGTCGGCCACATGGGGTTTGTCACCCTCGGCATCTTCACCTTGAAGCAGGGTGGGGTGGAGGGCGCCATCCTCCAGATGATCAACCACGGGATCGTGTCCGCCGCCCTGTTCCTGTGCGTCGGCATGATCTACGAGCGCACCCATACGCGTGAGATCAAGGACTACGGTGGGGTCGCGCGGACCGCCCCGGTCTACTGCGTGTTCCTGACCCTGTTCTGTCTCGCGGCCGCCGGCTTCCCAGGTCTGAACTCGTTCGTCGGTGAATTCCTTGTCGTTCAAGGTGCGTTCGCGACTGAGAACTGGCTCGGAGCCATGGCCATCTGGGGTGTGGCGCTCGGGACCGTCTACATGGTCTGGCTCTATTACCGGGTGGTCATGGGCAAGCTCAATCCAGGGCTTGAGGGTATGAAGCTGGAGCTTGGCGTACGTGAAGTGGTGACCTTGGCGCCGTTGGCCGTCCTCGCGGTTTGCCTCGGCGTCTATCCGGAGCTGGTCCTCTCCTACCTCCATGAGCCGGTGAAGGCGCTGCTGGGAGTGGCCCCATGAACGGCCCGAGCGTAGCGGATCTCGGCCTGCTGATCCCCGAGCTCATCCTCACGGGCATGGCGTTGGTGCTCATCCTCGTGGCCCGGAGAGCTCAGGGCACGGCGCTGCCGGTCGTGGGTACGGTCATGGCGGCCGTGGGCGCCGCTGTCGCTGCGTGGTGGGTGCTCTCCTCGGAGCCTCAGAGCGCCTTCGCCGGGCTGATCACCATCGATGGCTACGCCCAGTTCTTCAAGGTCCTGGTCGCCGCTGCGCTGGCGTTGGTGGCGCTGCTGTCGGTGAAGGGCCTCGAGGGCAAGGGCGTGCCGCGGAGCGAGTACCACGTGCTGCTCCTGTTGGCGTCGACGGGCATGATGCTCACCGTGTCTGCGGTGGACATGGTGACGTTCTACCTGGGGCTGGAGCTCATCACCCTGTGCTCCTACATCCTGGTGGGGATCACGGTGGACCGTCCGAAGTCCAACGAGGCGGCGATCAAGTACTTCCTCCTCGCCTCCTTTGCTTCGGCGCTGATGCTGTTCGGGATCAGCCTGACGTACGGGCTGACCGGGACGACGTCGTTCTCCGGGGTCGCCGCCGCGATCGCGGAGCGCGGGCTCGCCGACCATCCGTTGCAGCTTGCGGCGCTGGCGCTCATCGCATCAGGGCTCGCCTTCAAGATCGCGGCCGTGCCCTTCCACGCATGGGCGCCCGATGCCTACCAGGGCGCGAGTACGCCCGTGGCCGCTTTCTTGGCGTCCGGGTCCAAGGCCGCTGGCCTGGCGGCTGTCGGTCGGGTGGGCCTGATCGCCTTCGGCGCGGATGCGCCGGCCCTATCGACGATCCTGGTGGGGCTGGCTGCCCTCTCCGTCGCGCTGGGCAGCGTGCTCGCCCTGGCGCAGACCGAGATGAAGCGCCTGCTGGCGTATTCCTCCATCGCCCACGTGGGGTACGCCCTCATGGGCCTGATCGCCGGGACACCCGAAGGGGCATCGGCGACCATGACCTATGCCTTCTTCTACGTGTTCATGACTCTGGGCACGTTCGGTGTGGTCATCGGCCTCGGCGCGCGCGGCGCGACGGTGGACGGGTATCAGGGGCTGGCGGCGCAACGGCCGGGGCTCGCTGCGGTGATGCTGCTGTTCCTGCTCGCCCTCACGGGTATCCCCCTGACGTCCGGATTCGTGGCCAAGTTCATCGTGATTTCGAGCGCTGTCGGCGCCGGGTACGTGGTGCTGGCGGTCCTCGCTGTCGTTTGCAGCGTGGTGTCGGCGTTCGTCTACATGCGGATCGCGGTCTTGATGTACATGAAGGATCCAGAGGCGCCCATGCCGGCGCGCTTGCCGGTCGCCCTGTGCGTGGCGTTGGCGGTCGCGGTGATCGTCACGCTGGTCGGCGGGGTTCTCCCCGGTCTCGTGACGCCTTGGGCGGTGGCGCCGTGATGGTTGGGGTGGTTGGTAGACTGCTGACGAGGTGGATTGGCTGTGACTGCTGAACACACTGGAATAGGGGTCGCCCTGGTGCTCGCCGGCGTCATCGCCGGAGGGATGGTGGTGCTCGCCTCCATCCTGGGGAAGAAGTACCCCACGCCCGGGAAACTCGCCCCGTTCGAGTGCGGCAATGAGCCCATCGGCCTCCCCATGGGGCAGCTGGCGGTCAAGTTCTACATGACGGCCATCCTGTTCATCCTGTTCGACGTCGAGTTGGTGTTCCTGTATCCGTGGGCAGTGCTCTACCGCGATCTCGGGGTCCTCGGCCTGACGGAGATGTTCATCTTCCTCGGTGTACTGCTGGTTGGTTTTGTATACGCATGGGACAACGGCGCCTTGGAGTGGAAGTGACATGTCGAAGGAACCGTCGTTCTTTACCACCCGTCTCGGAGACGCCATCGGCTGGGCCCGGAAGTTCTCCATCTTCCAATACCCGTTCGTGACGGCGTGCTGCGGGATGGAGTACATGGCTACGGCCTGCTCCCATTACGACGTGGACCGCTTCGGCGCGGGCTTCCCACGGTTCTCGCCGCG
>NYSS01000065.1 GCA_002683135.1 Planctomycetota bacterium | reverse complement strand
CAGACCCGGAGACCGAACCCCTGGTCGCGCGGACCGATATCAGCGCAGGAATGGAGCTCACGTTCCCCGTGCCTGATGGGGTCACGGCTGTGACGGTCGTTTACTACCGATGGGATTGGGCCAACAAGCAGTTCCCGAAGCGACCGATCACAAAGCAGGTCGTGATCGGGGAGACGTCAACCCGCGTGAACGTGGATTGACGTCCAGCGCTGCCTACTTGTCTTCCTCTTCCGGCTCGACGGTGACCTTCTTGCGCTTCCAGGAAGTGCGGTTGTATTTCCACCAGCCGAACCACCGGCGCACCGCTTTCTTGCGTTCTTCCGGAGTGGCAGCCGCCATGCTCTGCATGCGCATCTTGGCCTGCCCCGGGGCATAGCCGAACGACTCCCCGGTGATCTCGCGCAGGACCATGATGCACTTGTGGGCGGCCATGATGTCAGTTTCGTTTTCGCCGTGGTCGCGCTCGACGAGCTCGTTGAGCAAGAACGGGATCGCCATCTTCTGGGATTGTTTCAGGGCGTCCTGGGCTTTGAAATAGTCAGGCCCGGAGGTCCCTTCGTCGATCAACGCCCGGACGTTCCCCTCTATCACTGCGCCTTGCGCGCCCGAGGTACCAGCGCCCGCTTCCTGTACGGATGGCGCCGCCTCGGCCGGCCCTTTGCTGCCCTTTCGGGCGACCGCTTCGCGCTTCTTCTGGGTCTCGACGCCGAGCCCGCGAAAGCGCTTCTGGTCACCGGTCGCCGCGATGGTCTCCTGCATCCACTTCAAGGAGACCTTTTTTACACCCCATGCGTCCTGCTTGACGGCGTCCGTCATCGTCATGCCGGTCTTGAGCCCCAGCTCGATGTCGAGCATGAGCAGATCCTTGCGCTCCTCGTCCTTGCAGAGGACGCGCATACCGGCGCTCTGGCGGTCGACCTCTTGGGAGGTCCACACCCACTCTTCGCCGGCCTCCATCTGGGGGACCATGTGCTTTTTGAGCACCTCGACGAGGAACGGGTCGAGCAGCTCGTTGACGACCAGGTCTCTCAACTCCGCCTGGCGTCCCTCGCTGCCGTCCTTGTACTGCTCTTCCCCCTTCTTGAACCGCAGGTCGGCGGTCTTGAAGTAGGAGTCGAACAGGAAGAGCTCCTTGACGGTTTGGCGATCGCCGTTCGCCATGGCAGCGATGAACTGGCGGGTCACGACGGGTGGGTGTCGGCTCACTTCTGCGGGATCAACGCTCGTGCCCAAGTCGGTCTTTGGGTAGTTGGTTGGCAGTTCGGTTCGTCCGCGCGGACGCCGCCTGGTGTTCGACGTGTCCCCGCCTGTCGAGCCACTCTCCGTGCTGGCCGTCGCGGCGATGATCCCCGCGACAAGGAGGAGCCCGATGCTGCACGCCACGATCAGCTTGATAGCGGTCTTGTGTTCATGGCGGTCACGCGATCGTTGCCCCTGGCGTTGGGAACTCGTGTGTCCCACGTGGAATGCCCGCTGGCACTTCTTGCACTTGACGTTGCCCTGGAAATCCGCGCGCAACCTGTATTCGGCCATGCACTTGGGGCAACTCACCAGGCGGGTTGTTGAGGACGTGCTCATGGTCTCTCTGTCCTTCTGGATCTTCCTGCAGGGGAAGCCGGTGCGCTCGAGTTGGGTCTGAGCGAGCAGGCATTATAGGCAGCCTGTCGGTGCACGGTCAATGAAAGCGGGTGGGTGGTTGAACATCTAAGGTGATGCATATCAGTGCTTTATGCCTTCTGGCCCGAGAGTGTCTCCTTGTGGCGACACCCGCCTGCGGCCGTGTCCCCGAAATAGGACACATTCAGTGAGGTTATACGCAGCCTGGGCTCCGTTCGAGCAGCACAACTTGCGGGGTTAGACTACTTAACGGACAGACGGCCTCACGGGATCACCGTTTCGGTACGCGGGGTGCTTTGAGACCTGCGGGAGCGCGCCGACTCGGCCCTCCCTGAACGATCGGGAGATGCGGATGTATCTGCGAAGCCTTCTGACTGCCCTCGTGTTCGGTGCCCTCCTCCTTCCCGCGGTGCACGCACAGCGTGTCCGGGGTAGCAACGACCGAGGTGCCACCACGCGTCCGAAGCCACGCACGGCGCCGCGTCCGTCACGTCCGTCGATCTCGCGTCCGTCGATCCCCCGGACCACGCGCCCGACGTATCGGCCCCCGAGTCGTCCGTCGATCTCGCGTCCGTCGATCCCNCGGACCACGCGCCCGACGTATCGGCCCCCGAGTCGTCCGTCGATCTCGCGTCCNTCNATNCCNCGGANCACGCCGCGTCCCTCATACACGCCCCNGNGTCGTCCGAGCTACACCCGCCCGACCGTGCCCACGCCCAAGCGCCGTCCNACCAAGCGGAGCACCGATTCAGAGGACCTGCGTCGGTCCAACACCTACACGGATCGGGTACCCACGAGACCGACGACGGGCTGGAAGACTCTGACCCCGAAGAAGCCGGACACACGCAGAACGAACAAGACCGATTGGCGGCGCCCTCTTCCGCGGACATCGCCTCCCGTCCGCAAGCCATCCAAGGTCGATGCGAGTCGTCCGTCGATCGATCGCAGCACGAAGCTGACGCCGCGAGCACCGACGCGTCGTCCGACCATCACGCGCAAGTATCCGCCAGTCAAGAAGGNTGACGTCACGACCAAACCGACGGTGCGTCCCANGGTCGACGTGCGTCCNTTGGACGATGTGAGGCCCAAGCCTGTGCGCCCGAAGGTCAAGCCCCGGACGAACCCCGGTCGCCCCACTGGTTCGGACAGCGATCTGCCCAAGCCTGGTGCGGTGAAACCGGTTGACGGTCCCAAGGGCGGAGGGAACGCGGACGTCGTCAACGGCGCCACTCCCGCAGACGTGCTTGCGACAAAGGGCGCCGGTGGCAACCGTG
Organism: Planctomycetota bacterium; assembly: GCA_002683135.1. Classification (GTDB taxonomy): domain Bacteria; phylum Planctomycetota. The sequence goes on along the minus strand of NYSS01000065.1, from coordinate 31,539 downwards.
ATCTGTTCGCGCTGAACCTGTATCACTCATCGGGTTCCGGAACATCGGTGTCACTGTTTGCTGGGAACATCAACCAGCCCGCTTCGCCTTACGGCGCTTCGCCCTACCACTACGGCCACGGCAACTCGCCCTACTGGGCGTGTGGCTACAACCCGTGGTACGGCGGGAGCTACTGGAACAACACCTGGTACAGCCCGTGCTATAGCTACGGATATCCGTGGTACATCGCGCGCTACGGCGGCATCTTCCGTTTCGCGTGGCATCGCTACCGGTGGTCGTTTGGGTTCGGGTACAGCTACAGCCCGTTCTATGCGAGCGCGGGCTACTACGGCGGGAATTACTACCGGTCCTATCCCTACTACCGGACGTACGCGTACTACCCGTACAGCTACTACAACACAGTGGCGTACTACCCCGCGTACTCGACGATCTACCACAGCGCCGCCACCGTCGACTACGCGGATGCCTCGGACCCGTACGTCGAGTTTGTTGATTCGGTGCCCGAGGCTGCGCCGCTGGCGCCTCCCGTGCCCGAGGCTTTCGCGAAGCCGCTCGTGACCGAGTTCCCAGAGGGGCTCTCTCCTGCGGAGCTGCTCGTGCGAGGCGCGACATGGATGAAGGACGGAGAACACCTGCTCGCGGCTGAGGCGTTCAGGCGGGCTTGGCTTTCAGATTCCGGGGACGCCTTCTCGCCGCTCAAGCTCTCGCTCGCGTTGTTCGGCGCTGGGGGCCGCTACGGGCTCGCCGGTTTTGCGCTGCATGAGAGCCTGGATCGCGACGCTACGTCCATCCCTCGCCATCCGGCGCTGATCGAGAGCTTCAAGGACGCCGCCGTGCTGGGGGAGGCGGTCAATGAGCTGAAGCGCCATGTCGTCAAGAACCCGACCGATGGGGAGGGCCGGTTCCTGCTGGGGGCCGTGCTGCTGTGGTCCGAGGACCCTTTCGCTTCCCGGAACGAGTTTTCTGCGCTGAGAGAGGGCGAATGGAAGAGCCCGCACGTCGAGCCCTTCTTGGAAGAGGCGGAGAAGCGGCTCCTCGNCGNCCGCTGATCGTCCGAAGACATTTCGGGAACGGGGCGCGGCTTGATGAAGCCCGCGCCCCGTTTGCATAGAGTGCGTTCATGCATCCCGCGCTCGCCGTCGTCCTCGGGCTCGTCCTCGCGCTGCTGCTATCGCGGTGGCGNGTGCCCATGGGGGCGGCGTTCCTCGTCGGGGCCGCGACCATGGCGTTCGCCGCCGGGATGGGGCTGGACGAGACGGGGGCCGCTTTCGGCGTTGTCTTCGCAGCAGGGTCGACCTGGGTCTTCGCCGCTCAGGTCACGCTCGTATTTGTCCTGAGCATCGTGCTCAAACTATCCGGCAGCCTCGATGTGCTGGTCGCCGCCGCCGGAGCGCTGATCAGCAACCGGCGTCTGCGCNTGGCGAGCCTGCCCGCGTTGGTCGGGTTGTTGCCGATGCCGGGAGGTGCGGTGGTGTCCGCGCCGTTGGTCGATCGGATGCGCTGCGACGTCACCCTCGAGACGAGGGACAAGAACCTCATCAATTACTGGTTCCGGCATGTGTGGGAGGTGTGCTGGCCTCTCTACCCACCATTGCTGCTGGCGGCGACCTTCCTGCCCGACGGAGATATGGCGAAGCTATGCGCGAGCCAGGCACCGCTGATGCTCCTGTTGTTGATCGCTGGGTGGTGGTTCGTCTTGCGGCGGGTACCGGAGGGCCGTGATTCGCTGTCGGACGATCGTCCTCCAAGGGGACAGCTCGTCCGCGCATTACTGCCGTTCATCGTCGTCATCGTCGCCATGCCCATCATGCGGGTNATCATGGGGCTGGCGCTCCCTGCGTCATCGTCGGGCGGCGTCGGGTTGATCGCGGCGCTGTCTCTCGGGTTGATCGTCGCGCTTCAACTCGGCGGGGGAGGGCTCCTGATCTCGGCGTTGAAGGAGAAGCGGGTCTGGGATCTGCTCGTCCTCGCGCTGGGGGTCAAGCTCTTCGGGGGCATGGTCGGGAGCACCGGGGCGGCGCAGGCGACGGCGGGCCTCGTGCGGGACGGCGGCTTGCCGCCGTTGCTGGCGATCGCGCTCCTGCCGATGTTCATCGGGTTCGTCTCCGGGGCGACCATCGCCGTCGTGACGGTCTCGTTCCCCGTGATCGTCGCGCTTATCGAGGGTGGTGCGTCGGCCGACAGCCTGCTGCCCTACCTCGTTCTCGGCTACGCCATGGGGTTCATCGGGTACATGTTGTCGCCCGTGCACATGTGCCTCGTACTGTCATCGAAGTTCTTCGATGAGCCGATGGGCGGCGCTTACCGCCGCCTCGTTATGCCGTTATTGGTGTTTCTCGCCGGGTCTGTGGGTGTGTTCACGGCGTTGAGGGCCCTGCTTTCGTAGGATCGTCGTCGTGCCGAGCGAGAAGACGACGAAACCGTTCGTACTGAAAGCGGACATGGAGCCCACTGGCGACCAGCCGGCGGCCATCGCTGCTCTCGTCGAGGGGGTCAACAGCGACAAGAAGCACCAAGCGCTCCTTGGGGTGACGGGATCCGGAAAGACGTTCACCATGGCCAAGGTCATCGAGCAGACCCAGCGGCCGACGCTCATCCTCGCGCCGAACAAGACGCTCGCCGCCCAGCTCTACATGGAATTCAGGGAGCTGTTCCCGGACAACGCGGTCGGCTACTTCATCTCCTACTACGACTACTACCAGCCGGAAGCCTACGTCCCGAAATCTGACACCTACATAGCCAAGGACGCGGCGATCAACGAGCAGATCGATCGGATGCGCCACGCGGCGACCCACGACCTGCTGACTCGCCGTGATGTGATCATCGTGGCGTCGGTGTCCTGCATCTATGGCCTCGGGTCGCCGGATTCCTACGGAGGCTTGCGCGTAGAGATAAAGAAGGATGCGGAGCTAGATCGTGACAGTTTGCTGCGGGATCTGGTCAAGATCCAATACGCGCGCAACGACATCGCGCCGCGCCGCTCCACGTTCCGTGTGCGCGGGGACGTGGTAGAGATCTTCCCTGCGTACGCTGAGGATCAGATCATCCGCGTGGAGTTCTTCGGCGATACGGTCGAGTGCATCGATATTGTCGACGCACTGAAGGGCGAGGTGATCGAGGAGCAAGACGAGATCGTCATCTTCCCGTCGTCGCACTACGTCACGCCGAAGGACCGACTGGACCCAGCCATCGAAGCTATCGAGTTTGAGCTGGAGGCTCGACTCGTCGAGCTCCGCGGCCGTGGGCGTCTGCTCGAGGCACAGCGCCTCGAGATGCGGACCCGTCTCGACCTCGAGTTATTGAACGAGATCGGCCACTGCTCGGGTATAGAGAACTACTCACGCCACCTGGACGGTCGCCAGCCCGGTGAGCCTCCGGCCACGCTGCTTGACTACTTCGATGATGATTGCCTCTTCCTCATAGACGAAAGCCACGTCACCGTTCCCCAGGTCGGTGGGATGTCCGCTGGCGATCGCTCGCGCAAGAACACGCTCATTGAGCATGGGTTTCGACTGCCGTCAGCCATCGACAACCGACCGCTCACCGGGGACGAGTTCATGGCGCGGCTCAACCAGGTCGTCTACGTGAGCGCCACGCTCGCTCCCCGAGAGATTGAACTGGCCAGGGGAGTCACGGCGGAGCAGGTTATCCGCCCGACGGGCCTCCTCGATCCGAGGGTCGAGATGCGCCCTGCGCGTGGTCAGGTGGACGACCTCCTGGGCGAGATCCGCAGCGTTGTGGAGGGGGGGCACCGCGTCCTCGTGACGTGCCTCACCAAGCGCATGGCCGAAGACCTGACAACGTACTATCGCGATACGGGGGTGCGGGTGAAGTACCTTCACTCCGATATCGATTCCCTCGAGCGCACGGCCATCATCCGTGACCTGAGGCTCGGCAAGTTCGACGTCCTCGTCGGCATCAACCTCTTGCGTGAGGGCCTCGATATCCCCGAGGTGGCGCTCGTCGCGATCCTCGATGCGGACAAGGAGGGCTTCTTGCGGAGTCGTGGCTCTCTCATCCAGACCATCGGTCGTGCGGCGCGCAACGCTTCCGGGCGCTGCATCTTGTACGCCGACAAGGAGACCGATTCGATCCAGGCCGCGGTAGCGGAGACGACACGGCGTCGCGCCCGGCAGAAGGCATACAACGAGGAGCACGGCATCACGCCGCGTAGCATCACGAAGAAGATCTTCGAGGGCATGGAGTCGATCTTCGAGCGCGACTACGTGACCGTCGAGATCGATGATGTGGGCGAGGGCGAGGCCCTGCCTGAGGACCCGGAGAAGCTCCTGAACGAGCTGCGCGAAGCCATGTTCTCCGCGGCGGGAGAGCAGCGGTATGAGGACGCTGCCGAGCTCCGTGATCGCATCTCGGACCTCGAGGAGCGCGTCCTGCGCCAGGGGTGACGCATGCCTCGCTTGCCCTTCGAAAAGGCGTCCGTGGAGCAGCTCCCCAGGTCACCGGGCGTCTACATCTTCCTCGACGAAGGACAAAAGCCAGTCTACGTGGGGAAGGCGACGGATTTGAGGTCGCGCGTCCGCTCGTACTTCGGAACTGGCGATGCCCGCCTCGTCAGTCACTGGATCAACGACCGGGCACGTACGCTCGATTTCATCGTGACGGGGTCTGCGAAGGAGGCGCTGATCCTCGAGAACAGCCTCATCAAGAAGCACGCGCCGTCGCTCAACGTCCGGCTCAAGGACGACGCGACGTACTTCAGCTTGCGCCTCGATCCGAACGAGAAGTGGCCCTGGTTGACCATCGTCCGCAAGCGAAAACGGGAGGATGTGCTCTACTTCGGCCCGTACCCGTCGGCGCACGCGTGCCGCAAGACCATTCAATTCCTCAACCGGATCGTTCCGCTGCGTACGTGCCCGGACACCCAGCTCTACAATCGATCCCGGCCGTGCATCTCCTATGAAATCGGTAATTGCGCCGGTCCCTGCGTCGATCTCATCGAGCGGCCGGTCTACATGGAGCTCGTCGACCGGGCGGTGCGGTTCCTCTCCGGCCGCGATGAGGAGGTGGTCAAGGAGATCGAGCAGCAGATGAACGAGGCCGCGGATGGGCTCGAGTTCGAGCGCGCCGCGGACCTCCGGGATCGACTGCGACATGTGAAAGAGACGCTCAGCAACCCCCAGGTCGCGCGCAGAGGTGGCCCGGATCGAGACGTCATCGGGCTCTGCGATATCGGTGACGAGGTGGCGTTGTGTGTGCTGGTCGTCCGTGACGGTAACCTCGCGTCGTCGAGGCATTACAGCTTCGTGCGTCGCCTCGAGGCCGATGCGTTGCTGGCGGCGTTCCTCGGCCAGTTCTATGGCCCCGATCGTCAACCACCCGCAGAGATCCTCATGCCACGGGAATGCGAGGACCTGGACTTGCACCGCGAGATCCTTGAGGAGGCGCGGGGAGCATCCGTTGCCCTCCGTGTGCCCGAGCGGGGGGAGGGGCTGCGGCTGCTGAAACTCGCTGAGCGCAACGCCGAGTTCGGGCACAGGAAGACCCGAGAGGAGACCGAGCGGGCGGAGGCATCTCTCCAGGCACTGCAGGCCCGTCTGAACCTGTTCAACCTGCCCGCTCGCATGGAGTGTTTTGACATCTCCCACCTCGCGGGTGAGCAGGTGGTCGGGAGCAAGGTGAGCTTCCTTGGTGGGCGCTCCGACAAGGACCAGTATCGCCATTATCGCCTGCGGGAGGTCACTCGAAACGATGACTTCGCTGCGATGGAGGAGGTCTTGCGTCGGCGCCTGAAGCGGGGGCTCAAGGATGATGATCTCCCGGACCTGATCGTCATCGATGGCGGGCGCGCACAGCTCGCGAGGGTGGTGGCCGTGATGCGGACCCTGCGTATCGATGTGGTCGACGTGGTCGGGCTGGCGAAGGCCCGTGCGGGTGCGCGCGCTCACACCACAGAGATGCGCTACGAACGTGTGTGGCTCCCGGACGCGGAGGTCCCCATCGTTCTGCCGCGGGATGCCCCAGAGACGCTGCTGCTTCAGCGCCTGCGCGACGAGGCGCACCGGTTCGCCATCACTTACTCGCGGCGTCTGCGCGGCAAGGAGAAGATCGGGACCGTCCTCGAGATGGTCCCGGGGATCGGGCGGAGGAAGGCGCAGGCTCTCCTCAAGCACTTCGGATCGTTGGTGCAGGTGAAGGCCGCGTCGTTGACGGAGCTCGCGGCCGCGCCTGGCATGACGCCGCGTCTGGCGGCGGCGCTCACTCGGTTCTTCGAGGAGAACGCCCGGTCGTGAGCCCCGCGGCCTTCTCGAACACGTCCCTGAACATCGGCCACGTGAGTGTTCCCACGTTGACGTTGTATCGAGACGAGTGATAGGTGTCGACGAGGACCGGGAGCCCGGGGACCGTATGTACGGCGCCGTGGGCGAACTTGTGGTCGGCCATGCGCTTCACGTAGCCGCAGGCTTTTGCGTAACGCAGGAGCGTGTCATGCGCGATCTTGCCCAGGGCGACGATGACTCTGAGGTCAGTTAACAGCGCCAGCTCTTCCTCCAGCCACGGCGTACAGGCGACGACCTCAGCCCCGGTGGGCTTGTTTTCTGGGGGCACGCACCGAACAGCGTTCGAGATATAGGCGCCCTTGAGCACGAGCCCGTCATCGACGCCCAAAGATTCGCTCGCCGTCGCGTAGCCGATGGCGTGCAGCGCTCGGTACAGGAACGCGCCAGCGCCGTCGCCTGTGAAGGGGCGCCCCGTGCGGTTGGCCCCGTGGGCCCCGGGCGCCAGCCCGAGCACCAAGAGCCTGGCGCTCGGATCGCCAAATCCTGGCACCGGTCGCGCCCAGTAACCGTCGCGGGCGCGGAATGACGCGACGTACTTGGCCAGGCGAGGGCATCGGGTACACGCGCAAACGCGCTCGTTGAACTCGTCCAGCTTCGAAGCCATCGCGGCGCATCCTACTACGGTGGGTCGGTGTGCCGGGGAGGGCGCGTCCCCATCACCCTCGCGGGTGGTGCCGGCGGTGGGCCGCGCGGAGGTGCTCGTCAGCAAGTGTCGTGTACGCTTGCGTGGTGTTGATCGAGGCGTGACCGAGCATCTCCTGGACCGCGCGGAGATCGGCGCCGTTCTGGACGAGATGGGTCGCGAAGGTGTGCCGCAGCGTGTGCGGTGAGACGTTCGCGTCGAGGCCTGCAAGGCGAGCCCGGCGCTTCACCGCTCGATAGACGCCGTCTCTGGAGAGCGGCTTGCCTCGGGCCGTGAGGAAGACGCGGTCGCTTGATTCAGGTGTCTCGACGCGGGGACGCCCGTGCTTGATCCACTTCCGCAGCGCGTTGATCCCAGGTTTTCCGAGGGGGACCTTGCGTTCCTTGCGGCCCTTGCCCATGACGCGGAGCAGGGCCTGTTCCTGATCGATGTCGCGTAGCCGCAGCGCTGCCGCTTCGGATGCCCGGAGCCCGGCCCCGTAGAGGACCTCGAGCAGCGCTCCGTCGCGGTAGGCGACAGGGCGGTCCTCGCCCTCGGGAGTCTCCAGGAGGCGGTCGACGGCGTCGGCGTCCAGGGCCTTCGGGAGGAGCTGGGGTGGGGGGGGCGCGGGCAGCAGCAGGGCCGGGTTCCGCTCCATACGGCCCGATTCACGTAGCCAGCCGAAGAAGCTGCGGATGGCCGCGGCGCGTCGGGCTCGCGTCGTGCGCTGGTCCCCGGACCGGCTGCGGGTGGCGAGGAATGTGACCAGGTCGTCCGTCGTGACCCTCTCTAGCCTGATCTGTCGGCGCTCCAAAAACCGGATCAACAGGGTCAGGTCCCGGCCGTAGGCCTCGCGGGTACGGACGGATAGGTCCCGCTCGAGCGAGGCCTCCTTGAGGAAGGTATCCCGCCAACGGGCCGTCTTTTGTGCTGAGTTCCGACTTTTCGAGGCCCCGCCACCCATCAAGAGGACCATAGAGGCTTGAGGTGCTGGGAGCCAGGGAGCTTCCCCGCTGGGTTGAACCGGCCATCCCGGACCACTATACTTTTTCGACCCCTCCGACACGCGCGTCTCGATGGATGTAACGTGTTGCGAGGGACGTGCTTAGATGCGGGGATGGTGAGGAGCTCGATGAGGAAAACCGAGCGTGACAAGTATCGTAAGAGGCTCAGAGAGTGGAAGTCCCGTCTTACCGGGACCGTCGAGGGAATGCGTCGTGAAGCCCTGGAGCAAGACGAAGCTGCTCCCTCCGACGATTCTATGGCCGACCACGGTACGGCGCAGTACGACCAAGACCTGACGCTCACGCTGGTCGAAGACCAGCAGGAGACGATCCAGGCCATTGATGAAGCCTTGGCCCGGGTTGAGTCCACGGATTACGGCAAATGTGACGGGTGCAAGGCGCCGATTGCCAAGGCCCGTCTTGACGCGCTTCCCCACGCCAAGCTCTGTGTCGATTGTCAGGAGCTGCTTGAGGAGCGGGGCGAGACCTGAGTCCGGCCATCGTTCGACTTAAATGTTGCGACCCCTTCTCTTCCTCCTCGTGCTGACCGGAGGGGTCACCGCGGATCTCTGGTCCAAGGCGGCGGCGTTCGAGAGCGTGCCGGAGCGTACGACCTACGTCGTGTCCGAGGGGCTGTTGGCGATCGAGCCGACGCGCAATCCGGGGGCGATGTGGAGCCTCTTTCAGGAAGTCCCCGCGTGGATCTGGATCCTGATACGCGGGAGCATCGCGCTCGGTTTGCTGCTGTATTTTCTGCGGCATCGCGGGGAGATGGGACTTTGGGTGCAGCTCGCGTTCGCTGGCGTACTCGCTGGCGCGGTCGGTAATCTGCACGACAACGCGTTCGCGGAAGGCGGGATGGTGCGTGACTTCATCGTGATGTGGATAGGCTCGTACAAGTGGCCGACGTACAACGTCGCCGATAGCCTCATTTGCGTCGGTGCGATCCTCTTGCTGATTTACTTCTTCCGACTCGAAGAGCCGGAGAAGGTCCGCTCCAAGGTGAAGGCGGTCGACGCATGAGTGACGTCGCCGTGCGTCTCGCTGGCCTTGAATTGAACAATCCCGTCCTCGTTGCGTCGGGGACCTACGGTGCTGGGTTGGAGGCCGGTGGGATGGGCGTCGACCTGTCGCGGATCGGTGGCGTGGTGACCAAGTCGGTCACCAGTCAGCGCCGTCGTGGCAACCCGCCGCCGCGTATTCATGAGACCGCCTCCGGAATGCTGAATTCCATCGGCATCATGAACCCGGGTCTCGAGGGCTTCATCGAGGAGGTGATGCCGCGTTTCCGCGAGCTCCCTTGCGCGCGGATCATCAACGTCGCGGGTGAATCCGAGCCAGACTTCGTGACGCTGACCCGAGCGTTCGATGAACAGGATGGGGTTGATGCGATCGAGCTCAACGTCTCCTGTCCCAACGTCAGCGGCGGTATGGACTACGGGACCGATCCAGATGCCTTGGAGTCGCTGGTCGCCCGTTGCCGGGCGGTGACGGGGCTGCCTCTGATCGCGAAGCTGACGCCTAACGTCACAGACATCAGATCGATCGCGCGCGCTGCCGAGCGGGGTGGCGCCGACGCGATCGCCCTTGTGAACACCTATGTCGGAATGGCCGTCGACTGGCGTGGGCGTCGTCCGGAGCTGGGCTCTCCGACAGGAGAGGGGGGCCTGTCAGGCCCCGCGATCAAGCCCCTGGCGCTTGCCTGCCTCCGGCGCGTCCGTGAAGCCGTCTCGTTGCCCCTCATCGGGATCGGCGGGATCATGGATGCGGAGGACGTCTTGGAGTTCATGGTCGTGGGGGCGACGGCGGTCCAGGTCGGCACGTCGAGCTTCCGAGATCCCATGACCCCGGTGACGATCGCCTCGGACATAGCGCGCCTTGCTGCGGCGGAGGGGATGGGTCCCCTATCTGAGATCGTCGGCACCTTGAAGGTGCCTCGAGACTCCCATCCATGAGCATCACGGGCATCGATCTGCCCACGATGGAGCGCGCGATCCGCACCTACCTCGAGCTCGCATGGGAGGATGACGTTGACGCCAAGATGCCCCCGATCGACTTCTCCTCGCCGACCTTGGAGGAGGTACTCCAAAGTTGGACCGCGGATCGAGGTGCCGGTCGCATGCGGCGCTACACCCTGCGCCTCGGCAACTACCGATATCCGTTCATGAAGCTGGTCTTTCAGGAGTTGCTGATCCGCGGTCGCTTCTTCTTCGCCGTCGATACCCATGACGAAATGGACCTGAAGGACAGCTTCGCGGACTATGAGCAGTGGCTCGAAGTCAAGCGTTTCAACGCGCGCCTCAAGGAGGCCGTCGAGCGCGCCTGGCAGGAACGGGAGGTCCCCACGTTTGCGGCGGTGGTCGCGCAGGTGGAGCGCGAGACCCCGCCCGCGCCGCGTCGCGAGACGAAGACACGGCCCGCTTACGTGCTCATCGTCGACGACGAGGTGGACATCGCTCGAGGGGTCGACGCGATCCTCGCTCGGTCTGGCTATCGCACTCGTCAGGTCCATACGGCGGAGGACGCCTTTGAGTCGATCCAGCGGGACCGTCCGGACCTGGTGCTCAGCGATCTGGAGATGCCTGGGATGAGTGGGCTGGACCTCGCGGCCAAGCTGCGAGAGGATCCTGGCCTGGAGTCCATTCCGTTCATCCTCGCGACGGCGGCGACGATCGGACGCAGCCACTTTGGTGTTATTGATGGTTTCCTGGTGAAGCCCTATGAGTCGCCGGTTCTGCTCAAGTTCGTATCCGAGCATTTGGGCCGCCGCGATCGGGGCGATGACGCGTCATGATCGACAAGTTTTTCACAAAGCTATTCGGGAATCGCAACGACCGCGAAATCAGGAGGATGCTGCCGCTCGTCCGGGCGATCAACGAGCGTGAGCCTGAGTTCGAGAAGCTCTCCGATGCGTCGCTGCGTGAATGGACAGATCGCCTCCGTCAGCGGTTGCAGGACGGCGAGACCGTCGATGACATCCTCGTCGACGCGTTCACGCTGGTGCGGGAATCCAGCAAGCGTACGCCCGCGCCCGGTGCAGAGAAGGGCCTCCGCCACTTCGATGTGCAGCTCGTCGGCGGCATCGTTCTGCACAAGGGGAGGATCGCCGAGATGGCGACGGGTGAGGGCAAGACCCTCGTCGCGACGTGCCCGGCCTATCTCAACGCCATCTCGGGGAAGGGCGTGCATGTCATCACCGTGAACGACTACCTCGCTTCTCGTGACCGTGCCTGGATGGGGCCAATCTACGAACGCCTCGGCCTCACCCTGGGGTGCATTCAAGCTGAGATGTCGAACGCAGAGCGGCGTGATGCTTACGCCGCGGATATCACCTACGGGACCAACAACGAGTTCGGGTTCGACTACCTTCGCGACAACATGAAGTCGGCGCTCGCGGAGCAGGTGCAGCGCCGTAACTACGCCATCCTGGACGAGGTTGACAACATCCTGATCGATGAGGCGCGTACGCCGCTCATCATCTCCGGGCCGTCAGAGGGCGAGGTGGGGAAGTATGCCCGGGCGCACCAGGTCGCGCGGAAGCTCAAGAAGGACGAGCACTTCGAGATCAAGGAGAAGGAGAGCCAGGCGATCCTCAGCGAAGAGGGCATCCTCGAGGCCCAACGGATCGTCGGTGTGGAGTCCTTCTATCACGGCAAGGGCATGGAGTGGCCACACCTGCTCGAGCAGGCTCTGCGCGGCCAGTATCTGTTCACGCTCGATGACGAATACGTCGTGGACGTGGGTGAGAGCGGCAAGAAGGAGGTCATCATCGTCGACGAGTTCACCGGCCGTCTCATGCCGGGTCGGCGCTGGAGCGACGGGTTGCACCAGGCGGTCGAGGCGAAGGAGGGCATCTCCATCCGGGCGGAGAACCAGACCCTCGCCACGATCACGTTCCAGAACTTCTTCAAGCTCTACGACAAGCTCTCCGGGATGACCGGGACGGCGATGACGGAGGCCGGTGAGTTCTTGAAGATCTACGGGCTCGGCTGCATGGTGATCCCCACCAACGAGCCTATGGTTCGGGACGACACCAACGATCTGATCTATGGCTCGGAGGGCGAGAAGTTCAACGCGATGCTGGGGGACATTCGGGAGAACAACGAGCTCGGCCGCCCGATCCTCGTCGGTACCACTTCCATCGAAAAGTCGGAGAAGCTCTCCGATGCTCTCAATCGTTGCGGGATCGAGCACGAGGTCCTGAACGCGAAGCAGCACGCGCGCGAGGCCGATATCGTCACCAAGGCTGGCGAGACCGGGCGCGTCACGATCGCGACGAACATGGCGGGACGTGGGACCGACATCAAGTTGGGTGATGGCGTGCGGGAGATCGGAGGGTTGCACGTGCTGGCGACGGAACGGCACGAGGCTCGACGCATCGACAACCAGTTGCGCGGCCGCGCCGGCCGCCAGGGTGATCCAGGATCGAGTCGCTTCTACTTGTGCCTCGAAGACGATCTCATGCGCCGGTTCGCGGGGCCAAGGGTATCTGGGATGCTCCAGAAGCTCGGCTTAAAGGACGGTCAGCCCATCGAGCACAAGTGGGTGTCCAGGTCGGTGGAGCGCGCGCAGAAGAAGGTCGAGGAGCGGAACTTCGAGATCCGCAAGCGGCTGCTCGAATACGACGAGGTCATGAACGAGCAGCGGATCATGGTCTACGAGCATCGCCAGCAGATCCTGCGTGGAGAGGAGCTCAAGGAGCTGGTCCTGCGTATGGTCCGCGGCGCGATCGACCGCACCCTCGACACGTACTGCTCTGATGAAGTGCAGGTGTCGGAGTGGCAGGTGGATGACGTGGCGGAGTGGTTTACTCGTAAGACAGGGAAGGGCGCGCCAGAGATCAAGGAGGGCGGTGACGCCTCGCCCTCCGAGGTGCTGATGGAGGCCTTCGAGCAGGTGTACGACGCTCGCGCCGTGGAGTTCGGGGACGAATTGATGGACACCGTCAATCGGTTCGTGCTCCTCGATGCGTTCGATACGAAGTGGAAGGAACACCTCTTCAACATGGACGCCATGAAGTCCGGCATCGGGCTTCGGGCGTACGGCAACGAGGACCCGAAGATCGCGTACAAGCGGGAGGGGTATCGCTTGTTCGAGGAGATGCTCCAGTCCATCGAGGAGCAGGTGGCCGACTACATCTTCCGACTCGAGCCCGCATCTCGGGAGGATGATGAGTACGCGGCCAAGGACGTCTGGCACGGGGGTGTGGCGTCACACTCGGAATTCGATTCGGGCCGCGAGGACATGGAGGCTGCGGCGTATCAGTCTCAGTCGGAGGAGGCACCCAAGCCCTTTCAGCGGGAGGTGCCGAAGGTCGGGCGCAACGATCCATGCCCGTGCGGCTCCGGGCGCAAGTCCAAGAAGTGCTGTGGCGCAGCGTAAGGTCCAGCCCGCGGGTATGACGCTCAGCCGGTCCCTTCTCGGCCTACGTGAAGAGCGCCTCGCGCCTCGCGCTCATCGGAATCACGTTTTCCGCTGATGTTGGCGCTGGACCTGCTCTATATCCTCGGCGCGCTCTTGATCGGGCCGCTCTACCTGTTGGCCCGGGTGTTCAAGCGCAAGCCCCTTGCCTCTCCTCTCCAGCGGTTGGGCTTCGTGGATCCCGTCTTGGATGATGGCCGGGACGTCGTCTGGGTGCACGGGGTCTCCGTCGGGGAGGTGCTCGCCGCGCGCGCCCTCGTGGGCGGGCTCGACGGGGCTCACGTTGTCGTCACGAGCACGACCGTCACGGGGCTCGAGGTCGCCGTCGCCACGTATCCGGATTGCGACGTGCGATCGTGTCCCTACGACCTGTCGTTTGCGGTCCGTCGCTTCGTCGCCAGGGTCCGCCCGCGGGTGTTGGTTTTGATGGAGTTGGAGCTGTGGCCGAACATGCTCGCTGTCTGTCGTCGTGCCGGGGTGCCTGTTGTCGTGGCCAATGGGAAGGTGTCCGAAGGTAGCGGGCGCGGCTACCGTCAGATCCAGCGCCTGTGCCCGAACTTCCTCGATGGCATTGGTGCATTCCTGATGCAAAACCGGGAGTACGCGGATCGGCTGAGTGCTCTCGGAGTCCCGGAGTCGCGTATCGAGGTCGTTGGAAACCTGAAGTACGCCAACGTCACGTTCGATACCTCCCGGCCGACCCGGACCTCATTGCGTGGGGAGCACGGCTTCGATGACGTCGCCCCGATTGCCATCTTCGGTAGCACGCACGCCGGGGAAGAGGGGCCGATCCTGGAGGCCTGTGCGGCCGTCGCGGCCGCAGTCGAGGGTTTTCGCGCGGTCCTGGTGCCCCGTCATCCAGAGCGTGTGCCCGAGGTGGTCAGGCTGGTCGAGCGCGCCGGACTTCGCGTGGGCCTGCGTAGTCGCCGTGCCGAGGTCCGTGACCCCACGTGCCTGGTTGTCGACACGATGGGCGAATTATCGTCCTTGTATGGACTTGCGGACGTGGCCTTCGTGGGTGGAACGCTCGTCGATGTGGGCGGCCACAACCTCCTTGAGCCGGCTGGGATGGGCTTGCCCCTTGTGGTCGGCCCTCACCTACACACAGTGCAGGACGCCGCCAGTGAGTTGGCCGAGGCTGGCGTCCTGGAGGTCGTGTCCGGGGCGGACGCGCTTGCCGATGCCTTGATTCGTCTGCTCTCGGATAGCGAAGCCCGAGCCAGCGTGGTTAGTGGCGCGCGGTCGGTGTTTGCGCGACACAAGGGGTCGGCTCAGCGTACGATATCCGTCCTTACTCAGGTTCTCAGGAGTTCCAAGCGACATGGCTGAACGGGTTCTCTTCACTTCCGAGTCGGTCTCCATGGGTCACCCGGACAAGTTGGCGGATCACATCTCTGATGCGGTTCTCGATGCGATGATCGCCCAGGACAAGAGGAGCCGCGTCGCTTGCGAGACCATGGTGACGACGGGCCTCGCCTTGATAGCGGGGGAGATCACTTCGAATGCGGTGGTCGACTTTCAACAGGTGGTTCGCGACACCATTCGCTGGGTCGGCTACACCGATGGGTCGATGGGGATGGACGCCGACGCGTGCTCCGTTCAGGTGGCTCTCGACAAGCAGTCGCCGGATATCGCCATGGGCGTTAATCGTGACGATTCCGCGGCGCAAGGGGCTGGTGACCAGGGGATCATGTTCGGGTATGCGTGCAACGAGACTCCTGAGCTGATGCCAATGCCGATCCAGCTCTCCCATCGCCTCGTCAACGAGATCACTGCCGATCGCAAGGAGGGCAAGCAGTCCTGGCTGCGGCCCGATTCGAAGTCGCAGGTGACCATCGAATACGACGGTGACAGGCCCGCTCGCATCCACACGGTTCTCATCTCGACCCAGCACAGTCCCGAGGTCGCGCAGGACCAAATCCGGCAGTACATCATCGATGACCTGGTGGCACGGACCCTCCCGACAGAGCTCCTCGACGGCGAGACGATCTACCACGTGAACCCGACAGGTAACTTTGTTGTTGGCGGTCCCCATGGCGACTGCGGACTCACCGGTCGGAAGATCATCGTTGACACGTACGGAGGCATGGGCCGGCACGGCGGCGGCGCCTTTTCCGGCAAAGATCCTTCGAAGGTGGATCGCTCGGCGGCGTACGCGGCGCGCTGGGTGGCCAAGAACATCGTCGCCGGTGGCCTGGCTGACCGCGCCGAGATCCAACTCAGCTACGCCATCGGTGTGGCGCAGCCGCTCTCGGTGCGGGTCATGACGTTCGGGACGGCAGCGATCCCGGAGCGGCGTATCGAAGAGCTCGTACGGGAACATTTCGATCTTACGCCGCGTGGCATCATCGACAGTCTCGACCTGCTGCGCCCGATCTTCTCTCAGACCGCGTCCGGCGGCCATTTTGGCCGCACGGGGGACGCGTTCACGTGGGAACGGACGGATCGAGTTGAAGCTCTACGTGACGGAGCGGGACTCGGAGCGGTAGCCGGGGCGTGAACCAGCTGGGAGGTTGCTCGAAGCGTCGCTGAGTTGATAAAATTCCAGCACCTGTGGGCCCGAGGGGACGACTCATGAATGCACTTGTGACCAAGAGACGACAGCAGGGCGGCTTCACTCTGATCGAGCTGCTGGTCGTCATGGCGATCATCGCGACGTTGGCTGGTCTGGGAATGGTGGGCATCCCTGCCATCATTCGACAGAGCCACAAGACGGCGGCCCAGGATCGGCTGAGTTCGATCTACGACCTCTTGATGATCTACTACACAGATCACAAGAAGTGGCCCAAGGAGGCGGGCGCGAACTTCCCGCTCGCGATGCTGACCTCAGGCATCCTCGATAGGGACGAGAAGGACTGCGAGATCTTCTTCGATCCGAGTATGGATTTCGACCCGGGGCCGGATTGCGAGAACTGCACCGAGGATGGGATCTCCTGGACGGGCCCGAGTTTCGAGGGTGCCCGTTTCTACACGCCCAGCATGCGGAACGCGAACAAGCACGTCATCGTCGCGAATAAGGTGCCCGTGGTTCAGGCGGATGAGGACCTCGATTTCTTGCCCCATGCGGCGAAGGGGATCGTCTATCTCACTGCCGGTGGCCGGACCGACTGGATCGAGTCAGGCCAGTGGTCTGAGGGTTATCCGGTTGTCGGCCCGGACTCCTCTGTCGAGAAATTCACGCACCTGGTGGCGTACGACACGGCCGGCGGTCATTAGCCGGGGCGGCGAGGCGAGAGCCCGCGGGTGCCCTGCGAGGTGCGTGGGGTTTTCCTCGGGGCGTCTCTCGGGCTGAACAAGAAAGGGGCGGGCTCCGAAGAGCCCGCCCCTTTCAGGAACTATCACCCAACACTTGCTCTGGCTAACACTAGCCAAACTCGTTACGGCGATCGCGGGTGACCGCCGCCCTTATCTTGCGGAGCGTTATGCGCATCCCGCGTGCCAAAGATCCCTAAGCACTTCGGCTCCGAGCAAGTTCGCAACCACTTGACAAGCATGGGGATGGGGCTGACCCGGTGAGCTCTGGGTGCCTGTTCGGTGTGAGGTGGGTGTAAAGCGGTCCTTACGGAGGGGCATCCAGGGGCGCCGGGCGGCGTTCGTGGTCGGGCCCCCCAGGTCCCGCCGTCCCAATGAGAGTGGCTCGCTTGTGAGCGCCTGGAGCCGTTCCTAACATCTCTCGTTTCCCCTCTCCCGGAGAGTCCTCGTTGACCGAAGTCACGCAGGTCCGTGCCCGTCCGACCGTCTTCCTGGAGGACATGGGCTGCCAGATGAACCGGCTCGATTCCGAGCTGGTTCTCGGGAAGCTGAAGCGGGAGGGCTTCGAGCGGGTTGACCAGCCTGCCGATGCGGACGTGGTTCTCTACTACACGTGCAGCGTGCGCGAGCACGCGGAGGACAAGGTGTACGGGCGGCTCGGTACCCTCCGGCGGCTCAAGGAGGAGCGCCCGGAGATGGTGATTGGTGTCATGGGCTGCATGGCCCAGAACCACAAGGACCTCATCTTCAAGCGCGCGCCGCACGTCGATCTTGTCGTCGGTACGTCTCGATTTGAAGACGTTGCAGAGCTCCTTGACGAGGTCAAGCATGGCGAGCGTGTCATGGCGCTTGACCGCAAAGATCTGGCCTTCGATCGAGACATCTCCGTGCGCCCCCGCAGGGATCAGGCTTTCATCACGGCGATGCGCGGGTGCAACAAGTTCTGCACGTTCTGTATCGTTCCGTTCACCCAGGGTCGTGAGCGCAGCCGCTCCGTCACGGAGCTTGTGAAAGAGGCCAAGCAGCTCCGAGACGACGGCGTGGTCGAGATCACGTTGCTTGGCCAGCGGATCGACACCTATGGGCTCGATCGGCAGGACGGTACGACCCTCGCGGTGTTGTTGGAGCGTCTCCACGAGGACGTCTCGGGTCTTGAGCGCATCAGCTACCTCACGTCGCATCCGAACCACATGTCAGATGAGCTGGCGCGGGCCGTGGCTGATCATCCTCGCGTCTCCCGCTACCTCCACCTGCCCGTACAGTCCGGGAGTGATCGAGTGCTGCAGGAGATGAACCGTGGCTACACGGTGGACGATTATCGTCGCGCCGTCGATGTCATGCGAAACCGCATCCCGGACCTCTCCTTGGCGACGGACTGGATCGTTGGGTTCCCGGGGGAGACCGAGGCTGAGTTTGACCAGAGTGTGGACCTCCTTCGCGAATTGGACTTTCAGGGGTCCTTCGTATTCAAGTACTCGCCGCGGGCTGGCACTCGTGCCTTCGACCGCGGCGACCCGGTGTCGCGGGACGAGAAGGCGCGGCGCAATCAGATCATCCTCGAAGAGCAAAAGAAGAGTTCGTTGCGGAAGAACCGTGCGCGGATCGGCTCGGAGGTGGATGTGCTGGTGGAGGGCATCAGCAAGCGCAACTCGGCCAAGTGGACGGGGCGCACGGACAGGAATCTCATCGTTTGTTTCCCCGCCGGCAAGGACCTTACGGGTCGCCTGGTGCGCGTGCGTCTCACGGATTGCACGGCGCTGACGTTGTTCGGGGAACTTGTCTGAGGATGTCGCAGTGACAGTGCAAATTAGTACGGACGCATTACTCGAGCGCGCGATCAAGCTCGCCAAGAAGGGCTCCGGGTTTGTGGAGCCCAATCCGCGGGTGGGTGCGCTCGTTGTCAGGGATGGGGATATCGTCGGCGAAGGCTGGCATCGCGAGTATGGCGGCCCTCACGCCGAGGTCGTCGCGCTCTCCGATGCGGGCGAGGCGGCGCGCGGGGCCGACCTCGTCGTGACCCTCGAGCCTTGCTCGTCTCACGGGAAGACGGACCCATGCACCGCGGCCATCATCGCCTGCGGCATCAAGCGTGTGTTCTTCGCGACCCGCGACCCCTCGTCAGAGAACGGCGGGCGGGCCCGCGCGATCCTCGAGGACGCGGATATCGAGGTCGTGCAGTTCGATATGTCCGACGCGGTCGCCGCCGCCGGCGAGCTGATCAGTGACTTCGCGACCTACCAGCAAGGGACGCTCCCGTGGGTCGTGTTGAAATGGGCCATGTCCGCCGACGGTAAGGTCGCGACGGTGACCGGAGATTCTCGGTGGATCAGCAGTGAGAACAGCCGCAAGGAGGTTCATGAGGAGCGCGCCCGCGCGGACGTGGTCATGGTCGGGCGGGCTACCGTCCGTGCGGATGATCCCGAGCTCACGGTGCGTCTGTGTGAACCTAACGGGCACGTCGCGGTGCGCGCGGTGCTCGACTCCGGGCTACATCTCGATCCCACGTCCAAGCTCGTGATGTCTGCGGGCGACGTGCCGACCTGGGTCTTCCACTGCGCGGGCGCCGAGGCGGATGATCGCCGCGCGGCGCTGGAAGCGCTCGGCGTCAACGTCGTCGCGGTTCCGGCAGGTGATGGCGGGCGCCTCGATCCGGAGCACGCGCTTCGCCGCCTGCGGGCGGCGGGCTTCCACCGCATCCTGGTCGAGGGTGGCCCGACCGTGCATGGCGCGTTGGTGTCCCGTGGGCTGGCGGACTGGGCGCGCGTGTACGTGTGCCCCCTGCTTATCGGCGGCATCACGGCGCCGGGGCCGGTGGCGGGCTCGGGTTTCCCGACCCTGGACGACGCTGTCTGGCTCTCCGACCTCCACCTGCGGGTCGTTGGGGACGAGGCGTCCGACTTCGTCATCGAAGGCCGCATCGGCAACCGCCGCGAGTCCTGAGGGCGTGATAACGGGCCTGCGTCGACTCCGCCCATAGGAGCCGTCCGACGCCGTGTCAGCGGGGTCGATCGAGAAAAGTCCGGACGCGGGCACCACGTTCGATGTCAGGTGGGTGTCCGCATCGTGCGGGCCCCGGATGGCGCCGGCCGTACCGGTCTGACGCGCTCGAGAAGAGAAGCGTCTTTTCAGCGCGCCACGTTGGTCTCCGGGCGGTGGCAGCGGCCGGCACCTCCGGGTGTTTTCTTGGACGGCAATCCAACCTGGATCACACGACTCCGCGGTGCCAGGAGAGCGAGCCATCCGCCGAGGTCAGCACGAGGTCGAAGCGCACCGGAGTACGGGGAGGCAGGTGAAGATCTCGCGCCAAGCGGTACCACGCGCGTCGCAGGCAGGCGATCTTTCGGTGATCGATGGACAGGTCGGCGGCGACGCGGTCGCGCTTGCGGTAGCGAACCTCGACGACAACGGCGACGCCACCGTCGCGAGCGACCAGGTCGAGCTCATCGCGGCCGACTCGCACATTGCGGCCGAGGATGCGCAGACCCTGTCGTTTGAGGAAGCGGGCGGCCAGGCGTTCTTGTTGATGACCGAATAGCAGCGTCGGGAGCATCCCGACAACCTACCGCCCGGGGGGGACAGGGTTAGACGGTCGCGGTCTCGGCGTCCTTAGCCTCGAGGACGCGGACGACGGCATCCCGGACGATGCGTATCTTGGCGCCGTCGATGTCGAGGACCACTTCCTTCTCCTTGACGTCGCGGATGCTGGCCACGATGCCGCCCTGGGTCAGGACCTTGTCGCCCTTCTTCAGGGACGATCGCATGACCTGCTGTTGGCGTCGTTCCTTGTTCTGGGGGCGGATGAGGAGGAAGTAGAAGATCAGGAACATGACGCCGAGCATGGGGAGGATTTCCATGAATCCTCCTGTGGCGTCCTGGAGCAGAAAGGTCTGGGTGAGGGGGTGCCGCATGGTGGCCCACGGTAAGGACGCCGGCCCGAGCACGCAACCGGATATGGAGGCGAAGGGGCCTGGTTATTCCACCGGACGACGGCGGGCTCCGCGTTCCCAGCGGCGTCGGGAGGTGCTAAGACGGCGCATCTTATGACCGCTGCCCGACCCAGAGAACGCGTGCTGGTGGCCATGAGCGGAGGCGTCGATTCCAGCGTCGCCGCCGCGCTGCTCAAGGAGCAGGGCCACGAGGTCATCGGGGCCTTCATGCGTAATGGCGTGAAGGCCAACGCCGACCGTGCGCATCGGCAAGGCTGCTGCGGCGTCGACGATGCCCTCGACGCGCGCCGGGTGGCAGACCGGCTCGACGTCCCTTTCTACGCTCTGAACTTCGAGGACGCATTCGACGGGCTCATCGATGATTTCGTGAAAGCCTACGCTCGCGGAGAGACGCCCAATCCGTGCATCGAGTGCAACCGACGGTTCAAGATGGGCGCGTTGTTGCACCTCGCTCGTAAACTCAAAGCCGATACGATCGCCACGGGCCATTACGCGCGAGTCGAGCGTAACGGAGACCGGTGGTGCGTCGCCACCGGAGCGGACGGCGACAAGGACCAGTCGTACGTCCTCTTCGGACTCGGGCAGGACGCGCTCGCCCACACGCGACTACCTCTCGGCTCGTTGGTTAAGTCGGAGGTCCGGGAGCACGCGCGTCGACTGGCGCTCCCGGTCGCCGAGAAGCCCGAGAGCATGGAGATCTGCTTTGTGCCGACGGGCGACTATCGGGACATCCTCCGCGAGCGCGCTCCGGCGACCCTTCAGCCGGGCAAGATTGTCGACCTGAGCGGTGCCGAGGTCGGCCGCCACGATGGCACGGCCATGTTCACGATCGGTCAGCGGCGGGGGCTGCCGGGCGGCCAGCCGGACCCGATCTATGTCTCGGATCTCGATCCGGAGGCGCGCACGGTGACGGTGGGAGACAAGGCGGCGTTGCTCCGGGACAGCTTCAGCGCAACGGGCGCCACGTGGTCCGGGGTATCGGCGCCAGCGATAGGCTCTACGTTGCGTGGAGACGTCAAGATCCGGGCCCATCACGAGCCGGTTCCTGGAGTGCTGACGGTCACCGACGACGACGCCTTCTCGGTGCTCCTGGATGAGCCCGCCGAGGCGGTGACACCTGGCCAGGCGGCCGTCCTCTACGAAGGCGACCATATCCTCGCCGGAGGTTGGATCGCTCGAGATGAGGTAGCTGTGTGAACCGGTCAGCGGGTGGCGCCGCTCCTCGGTTGATGATCCAGCGTCCGACTCGCCTCGTCGTGCTCTCCATTACGGTGGCTCTCCTTGTCACCGCGGCCATTGGGGTGCCGCTGCCTGTAGGCGAGGTGCCGACCGACCACGTCCACCTGGTCGATCTGTCACGGAGCTGCGGCGCGGACACCTCGCGGCTCATCGACGCCCTCGGAGCGCGCATTTTGACGGGCGACTCTGACGACCGCATCGCGATCGTCGGCTTCGGGGCGTCGGCGCTGACCCTCGCCTCCCCGCGGCCGGCGGACGATCCTGAGTCTGCTCTGGATGCGGCCCGGGCGCGCCTGGCGACGTTGTCTCTTCGCGAGCGAAGTGGATCACGGGTCAGCGCTGGGATCGCGCGTGCCCTGACCCTCGTGGGCGACCCTGAGCGCCGGCTTGTGGTGACCCTATGGGGTGACCTGCGTCACCCACCGGGGACTCTAGATCGCCTGCGACGGATGCTGCCGCCCACCGCGCGGTTCGATGTGCGTGGTCGGCTGACGGATCCGGAGCCCGACGTGCGCCTCGGTATGGCGGGCGCCGCGCCCAGCGTGGTGATCGGAGTGCCGACCGTCGTGCGCGTCCGGGTTCACTTGCAAGATGACCGCCCGCGGACGGTGACGGTGTCGGCGGCTGGACGCCCGTTTGCTGTCCGCCTGCGGCCCGGACGCTCGAAGGTCTTGGCCGTCACCGTCAGGCCCGAGAAGGGCGAGCGCACCGTCAGCGTGACGGTGTCCGATCCCGGTGGGCCGGATTCGGACGACCTGAATAACGTGGTGTCTTTGCCCGTCTCCGTCGGCGACAAGACGTCGGTCTTGGTCATCGGCCAGGGGGCCATCGACTTATCACCCGAGGCGTATCACGTGGTCCGCCCCGGGGCGCCCGGGCCCGCCCCCGAGGCTGATGTCATCGTCCTCGCGGACCAACCAGCGACCGATGAATTCCGCGCCGCCTGGACCGAGCTCATCCGGCGCCGTGTGGTGTCTCTTGGTGTAGGGCTTGTCGTGCTCGGTGGTCCGCACGCCTTCCGCTCCGGTGGCTATGGGGGCTGGGATCTCGACACGCTCCTGCCGTTATCTTCCCGTTCCCCTCGCGGTCGCGATGTGCACGTGTTGCTCGATCGCTCCGGGAGCATGGAGCAGCACGACCGCCTCACCCGCGCCGTCGAGGCGCTGAGGCAGTTGGCGAAGGGCCTGTCGCCTGTCGATCGTCTCCAGGTTTGGCCTTTCGGAGTCGAGCCCCTGCCCCCCGTGCCGCCCGTCGCCACGGCTCCGGTGGCGTTCCTGGCGGACGGGTTGCCCGACCTGTGGCGGCTTGTGCCAGCTGGTGGGACGCGGGTGCTGGGGTCGCTGGACGGTCCGGCGCGGGCCGCAGCGGCAGTTGGCGACGAACGGGAGGCGATCCTGGTCGTGCTGTCGGACCTGAAGGACGAGGGCCTCGATCCTCCGGCGCTGGCGGTCATCAGCGAGCAGGTGGCGGTGTTCTCGGGGGGCGCCGTCGCCCTGCTGCTCGACCCCACGCCCAAGACGACCCGCACGGCCCGTGATGCAGGGCTGCGAGCCGTACCCGTCCGTGAGCTCACTCCGGACCTGTTCCTCGCCCAGGTCGAAGAGGACGGCTGGAAGACCGCCCCGCTGGATACCACTTGGGTGGACGCGCCGGCGGGTAGGCCGGACGCGTCATCCATCCGGGCGTGGAATCCCGTGCTGCGCGGAGATGGCGCTCGGGTCCTCTTGCGGACGGTCACCGGGCAACCGATCCTGGGTGAGGTCCGGCGAGGTGCGGGGCGGGTCATGGCGCTGGCGACCGATCCGTCCCTCGAGGGATGGACCAACGGGCTGGCCCAGCTTCTGGTCGATACGGTTGCCCCTCCGGATGACGCGGGCTGGTCGGCGCGGGCGTCGGCGGCTGGACTCACGGTGCGGTCCGCGCCCGGAGTGACGGGGCCCCTGAGCCTGCGGTCGTTCGGGACCGCGGGAGCTATGGTGGATGGGGGACTCACGGAGGTGGCGCCGGGCATCTGGCGCGCGGACATCGACCCGGGCTCCGCAGCGACCACCGTTCTCTGTGTCTATGGTGCGTCCGGGGAACTGTTGGCACGGCCAAGTCTCAGCCTGGCGGACGACCCTGAGTACCTGCTGGCTCCGCTCCCGCCCCTCGGACCCGACTCCTGGCCCGACCCCCGGCCCCCGGCGCGGGTGAGGTGGCCTCCTGGGCTGCTGGCCCTGATCCTCATGGTGGCCCTCATCCTCTTGCGGGACCGCTAATCACGCATCTGAGGGCCGGTTTCTCTCAAGCAGGAGCACCTCTCCTGGCCGATAGCGTGGGGGAAGGGGGGGGCCTGGTTGCGCCCCAGAGGTTTCCCATGAGCAAGATCGCCGTCGTCTCCCTGTTGCTCCTCTCCGCTTGCGTCACGACCGACCGGGATGGCAAGCCCATCGCCGAGGAGACCGATCAGCCCGACACTCCGAGTCGGCTGGAGCGGGCTCACGCCCAGGTCAACGCTCGGATTGACAAGATGAAGTACCAGCACGGCAAGACTCTTCTGCAAACCATGCAGGAGCTGATCGGGCTGAAGGAGCTCGCGTTTGAGCCCATCGCCGATGCCCTGCCTACTGCCGACCCCCGGACCCGGGCCAACCTCGTTTACCTGCTGGGATTCATGGGGGGCAACGACGCTCACCAGATCATCGTGAATCACCTCAAGGACGAGAGCGAGGTGGTGCGCTATGAGGCGGCCGCCGCGCTCATGACCCTCGGTGACCTGAGCGCTGTCCCGGTCCTGATCACGTTCATGGATTCAGGGGATCGCCGTCTGCGCTTCAAGGCTCACGAAGTGCTTAGCTCCACCACGCGTCAGGACTTCGGCTACGACTTCAACTCCGTGGACGAAGGTCGCTACCAGGCCGTCGGTCGCTGGCGAGCGTGGTGGAAGAGTCGCCGCGGCGAGATCATCTACGGCAAGCAGTAGGCCGCCCTCGGCCGGCGAAGAACTACCATGTCGTGGATCGAGGTCCTACTCGCGGTCTGGGGAGCGTCGGCGCTGATCGTCGCCTGGTGTTACGTCACTTCCTTGCACGAGCGGCGGAGCAGCGGCGACTCCTGAG
Organism: Planctomycetota bacterium; assembly: GCA_002683135.1. Lineage (GTDB taxonomy): Bacteria > Planctomycetota. The sequence goes on along the minus strand of NYSS01000065.1, from coordinate 6,657 downwards.
TTGCGCCTGGACGCGCGCGCTTCGAGATCCTGAGTCGCGCTGAGAAAGTCTCTTACGCCCCGCCTTCCCGTTCGTTCAATGCCTTGGAGCTGGTGGGCGTTTCGTGCCCGGTGGCTCCTCGCCGGAAGGTGGGTCGCGGAGTTCTTCCGTCACATATCCCCTTGGTGAGCAACAGGTTCTGGGCAATGCGTGGGCTGGCTCGAGGCCTATGGGCGCGGTAGCATGGACATCAAGGTCAAACCTGGCGGGAGCGGGGCTAGCGCCCCGGATCGAAGCATGAAAATCTATTTCTGCGACATCTGCAACGAGAGCATCCCGCTCAAGGACATCAACTCAAATCGGATCACCATCGAGGAGGGCAAGATCTTCTGCCAGAAGTGCGCTCCGAAGAAGGGGCGTGCGTCCGAGCGGGTCCCAGGACCGGTGCTGGCGGTGCTGGTGATGCTGATCCTTGTCGTAGGGGCCCTGGGCACCATGGGCTGGCAGCTCATCTCGAAGCAGGCGACCGAACTCAGGGCCCTGACGGACACGGTCGAGCGGCTCGACAGCGCGTTGTCGGGGGCTTCCGGAAAGCCATCTTCAGGCCTGCGTGGCCAGCTTGAGCAGGCAGGGAAAGCCATCGGCGCGCTACGCGCGCAAGTCCGTCTCCTCGGTGACGATTTCACCCTCGCCAAGAACGAGATCCGTTCACGGCACGACAGCCTCGCTCAGCGTGAACAAGACCACCATGTGGAGCAGCAGAAGGCCACCCAGGATGCGATCGAGCGCTTGATGGCGACGTTGCAGCCCGACATCGAGGCGATCAAGAACGAGGTTCGGACCTTGAAGGCGAGCCTCAACAGCGACGCGATGTTGGAGATCAAGGTCCTCAAAGAGAAGCTCCAACTCCTGCAGGACGTCGTGACCGCGCGCGTTGCGAGCCTTGTCGCGCCTGCTGGGGAGCCGGCCGCCCTCGCTCCGGGGGATGCCGTTGATGCGCCTGCGGACGCGGGAGAATCCCTCGAGGACAAGGAGACCAAGGCCCACATCGAGAAGCTGGCCTCCGAGGACCCGGGGAAGCGCTATTCGGCGGTTATCGCCCTCGGGCGCTACTCCGGCGATCGCGTGGTGACGGCGCTCGAGGGGATGCTCGCTCCCGACTCGGACCCTGAGGACTACGTCCGCGTCGCGGTCATCCAGACCTTGCGAAAACTGGGGAGCGCGACCTCGATTCCACACATCATCGGTGCGCTCCGTGACACCGACTACTTCGTCCGCGTCGCGGCTCGCGGCGCCCTGCGCTCCATCACCGGTACCAAGATGGATTTCGATCCGGATGGACCTCCCTCGGATCGTGAGGGCCGGGTGAAGAACTGGGAACGCTGGTGGGGCGACAACAAGGGCAAGCTCCTCAAGCTGACCGAGTAGGTCGCGTTCAGACCCGCGCCCGGATGGCGTCTCGCGTCTGGCCCGTGCGTCAGGCGGGGCGACAGCCCGCAAGCCACAGCGCTCCTTCATGCGGTCCCTGCGGGCCGATCTCCCGTAAGCGCGGCGCAGCGTAGGCAACAATCCTGCTGCTCTGTGTGCCGTCGCTTCGATCCATCGTTATGATGGCCTCCTGATCGAGCGCGGAATCCACCTTAAGTATCTTGTAGGCATTAGTTTATAACGAACATGAAGATCCACGAGTATCAGGCCAAAGCGATCCTGAAGGAATACGGGGTGAGGACGCTTCAGAGCGTTGTCGTCGACGATCCGGCGAGCGCGGCCAAAGCGTATGACGAGCTCCAGCAGCTGGGCGATGGGTTGTGCGTGGTCAAGGCGCAAATCCACGCTGGCGGACGCGGGAAGGGCGGCGGCGTGAAGCTCGTGCGATCGGCTGAAGAGGCGGCGGCGGCGGCGGCGGCCATCCTCGCCAGCCCCCTGGTCACGCCGCAGACCGGTCCCGAGGGCCAGCCCGTCAAGAAGTTGCTCGTCGAGGCTGGCAGTTCCATCGCGAACGAACTCTATGTGGGTCTCGCGCTCGACCGTTCTGTCGGTGTCCCCGTCTTGATGGCGTCTTCCGAGGGCGGTGTTGAGATCGAGGAGGTCGCGGCGAAGACGCCCGAGAAGATCCTGAGGGAGTCCGTGGATCCGACGATGGGGCTGCAGCCCTACCAGGCGCGTCGCCTGGCCAAGGGGATCGGCCTCGCGCCTGAGTTGTGGAACCAGGCGACCCTGTTCTTTCATGCGCTGTGCCGGGCCTACCTGGAGCAGGATTGCAGCCTCGCCGAGATCAACCCCTTGGTGGTCACGGAAGACGGGCAGCTGATCGCTCTCGACGCGAAGATGAACTTCGATGGGTCGGGTCTGTACCGCCATCCGGGTGTCGCCGAGCTGCGCGACCTGGACGAGGAGGACCCGACCGAGGTCGAGGCGGCGAACGCCGGACTCAGCTACGTCAACCTCGACGGCAACATCGGTTGCCTCGTCAATGGGGCCGGCCTCGCCATGGCGACCATGGACCTCATCAAGTTGCACGGTGGTGAGCCGGCGAACTTCCTCGACGTTGGTGGGGGTGCCACCAAGGACCAGGTCGCCGCCGCGTTTCGCATCATCCTGAAGGACCCAGCCGTGAAGGGGATCCTGGTGAACATCTTCGGGGGCATCCTCCGCTGTACTACGCTCGCCGACGGGATCGTCGCGGCGGCCAAGGAGATCGACCTCAGCGTGCCGCTGGTCGTGCGCCTGGAAGGGACCGAGGTGGAGGAGGGGCGCAAGACCCTCGAGGAGTCGGGTGTGGCCATCATCACGGCCACCGATATGACCGACGCTGCCAACAAGATCGTCGAAGCCGCGGGAGCCTCCTCATGAGCATCCTCGTCAACAAGGACACGAAGGTGATCGTCCAGGGCATGGGTTCGGCTGGCCGCTTCCACGCGGCACAGATGGTCGAATACGGGACCCAGGTTGTCGGGGCTGTCCGGCCCGGTAAGGGCGGGCAGGAGGTGGAAGGCCTCGCCGTATTCGACAGCGTTTCAGAAGCTCAGGAGGCTACGCAGGCGGACACCAGCGTCGTCTACGTGCCGGCCGCCGGCTGCATGGACGCCGTCCTCGAGGCGGACGCCGCCGGGATGGCCTTGTGTGTCGTCATCACAGAGGGCATACCCGCCGCGGATATGGTCAAGACGTTCCAGGCGTTGAAGCGCCGCGGCAGCTCCATGCGGATCATCGGGCCCAACTGTCCGGGGATTATCACTCCCGGTGAGTGCAAGATCGGGATTATGCCCGGCTATATCCACAAGCCTGGCCGGGTCGGAGTTGTATCGCGTTCTGGAACGCTGACTTACGAGGCTGTGTGGCAGTTGACGGAGCGCGGCATCGGTCAAAGCACGTGCCTCGGTATTGGGGGTGACCCGCTCATCGGGACGACCCACGTCGATGCCCTGCGCCTGTTCAATGACGACCCTGGCACCGACGCCATCATCATGATTGGCGAGATCGGCGGCACGGCTGAAGAGGAGGCCGCGGACTTCATCAGCGGCCACGTCAACAAGCCGGTGGCCGCCTTTATTGCTGGCCAGACAGCGCCTCCAGGGAAGCGTATGGGCCACGCAGGTGCTATCATCTCCGGCGGTAGTGGGAAGGCAGCGGACAAGATCGCCGCCCTCGAAAAGGCAGGTGCGGCGGTTGCCAGGAGCCCGGCGGACATCGCCGCGACTCTCGTCGAGGTGGCCGGTCTCTAGGTGAGGCTGCGAGTCCCATCACCGGTGGCTGCGGGCCGATCTCTTCGGGGGTAGGGCGGCCAGGGGAGGGGCGTTTGGCGGAACGCTGTGTTGACCCGAGAGGCGGTGAGCGGGTTCTCGGTCTCGTGAAGGACGGGGTGTTCTACGAGGCTTACCGTTCCGAGTCCGGGGAAATCGTGCTCGTCGATTCGGAGCAGGACCACCTGCCCGTCGTATGCGAGTCGCTGGATGGCGTACGCGTCGCGCGCGTCGACTGCGGTGAGAATTGTTACGTCTTCGATTCCCACGTGCTGCGAAGGACCTTGCGTCAGGTGCTGGGATTCGCGCGCAAGGGAGGGGGGAGCTTCGTCCTCGACATGTCCAGTATCAGCCTGGTTGGCGAGGCTCACCTGAACGCCCTCGAGCATGTGAACGCATACCTCGAGGCTCGAGGTCGACGCCTCGTCGTCGTCACTGCGTCCGGCGTGGTCACCAGAGAGATCCTCGCCGCCGCACCAGCCCTCGAGGGGCGTATCTTCTCGCGGGAAGACAAGGCTTTGGCCTGGGCGACGGGGTAGGGGGCATTGCTACAATCTCGGACGATCGCAGAGCCCAGGCTTTGCGTTTGAGCCGAGTCCAGGCGGAGCCGGTGCTCCGCGATCCCGGGGGAGGGTGATCATGGACCGTACGGCCGAGGGCGGCAGCTTTGTCGTGGAGGGCGGTGCTCCGATCACGGGGACCGTTGAACCTGCTGGCAACAAGAACGAAGCGCTGCCGGCGCTTGCCGCGACTCTTCTGCTGTCCGGCGAGACCGTGCTCGAGCGTATGCCGCGTATTCGGGACGCGCGGAGCATGATTGAGTTGCTTTCGCGGCTCGGTGTGAAGATCGGGTACGAGGGCGAACAGGCGGTTTCGTTGGATGCGTCGGATCTCTCCGATCGGGACCCTGACGCATCCCTCGCGGCATCCATCCGCGGGTCGTTTCTCATCGCGCCGGGGCTGCTGCATCGCACCGGCAAGGCGATCCTGCCGCGTCCGGGCGGCGACCGTATCGGGCGACGCCGCGTCGACACCCATCTGCTCGCGTTGAAGGCGCTGGGTGCGGACGTGGAGGTCACGTCATCTGAGTACCGGCTTCAGTTGAAGAGCCGCTTTTGCGGGACCGATGTCTTCCTGGACGAGGCCAGCGTGATGGCGACGGAGAACGCCGTCATGGCTGCGTCCGTCGCAGACGGTTCGACGCGCATCCTTAACGCGGCGTGTGAGCCACATGTGCAAGGGCTCTGCCGACTGCTCGTGGCAATGGGCGCACGGATCGAGGGTATCGGCACCAATTGCCTCGAGATTCACGGCACCGATGACCTGCACCCAGCCCGTCACGCCATCGCCCCTGACCACATCGAGATCGGGTCGTTCATTGCGCTCGCAGCGATGACGGGCGGCGAATTACGTATTCCGGATGTCGTAGAAGATGACTTGCGGATGATCCGCATGGTGTTTCGTCGACTGGGGGTCGACACGCAACTAGAGGGCGGGGATCTGCTGGTGCCGGGTGCTCAGGATCTCGTTATCCAGGAGGATCTTCACGGCGCCGTCCCGAAGGTCGACGATGCCCCGTGGCCGGGTTTCCCCGCGGATCTGACGTCTATCGCGCTGGTGCTGGCAACACAGGCGCGGGGCACCGTGCTCATACACGAGAAGATGTTCGAAAGCCGCCTCTTCTTCGTCGATCGGCTCATCACCATGGGAGCTCGCGTCGTGTTGTGCGATCCTCACCGGGCCCTGGTGGTCGGCCCGTCGGAGCTGCACGGGGCCGAGCTCGCGTCGCCGGATATCCGCGCCGGCATGGCCTTGCTTGCAGCGGCGCTGTGTGCGGACGGGACGTCCGAGATCAAGAACGCCCACCAGGTTGATCGCGGGTACGAGAACATCGACGAGCGGTTGCGTGGGCTCGGCGCGCGCATCGAGCGCGGGAACTGATCCATGGGAAACAGGTCGCCGTCATCCCGCGAGCAGGTGTTGGAGATGGAGCGGAAGCTCGGCAATCTCGCCGTCTGGTTCCTCATCATCATCGGGCTTTGGCTGGTCCTGTCTCCGGTGGCTCCCGAATACACGGGCTACGGGTGGTTGCGTGGGGTCTTGGGCGGCGAGGGAGCCGTCGCGCGGTTCTTCGTCGGTTTTCTGTTCCTCTACTTTGCTGGCATCGTTCGCGAGAAGAACGAGGTGCGTCACTTGCTGAGGCACCTGGTGAGCGGGGCCAGGTCGTCCGGGGAGGGCGAAGAGGAGCAGGCCAGGACGGCCGTGGAACTCCTCATCAATGGGCTGGGCGCTGATCGGCCCGAGACGCGGGCGGCGGCGCTGGAGAACCTGCAGCGTCTCACTGGCCAGGATCTGGGCGACGACCAGGAAGCCTGGCAGCAATGGTGGGCTGATAATCGGGCAGGGTTCCGCCCCTGACTCGGGACCTTTCGAGCCCTTTGCTACACTGGGGAGCGACATGACCCGAGAAAAGGACCTTTCTTCATGACCACGATCTCCTATCTCGCTTTTTTCCCGGGGGGGTGGGAGCTTGGGGTCGTCCTTCTCGTCGTCCTCATCCTGTTCGGCAGCAAATTGCCGGGCGTCGCCCGCAACGTCGGGCGCTCCTTCACCGAGTTCAAGAAGGGGGTGAAGGGCGAGGACGCGGCTCCGCCGGAGCCCCTCGAGGGTGGCGCGCGCGAGCAGCTTGAGCGGGAGAGCGCGGCCTCGGAGGAGAAGACCCCGGCATGACCGGCGCCCCCTCCGGGCCGGAAGGACAGCCGCCGGCCGGACAGGTCGGACCCCACGGACGACACTACGCGGTCACCATCAAGGTGGACGGTGTGTCCGTTCCCCTGAAGGCGTTCCTCCACGACCTCATCGGTGGGGCCGTGACCGGTCTCCTGAAGGGCCTCCACAACGTCGCTGACGATCCCAGCACGGTCGAGGTCGAGGT
>NYSS01000064.1 GCA_002683135.1 Planctomycetota bacterium | reverse complement strand
ACGCGAGATCGACGGACGACTCGGGGGCCGATACGTCGGGCGCGTGGTCCGGGGGATCGACGGACGCGAGATCGACGGACGTGACGGACGCGGCGCCGTGCGTGGCTTCGGACGCGTGGTGGCACCTCGGTCGTTGCTACCCCGGACACGCTGGGCGTGCACCGCGGGAAGGAGGAGGGCACCGAACACGAGGGCAGTCAGAAGGCTTCGCAGATACATCCGCATCTCCCGATCGTTCAGGGAGGGCCGAGTCGGCGCGCTCCCGCAGGTCTCAAAGCACCCCGCGTACCGAAACGGTGATCCCGTGAGGCCGTCTGTCCGTTAAGTAGTCTAACCCCGCAAGTTGTGCTGCTCGAACGGAGCCCAGCCTGCGTATAACCTCACTGAATGTGTCCTATTTCGGGGACACGGCCGCAGGCGGGTGTCGCCACAAGGAGACACTCTCGGGCCAGAAGGCATAAAGCACTGATATGCATCACCTTAGATCTTCAACCACCCACCCGCTTTCATTGACCGTGCACCGACAGGCTGCCTATAATGCCTGCTCGCTCAGACCCAACTCGAGCGCCCCGGCTTCCCCTGCAGGAAGATCCAGAAGGACAGAGAGACCATGAGCACGTCCTCAACAACCCGCCTGGTGAGTTGCCCCAAGTGCATGGCCGAATACAGGTTGCGCGCGGATTTCCAGGGCAACGTCAAGTGCAAGAAGTGCCAGCGGGCATTCCACGTGGGACACACGAGTTCCCAACGCCAGGGGCAACGATCGCGTGACCGCCATGAACACAAGACCGCTATCAAGCTGATCGTGGCGTGCAGCATCGGGCTCCTCCTTGTCGCGGGGATCATCGCCGCGGCGGCCAGCACGGAGAGTGGCTCGACAGGCGGGGACACGTCGAACACCAGGCGGCGTCCGCGCGGACGAACCGAACTGCCAACCAACTACCCAAAGACCGACTTGGGCACGAGCGTTGATCCCGCAGAAGTGAGCCGACACCCACCCGTCGTGACCCGCCAGTTCATCGCTGCCATGGCGAACGGCGATCGCCAAACCGTCAAGGAGCTCTTCCTGTTCGACTCCTACTTCAAGACCGCCGACCTGCGGTTCAAGAAGGGGGAAGAGCAGTACAAGGACGGCAGCGAGGGACGCCAGGCGGAGTTGAGAGACCTGGTCGTCAACGAGCTGCTCGACCCGTTCCTCGTCGAGGTGCTCAAAAAGCACATGGTCCCCCAGATGGAGGCCGGGGAAGAGTGGGTGTGGACCTCCCAAGAGGTCGACCGCCAGAGCGCCGGTATGCGCGTCCTCTGCAAGGACGAGGAGCGCAAGGATCTGCTCATGCTCGACATCGAGCTGGGGCTCAAGACCGGCATGACGATGACGGACGCCGTCAAGCAGGACGCATGGGGTGTAAAAAAGGTCTCCTTGAAGTGGATGCAGGAGACCATCGCAGCGACCGGTGACCAGAAGCGCTTTCGCGGGCTCGGCGTCGAGACCCAGAAGAAGCGCGAAGCGGTCGCCCGAAAGGGCAGCAAAGGGCCGGCCGAGGCGGCGCCCTCCGTACAGGAAGCGGTCGCTGGTACCTCGGGCGCGCAAGGCGCAGTGATAGAGGGGAACGTCCGGGCGTTGATCGACGAAGGGACCTCCGGGCCTGACTATTTCAAAGCCCAGGACGCCCTGAAACAATCCCAGAAGATGGCGATCCCGTTCTTGCTCAACGAGCTCGTCGAGCGCGACCACGGCGAAAACGAAACTGACATCATGGCCGCCCACAAGTGCATCATGGTCCTGCGCGAGATCACCGGGGAGTCGTTCGGCTATGCCCCGGGGCAGGCCAAGATGCGCATGCAGAGCATGGCGGCTGCCACTCCGGAAGAACGCAAGAAAGCGGTGCGCCGGTGGTTCGGCTGGTGGAAATACAACCGCACTTCCTGGAAGCGCAAGAAGGTCACCGTCGAGCCGGAAGAGGAAGACAAGTAGGCAGCGCTGGACGTCAATCCACGTTCACGCGGGTTGACGTCTCCCCGATCACGACCTGCTTTGTGATCGGTCGCTTCGGGAACTGCTTGTTGGCCCAATCCCATCGGTACTAAACGACCGTCACAGCCGTGACCCCATCAGGTACGGGGAACGTGAGCTCCATTCCTGCGCTGATATCGGTCCGCCCGACCCTTTGAGTTCGCTCTGAACAAGCGACCAAGCGCGCGCATGACCTGCAACGTGGTCGCGCCTGATCGCATCTGCGCCTGGGCCTTGACCATGGTCTCTTCGTCCCCCGGGAGGAACCAGACGTCCGCGTTCGGAACCGGCCGCTCATCCCCGGAGTCCGGGTCGATCCTGTAGAGCTCGACGCTCACCATGTCCTCGGCGGCGGCGTCGGGCCTGGTGTAGGTCTCCGTCTCGATGCTCGGCAGACTCTCGGGTCGCCGGTTCGTGGTGATCTCGGGGGCCCCGGGGTCGGTCTCCGCCAGACGATCGCCGGCGGCGAGCACCTCCATGTTCACCCGCGCTGGAGCCTCAGCGTCGGACTCCGCGGAGCCGGAGATCTACCAACCCGCAGCCGCGATGGCGGCGATCCCCACGACAATAGGGATTGCGTTCTTCATCGGTATCTCCAGCAAAACAGCGGCTCCCCGCCATCGGTTCCGGCCCATATTCGGCTCGCGGGCGGAGTATCCGCCTCAAAACCGAAACGAGTGACCGGGGTGCCGCTGTCCCGTGGATATCCCGAAGACACCAATGAAAAAGGGCCGCCCACGGGGGGCAGCCCTTTTTCAGGTCGGTTTGTCCGAGAACGCTTGCTTAGAAGAGCAGGCGCGCCTGGATGTAACCAATGAAGTGGGTGTCGTCGTCGAGGGTGCCCCCGAGACTACCATCCTCGTCCGGCATGACGAAGGCGGCACCAATACCATACGCCAGGTTGGCGCTGTGCTGGTACTCGGCCCAGAAGTCGAGCTCCCAGCCGTAGTCGTCGTCAGACACTTCCTCTTCGCCCCAGACGACGGTCATACCGAGGGTCCAATCCTCGTTGGCGTCGAATGACAGGCCACCCTGGATGCTGAAGACGTCAGTCATCGGCATCAGATCCGCGATGCCGTAGCGAGCGCGGAAGTCACCGTTGCTGTGACGGCTGCCGAACAGCTGCGTGTAAGCAGCGTCGCCATCGTCCGCACCTTCGGCGTAGTGGACCCGCGCGAACACGCCGACACCATCGGTAACGTTGAAGCCGACCTCCGCCTCGATGGCGAGAGCGTCGACATCGTTAGCTCCGTCGGTATCACCGAACTGGTAGGCAACTTCCAGGTTCCAGTTGAGCCCGCCGGCCATATCCGCGAACGTGCCGCCGATGCGGGCGCCCATGGTGTGCCAGAAGTCGTCTGAAACGACGTTGCCATAGCTACCCGTCGCGGCCTTGTCGTGGCCGTTGGAGTAGATCCAGTAGAGATCCAGCGTGTGGTCCTGGATCGTCTTCAGCGTGAAGTAGAGCGTGTAGAGCTCGTCGTCGTCGTGGTCGTTATCGAAGGCCGACGTTTGGTTGTTGTCGTTGGGGCCTCCGTTCAGCTTCGCCGCCATGGCGGTGATGCTGAAGGACTCGTTTTCCCAGTCCCAACGGGTGGCGTCGAACGTCCAGCCGTCGTACCAGTCGGCGTTACCGAACTGATACTGGTTGCCGAGAACGACTTCCTGGCGACCGGTACGCTGGCGAAGAGCGGCCTGACCCATGACGTTGCGAACTTCCAGCCACGCCTGGTACGTGTCCAGACCAGTCGTGCCACCGGCGCCCTCGCCGAAGGCCCACTGCGACTGGAGTTCCGCGTACGCGGTGACGTCACCTGTGAAGTCGTACTGGAAGCCGAGGCGCACGAGCGCATCGTTCCAGGAACCGTCGTGCTCGCCACCTGCCGCGTCGTCGCCGAAGCTCCACGAATTCCGCATCCGGAACTCGCCACTGAGCGTGACGGGGTTGGCCCCCGAATTGACGGTGGTGCCAGCCTGCTGCGGGAGACGGTCCAGCAGCGCGCTAATTTGGCTGTCCAGTTCCTGCGCGTTCTGGTCGGTGACCGAGTTCTTCAACTCGGCGTTTTCCGATTCCAGCTTGACCACGCGGTCCTGCAGAGCCGTCAGAGCCGTCAGAATATCTTCCTGGGTCTGTGCGAAACTCGTGGGAACCACGAAGGCCACCGCCAGGATGGCAGCCAGAACAGTCCACTTTCTCATGGCTTACTCTTGCCTCCTCCAAGTAACTAAAGGTCAGAACTCACCCGATACCTTCTACTCGTGTGTGTTCTATCATCCGGACAGGACGCAGAAAACGGACGACTCTGAGCCACAAAGCCCCTGCCATCCGGGTCCCAACCTGCCCGTCAACCAGTGCGGGTCAATATGAGTCAACCGTTCGGGTGAGTCAACGAAACACCGTTAGTTTTTTTTCGGGGTTTGTATGCTCCGGGACACCTTGCCCAAATCGCCCTGGCACGCGCAAATCAGGGGGTTTTGGGCCCAAAAGGCCCCCCTTACGCCCCCAAAATGGCCATTCAGGCGACCTGGTGCACCCGCAATCCATATACAGAGCCATACGCAGCGGGCCTATACCGTGTCTTTTTGACACGAATGGTCGCTCAGAGCTCCAACTTCCGGTCCGGCGCGAGCGACTCCACGCTCACTCCGCGCTCCTTCAGCCATGCCACCGCCCGGGTAACGTCCCCATCCTCGCCTTCGAGCTCCACAGCCATCAGGGCCTGGTCGTCGCCGATCGACGCACCCCGGATATTGGGGACCACGTTGAAGTCCTGCCCAAGCGTGTAGAGCACAGGCTCGCCCAGGATCTCCTGAGGAAACGTAAGGAAGTACTTATGCGGCATGGAATGGGCTCTCGCTCCCCAACCTGGGCCAGGGTAGCGGCTCGCCACAGGGGAGTCAGCCCCCCCGGGACCTCCATCAGCCCTGAGATGGGGTAGACGCCGCAGAACCGCGGCGGACATGAGCCAGCAGGGCAGCGACCGCGACCCCGGCCGCTGCGCACGCGAGGGGGATGGCCAGACCGTCACCGAGCTCCGGGTACCTGTAGTGACCCTCTCCGACCCGTGGATAGAGGGTCGGGCCGTGAAACCAGTCCTCGCCGAGAACGGTCCCGTGGAGCCGAACCAGCGGATTACAGTCGAGAACGGGGCGAGGCAGGTCGTCCCAGCTGCGAGGGATGAGCCACGGCGTCGCGAGCATGGCCCCGGCGACCAGGAGATGGGCCAGCCGGGCGAGGGCGGGACGCCCCGCGGCCCTTACGGGCAGGACCCAGCACCACGGGAGCAGCCAGGCAAGCACCGCCACGGCCGCCGCCGCCCCGTTCCCTAGCCAGACGAGGACCCAGGCGCCCCCCAGGCCGATGGCAAGCAGCTCCAGGGCGAGGCGCCGCCGTGCGGGCTCGTGGAGAGCCGCGCCGAGTACGCCGGTGCCCAGGACCACCAAGACCCCCGCCCGGACCCCGGAAGCCGAGAATCCGGGGGACCCTGTAGGGACGATCGCCCAGGCCGCAGAGCCGACCAAGAGCACCGCCAGGAACGTCAGAGCGACCCCACGCAAGGGATCAGTCCTGCCCCAGGCACTCCTGGAGCGCGATCAGGGCATACGAGGTGCTGATCGTCGGGTTGCCCTCATACCAGCGGGTCACGTGGTTCACCCAGGCGCCGTCCTCGCGCTGTCGCTTGACGATCGCGCGGGCCAACTGCTCACGCCAGCCCTTCAGGGCATCCGGCAGCTGCACCTTTTGCGCCTCGGCCACGGCCAAACAGCGCCCCAGCGACAGGTAGTAGTAGTAAAGCCCCTGATAGCGGGCCTCCGGACCATTCCCCGTGTCATGCTCCATGCCGGGATTCCACTCCAGCTCGAAGTTCTTGCCCATCCAGGCGAGCGCCGCCTTCACCCGCTCGTCACGGGCGTCCATGTCGCACAGCAAATAGCTCTTCAGCAGCGAATAGGTCATGCTGCCGTAGCTGCGGAACACGGTTCGGCCGTCCCCTAGCTCCCGCACCCCCGCCTTCGACTCCCCGGGACGATAGAAGGCGCCTCCGTCGTTTCCGGGAACCACGCTCGCGCCCCCCACTTCCCGCGCGGGCAGATCGTTCGACTCGCTGCGGTTCTGGGACCGGGAGAGGAACCGGAGCGCCTTGTTATAGAACGCGTGGTCTTTCTCTAACCCGGCAGCGTCCACCGCCTCGACGGCGAACTGGGTCGTGCTCATGTTCGTGAACTGGCGCTTGCTCCCATATCCGATGCCGCCGTAGTTCTCCGAGCTCTCGTCGAAGCCCTCGCCCTCGTCAGCCTGGATCTTGGCGAGGTAAACCGCGCACCGACGCATGACTGGCGCGTACTTGGCGTTCCCGGAGGCCTTCAAGGCCAGCACGGAGGCCGCCGTCACATAGGTCATGACTCCCATCTTGGGGTCGTAGATTCCGCCATCGGGCTGCTGATTAGCGGCCAGCCACTCGAGCGCCGGAGCGAGGGGGGCCGGGTCCGTGCCGGGGGACAGGAGCAGCGCCCGCGTCGCGAGCGCCGTGGACCCCAGATCGGGGCCGTACTCGGCCTTGAACGCCCACTTGCCATCCTTGGCCAGACCGGACAGATGCGTCGCGCCTCTCTCGATGGCCGAACGGGCAGCCTCCTGCCAGGCCCCGCCAGATGCCGACAGCTCGCTCGCGTTCGGCGGCGGCTGGGCCCCGGGGCCGGCCCCGGCCTCGTCAGAGCGACCACAGGCGACAAGGAACACGGCCACTAACAGGACGACATAGCGAATCTTGCTCATGGGAGTCTCTCCGCCACTGGAACGCGCGCGATGCCGCGAGCGTTCAGACCGCGAGGATGTAGGTGAGCCAGGCACAGAGCCAGGCCAGGACGGTCAGCCCGAGAAACTGACCTGCGGTCCAAGCCACTGACCCGGTCTCACGGTAAACGACGGCCACGGTGGACAGGCACTGGAGCGCGATCGCGTAGAAGACCAGGAGCGACAGGACCGTGGCGAGATCGTAGACCGGACGGTCCGATCCGTCCCACCGCGCCCGAGCCATGGCCTTCCCAACGCTCCGCGTGGTCTCGTCCTCGTCATCGGTGTCCTCCACGGCATACACGACGCTCATGGTAGACACGAACACCTCGCGCGCGGCGAGTGACCCAAGCAGCCCAATCCCGATGCGCCAGTCGTATCCCAACGGCTCGATCACGGGCTCGATGGCCTTGCCTATGCGTCCAGCGGCTGTGTTCGCCTGTGCCTCCGCCCGTGCGACCGGATCGCCACCGACGTCCTCCGTCCGCGGGAACGTCATCAGCGCCCACACGACGACCGACATCAGCAGGATGACGGTCCCGGCGCTCTTCACGAATTGCCCCCCACGCACCCACAAGCGGATGGCCACCGAACGCGCCCCAGGCAGCCGGTACGGCGCCATCTCGAGGATGCTCGGAACGCTCCCGGCTCGACGCAGCGCGCGATCGATGACGAACGCCGCCAACGCGCCAAGCACCATGCCGAAGAGATACAGCCCCAGCATGACGAGCCCCTGCAGGCCGAGGAATCCGAGCACCGTCTGCTGCGGAATGAACGCACCAATGAGAATCGAATACACCGGCAAGCGCGCGCTGCATGTCATGAGCGGCGCGACCATGGTCGTGATCAGCCGCTCACGGCGATCCTCGATGGACCGCGTGGCGAGGATCCCCGGCACAGCACACGCAAACGACGACAGCAGCGGTATGAACGAACGCCCGCTCAGGCCGACTGAGCGCAACGGCCGATCGACGAGAAACGCTGCCCGCGTCATGTATCCGCTGTCTTCGAGCAATCCGATGAAGAAGAACAGGATGAGGATCTGGGGCAGAAAGACGAGCACTCCGCCGACACCGGCGATCACCCCATCAACCACGAAGGCGTTGAAGAGTCCGTCCGGCAGCACGGAACCGACGCCCTGGCCACACGCGTCAACCGCCGCCTCGATCCAGCCGATCGGCATATCTGCCAGCGCGAAGACGGCCTGGAAGACGACGCCCATGACGAGCAGAAACGCCAGCGGCCCCACGAGTGGGTGGAGCAGCACCGCGTCGATCCGATCGCTCCTCCGGCGGTCCGCATCCCGATCGGGACGCACGCGCTCGAGCAAGCCACGCACCCAGGCGTAGCGCGCTGTGACCTCGTGGTCTGCGAGGTCACCCGCATCAACGACCTCACGAAGCCGGTTCCAGCGCTCGAGAGACGGCGGCGGGAGCCCCTGGATACCTGGGATCTCGGCGAGCCGAGCTTCGTCAGGAATACGAAACGCGTCATCGGCGAGGGCTTCACGCAGCGACCGAACACCGTCACTGGAGGTCCCCACGGTCGCCACCACGGGCAACCCCAGCGCCTCCTCGAGGGCCGCCGCGTCCATCGGAGCACCGTCACGCTGCGCTTCGTCGACCATGTTCAGGCAGATGATCGCGGGGAGCCCCACTTCCATCACCTGGCAAGCGAGGAAGAGCCCGCGCCGCGGGCGCGCCGCGTCGACGACCACCACCACGCCGTCAGGACGTGAAACACCCTCCTGAGTTCCAGCGAGCACGTCCACAGCCACCTGCTCGTCTGGAGCACGGGCCGCGAGACTGTTCACGCCCGGAAGGTCGATCAGTCGCAGGTCACCCTCGCCGACCGAGACGCTGCCTTCGCGGCGCTCCACCGTCACACCGGGGTAGTTGCCGACCTGCTGGCGTAGCCCCGTGAGCTGGTTGAAGAGAGACGTCTTCCCGACGTTCGGATTTCCCAACAACGCGACCATCCGGGCGGCGCCCGGGGCGCGGGGATGCGCGTCAGACATGACGAACAAGCACGCTGCGTGCGACCTCGACCCGCACCGAGAAGCGCGATCCGCCCACCTCCACCTCGAGGGGGCACCCAAACGGTGCTCGACGGACCAGACGCACCCGAGTCTCCGGGCAGAACCCCAGCTCCATCAGGCGGACGCGGCGCTCGGGATCTGCATCCAGGGCAACCACGTCCCCTTCTCCACCGACAGAGAGATCGGACAGAGCGGTGTCGTACGGCTTAATCACAGGGGTCCTCAGCGCAAGGCGGCGAAAATGAGACGCAGTCTCAGCAAGCCAGCCCCATGGTATCGGCGCACGGGCCCACCAGCAAGATCCCCCGTCAGCGCTCCGATCGCCGGAGGTATGCCCCTGTCGCATAGCGCTCGGTCAAGGCGGAGTCCTTGGCCCCGCAGTCCTTACAGATCCCGTAGATCTTCAGGCTGTGGGAGAGCATCTCGAAGCCCAGGTCCGCGGTCACCCGCTCCTGGTGTTCCTCGATCTCATCATCTCGGAACTCCATGATGCGCTTGCAGTGCAGACAGAAGAGATGGTCGTGGTGTTGGTGGCCGAACGTGTGCTCGTAGTAGAGAGCCCCCTCACCGAAATCGTGGGCATCGAGGAGGGAGCACTCCAACAGGACAGACAACGTCCGGTAGACGGTCGCCTTGCTGGCAGCGATGCCGTCATCCTTCAGACGATCGAGCAGCTGCTCGGCCGTGAAGTGGTCGTGCATCAGGAAGACCTTGCGCAGCAGCGTCTTGCGCGCCTTCGTGTACTTGAGGCCGCGGTCCTTGAGGAAGGACTCGAAGACGGCCTCCTCCGCGCCACCCGTATCGGCGTCCTGCGCCTTGTCGATCAGATAGTCCTCGCCGCTCACGCCTCCGCCTCCAACACACCACGCAAGGCACGCGTGCCTATGTCGGTGCGGAAGTGCATGTCCTCAAACGAAATCAAAGACACGGCCTCGTACGCGCGCGCCCGCGCATCCGTCAGGTCCGAACCAAGGGCCGTCACGCTGAGCACCCTCCCCCCTGCCGTGACGACCTTGCCGCCGACCAGCGCCGTACCCGCATGGAACACCGTGACGCCATCCATGGCGTTGGCGTCAGAGATCCCCTCGATCGGGTGCCCGCGGGTGAACGCGCCGGGGTAGCCGCCCGACGACAGGACCACCGTCACCGCCGACCGCGAGTCCCAGTCGAACGCCTTGTCGTCTATCGACTCAAGGCGCCCCTCCGCGCACGTGAGGAGCAACTCACCGAGATCGCACTTGAGCCGCGGCAGGATGACCTGGGTCTCCGGATCACCGAAGCGCACATTGAACTCGAGGACCTTCGATGCGCCGCGCGTCACCATCAGCCCCGCGTACAACACGCCGCAATACGGGCGGTCGCCCCGCGCGAGCGCGTTCAGGGTCGGGAGCATGGTGTCGCGCTCGACCCGCGCGATCCCGGCCTGATCAAGACGCGTACTCGGACTCACCGCGCCCATGCCCCCAGTATTCGGGCCTTGGTCATCGTCGAACACGCGCTTGTGGTCCTCGCTGGTCGGCAACGTGAGGATCGTTCGTCCATCCGTGATGGCATGAACGGACACCTCCTCTCCCACGAGGAACTCCTCGATGACGACCGTGTCACCGCTGATCCCGAACTGACGCTGCTCCATCAACGTATCGATCGCAGCGAGCGCCGCGTCCCGATCCGGACAGATGAGCACCCCCTTCCCCGCCGCGAGTCCGGAGGCCTTTACGACGACCGGAAAGGGGATGTCTCCCTCCAGATAATCACGCGCGAACTGAGCGTCGTTGAACGTACGGAAGCCGGCCGTCGGAATTCCGTGCTGCCCCATGAGGTCCTTGGAGAAGGCCTTCGAACCTTCGAGCTCGGCGCCCCCGGCACCCGGCCCGAACACCGGGAACCCGTCGGCGCGAAGACGATCCGCCAGTCCCTTGCACAGCGGCGCCTCGGGGCCCACGACGACAAGACCGATCGCCTCCTGTTGGCACAGACTCGAGACCGCGTCGTGGTCGTCAGGCGACACGTCGACGTTGCGTGCGATCTCCGCCGTCCCGGCGTTTCCCGGCGCGACCAGAATGGCGTCCACGCTCGCACCCTGAGCGAGCTTCCAACAGAGGGCATGCTCACGCCCGCCACCACCGATGACCAAGACCTTCATGGCGGAGAGATTATCAGGTCGCTTCACACGCGTCCGCGAGCGCCTCGAGATCCTCCGTACGCCCAACGAGCCAAGTCCCCATACCCATCTGGGCAGCCGGCGTGAGATCGGAGGCGGCGCGATCGCCAACGCTGACGAAGGCGCTCGCCGGCAACCCGGCGCGCTGGCAGACCTGCCGGAAGAACCCCTCGTCGGGCTTCGCCGTAGCCAGATCCTCGGATGAGAGGATGGCCGCGAACCAACCGACCGGGATCTCCAGCACCTCGAGGATGCGGCGGGCGAGCGCCGGCGTGTTGTTCGTCCCGAGGATCAGCGTGCGCGACGCCAGCATCCGCTCGACCGCCGTCGCGACCTGCGGCTCGGGCGCGAGAAAGTCCGAAGGGCGCGTCCAACGCTCACGAAACCGGTTCATCTCCGCGATACCGATGCCCCAGCGCCGCTCGAGGGTCTCCGTATCGGACCGGAATCCGTGGCTCGCGCGATCTGCCTGGAGACATACGTACGCACTCTCCGGATCGGATGCACCGTAGAGCTCTTGCACTCGCATCCCGGTGATGCGCCTCACGGCATCGAGATAGGCGCCGTGATGCGCGGCCGGATACAGCGTCCCGTCAAGGTCGAGGAGGAGCGCCGAGCGGCCGACGAGAATCGCGGGGTCATTCACGGGCCGATTGTGCCACGGACGCTCAGGGCGCGAGCGAGATCAAGCAACCGAGACTTGGGTGCCGCGTCCCACGGTGAGACCAGCGCCGGGTCAACCTTGCATGGCGGCTTCGACCTCGGACGCGTCCTTGGGGATCTCCGGGCCGAGGACGCGGGGTCCGCCCTCTGTGCAGAGCACGTCGTCCTCGATGCGGACGCCGCCGAAGCCCTTGTAGGTCTCTACCGTTTCGTAGTCGATGAAGTCGCAGAGATGGTTGTCCGCTCGCCAACGATCAATGAGCGCGGGGATGAAGTAGATGCCCGGCTCGACCGTCACCACGAACCCGGTCTCGAGCGGCTTCGCGAGGCGCAGGAAGTTGAGCCCGAACTGGGTCGATCGCGCGACCCCGGACTCGTAACCCACCACGTCTCCCAGGTCCTCCATGTCGTGCACGTCGAGGCCCAGCATGTGCCCGACACCGTGGGGGAAGAAGAGCGCGTGCGCGCCTTCGGCAACAGCCTCAGCCGGGTCCCCCTTCATCAGACCCAGCGCCGTCAGTCCCTCCGCTATGACGCGTGCGGACGTGAGGTGGACGTCCTTGTAGGGGACGCCGGGGGCGAACGCGTCGATAGCCGCGAGCTGGGATTGGAGAACGACGTCGTAGATGGCGCGCTGGCGCTCGGTGAACGTGCCGTCGACGGGGCAGCAGCGCGTGATGTCCGACGCGTACCAGCTCCGAGACTCCGCCCCCGAGTCGTTGAGCAGCAGCTGCCCCGGCTCCAGGGTGTTGTGGTAGTCGTTGTTGTGCAGGACCTCCCCGCGCACCGTGATGATCGGGTTGTACGACTGCGCCCGATCCGCTGAGAGGGCCACCTGCTGCACCGCCGCGACGATGTCAGATTCCTTCGCCCCTGGCCGGGTCGCCCGATAGGAGGCGAGGTGCATGGCCCGGGTAACGGATAGCGCCTCCTCGATCTCCGCGAGCTCATCTTCCGTCTTCACGGATCGTTGCGCGCAGATCTGCGCCGCCAGCCGGTCGCATTGGCCCGAAGAGACCTCGGACGACGACTTACCCCACAGGTCCGCCATCCAGTTGATGACGTTGTCCTGGTACGGCTGGATGTAGCGGACGTCGCTCGCGCCGCGCAACCACTCCGACAGACCCGCCACGTCGCGGACATCCGAGATGCCCGCCTTCGCTGATGCCTCCTCCAGCGTCTCGTGCGGCCCGTGCCACACGACGTCATCGATGTCCTCCGGAGGCCCGAACAGCGCATCGCCGTCGGGCCCCATCACCAGCGCCACGTCCGGACGACTGATCCCACAGTAGTAGAGGACATGGGAGTTCTGTCGGAACGGATAGGTGTTGTGGGGGTAGTTCCGCGGGACCATGCGGTGCCCGATGAGGAGGATGGTGGCGTCACCCATGGCGGCGCGCAGCGCTCGCCGACGGTCTGCAAAGGTGGAAGTCGAAAACACGTGAATATCCTGTCGATGGGTCCGGGGGGCGACGATCATACGACATGGACACACGCAGCGGGACGCCCCCCCGGGGGAGCGAGCAGACGGACATCACGCCGGACTGAGCGCCGCGTACACTGTCCGCCCGTGCTCACCCTCTCCATCGACGACCACCCCCTGCTCGAAACCGCCTGCTTCGTCACTTCGTTCCCGCGATCGCTCGGGGACTGCCCCTCACCGACCTGGCTCACCGGACTGCTCAGCCTGGCTGCCACGACGCCCCTGGCGAGTGACGACGAGGTCCGCAAGGCCGCCCGCGACCTCCTGCGTCACGGTGGCTACCGCCCGACGGGGCGCGGCAAGCCCGCATCCGAGTACCTCATACGGGCGGCCGAGAACGGAACCCTGGGCCCGATCAACCTCGCGGTCGATGCCTGCAACGTCGCGTCGCTGCACTCCGGGCTGCCCATCAGCGTCGTCGACCTGGATCTCGCCGCCCCGCCGTTTCGAATTGGCATCGCCTCCGACGACGACGAGTACGTGTTCAACGCCGCTGGGCAAGTCATCCGCCTCTCCGGTCTGCTCTGCCTGCACGACAACGAAGGCCCCTGCGCGAACGGCGTCAAGGACTGCCAGCGGACGAAGACGGGCGAAGCGACGACCCGCACCCTCAGCGTCGTGTGGGGAACGGGCGACCTCCCGGGCCGCACCGAGGCCACCGTGGGCTGGTACCGCGACCTGCTCACCCGGGCAGAGGCAACGATTGAAGACATCACGCTGCTTGCGAAAGGCACCCCATGAACAGGCCGCTCACCCTGGCGCTGCTCGCGACCCTTTGTGTTTGCGCCCGAGCCCAGGTCACCTGGCACAAGCTCGCGGTCGCCGACGGCGTCGAGCTGGAGTACGCGCTCAATCTCCCTGAAGGCTACGACTCCCAACGGACCTATCCGGTGCTGCTCGCCCTGCCCCGCGGCCCGCAGACCAGGGAGATGGTCGAGGGGGGGCTCCGCCAATACTGGGGCGCCCAGGCCCGCGCAGCTGGCTGGGTCGTCGTCAGCCCGGTGGCGCCAAGGGGCGTGCTCTTTTTTGCAGGCGCAGAGAGCGTCCTGCCGCTGCTCTTCGCCCGCATCCGTGAGCAGGTCCGGATCTCACAGGGGCGGATGCACCTCGTGGGCCAGGTCAACGGGGGACGCAGCGCGTTCCGGATCGCGACCCTCTATCCGTACGAATTCCAGAGCATCACGGTCATGCCTGGGCACGCGTCGCCGTCCGACAACGCGCGATTGAAGCGGCTGCGGAACACGCGCGTGCGTATGTTCGTCGGCGGCGAAGACGATCAAATTGTGAGCGAATCCCGCAAGACCTACCGGCTACTGACCGAGCAGAAGATCGACGTCACGCTGAAGGAGCTCCCGGATCAGGGGACCGCGCCGTCGAGCCTCGATGACGGCGGGCTGATGAAGCACCTGGTGGCGCTGCACGCCGCGTCTGCGTGGCCCGACGGGGCGATCGGCGACGTTCACCGCACGCTCGACGACTTCAACGACGCCGCAGCCAAGGCCGACGAGGACCGGTACTTCGGTCTGTTCGCGCCGGAGGCCACCTTCCTCGGCACCGACCCGACGGAGCGCTGGAGTCTGGAGGAGTTCAAGAGCTTCGCCATGCCGTACTTCAAGCAACGGGACTCGGCGTGGACCTACATCCCCCAGCAGCGGTGGGTGGACATCTCACCGGCCGGCGACACCGCCTGGTTCCACGAACGACTCGGGAACGCCAGCTACGGCGGCTGCCGCGGCACAGGGACGCTCCGCAAGGTCGCAGGCAACTGGAAGGTCGCGCTCTACGACCTCACGATCCCGGTCCCCAACGACGTCGCGGGCGGCGTCGTCCGCCAGATCCGTGACTTCAACGACGGCGTGAAGCTCGGCGCCACGACCGTCATCCTCGTGCGCCACGCGGAAAAGGACACCACCCCCGGCGCCAAAGACCCGGCGCTCACCAGCGAGGGGGTGACGCGCGCGCAGCGCCTCGCCGTCATGCTGAAGGGCGCAGGCATCGACACCATCTACTCAAGTGAGTTCCGGCGCACGAAGGCTACGGTCGCACCGCTGTCCGCCGGGATCGGGGTCCCGACGGTGGTAATCCCCGCGGGTGACATGGCCGGCCTTGTCCATCGCCTGAAGACCCAGCACGGCGGCGAGACCGTCATCGTGTCCGGTCACTCCAATACCCTGCCTCAGATCATGCAAGCGCTGGGAGTCACTCCCACCCCGCGTATCACCGACGGGGACTATGACGGCCTCTACGTGGTCACGCTCGGCGCCGACGGGNCGAGATTGACCAAGCTCTCGTTCTGAGCACCCGGCGAGCGGNTACCCCGAACGAGCGGATACAATCTGCCGACCATGAGTGAACAGGAACCGCCCCGCGAAGACGAGGGCACCGTGCAGGTGGCGATCGTCGCCCAGGGTGCCGCCGACTACTTGAAGGAGTTGGCCGCGGTGCTCACGAGCGCCGATGTCCCACACGACATCGTCGCGCCGCCCGGCTGTGAGCCGGGGTCCTGCGGNCCGGCGCTGGTACTGGTGACGCCGCCGGACGCGCTCTCCGATGCCCGCGCCGCGATCGAGGTCCACTGGAACGCCCAGCTCGCCGACGACGAACGCGCCGCGGCCGAGACCGTCGTCGACCTTGACGCCGCGGAAGCGACTTGCCCGGCGTGCGGGACTCCGTTCCCGACGAACGACGCCTCCCGCTGCCCCGAGTGCGGGCTGAACTTCGGAGGCTGAAGGGTTAACGCGGCAGCCGCGCGTCAAGCTCCTCGAGCTTGAACCGCACCGTCACGATGTAGGGCGACTCGCCCTCGGTCCAGTGCCCGTACGTCGTGGTGACGATGGTCCCGTCTGGTTGGATGAGGACACCTGGGTACGCGCAATCCGCGCCCTTGGTGTTGTCCATGATGCGCACCCGGTACTGGCCTTCCGTGCCATTGACGATGTCAGCGAACGTCCCCACCCATCCGACCCAGTCGCCGTGGGTCGCGCTATCGAGCGTACGGTCGCGAAACGAGATGAACAGGCGACCGTCGGGTGCGTAGACCGCGGTGTGGCGGTCGCCAGTCAGCGCAGCGGGCAGCATGCGCGGCCGGCTCCATGTCATGCCCTCGTCATCCGAGAACATGACGAAGCCGTTCATGCGCCGGCTGTTCTCGCGGAGCAGGACGGCGAGTCGCTTGCCGTCAGGGGAACGGATGATGCCCGGCTCGCACAGGTGCGCCGTCGCGTGCGTCGCGACCCGGCGCGGCTGCGACCAGGTGAGGCCGCCGTCTCTTGAGCGCACCTGGTAGACGTAGAAGCGGCTGCCGTTTTCACGACGCCCCCCCGCTGAGATGAAGCGCCCGTCGTCGTGGAACAGGGCGATGTAGTCGCCGTTCTTCATGCGCTCCACGCAACCCATGACGACGATGCCGCCCCAGTCCCCCACCTTCTTCAACGGTGACCACGAGGTGCCCTCGTCCTCGCTCACCGCGAGGCGCGCCGGGTAGAGCCCGGACCACATGATGATGCGCTTCTTGCCGGCGTTGTCGACGACGCGATGCAACGTCGGGACCTCCTTCGACGTAGACCAGTTCTCCGGTGTCGGGAGGCGAGCGCTCCACGTCTTGCCGCCGTCCTCGGAGCGCTTGTAGACGATCCCTCCCAGCCCGTGCCCCTTCGGGTAGACGCACAGGATGGNCTTGCCGTCGTCCAGGAGCACGGTGGTCGGATGTCCGAGATATTGCCCCTTCTTCCGGTCGACCACGAACTGTCGCTGCGCGTCCTTCGAGATGTCCACCACAGGGATCGTGTAGCCCCGCGCGAGTCCCCTGAGCCGATGGGCGATGAGTTTCGACACCAAGGCGTGACCGCGGTCGTTGGGATGCAGGCCGTCGAGCAGCACCGTCTCGATGACCGGCCGGCCATTCGTAGTGGCGACGGAGAACGAACGGTGGACGTCGACCAACCGTACGCCGTGGCGCTTCGCCAGGATCCGCACGGCATCCGCGTACGTCCGGTTCAAGACATCGAGTCCGTCGGGGGACTGGAGGTCGTAGGGGGGCTTCCCGTAGCGGTCCCGCAGCGCCTTGGTCCAGCGCATCGGGTTCGGCGTCATGAGCGCGACCACGACCCCGCGCTCCATGGCGGCCTCGACCATCGCCTCCAGGTTGGAGGCGTACTCGGCCAGCGGCACCCGGGCCCGGTCGACACCGGCCCACACATCGACCGAGCCGTCGTTCTGCCCAAACTGCATGACGAGCACGTCTGGGTTCTTGTCGAGTACGTCGCGACGGAAGCGCTCAAGCGCGTGGCGCGTCGTGTCTCCACGCACGCCCACGTTGAAGACCTGGGCAGCGACCCCGACCTTGTTCAGGTCCTCCTGCAGCCGATCCGCATAGACCTTCTCGACCCCGGCCCGGGGCGCCGTCGTCGAATCGCCGAACGCGATGACGCGCAGCGGCTTCTGCGCCCAAGTCCGGGCGCCGCAGACGGCGATCAACCCCGCGGTGATGAGAAACGTGCGAATCATGAGATGCAGCCTACCCGCCCGGCGCCGCACCATCTGCGCCCAGANCGCGCGCCGGCGAACAGCCCTACCACTTGACGATGCTGTTGGGCGGAAGCGCATGACCGGGCCGTGGGTGAGCCGCGTCAAAAGCAAGCTGAGCGGCGTGCGGCTCGATCCTGATACCGGCTTCTGCTGGCGGGCCCGAGAGCCGGAGGTGTTGCTCGAAGAACCGATACGCGGCGGCCCGCTTCGACGGGCCGTAGTCGTGCTCCTCCTCGGCAAAATGAACGCCCTCGCAGACGTCCTGCCGACCGTAGGTCGCGAAGACGGTGCGGATATAGGGCATCTCCACCAAAGGTGAGTTCTTGGTCCAGTCGGCGCCATCGGACACGACGAGCAGCGGACGGGGCGCACACAATGCCGCGATCTCGGCGTTGTTGGTCTCCAGGGCGGCCGTCTTGTGGATCGGCAGACCGCTCTCGCACTTACAGCCGCCAAAGAAGTGCGCGGCGACCATGACGACCGGCGCCGATGCCGTTACTCGCTCATCGACGGCGGTGAGCAGAAACGTCTGCGTGCCGCCACCGGAGCTACCCGTGCAGCCGATCCGGGTCGGGTCGATCCCGTCCTGCTCGAGAAGCAAATCGAGCGCTCGGATCGACGTCCACAGCTGCAGCGACAGCGCCTGGGGGTGCCCGTGCTCCCAGCCCCCGTGACCCGAGTCGCCCCAGCCGATCATGTCCCAGGTGAGCACGACGGCACCCATCCGAGCGAGGGTTGCGTGGCGAATCTGCGCCGACGGGCGAAAGCGCCCGCCACCATCGTCTCCGCGATAGTGCCCGTGCGGAGACAGGACCCCGGCCAGCGGGCCGTCCACTCCCCGAGGACGGTAGATNTTGCCGCCCACGCAATAGCCGGGGAACGGCTCGAAGGACACGTTGGCGACGGAGTAGCCATCCTCGTCACGAACGCTGTGGATCTTGGCGTTGAGCGGCGTCCGAGCCGGCAGAGGATCGAGGCGGGCGCCCCTGATGATCTGCTGACGGACGCGGGCGGCCCGCTCCTCCCAATCAGCGCGGGTCCTCCAGGTTCGCCCCATGCGTCGCAATTGGGCCACCGCGTCGTCCTCGGACTGCCAATACCCCTGGCACAGGACCCCTCCCTCCGGCTGGGCCCCCGCCGTAGCGGCGACGACCATGATCACGACAACCAAACGCAGCATAGACAAGCCCCCAGGCTTGATCGTACCGTTTGCGTGCGACCTCGGCATCCGCAGCCGGTTCACCCTTCGATGCGTCACACGATCCTGATCACGATCCTGCTCTTGCCCGGATGCGGCGAGATGCCGCCCCCGACGGGGACCGCTGATGCGAGCGGCCCGCTGCAGGACATCCATGGCGCCGAGGTCCCTGCCCCACGACAGGACCAGGTCGCTCGCGCGGTCTTCTTCATCACCACGGACTGCCCCATCGCCAATGCCTACGCGCCCGAGATCAGCCGCATCGTCAAGAAATACGAGGATCGGGTCGCGTTCCTCCTGGTGCACGTCGACCCCGAGCTGACGATCGAAGCCGCGCGACGACACCAGGGAGAGTACGCGCTGCCATCACCGATCATCCTGGACCCAAGCCACGAAATGGCTCGCCGCG
The DNA here is from genome assembly GCA_002683135.1 of Planctomycetota bacterium. Classification (GTDB taxonomy): domain Bacteria; phylum Planctomycetota. Next base: position 7,017 of record NYSS01000064.1, on the reverse strand, counting down.
CCGGCATCACGATCACTCCCGAAGTCGCCGTATATCGTCAGCGCGACGGTGAGATAGCCTATCGAGGTCGCATTGACGACCTCTATCCGGAGCNGGGATCGAAGCGCCTNGCGGCGTCCCAACAAGACCTCCGCAACGCCCTCGACGCGCTCGTCGCCGACGAGCCGGTACCGGTCGCGCGGACACAAGCGGTCGGGTGCCTGCTCCCCGATCCGCGATAGCCCCTACCTTGATCTATCCTCTCTTCATGCGCGCTCTCCTCATCCCAGCCTGCGCGCTGCTCGTGGGCTGCACCATGACCGACATCGCTCAGACCGACCCGGAACCCGGCATCGCCAAGGAGCTGGCCCAAGCCCGCGCTCGTCGCATCAAGGACGTGCGCTACGCGCTGCACTTCGACCTCCAACAAGGCGCGGATCACGTCTCAGGGCACGCCCGCATGGGCCTCCATCTGTCCGACACGTCCCAGCCACTTGTCCTCGATTTCGCTGGCGAAGATCTGGAACTCACGGTCAACGGAGAGGAGGTCGAACCGCGGTTGGTCGCCAACCATGTGGTGATCCCCACGACCCTGCTCCGCGAAGGGGCGAACGCGATAACGGCGTCGTTTCGTTCCCGCGTGGCGCAGACGGGGACACCCCTCACCCGCTACCTCGACCGCAGCGACGGCGAGGAGTACCTCTACACGCTGGTCGTCCCCGCGGACGCACACCGCCTGTTCCCGTGCCTCGATCAGCCGGACCTCAAGGCCCGGTACACGTTGAGCCTCACCACCCCCGCCGAATGGGTGGCCGTCGCCAACGGTCATGAGACCCGATCCGACGACGGCCAACGCGCGCGCTGGGAGTTCTCCGAAACCGCGCCGTTGCCGACCTACCTGTTCGCCTTCGCTGCTGGACCCTTCGACGTCGTCAGCCAGGTGAATACGACGGACCAGATCCGCGGGCTCGATCAGCCCATGCGCGTGTACGTGCGCCCATCGAAGAAGGAAGACCTGGACGCATCGACCGTTCTCGAGATGCACTCCAGATCCGTCTCGTGGCAGGAGGCGTATTTCGGATACGACTACCCGTTCGGCAAGCTCGACGTGGTGCTCTGCCCGGGGTTCCCCTACGGCGGCATGGAGCACGCCGGCGCGATCTTCTACCGCGAGTCGGCCCTGGTCTTCGATCACGACCCCACCGCNCTTGAGCTGCTGCGTCGCAGCACCTTGGTCTATCACGAAGTCTCCCACCAGTGGTTCGGNAACCTCGTNACCATGCGCTGGTTNGACGACCTNTGGCTCAAGGAGGGCTTCGCNACGTTCATCGGCTACCGNACNNTGGATNTCCTCGAACCCGAGATGAACGCGTGGACTCGTTTCCACCAGCGCGTAAAGCCCGCCGCGTACCGGATCGATGAGACCGAGGGCACCACGCCCATCTGGCAGGATCTACACAACCTGGCGGACGCGAAATCCGCATACGGACCGATCGTCTACAACAAGGCGCCCGCCGTATTGCGGCAGCTGGAGCACCACCTGGGCGCCGAAGTATTTCGCGACGGCGTCCGCGCGTTCCTTCAGCGTCACGCCCTAGCCAACGCGACATGGCGAGACCTGCTCAAAGCGATGTCGGAGACCTCCGGCCGAGATCTCGACTCATGGTCGAGGCATTGGATCCTCGACCGCGGGATGCCGCGGGTGCTGGCCTCATCCAGCGACACGCAGCTCCGACAAGAGGACGCCCTCGGACTCGGACGAACGTGGCCGTTCTCCGTCACCGTGCTCGCGGGACGAAAAAACGGCGAACGAGAGACCCGCTCGGTCGACCTGGCTCACCCGTCATCACCGACAACCGCGTCACCGTACGCGTGGCAGCTACCCAACGCCGACGGGGTCGCCTTCGCGCAGGTGATCCTCGATGCGCCGAGCCTCGCCTTCTGGATCGCGCACGTCCCAGAGGAGCCCGACCCCTTGGTCAAGGCCGTCGCGTTCACCGCCATTTGGGATTCGGTGAAGGCCGGGGCGTGCGCACCCGAACGGTTCGTAGAGCTGGCGCTCGAGCTTGTCCAGCGCGAGCGGGACCCCCAGACCTGGTCCTCCGCCATGGGCGCGCTCAACACGACGCTGGTCCGCTACATGACCCCCGCCGCGGCGCGCGAGCCCATGACCCAAACGGCCGCAGTACTCGGCCAACTGCTCAACGATGCGACCGCGAAACCGATTCGACTACAGGTCTTGCGCCGCCTCGCCCGAATCGCCCGAGATGGCGACGCCCTATCCCGGATTGAGCGCATCCTCGACGGAGACGAGGTCGTCGCCGACATCACGCTGGGCGTGCAGGACAGGTTCCGCCTGCTGACCGCCTTGCTCGCCGCACAGCGGCCGGGCGCCGCCGAGCGTCTCGCCAAGCTCGAGCGTCAAGGCAGCGACGTCGCGCGGTGGGCTTATCAAGCCAAGGCGGCGCTGCCGAACGCCGACATGAAGGCCGCCTACTTCAAGTCATTCCTCGATCCGGATCAGCCCCCGGAGCAATGGGTTTCCGGTGCGCTCTCCACGTTCCACTGGCCCGGACAGAGCGCGCTGTACCTCCCGTACCTCGAGCGCGCCCTCGACGCCGCTCCGTGGGTGAAAGACAACCGCAAGATCTTCTTCATGCCAGCCTGGCTTGAGGCCTTCCTCGGCGCACACGCGAGCCCAGAGGCCCTCGCGATCGTGGAACGATGGATCGACGCCCATCCGAACCTGGCGCCCGACATCCGCCGCAAGTTGCTGGTCCCGTTGCACGGGCTGCGCCGGACCGTTCGCATCCGCGCCGGGCAGTGATCACCTGCCGCCGCTGAGTCGTTCGTCGACCTTGCGCCAAAGCCCTTCCCAGCCGGCGCGATCCTGCGGGCTCATCTCCTTCAGCGCGCTCGCGGAGAAGGCGAAAATCGCCGCCGAGAAGCACATCGGCAAGAAGGTCACCACCGACGTCGAACCGCTCGGCGTGTTCACCCTCGCCTAGGACTACCACCAGAAGTACTACCTCCGGTCGACGCCGCTCTGGAGGGAATACACCGCCATCTACCCCAAGATGGCCGAACTCCTGGGCTCGACCGCGGTCAGCCGTGTTAACGGCTACATGACCGCCTTCGGTGCGTCGGCGACGCTCGAACGGGAGATCGACCAGCTGGGGCTCTCGGCCGCCGGGGAGGCCTGGCTGCGAAAACGAGTGCGCTGAGGCCACCTTCACGCCCTGAAAGCGGGCGGGAACCGCCGACCTGTTTAGAATGCGCCCATGGGTCGTGCCACCGCTCTCTTCCTGTTCTTGCTGGGCTCCGTCGTTTCCGCGCAACCGCCGTCAGCGGACCTGGATTGGTTTGAGAAGAACGTCCGCCCGCTCCTGGCGGAGAACTGCTTCGGCTGCCACGGCCCAAAGCGACAGCGCGCCGGACTGCGGGTCGACCACCTCTCGACGATCCTGGCGGGCGGCGCGAACGGCGCCGAGATCGTGAGGGGCGACCCGGACAAGTCGAGACTGATCCGCGCCATCCGCTACGAAGACGTTCACCTGCGGATGCCACCAAAGGGACGGCTGCCTGAGAAGGCCATCGAGACGCTGGAGGAATGGGTCCGTCGCGGGGCCCCTTGGCCGGACGAACCGCCCCCAAAAGCGGGGGCATCCGGCGACAAGCCCGCGTTCAACCTCGCGCAGCGCCGCGCTGCACACTGGTGCTGGTCGGAACTCGCGAAGCCCGCCGTGCCGGCCGTCGCGGACCGGAGTTGGGTACGTCAGCCGCTCGACGCGTTTGTCCTCGCTCGCCTCGAGGCCCGCGGCATCCGACCGGCGCCGGAAGCCGACCGCCGCGTCCTCATCCGCCGGCTCTCCCTCGCCCTGCTCGGACTCCCGCCGTCACCAAACGAGGTCGAGTCGTTCGTCAACGACAAGGGGCCGGACGCCTACGAGAAGATCGTCGACGGCTACCTCGCGTCACCCCGATTCGGTGAGCGGTGGGGGCGCCACTGGCTCGATCTCATGCGCTACGCGGAGTCGTACGGGCACGAGTTCGACTACAACATCCCCCATCCCTGGCAATACCGGGACTACGTCATCCGCGCGCTCAACGCGGACGTTCCCTACGACCAGATCGTCCGGGAACACATCGCCGGCGACCTGCTCCCCGAGCCTCGACGCGGCCGCGACAGCGGCGTCAACGAGTCACTCCTGGCGACCGGATTCTGGCATCTGCACCAGGCGACCCACGCCCCCGTCGACGTTCGCCACGACGAAGCCGAGAAGATCGACAACCAGATCGACGTATTCGCGAAGACATTCCTCGGGCTGACCGTCTCCTGCGCTCGCTGCCACGATCACAAGTTCGACGCCATCTCCACCGCGGATTACTACGCGCTCTCCGGGTACCTGCAGAGCTCGAGAAGGCAGATCGCCTACCTCGACCCGAAAGGCTCCATCGCCAGCGAGACCAAGGACCTCGACGCCATCCGGCGAGAAGGCGCCATGGCCCTCGCGACCATGGACCTGGCCGGCGGCACAGAGGTCGGCGTGCGTGCCGGAACCGAGGGCATCAAGCTCGTTCCACCAAACGGCGGACGGGTCGAAGCGGAGACGCTTCGGCAGCTGGCGCTGACCGCGGGCAAGTACGCGATCCAGCCGTGGAACGGTCTCTCCGGCAACCAGCACATGTTCTGGAGAGACGCCCGACCGGGCGAGAAGCTCGCCGTCGGGCTCCCCGTCGCCCATGACGGCCGCTACCGCGTTGAGCTCTCCCTGACCAAGGCCCCGGACTACGCCCAGGTCCACGTCACCCTGAACGGGCACCTCCTCAAGGACATCGATCTCTACGACCCGAAGGTGCGCTCCACCGGCGCGCTCGACTGCGGAGTGCACCACCTGACGAAGGGGGAGCACCGCATCGAGATAGAGATCACCGGCGCCAACAAGAAGGCCAAGAGGAACTTCATGGTCGGGTTCGACTGGATCAGCCTGATCCCGACCGAAGGCGCGCCGAACAAGCTGCAGGACGTCGCCAAAAAGTACGGGCTCGAGGTCGACCAGCTACGCCGGTGGATGGCCGCCGTCGCCGCTCCCCCTCTGCAACGACCGCCGATACAAGAAGACAGGGTCGTGTTCGCCGACGCCGAGCGCGGCGACTTCGAGAGCTGGTTCCGGACCGGTGAGGCGTTCACCTTCGACGGCGGCTGGTATGGCGAAGGCGACCGCGGCCGGGTCGCTCCGCGCAGCGCTCACAGCGGCCTCCGCTCCCGGCGCCACCAGGGCGCCATCCGATCGCCGACGTTCACCATCAGCAACAAGCACATCATGTATCGCCTCGCAGGCGAAGGCGCGAAGATCCGCGTGATCATCGACGGATACATGATGGACACCTACAACGGATTGCTGTTCGGCGGCGTGTCCTTCGACGTCAACACGGGCGGCCAGTGGCGCTGGCACCACCAACACGGCGACCTCGGGAAATTCGTCGGGCACAAGGCGTACATCGAGATCCTGGACGACGGCGACGGCTGGGTCGCGATCGACCGGATCGTCTTCGCGGAGCGCGGATCGATCCCCCGTGAGCGCACCTATGACGTCGCCGAGCCGGCGTTTTTCCGGTCAGGGAGCGCGGACCCCCGCGTCCGCGATTGGGCTCTGCGCTTCGGGCTGCTGGAGGGAGCGGAGAAGCTGGCGGCGGTGGCGAGCCGATGGCGCGAACGGGGCGGCCAGGTCCCGCGCCCTCAGCGCGCGCTGGCCATGTGCGACGGGACCGCTGAGGACGAATACGTCTTCATCCGAGGCAAGCACCAGAACAAGGGGCCCGCCGTGCCGCGCCGGTTCCTCGAGGCGCTCAACGGCCCCGCCCGACCGGCTCCCCGGGAGCGATCGGGCCGGCTGGAATTGGCGGAACACGTCCTCGCCTCCGACAATCCGCTGACCCCCCGGGTCATGGCGAATCGCATCTGGCACCACCTCGTGGGGCGCGGCATCGTGCCGACGGTCGACAACTTCGGCGTGCTCGGCCGACCGCCATCAAACCAGGAGCTACTGGACTGGATCTCGGCGACGTTCCGCGAAGATGACTGGTCAGTGAAGCGCCTCATTCGTCGCATCGTCCTCTCCGCGACCTGGCGGATGGACAGCCGCGTGTCAGATCCGTCGGCAGAGGAAGCCGATCCGGCGAACGTCCACCTCCATCGCATGAACGTGATCCGCCTCCAGGGAGAGGCGATCCGGGACAGCGTCCTGGCCCTCTCCGGACGACTTGACCTGAAGATGTACGGCCGATCCGTCGACCAGCACCTGACCGCCTTCATGACCGGGCGAGGGCGACCAGGGCGCAGCGGCCCGCTCGACGGAAACGGACGTCGCAGCATCTACATCGCCGTCCGCCGCAACTTCCTCGACCCGCTCTTCCTCGCGTTCGACGGGCCGATGACGCACACGACGACCGGACGCCGCAGCGTATCCAATGTCCCCGCTCAGGCCCTCGCCCTGATGAACGACCCGTTCATCAGACAGGAATCCAAGCGGTGGGCGGAACGGATGGTCGAGTCCGAACGGGACCGCGACCAGCGGCTCGATACGATGTACATCGCGGCCTTCGCGAGGCGACCGAGCGCTGAAGAACGGGAGGCCATCATGGGGTTCCTCAGCGAACAGGGCCGCGCCCGGGGCAAGCGCGACGACGCCTGGCACGACGACGTCGCGACCTGGTCAGACCTCGCCCATGTGCTGTACAACAGCAAGGAATTCACCTTCGTTCGCTGATGAAAATGCCATGAGTTGCCACCACGGAACGCACTCTCCGACGACACGGCGCGAGCTACTCTCTCGCTGCGCGCTCGGCTTCGGTTCGGTCGCGCTGACATCGCTGCTGGGCGAGCGCGCGTTCGGGAACCTCGTTTCCGACACGAGCCCCCTCTCCCCCAAGCCGCCCCACTTCGCCCCGAAGGTCAAGCGCGTCATCTACCTCTACATGGATGGCGCCCCGTCACAGGTGGACACATTCGACCCCAAGCCGCGCCTGGACCGCGAG
>NYSS01000063.1 GCA_002683135.1 Planctomycetota bacterium | reverse complement strand
TACACGATAAACATCACTATCAGGAAAATCCATGCTATTTGCAATATGTTCCGCAGATATCTAACTGGCAGATGCAGAATCAAAACTCCTAATTGGGCTATCCCCACGCTCAAGGCAAAAAGGATGAAGACATAGTTGTAGAAGAGAAACCGACCCGAAAAGAGCATGCCCCGGGTATAGGTTATGAAGTAGAATGCGATGCTTCCGCAGAACGAACAGGCCATGAAGAGCAACATTCGCGGCTGCTTCATGAACATAACCACCACTCCGATTACAGACAATGATATATATGCTAGCGCTCGTAGGGAGAACCAGGAAGACACGTGGAAGGCGTTGAAAAAGGCAGATTTTAGTAGTCCGGGAAACTGTTGCCAATCGAAGGAATTGCTGCGGCCTGCATATTCGATGACAAATCTCTGAGCCAGCCATCTGCTGAAAAACACGTTTCCGAAGATGGCGTAATCCCAGATATGCCACACGGCTGGCATCAACAGTGGGATCAGGAATAGCAGGTCAATTCTGTCGAGGCGTGGCCTATTTCTCGGCAGGTACTTCAGTCCGAATAGGCAGACCACGATCAGACCTACGTTGATCCAGTTGTCGGGCCGGGCCAGGCTGGCAACACTAAGAAAGATAATAACCATAAGATGATTTCTCAGAGGACTGAGATCCTGTAGATACACTAGCGCTACGAACAGGAACAGGGTGCTTAGAAGTCCGGAACCACCACCCATCATCGTCCCAAAGATGAATGGCGTCATCATGGTTAAAACTGCAAAGACCAGAAAAGGTACTGGTGTGGCGTAACGTTGGCCCATAATGTGGCAGGCACAGTATACTAGTAGTGCCCCAGCTACAGCAAACAGGACATGAATAAACCATAGGTTTCCAGTTATCCAGTAAATCAGTCCGAATAGTATCATCTGGACAGGCTTGGGAACGCTCCAATTGGCTTGATGCACACCTTGGAACATGGTCATTCCATAAGCCACATTCGATACCACATCTGAACCTTTTCCGAACATCTCACCATACCTGACCAGGAAATTCATCGGGTATACAAAACAGATCAGCAGTATGACAAGTGGGATAATTTTCCACTTCATTACCATTAAACCTTTCACCGTTTTCGTCTATTCCTATAGATGTTTCCCTTTGATTTGAGGGTTTAGGCGTTCCTGGATTACTCCATATGGTTTGTCATCAACACATTACTGGCGGCAACCTTCATTAAGATCAGAAAATGCCGCATGCTATCAGATTGGCCAGGTATATTGTGGCACTTTAAGGAGTTCACCGTCGTTCAGCGCTGACTGGTGGGCGATGATGCCCGGTACGGTCATGTTTAAAGACCAGGCGATGTTGATCAGTGGTGACCGATTCTCCAAGAGAGCAGTGACGAACTCGTCGGTTAAATAACCGTGTGAACCGCCGTGTCCCCCATCTTCCATCCCGGGTGGCAGTTGGGGTTTGGACAAATCAGGGAGTTTGGACTGATCTTCCGCCGGCTGGAAGGAGGTGCCATGCATATACCCAAGTTCGCCGTGTACCAAACCGGTTTCTCCACCGGAACCACGCATGCCCTTACAAACACTCATACGCGACGATCCGCCTTCAGAAGTCCGGAACAGAGCAACTTCACTGTCGAAAGGATTTTGATAACGATTGGCATCAGGCTGGAACTGTGGTATCTTCCCCTTGAACCCCTGACAGGAAACTTCGGTAAAACTCTGCCCCGTTACTGCCACATAATAGGCTGTCGAATGTGTTGGATACCACATCGGCGGAAATCCCGTTCGCCACTCCCCATGGGAAGCTAAAGGTGTGGGGAAATAGTGATAATATTGTCCCTCCGCATAGATAATTTTACCAAAAGCTCCCGCTTCATAAGCCGTCCGCATGGCGTAGCAGGCAGCATGGTAAGCGGAGGTTTCAAACATCATGTATTCCAGGCCAGTCGTTTTAACAGTTTCATAGAGTTGGTCGGCGTCTTCCAATGACCCAAAAACCGCCGGCACCGCACAAGCAACGTGCTTGCCGTGGTTCAGGCAGAGAATGGCATGATGCGCATGATTGGGAGCGTCCGTACCCAGGAAAATAGCCTCCAACGACTGATCTTTGACCATTTCCTCCAGGGAGAGATAGGTTTTTTGACAATCGCAAGCAGCTGCCAGTTCAGCACAACGCTCAGGAGAAATGTCGCAGACGGCAGCAATTTCCACATTGGGGTGGTGCTGAAATCCGAATGCAGCACCGAAACGGCAGACGCCATACCCGGCAATGCCAACGCGAATTTTACGATCCGACACAGGTTGCCAGGCTTTATCCTGGCGACTGGTTGAATCGGTTTCGTCGAATCCNTGGATCTCAGTTTGGGGAATATCTTGTTTGGTAAAGGTCATATTTGTTNCCTCCAACNGTTCAAAGGTGTCCATATCAAGCCTTGGTCAAGGGNGNCGTGANCCTCNNGACTTNTTCTTTGAGTGCCTTAGCCTCTNCGTCATAAACAAACTAATTCTGATCCTGCAGTGCTTGGGTCGGGGTAGCCACTCATCCCGCTTGACTACGAATTCAGATTCAAGGGTTGCCCTAGTCTTTGATTTCTTTGAGCTTCCGAAAGTGATCTTGGTTTTGTCGAATGCACTTCGGCATACCCATTAAAAGACTGGAATATCAATTGATGAATTGGCTTATCCATTAGCTATGTTTAGGTAACTATTATCAGTCCCATGAAATAATTTCGCTGTCTCGCAAAATGCTCGGCAGATCCTCAGGAAAACTTTTGATTGATCGGAAATCCGGTACTTCGACTGGAATACTCTCTCGATTAATGGATACTTCGGAGACCAAGCCTGGAACGGTCATGTCCAGCGACTCATAAATATCAATTGGTGATTTGGTATCGTTGATAATTGAGTCGACAAATTCTCGGACTTCAAGATAATCCCCACCTCCATGGCCAGCTTGCAAAGCTTCCATAGACGGATTTCGCCAGATTTCAGGCATATATTGTTCTTCGAAATCCGATAGCGACTGCCAGACGACCTGATCGGAGTGCTCCGCCAACCAAATTTTGGGTTGATCTCCAAGACCACGTGCGGCTTCGTAACATCCTTTTGTGCCCTGTAAACTATAATATTGCCCCAAAGCTGGTCGATCAGATAGCATATCAACCCGGATTTCGACCAGCCCACCACGGGTTGTTTTGCAAATCATCGAAATTGTATCCTCGTTTTCGTACTGCTTACCCCCTGAATCTTCATAATGATGTCCCGATCCGAAACAGGACACAGTACATACACGATCTTCAAACCATTGTAGGACTGGTCCTAAGCTGTGAGTTGAATAGGTGCATCCATTCCTGCCTGTCTGCCATTTGCGCCGCCATTTAGTAATCTCATTTAAGCTCTTAAGTTCATGAATATATTGCCCTTCACCGAAATAAATATCACCAAATAATCCCTGCATTTCTAGTTCACGGATCAGGATATTTGGTTTGGTATAGACATAATTTTCGGCCATCATATATTTTTTTTTGCTGTTTTCAACCGACTTTACAAGTTCCCAACACTGTTGAAGATCCGTAGCTGCCGGCACCTCTGAAATGACGTGTTTTCCTTCCTGCAAGGCAAGAGTCGATTGTGGGGCGTGCAAAGGCATTGGTGTTGACACCACTACAATATCCAGGTCAGATTGTACCATCTTTTCGAAATCGGTGTACTTCTGACCGATATTGAATTGGCTTGCAACTTCCTCGACGACATCGATATTCAAATCGCAGATGGCGATAACATCAGTTTCTTCAATTGCCTGAAACGAACGAATAAATGATTGTCCCCTCGGTGCACCGACGATACCAACTTTAAGCTTATTCTTCATAGACTTGTTTTCTCTCCTTTAATTGTAGTATACGATCAATTTTGAATCTAAAACTGTTTCAGGTCAGCCAGATTATCCATAAAATCTAGTCTCATGATCTCCAAGTTCGTTCGTTGGTTTTAAGTTGGATAAATATTTGAAATGTTCCTGTTAAGTTAGAAGGAGTATTTAGATGTGTTCATCAATCTAAATAACTAATATAGACATCCGAAATGTTCAGTTATCACAACAACCACGTGGAGTTGTTTTCAGAACCTTATTGCTTCTTTTGACCCGCTTTTATGAAACACTGTTATTAATATGCGACTTGGATATTCACACCCACGTGAAAGTGGGAAGTATCTAGGTTTCACTGTTTTCCCAATTTAGAATCTGCTCTCATGTAGGTAGTTGCCAGTCCACGGCGGCGATAAGGGGTTTTATTTTCCAAACTTCCGTGCACGGTTAAGCTATGATGAAAACTGCAACTGCCAGCTTTCAGTACTATAGGAACTGCTTGTGATACATCCACGCCTTGAGCGTGTAAGAAATCATCACCATTTGACTTGTCATATATTCGTTCGTGAGGCCAGAGACCTTCTTTATAGCTGCCGGGCAGCATTCGCATACAACCGTTTTCTTCTGTAGCATCATCCAGAGCTGTCCAACAACTGACCAATGCGGGAGGACTAACCGATGTCCAGTAAGCAGAATCCTGATGCCAAGAAACAATTGAACCATGAAACGCAGGTTTCATTAACGCTTGAGTGTTAAATAGCTTAACGTCTTCTGTACCGAGAAGTGCAATGACAATATCTAGTATCTCCGGTTTGTTAGTGTACTTCAGAATGATATCCTCGTGAAGGTGTGGGTTTCCAAGTTGCCAGACTTTGTCACGGCGCGGCACATCTCGCAGTTCTCCTGCTATAGCAGCACCCTCCAAACGTATCCCGGCTTTCTCAGCATTACAATGTTCCCCTGACGCAAGTGCGTCAATCCGTTGACTCAAATCTTCTAGCTCTTTTTCTGACAGCATAGAACCATAGATTAAGAACCCATCACGTTCATAATTTGATTTCTGCTTGTCTGTTAAAATCATTTGGAGCCTCTAATGTCCACCGAAGTCAGATGATGATTAACACCTAGTTTTTAACTTAAGTCTGAGTTGAAAACCAGCATTATCCATGTTCAATTGAAACAGTAGCGGTGACTTTAGTTTCGGAAATTGCGGTGAAGGGTGTGATGAATGAAGATCCTCGATTAGCTCCAACAATTCCGACTTTTAGCTCCTCTTTCATTCCTAAATGTCCTTAGTCTTTATGAAATTGCAAAAGTGGGTGCTAAATGCAATCCATTAGCTGATGATTGAAATTACTGGTTGGGCGCTATTTTTATGGATTGTTCGGTATTTTATAGTAAGTTTAGTATACAATAACATTTAACTGGTTTAGCAGCAGGCAACATGGTGGTCAAAGATTGTGCTGGAGCATATAAAGAAATCAAAGCTGTCCCAATGGAAATTGATACCAAAGATTGGTTCCAGCTTAAAGTTATTGCCAACGGCGACACGTTTGAAGGCTACTATGACGGGAAAATCGTCGCTGAAATCAAAGATAAAGGCCTTCGGGCAGGAAAGGTCGGTGCGCGGGTCTACGGTAGTACCGCTCATATCGATGACTTTGATGTGAATGGAAAAGGGATTGAGCCATCATCGGTTGAAGCAAAAGGCAAGCTGACAACAACTTGGAGTGCGATCAAAATGGTCGTCGAGCGTTAAGAAGTCAGCCCGCTGATTCCTACTACGGGTATGGTGGTGGCGCGTGCTTGGGTATAGAATATTTGATATGAATTTTTTGACATGTTTATGCGCATACATATACCATCTTATGTTGGCATTCTAGTAAGTTTAGCGGAAGGAGGTCAAGGTTACTCTATAAAACTTAGAGGTTTAGTCTAAATTTTTTGAACACTTAATTAGCGAAATTAAAACAGGAGATTAATGATAATGAAACCCACGATGTTGAATCTCATTTGCGTGAGTGTCAGTTTGATTGTTTTGGTTCTGGTGTTCACTGGCAAAAGCGATGCCAAAGTCAAGGAAACCCTTGTTGGGGCGTGGCTCTTTGATGGTAATGCGAAGGACGCCTCTGGAAATGGTAAGGATGGAACACTCGAGAATGGGCCTAAATGGGCGGCGGGGAAATTTGGTCAGGCATTAGAATTTAATGGCGGTAAGAAAAGTTATGTAAACGTTGGGAATTTAGATTTAAAAGGACCGGTGACATTAGTTTTTTGGGCCAAACCAGCTGATGCGAAACCTGATGACCGATTGATATCGAATATTAATGGGCCTGCCGTCCCGGCTTTCACGATTCGGTTTGCACCTCCTAAGGTTGAAATCTGGAGCTCAAGTTGGATACCAATCATTGAGAAATTTGATGATAATAAATGGGGACATTACGCCTTTGTGTTTAAGGAAACTGGTGGTGGCAAGGAAGATGTGACGGGATATTACAATGGCAAAGAAGGCCTTACAGTTCAGGATAACTATGCTTTTACTGACATCGGTATTGGTGCGCATTTTATTGGTCAATGGGGGCAATATTTTACCGGTCTCCTCGACGATGTTGCATTTTTCGATGTTATGCTGACTGCAGCTGATATTAAGGGTGTTATGAATAAAGGACTCAAAACCTCACTGGCAGTTTCTTCCGCAGGCAAATTAGCTACAAGCTGGGGCGGCCTCAAAGCTCAGTATTAGCATCACTCTACCACCAACTGCCTGAAACCAGTGCTTACTGAGCTTCAAAATGGCCCAGAACCACTGGTTTTAGGCAGGAATTCACGCCACTTTA
>NYSS01000062.1 GCA_002683135.1 Planctomycetota bacterium | reverse complement strand
CGATGAAGTTCCGAATATGCGGCGGGCTCGCCCGAGGGCGCCAGGTCGTTGGCTCGCGTGGTGCTCATGACAGCGGCACCTCCTGCCCGGCACGGACCCAGGCGCGCTCGTAGAGGACGAGAGCGAACACGGAGAGCCCGCATGCGAGGACACGGAGGAGCCCGTCCAGCGCCTCGAGATGCGGGATCGCAAGGACCAGCAACGCCGACGCATACAGCAGCACGCTGGCGAGGGCCGGCTGTCGGGAACCGTACAGCAACGCGTGCGCCTTCTGCCCGTCACGCGTGGCGGGACGATGCCCCTTCGCCCAGGTCAGCCACCCACCGTTGAGCGCAGCGAGGATGACGAACAGGGTCTTGGGGCCGATGAGCGCATCGGTGCCGCCACGCAACAACAGGGCCACCGACGACCCCATCATGGCCGCCATGACCAGCAGGTGGACCAACAAGTCCTTGCCCAACCAGAGGTCGCGACCGCGGCACTGCCAGAACAGGAAGGCCGTGTACCCGGACGCGAGCCCCGCCAACGGCAGGTTGATCCACCGCAGGAGATCGGAAGTCGCTTCGTCACCGAACATGCGCAGCACCAGCGACGCCGTCGTCACCAACCCGAACGCCGCCAACGCCCACGCGCCCTTGACGAGCCACGAACGTGGGTTGGGGGTGAGCAGGATCTTCAAGAACCGCGCCGGGCGCCCGAGGTCGTGTACGAGGAGAAAACCCGTGACCCCGACGAAGAACAACGCCACGAGTTCGGGCGCAACACCGGCCCACTGCGCCTGCGGAGTCGACACCCCGAGCATGGCCAGGAACGGCGCGAGCAGCATGACCCCGGCCGCGATGTTCTTGGTGACGAGATAGGACCAGATGTGCCAGCCCCAGACAGGCGGATGCCCGACGTCGAGGCTGTTGACCAGATCCGCCGGCGGCTCGAAACCCGCCGGGACGGTGGGTTGGGGTGTCGGACGGTCCGACCAGATGTACTGCGGCGGCTCGGTCGCGCTGCCCGGGATGAGGGCGTCCTCCAACGCATCGACGTACCACACACGCGGCTTGGTCCCCTTCTCGACCTTACGCTGGGACGTGGGCTGCTGGTCGATCAGCGTCGCGATCTCGGCCTCGGGGTCGCTGACGTCGCCCGCCACGATCGCGCGCTCGGGGCACACGACGACGCACGCCGGCTCGAGGCCCAGCTCGGTCCGGTGAGCGCAGTAGTGGCACTTCTCCGCGGTCCCCGTGTCCTCGTTGAGGTAGAGGGCGTCGTAGGGACACGCCTGCATGCAGGACCGGCAACCGATGCACCGATCCCGATCCAGGTCCACGATGGCATCCGGACGCTTGTGCAAGGCGACGGTCGGGCAGATCTCGACGCACGGGGCGGCGTCACAGTGGTTGCAGCGGAGCACGGTGAAGTGCCGTTTGACCTCGGGGAACGTCCCCTTGTCCACATACTTCACCCACGTGCGAAAATCCCCGACGGGGACCTCGTTCTCCGACTTGCATGCCACCGTGCAGGCATGACAGCCGATGCACTTGCGGTGGTCGATNACGAATCCGTACTGCATGCGTGGTTCCAGCGGCCGGTCAGGTTGACGCCCATTTGAGGCGTCGTCAATCACCTCCCGTGTCGAAAACCGCGTGGAGCCGATCACCGGACACCCCGAGCGCGGGGCCCGGAGGGCCCACGGCCCTTTGCGGGACCCCTCCGAAGTGCCACAATTCGCCCTCGACGAGGCACTTCGAGCGAGATCATGGCGAAGAACATCACCACCCGCGAACAAGACTATCCCCAGTGGTACCTGGACGTCATCAAGGCGGGCGATCTGGCCGATCACTCACCGGTGCGCGGGTGCATGGTCATCAAGCCGCACGGNTACGGCGTGTGGGAGCTGATCAAGGACGCGCTCGACCGGCGCTTCAAGGCGACCGGACACGTCAACGCATACTTCCCCCTGTTCATCCCCAAGAGCTTCCTGGCCAAGGAGGCGGCTCACGTAGAGGGGTTCGCCATGGANTGCGCGGTCGTGACCCACTCCGGCCTCGAGAACGACGGGGAAGGCGGGCTGCGCCCGAAGGGTGAGCTCGAGGAGCCGCTCATCGTGCGGCCGACATCCGAGACGATGATCGGGCACATGTACGCCAGCTGGGTCCAGAGCTGGCGAGACCTGCCGATCCTGATCAACCAGTGGGCTAACGTCGTCCGGTGGGAGATGCGGACGAGGCTCTTCCTCCGCACGATGGAGTTCCTCTGGCAGGAGGGCCACACGGCCCATGAGACCGCCGAGGAGTGCGAAGAGGAAACGAAGCGCATGCTGGAGGTGTATGCCGAGTGCGCCGAGTCCGTCCTCGCGATCCCGGTGCTGAAGGGCGAGAAGACCGAGCGCGAGCGCTTCGCGGGCGCCGATCGGACCTACTGCATCGAGGCGATGATGCAGGACGGCAAGGCCCTGCAGGCTGGCACCAGCCACAACCTCGGCCAGAACTTCTCCAAGGCCTTCGACATCTCGTACCAGACGCGGGANCAGANGCAGGNGCACGCGTGGACCACGTCCTGGGGCGTCAGCACNCGGCTCATCGGCGGCGTCATCATGACCCACTCGGACGACGACGGGCTCGTCCTCCCTCCGAAGATCGCGCCGGTCGTCTGCGCCATCGTCCCCATCTACCGCAAGGACGCCGACAAAGACGCCGTTCTCAATTACGCCAGGAAGATCCTCGTGCAGCTCTGCGGCGAAGAAGCGGTCGCGGCGGCCGACTCCGCCATCGGGCACAAGGAGATCCTCAACGTCGTCCTGGAAGACGGGCGCAAGGTCGTCCTCGACCTGCGTGACGGGCTCCGCCCACCGGACAAGTTCTTCCACTGGGAGCAAAAGGGCACACCCATCCGCATCGAGTGCGGGCCCCGCGACCTCGAAGGGCAAAAGGCNATGGTCGTCACGCGGCACCCGCGCGAGAAGACCCTCACCGACGTGGCCGACCTCTCAGGTTCCTGGATGCACGCCATGCTCGACGCCATGCAGCAGACCTTGCTGCAGCGCGCCAAGGACCTGCGCACCCAGAACACCCATCCGGTCGACACGTACGACGAATTCAAGCAGCAGCTCGATTCCGGCGGCTTCTTCCTCATGCACTGGGACGGCACCACAGAGACCGAGAAGAAGATCCAGCAGGAGACCAAGGCGACGATCCGCTGCATCCCGTGGGACGACAGCGTCGACTCGGCCGACGGCCCGATCAACGTGCGCGAACCGGGCACGGACCCGGTCAGCGGCCAACCGTCGGCAGGGCGGGTCGTCTTCGCGCGATCCTACTGATCACGGAGGTCGAGCGAGGCGACGACCGGGACCTGACGCGGACGGNGGTGTCCCAGGCCCGGGTCGGAGGGCAGCCATGAGTGAAGCGACGGTCAACCGGGGGTTCTCGAGGATGCTCGNCGTGCTCGTCGTCGTCGTCGCGACGGCTGACGCCCAGCAAGCAGACGGGCCCGAGAACCTGCTGCGGTTGGCGGGGGCCCGCCAGGTCCGCGCGAGCGCACCCACCAGGCCGGGACCGCTCACCGGGCTGACAGACGGGGACAAGCAGACGACCGTGACCGCGCCCGCCCGCACCGACTGGCCCCTCGACGTGGTCTACGGCTTCGCCGGTGACACCGTCGCGCCGGAGCGCCTGGTGATTCACCTCCCTGGCCCTCAGAAGCACGCCGGAACCGCCAGGGTGGAGGTCCTGATCTCGACCCTGTCCGACGCCACCGGTTTCCGCTCGCTGCGATCCGATCCNATCCCNCGGGGCAAGCGCTCCCTGTCCCTGCGATTNCCCGCCGCCGCCGCCCGGTGGATCCTGGTGCGCATGCNCCCGCCACGCCAGGTCGAACGGATAGCGGTCTGCGAGCTCGAGATTCTCGGCCGACGCGGCGCGCCGCGGAGCCAATACGCGTTCAAGGAGTCGCCGGCGAAGGCCGTGGAGGTCCTGGCCAGGTTGGAATCTCGGGTGGGAGGACAAGGCGGCCTGGCCGCCGACGAGGTCTCCCTCATGAAGGACGCGAAGGACGGCAAGCTCGACCAGTGGACATTCGCAGAGGCGGCGCTGGTGGCCTCGGGCGTCGTCAACGCCAAGGAGCGCAAGCGGTACCTGGCGCACCTCACGCGACTGGAGAAGGACGCCCGAAATGCCGTCGCCAAAACGCCGTCCGTCTTCGGCAAGGGGGAGCGCCTCCTGACCTGGCTCCACCAACACGCGCTGCAGAAAGGCTACGTACACAAGCAGACCGACCTCTCGGTCTTGCTCGACACCCAGACATTTAACTGCGTCTCCTCTGCGGTGATCTACAACGTACTGGGACGCCGCCTCGGCCTGGACGTACGCGCCATCGAGGTCCCCGACCACGCGCTCTCCATCCTCTACGACGGGACCGAGCACGCCGACGTCGAAACGACGACGCCCAAGGGGTTCAACCCGGCCCGCGACCGCGCGACCCTGGCGTTGTTCGAGAAGCAGACGGGCTTCCGCTACATCCCTGACCGGGCGCGGGACCGGCGACGGGAGCTCGACACCGCGAAGCTGGTCGCCGCCATCTACTACAACCGCGGGGTGAGCTTCACCGAGCTCCAGGACTACCGCCGTGCCCTCCTCTCTTACTTCAAGGCCCTGAGCTTGGATCCGGAGTCGGCAACGGCGGTGAAGAACGTCCTGGCGGCGCTGGCCAACTGGAGCACCCACCTCTCGAAGACCGGCGGGTTCGCCGAAGCGATCAAGGTCGTCTCTACCGGCTTGGAGCTCGCGCCCCAAGACGCCACCCTGCTGCACAACCGCCGCGTGATCTGGGGGCAATGGGCTCAGTCGGAAATCGAAGCGGCGCACCGAAAAGAGGCGTTGGCGATCCTGGCGCGCGCCGCCGCGGCCGTACCGGACGGCGGCTTCCTTGAGATGCAATCGTGGGTGTTCATCCAGGAGGGACAGGCGCTCTTGGACAAGGGGGCGTTCCGCCAGGCCCTCGCCGTCGCCAGCCCCGGCTTCAAGGTGCTCAGCCCGCAGCCGAAACGGATCCTGCGCGACTGGTGCGCGGATCTCTATGTGCGCTGGGCGAACGGGGAGCTCGATCAGGCCCGATACGGGGCCACCTGGTCGGTGCTCGACGAGGCGTCCCGGGCGCACCCTGAGGACAATCGTTATCCGAGGATGCTCGCCTACCTGACCCAGGAATGGAGCGAAGCGATCCACGGGACGGAGGGGCCCGCGAAGGCCGAAGCCCTGCTCCGCGACCTGGTAAGCAAGAAACCGAAGAGCGAAGAGGTCCGGCAGGCGGCCAGGGCCTACGTGCAGCGACGGGTCATCGAGTCAGGGAAGGCGGCGCGCCACGCCGAAGCCCTCGCCACAGCCGAGCGGTGTCGCTCGATGATCGGCGAGGCCGCGGACGCTGACCGTCTGTTACGGAGCGTCCATGACAGCTGGGCAGACCACTTCCGCCGTCAGAACGATTGGGCAGCCGTCCTGGGGGTCTATGAGAAGGCGATCCAACGTCTCCCCAAGGACCCCCACCTCACCCGCAACGCCATCGCTTCATGGGATTCGTGGGCTCGCACGTTCATCGACAAGAAGGACTGGGCCGGCGCGGTCAAGATCTACGAGAAGGCGGTCGCCCACATCCCCAACGCCGGCCTCCGTAACAACCTCGAGTACTGCCGCAAAAAGCTAGCGGACCGGTAAGCCGCCCGGCGCGCTTGGATCAAGATCGCCCCACGCCTCCCCCGCGATTGCGGCGTGAGATCGTTACCCGCAATTGCTACGAAGGCGTCCATGAGCCCCCGCATCAATCGCGTCGCGTCAGACGCGCGGCCGTCGCCCACCATGGGGGCGGCCGCGGGCAAGACCTCCCACGAGGACCCCATCAGCCTCGCGGTGGGCGAGCCGTCCGATCCGCCGCCACCCGAGGTCGGCGCCGCCGCGGAACGCGCGATCGCGGAGGGCCGAACGCGCTACGGCGCCGTTCCCGGTTTGATCGAGTTGCGTGAGCGGGTCGCCGCGGATCACGCCGAGCGCACCGGCGCGCCGACCTCGGCAGACAATGTCGTGGTGACGGCGGGAGGCAAGCCGGCGTTGATGGACGCCATGCGCTGCATCCTCGAACCCGGCGACGAGGTCATCGTGCCGTTGCCCGCGTGGCCCACGTTCCTCGACCAACCACGGTGGCTAGGCGCCCGAGCCGTCACCGTGCCTGCCGAGGCGGACCTCCTCCCCGATCCCGACCGCGTCGCCGCCGCGTGTACCGAGCACACCAAGATCATCCTCGTCAACAGCCCCGGCAACCCGAGCGGACGGGTGTGGCCGCAGGACCGCATGGCCGCGATCGTCGAGATCGCAATGCAACGGGACCTGTGGCTCCTCTCCGACGAGGTGTATCGCGACCTGTCCCTCGTGGGGCCCGCTCCCGAACCGGTCTCTATCGATCCCGAGGTGGCGAGCCGCACCATCGTCATCGACAGCTTCTCCAAGCGGTTCTCCATGACCGGGTGGCGCGTCGGCACCGTGACCGCCCCCGCGGTGCTGGCGGCGGCCATCACCGACCTGATGTCCTCCACCGTCACCCACGCCTGCGCGGTCAGCCAGCACGCAGCCCTGGCGGCCCTCGGCCTCGATGGCACCTGGGAGGCCCGGCGCCTGGAGCGTCACCGGCGCTGCCGCGACCGCGCGGTCGCGGCCCTCGACGCCCTCGATGGGGTCACCCTGTCCGGATCCGATTCGGGGCTGTATGCCTTCCCCGACGTCTCCCAATGGGTGGCCGACTCCGGTCTGGAGGATGACCGGGCCCTCTGCGCCCACCTGAAGGACACCCAGGGACTATTTCTGGTCCCCGGTACACCTTTTGGCGCCCCGGGCCGCCTCAGGCTCTCCTGGAGCATCGACGAAGATCGCCTGGGCGAGGCCCTCGCTCGACTCCGGCAAGCGCAGGCTTGCTGAGTGGCGCCCTGGCGGGGTACAACCGAAGAGTGACGACCTTCGCGAACAACACCTTTCTCTTTATCGGCACCGCGCGCGGTTTGTATCCCGTGCGCGGCGCGAAGTGGGATCGTCCGCCTGGCGACTGAACGTCGCTAAAACGAGACACCGAGGCCCACTCGCGCGAAGTAACGCGGGTGGGCTTTTTTGATGCGAGAAGACAAATGACCCCGAAGCTGAGGTCCATTCGGACCGAGATCGACAAGATCGACGAAGAACTGGTACGCCTGCTCGCCGAGCGGATGGACGCCATCCGTGCCATCGGCGCCTGCAAGCGAGACGACAAGGACGCTGCCATCCTCGACGCGCCGCGCGAACGCGCCGTCGCCGAGGCCTGGGCGAAGGAAGCCGAAGCTCGAGGAGTCTCCGGCTACTTCGTGGGACGGGTGCTCCGCGAGGTCCTGAACTGGTCGCGGCGCAACCAGGAGGCCACGCTGGGCCGCGACGCCGAAGCCACGCCGAAGCGGCTGCGGATCGCGTTCCAGGGGACCTCAGGCTCGTATAGCGAACTGACGATCCGCAAGCTGTTCCAGATCCGCATGCCGGGTGAGGAGGTGACACGCCTCGGCCGACACACGTTCAAGGACGCCATGGCGGCCCTGCTGGCGGGCGACGCGGACTACGTGTTGCTCCCGGTTGAGAACACGATCGCGGGCACGATCAACGAGGTCTACTCCCTGCTCAACGAGCACCCCGTTGCCATCGTCGACGAGGAGGCCTGGGAGGTGGAGCACGTCCTGGCGGGGCTCCCCGGGGCGTCCCTGGAGCAGATTCGCACCGTTCGATCGCAGGCCGTCGCCCTGCAGCAATGCCATCGTTTCTTGGACGAGTTGGGGTGCGTGGCGGAAGCCGCCGCGGACACGGCCGCGGCCGCCCACGACCTGAAAGCCGAAGGCGATCCGACGGTCGCCGCCGTGTGCTCGGAGGAGGCCGCTCGCGACCTCGGCCTGGACGTCCTGAAGCGCGGCATCTCGGATCAGCGCATCAACCTCACGCGCTTCATCCTCATCGGGCACAAGCCGGAACCGTTCGACGACCGCCTCCCCGCACGAACCTCCATATTACTCTCCGTTAACCACCGGCACGGCGCCCTCGCCCAGTGCATGCAGGAACTCGCGGAGCGGGGCTGCAACTTGTCCAAGCTCGAGAGCCGGCCGCTTCCGGAGGCTCCATGGGAGTACCTCTTCTACATGGACGTCGAGGGCCGGGCGGATCAAGGCCCCCTGGCGGACGCATTGGAAGCGATGCGACCGCTCACCAATCGCCTGCAGATCCTGGGGACTTACCCCCGTCGTGTCGGCGTCGCGAACGACGCCGTGCCCATGGCGACACCCCGCACGGCCCAGGAAGAGAAGATCGAGGAGCCAGCGGCCCCCGTCTGCAAGCCAAATCTCAACCTCAAGAACGTCGCTCGGCACGACGACACCCGAACGGTCGTACGAGTCGGCCCGGTGGAGATCGGCACGTCGCGGTTCGTCCTGATCGCGGGCCCCTGCGCGGTCGAGTCGCGCAAGCAGATCTTCGACGCGGCCGCGATGGTAAAAGACCGCGGCGCCGCCATCCTGCGCGGCGGCGCGTTCAAACCCCGCACCTCCCCTTACTCATTCCAGGGCCTCGGGCACGAAGGTGTGGAGATCATGCAGGAGGCCGGCCGCGCCTACGAGCTCCCCATCGTGACCGAGGTGGTCCGCCCGGAAGACGTGGATCAGGTCGCCGTCCTCGCGGACATGCTGCAAGTCGGGGCGCGCAACATGCAGAACTTCGGCCTGCTGTCCAAGCTCGGCACTGTCCAACGGCCCGTGCTGCTGAAGCGAGGGATGAGCGCCACCATCGAAGAGCTGCTCTTAGCAGCGGAGTACATCATGGCCGGCGGTAACCACCGAGTCGTGCTCTGTGAACGCGGCATCCGTACCTTCGAGACCTCGACGCGCAACACCCTGGACCTCAGCGCCATACCCGTGTTGAAGAGCCGCACCCACCTTCCCGTCATCGTCGACCCCTCCCATGCCGCTGGACGCAAGGACCTGGTCGCCCCCCTCGCCCTCGCAGCCGCTGCTGTGGGCGCCGACGGCGTCATCGTCGAGTGCCACCCGCGCCCAGAGGAGGCGCTCTGCGACAAGGAGCAGGCGCTGGTCGGCGACGACCTCGATCGGCTGGTGCAAGCGCTCCGCCCGATCCTCGAATCCCAGCAACGGCACATGGACAGCAAGGCTCCGAACGAACCCGACGACGGCGGGCCGTGTTTCAACGGATTCTGACCGTCGACAGACCGGAGCCCCGGAGCCCAAGGCACCCGAAGGCCCGGCCCAAAAATGCTGATTTTTCAGCATTCGTGTGGCAGGGGAAGGCGCGACTTCCCTAACCTGACACACGTGGTCGGTCGATGAAGGAGTGGGCGGTGTACCATGGGCGTCGGCTCGGACTGCATCCGACAAGGAGATGCCTTGCTCCTCCTCTGCGGAGCCGGGTGCGGGCCCGCGGTCAATCCGGAGATTCGCCCATGCGTGTCCTGTTCGTAGTCGTCGCGCTATCTGTCCTCGCGACAGGCTTGGCAGCGCAGGAGCTACGTCCGCTGACGGAGGACGAGAAGATCCTGCACGTCCTGTCCCGCCTGACCTTCGGGCCCACGCCGGGACAGTTCGGCAATGTCAAGGGAATGGGCCTCGACAAGTGGATCGAGCAACAGCTCGAACCGGAGAAGCTGCCCCGGATCGACCTCGACAAGAAGTTCGCCAAGTACCAGCTGCTCGGAACGACGCCATTCGAACAGGCCGAGATCTATAAGAAGCTGCAGGAGGACAAGGGCGAAGAAGACCAGATGATGCAGGACCTGGGTCGTTTCCGCCGCCAAGCCCGGGCAGAGATTCGGGCCTACGTGGTCGAGAACGCCATGGGCTCGTCAGCCCAGCTCTTCGAGGTCCTGAACGACTTCTGGCGCAACCACTTCGCCGTGGACATCGCGAAGGATTCAGTCGAGTACACCGCCACCCACTACGAGATCCACGTCATCCGCAAGATGTCCATGGGCCGGTTCCTCCCGTTCCTGCAGGCGACCGCGACCCACCCGGCCATGCTGGTGTTTCTCGACAACCACATCTCCCGGCGCCCACCGTCCAAATCCGAGCTGAAGCAGATCGAGAATCGCTATCGCCGACGCGGCAGCACCCGCGAGCAGGCCAGGGAGCAGGCGGAGATCGCCAAGCAACGGGGCCTCAACGAGAACTACGCGCGCGAGCTCATGGAGTTGCATACCCTCGGCGTCGATAACGGTTACTCGCAAGAAGACGTCGAGATGGTCGCTCGCGCCTTCACCGGTTGGAGCACGGACTTCGGCGCCGACGGCACCGGGTTCATGTACAAGGACGGAATGCACGACCCCAGCCGCAAGGCGGTCATGGGCCGCAGCATCCCACGCGGCCGTCGCGAGACCGGCATGATCGAGGGCAAGACGATCATCGGCCGCCTGGCGAAGCACAAGAACACGGCGAATTTCATCGCGACCAAGCTCGTGCGCTATCTCGTTAACGACGACCCACCGCCGAAGATCGTCGCGGCGGCGGCGAAGACCTTCAAGGCAAAGAAGGGTGACATCCGTGAGGTCGTTCGCACGATCCTCAAGCACCCCGAGTTCTTCGATCGCCGGCACTTCAAGGCGAAGTTCAAGAACCCCCTCGAGTTCGTGACCTCGGCCCTGCGGGCCACGGAGGCCGACGTCTCCGCTCCCAAGGTGATCGCCGACGCGGTCGCCAGGCTCGGCATGCCGATCTACGGCTGCGAGGACCCGACCGGGTGGGACGACACCGCCGAGGCTTGGCGCGACCCGGGGGTGATGGCCCTGCGCTGGCGCTTCGCCCTCAACCTCGCCCGCGGCAAGGTCCGCGGGATGAAGATCGGCGAGCGGTTCTACTACCAGCTCCCCGAAGACCCTCTGGACCTCATGGACTCCCTGATCAAGAAGGTCGTCCCCCAGGGCCTGGGTTCGAATACATACGCGGTCCTGGAACGCGCGGTCTTCAAGCGCGTCCAAGAGGGCCTCGCCGAGAGCGAGCGTGGCCGCAAGGAACTCGCGCGTACCATAGTCGGGGTCCTGCTGGGATCCCCCGAATTCCAACAGCAGTAGAGGACGGAAGAATGACTGAGAACACCCGCCGAAGCTTTCTGACCAACACGGGCGCGGCCGTCCTCGGAGCTTGCGCCCTGCCTTCGACCCGAGTCTTCGCGCAGCCGCGCGTAGGTGGCTCGGAGAGGGCCGAGAAGGGCAACACGCTCGTCGTGATCTACCTGCGAGGAGGCGCCGACGCGCTGAACGTCGTGGTCCCCTACTCCAACCCGATGTACTACACGGTCCGGCCGACCATCGCGATCCAGCCGGAAGACCGGGACGGTGAACGCGGCGTCGTCAAGCTGAACGACAACTACGGCTTCCACCCGGCCATGGCCGCGCTGAAACCGTTCTGGGATAGCAAGCAACTCTCCGCGATCGTGAACGTGGGCTCACCCCACCCGACGCGGAGCCACTTCGACGCCCAGGACTTCATGGAATATGCGGCGCCGGGCGACCGCTCCATGACCAACGGCTGGCTCAACCGCTACCTCGCCGAGACCAAGACCCAGGACTACAACCCCCTGCGCGCGGTGGCCATGCAGGGGCTCCTGCCTCGGGCGCTGCGGGGGAAGTACCCCGTGCTCGCCGTCCCACAAATGAGCTCGAGCGAGTCCGAGGGGCTCCTTGACCTGTTCGACGACGTGTACAAGAACCGCGGTGGCGTCGAAAAGGGCGTGATGGAGAAGGACCTCTCCGGCGGCGCGAAGACGGGCCGCAAGGGCGCCGTCGATGTGGGACGCCACACCATCGAGACCCTGCGCCACTTCTGGGAGATCGTCGAGGGCGAGGACGCCCCGCGCACGCAGGCCAAATACCCCCGTGGCGGTCTCGGACGCCGCCTCCAGATGATCGCCAAGCTCATCAAGTCCGACTGCGGCCTGGAATGCGCGGCGGTTGATAAGGGCGGCTGGGACACGCACCAGGGCGAAGGTTCGGATGATGGTTCCATCAACCGCCTGCTCGGCGACCTCAGCGCATCCATGGCGGCGTTCGCCAAGGACCTGGGCAAGCACCTGGAGCGTACGACCATCCTGGTCATGACCGAGTTCGGCCGCACCGTGGCGGAGAACGGTAACCGGGGCACGGATCACGGTCGTGGCGGCTGCATGCTGGCCATGGGCGGCAAGATCGACGGCGGCAAGGTCATCGGCGACTACGGCACCCTCGAGCGCAAGGCGCTCCAGGATCGCCGCGACCTCCGCGTCGACATCGACTTCCGCACCGTCTTCGGCGAAGCGCTGAAGGGCACCCACGGCTTCGACACGCCAAGCGGCTTCTTCCCAATCTTCAGTGGCCGCGAGCCCCTGGGCCTCTGCAAGTCCTAATCAGATATCCGCAAGCCCCTGCCGCGCCGCCGTTTGACCCACTTTCAAGGGGGTCTCGGCGGCGCGGCTTCGCTTGAACCCGGCCCGTTCGCGCGTCAAAACGACGGCCATGAGCTATCAGGTCGTAGTCCTGCCCGGTGACGGCACCGGTCCGGAGGTCATGCGCGAAGGCATACGTGTCCTCAAGGCAGTCGCTAAGCCGCTCGGCCTGCAATTCGATCTTGAGGAGATCCCGAGCGGCGGCCAGTACTACCTGGAGAACGGCAGGCACACCGACTGGCCCGAAGGCAGTGAGGAGAAGTGCCGGGCAGCGGACCTCATCCTGCTCGGCGCGGTCGGGTGGCCAGACCCGGACGGGACCGGCCCGGTGACCATGGCGAACGGCAACATGGCGGGATGGTCGCCGGTGATCGGAAATCGCACCCGGCTGGACCTCTACGCCAATATCCGTCCCGTGAAGCTCTATCCCGGCGTGACCCACAAGATCCACGGGGAGCGTCGGGACATCTGGAGCCCGGACAAGGTCGACATGGTGTTCCTGCGCGAGAATACGGAGGGGCTCTACGCGGCCATGGGGGGGACCCTGCGGCCCGGCAACGTCGCGAAGGCCGCGATCGACACGCGTATCATCACCCGCGAGGGTTCCGAGAGGATCATTCGTAAGGCGTTCGAGGTCTGCCGACAACGGAAGAATGGCGCGCCTGCCGATGGCAAGAAGCGCGTCACGTGCATCGTCAAGGACAACGTCCTGGAGGGTTGCCGCCTGTTCCGCGACGTCTTCTTCGAGGTCGCCGCGGACTACCCGGAAATTGAGGCCGAGACCGCGATCATCGACGCCTTCACGCAATGGTTGATCACGAAGCCCGAGTGGTACGACGTCGTTGTCACGACCAATATGTTCGGCGACATCGTCACCGACCTCGCGTCCGTGCTGCAGGGCGGCATGGGGATGGCCGTTGGTGCCAACGTTGGCGATCACAACGGGATGTTCGAGCCCATCCACGGATCGGCGCCGAAGCACGCCGGCAAGGACAAGGTCAACCCCATCGCCATGATCCTCACCGTCAAGGAGGGGCTCCAGTGGTTAGGGCACCGCAAGGACGATTCAACTCTCTCCCGGGCAGCCGCGGCCATCGAGTTGGCGGTGCTCGAGGTCCTCAAGCGCGGTGGCCCGTTGACCTATGACCTCGTAGGGCCGGACCGCGCCGCGACCTGCAGCGAGGTCGGGAGAGCCATCGCCGACGTCGCCCAGTCGCGCGTCGTCCCCACCCCGAGTGCCTGAGTCTCGATCGTCCCAATTCGCGCCATCCCGCTTTGAGACACTGAGACAGGGCCTCTGACCCAACCCGGGAATTGTCAGGATGTTCGGGCATTCCGCCCTCTCTCACCGGTGCACCGAACGGCAATAACCGTAAGCGCTACCAGAAGATGCGTAAGAAACCCGTGGACCGCCACGTGGGGCCCGGACTACATTTCATATGCATGTCGGCATTGCTCGATGTGTCAGAACCGCTCGGGTGAGGCCCCATTTCTCGACATCCTCCCTCCCCATTGCCGAGCCCAGCGGGACTGTCAACAACCGCGAGAGCCGCCCTCCCCCCCAACCCCCGGGCGCGCTCTCGTCTTTTTTTTTTTGCCCCACCGGGAGCGGGCGCAGCTCGAGCCGGCCAGGCGTGATGAGGCCCCCCAAGGAGTTAGGCTGCCCGGCATGAAGTCAGCCGATCAGGTCCTGATCGTCATCGCCGCCGTGATCTTCACCGGCTTCGGCGCCTGGTTCCTCCTCAAGCCGGCTGCCCTGGGCGGGATCGGCATCGAGGTCAGCGGGCCCAGCGCCCGCACCGACATCCGAGCCACGTACGGTGGCTTCGAGCTGGGAGTCGCGGCGTTTCTGTTCTGGTGCGCCTCCCGCGGGGACTGGCACCACGTCGGTCTCGTCGCGGCGACCCTCTGCGTCGCCGGATTCGGCGTCGGTCGTGGCGTCGGCATCCTCCTCGAAGGCGGGGCGACCGCGTTCATGTGGTCCCTCCTCGCCGTCGAAGCCGTCTACACCGCGTGCGCGGTTTGGTGCCTGACGCGCGCCCCAGCGGGCTGATCGACGGGGGGCGCGATCACATCTCGAAGGTCGCGATCACGGGGGCGTGGTCGCTGGGCTGCTTGCCCTTGCGCTCCTCCCGGTCCACCTCGACGCTGCGAGCCCGTCCGACGGCGGGCAAAGCGGCGAGGACATGATCGATGCGCCAGCCGTTGTTCTTCTGAAATCCGAGGCGCCGATAGTCCCAGAAGGTGTAGACCTCCTCGTCCGTGAAGTGGCGATGGAGATCGTGGAGGCCAGCGTCCAGGAAGCCGCGCCACAGGGCCCGCTCCTTGTCGCTGCAGAGGATCTTCTGCTCACCTTCCTGGGGAGGCTTCCAGGTATCCCGGTCCTCCGGCGCGATGTTGAAGTCCCCGAGGCACACGACGGGCTCAACGCAGGAGCGAATCTCTGACTCGAGGAGCTCCCCTAAGCGGGCCATCCAATCGAGCTTGTAGGGGTACTTCTCGCTGTCCAGCGACTCGCCGTTCACCACGTACACGTTGATGACCCGAAGGCCACCGACCGTGGCCACGATCACGCGCTTGTCCGCGTCCACCCCTTCATCCGGCAGCCCTCGGCTGACCCGCTTGAAGTCCAGCCCCTCGCGCGCGGCGATACAGACCCCGTTACGCCCGGGCTGGCCGAAGATCTCGACCGCGTAGCCTCGGTCCTCAAACAGATCGCGGGGGAAATCCTCGTCCGAGCAGCGGGTCTCCTGGAGGCACAAGACGTCTGGCTGCTGGCGGTCGATCCACGCCCCGACGCGCTCCGCGCGGGCTCGGATCGAATTCACATTCCAGGTCACCAGGCGCATGGACGGTTAGCAGTTGTGTCCTGCGTGCTCTCCTACATCACGGCGGCGATGCCGAGCTCGGCGAGGCCCTTGTCGGCGAAGTTCTTGTGGAACAGGTCACGCAGCTCGGACGCCTGGCGGTCGTAGGCATCCTTGTCCTGCCACGTGTTACGAGGGTTCAGGATCTCCGGCGGCACGCCCGGGCAGGACGTCGGCATACGCAGGCCGAAGACCGGGTGCTTCTCGGTCTCCACGCTGTCGAGGTCGCCACGGAGAGACGCGTTGAGCAAAGCCCGCGTATGACCGATGGAGATGCGCTTGCCGACCCCGTACGGACCGCCGCTCCAGCCGGTGTTCAGGAGAATGGCCCGCGCGTTGCAAGCCTTCATCTTCTTGGCGAGCAGCTCCGCGTAGACGGAGGGGTGCCGCGCCATGAACGGAGCGCCGAAGCACGCCGAGAACGCGGCCTTCGGCTCCGTCACTCCCACCTCGGTGCCGGCGAGCTTCGCCGTGAATCCCGAGACGAAGTGGTACATCACCTCGTCCTGCTCGAGGAGCGACACCGGCGGGAGGACGCCGAAGGCGTCCGCCGTCAGCAGCACGATCGTGCTCGGGACCGGACCCCGCGCGCCATCACGGACCACGGGATTACAGTCGAGCCCGTACGCGAACCGCGTGTTCTCGGTGATGCTGCCGTCCGTAAGATCGAGATCCTGGGGATCGGTCTCCCCCATCGGCTTGCCCGGCAACGGCGGGACGTTCTCGATCACGGTGCACGGCATGGACAGGGCCGCGGCGATGACCGGCTCGGCGTCCTTGTCCAGGTCGATGAGCTTGGCATAGCAGCCGTCCTCGAAGTTCGAGATGGCGTCGTCCGTCCAGCCGATCTCGTCGTCTCCGATGAGCTCTCGAGCCGGGTCCGCGGACAGGGTCGTCTTGCCCGTACCGGAGAGCCCGAACAGGATCGCCGAGTCGCCGTCCTCCCCTACGTTCGCGGAGCAGTGCATGGGCAGATAGCCCATATCCGGGAGCATGTAGTTGAGGACGGTGAACAGGGTCTTCTTGTTGCTTCCGCAGTAATCGTTCGGTCCGCAGATGAGCGCGATGCGGCGCTTCAAATCTACGATGAGCGCGTTGTCGGACCCCTCACGGCAGCCATCGCGCTCGGAATCGCAGAAAAAAGACGGGCAGTTCAAGAGCGTGAAGCGGCGGTCCTCCGGGACCCCCTCCAGCCCCTTCGGGAACATGGTGTTCACGAACAACGCATGAACCGCGTACTCACCCACAAAACGGAACGGGACGGCGTACGCCGGGTCGCTCCCCGCGAACACGTCCTGGACGTAGAGGTGCCCGCCCTTCTGGTTCAGGTGTTCGACCACTCGGGCGAGCAGGCCTTCGTATTTCTCGGGGTCGTATCGCTGGAAGTCATTCTTCCACCAAACCGAGTCCTCGTACTCCGGATAGGCGGCCGCGAAGGTGTCCTTGACGCGCCGACCAGTGGAGCCCGGGTCTGTGTAGTAGACCAGCGGGCCCTCCACCCCGAGAGCGGTCCCGTAGCATTTCTGCTCGTCCCGGGGGCCCCCTTCCCGAACACGCCCACGGTCATTCTCGATCGCCTCCTGAAACAGCGCAGCCTTATCCAGATTGTGCTTGTAGGTGACGTTGCTGAGGCCAAGAAGAGCCTCGAGGTCGGCGGCATGGCTCATGGAGCGAAACCTCCTGGGTGATCCCATCGATGCTATGTCCTGGGGGCCCCTTTTCAACGCGCCAAGCGTGGTGTAAGCCCCTGGCGGGACCAATGCCCTCGAGGCTCCACCATGAACGTGAAAGAGTTCTTCGCGCCCCGGAATTTCCTCAACTGGTTTCTGTTCGCGATCCCTGCGGCGGTGATCATGAATTTCACCGTGGGGCCCGGCGTCCCCCTGTTCATCGTCTCGGCCATCGCCGTCGTGCCCCTCGCGGGGCAGATGGGTCATGCCACCGAAGCGTTAGCGACCCGGACCTCGGCAGCCATGGGCGGGTTCCTGAACGCGTCCCTCGGCAACCTGGCCGAGCTCCTGATCGCAGCCGTCGCCTTGCTGAAGGGCCCGGACCACGTCGCCATCGTCAAGGCGTCGATCACCGGATCGATCATCGGCAACCTGCTGCTGGTCATGGGCGCGGCGATCTTCGCGGGCTGCCTGAAGCGCGAGCACATGCGCTTCAACCGAACCATGGCCAGCACCGGATCGAGCCTGTTGTTCCTCTCAGTCATCGGGTTGCTCGTCCCCTCCATGTTCGCCGCTACACACCAGGACGCGGCGGGACGCGTCGACCTGCACACCCTCTCCATGTGGGTATCGGGGATCCTCCTGTTCGTGTACGCGTGCTCCTTGTGGTTCTCTCTCAAGACCCACAAGGCGGTCCTCGCTATCGAAGGCGGCAAGGACTGGGAGCGGCCCGGAGAGCCCGCCCCCGATCTGAACCCGATGGATGACGAGGGGCACGGGCCTCACATGTCCAGCAAGGCCGCGATCACCGTGCTCTGCATCGCCACCCTAGGCGTCGTGTTCATGGCCGAGATGCTCATCGCGTCGGTGGAAATCGCGTCCCATGCCTGGGGAATGTCACAGATCTTCGTCGGCGTGGTCATCGTCGCTGTGGTCGGTAACGCCGCGGAGCATTCCTCGGCGATCATGTGCGCCATGCGCGGCAACATGGACCTGGGGGTGAACATCCCAATCGAATCGTCCAAGCAGATCGCCCTGTTCGCGGCGCCGTTTCTGGTCTTCTTCGCCGCCGCCATCGGCGTTCCCCTCGACCTCGACTTCTCCACCTTCGAGATCCTCGCGGTGGCGCTCTCGGTCATCATCGTCCACATGATCACCAGCGACGGCGAAACCCACTGGCTCGAGGGCGTACAGCTCCTCGCCGTCTATCTGATCTTCGCCGTGGTGTTCTTCTTCCTCACGGACGCAGACGCCGCCAGCAAACTCAGCGGTGGTTAGGGGACGGCCCCAGCCCCCTCATGACGCCAAAGAACGCGGAGTTGGTCGGCTTCCGGACACCCGCTGAGACTCGGCCTCAACCCCCTCGACCCCCATGGACCCGAGAATAGGCTCGGAGCTGGCCCAGGGTTCGACCTGCGCGGGTAGAATCGCCGCCCTCGATTCGCCCACCTCTACGGGCGTACGGACCTCCGCGACCTCCACCAGGAGCGACCCATGAAGGACAAGGAAAAGCCCACGGACGGGAAGTTCTCTCGTCGGGGTTTCCTCAAAGGGACCAGCCTCGGCGTCGCCGCAGGGACCATGCTCGGGTCCGCGCGCGCCGAGATTCGCGAGCAAGCCGGGCTACCTCAAGCCCGCTTGCTCAAGGCCGCTGCTGAGCACAAGGTCACGTTCTCGCTGAACGGCGCCAAGACCGCCGCCACGGTGCGCACCGGGCACACGTTGCTCGAGACGCTCCGTGACCAGCTCGAGATGACTGGCACCAAGCTGGTCTGTGACCACGGGACGTGCGGCGCCTGCACCGTGCTGCTGGACGGCGAACCCGTGAACTCCTGCCTCACCCTCGCCTGTGATGCGGACGGACGCGCGGTGGAGACCGTCGAGGGGCTTGCGCAGGACGGCAAGCTGAGCCCGATCCAGGAGGCCTTCGCCAAGGAAGACGCGCTCCAGTGTGGCTTCTGCACCCCAGGCATGGTCATGTCCTGCACCGCCCTGTTGCGCGCGAACAAGAACCCGTCGCGGGAAGAGACCCAGCAGGCCCTGTGCGGGAACATCTGTCGCTGCGGCACCTACATCAACATCTTCCGCGCCGTCGACAGCGCCGTGAAGGCGGGGGGGAAGTGAGATGAAGGACAAGACCTACAAGCTGAAGCTGGGCTACAAGGACGACGTCAAGAACGTCGAGATCACGCTGCCGGACGATGAGCCGCGCCCGTTCGACATGACGTCCAAGCTGGACATCATGGGCAAGCGCCACCAGAAGGTGGACGCGGTCATGAAGGTCACCGGCGGTGCCAAGTACACGCACGACATGGCGCCCGCTGGCATGCTGTTCGGCGGCTTCGTCCGCTGCCCCCACGCCAAGGCCAACCTGCAGAGCATCGACATCGACAAGCTCGCCAAGAGCCCCGGCGTGAAGGCCGTGATCGACGCCGAGACCCTGCGGATGCCGACCACGATCCGCTACGCCGGCCAACCGGTCGCGGCGCTGGCGGCCGAATCCCGCCAGGCCCTGGAGGAGGCGATCCGCAACGCCGACGTCAGCTACGAGGTGCTGCCCCACGCAGCCCGCGTCGATCAGGCGATGGCCAAAGACGCCCCCCAGGTCCACGGGAACCGGGGCAATGTGCGCCCGGGGCGGGACCCGCGCCAGCAGGTCGAGGTCGACGCCGCGCTGAAGAGCGGCAAGCTCAAGGTCGCCGAAGTCGTCGCCCGGACCCAGGTCCAAACCCACTCATGCCTCGAGACGCACGGGACCATGGCCCAGTGGAGCGGCGACAACCTCACCATCTGGACATCGACCCAGGCGACCTTCGGAGTGCGTAACCAGCTCGCCCGCGGGCTCGGAATCAACGAGTCCAACATCACCGTGATCAGCGAGTTCATGGGCGGAGGTTTCGGCAGCAAGTTCGGCGCCGGTTACTGGAGCACCGCCGCCGCCCATCTGGCCAAGAAGGCGGGCGCCCCGGTCAAGATCATGCTCGACCGCCGCGAAGAGCAGACGGACACGGGCAACCGCCCCGACTCCATCCAGGACATGAAGATGGGCGTCGATGGCGACGGCAAGATCGCCGCCTACAGCGTCAGCAACACCGGGACGCCGGGCATCGGGCGCGGCGCCAGCGTCACCAACCCGATGATCTACGACATCCCCCGCGACATGACCGCGTCGCGGAGAGGAGAGGTGGCGACCAACGCGGGCGGGGCTCAGGCGTTCCGCGCTCCGGGGCACCCCCAGGGCTCCTTCGGCCTCGAGACGATCATGGACCTGGCCGCCGAAAAGGCCGGGATCGACCCCGTCGAGTTCCGCCTGAAGAACGACTCCCACGTGGTGCGTCGGGAGCAATACAAGGACGGCGCGAAGAAGATCGGCTGGGAGAACCGCAAGGCCAACGGCGCCGCCACCGGGCGCTTCCGCACGGGCTACGGCGTCGCCGCGGCCAAGTGGGGTGGCACCGGAGGCCCCCGCGCCGAGGTCCTCTGTCGCATCACCAGCGACGGCTCGATCGAGGTCCGTAACGGCGCTCAGGACCTGGGCGTGGGGACGCGCACCCTGCTCGCCGTCGTCGCCGGCGAAGAGCTCGGCATCGAGCCGTCCCAGATCAAGACGGCCATCGGCAACACCAACGACCCCATCGGTCCCGGCTCCGGCGGGAGCCGAACCGCCGCCTCCATCGCCCCTGCCGCCCGTCAGGCCGCCTTCCTCGCCGGCCGCGAACTGAGGGCGCTCGTCGCGCAGCACTTGAACTGCGAAGCGGACGATCTGGTCACCAAGGGCGGCAAGGTGAGCAGCCTGACCGACGGCAAGAAGTCCATGAGCTTCAAGGACGCCTGCCGGCTGATCCGCCAGGGTGACATCAGCGCCGTCGGCAAGCGCGTCCGTAACTGGCGCGACGCGACCTACCTGAACGGCGTCGGCGGCGCCCAGTTCGCCAAGGTGACCGTCGACTGCGACTTCGGCATCGTCACGGTGGACAAGCTCGTCGCGCTGCAGGACTGCGGGCTCGTGATCAACCGGCTCACGGCCGAAGGGCAGGTCCTCGGCGGCTTGATCCAGGGGCTGTCCTACGCGCTGTTCGAGGAGCGGCACATGGATCGACACCTCGGGCACATGATCAACTCGGACCTGGAGATGTACAAGATCGCCGGGCCGGCCGACATGCCGGAGATGGAGGTCGTCCTCTACGACGTCGCCAACGGAGCGAACAACTGCTCGGTCGCCGGCATCGGTGAACCGACCATGATCCCGACCGCGGCCGCCATCGCAGGCGCCGTCCACAATGCAACGGGCGTCCGCGTCACGTCCATACCCATGACCCCGGACAAGGTCCTCATGGCCCTGGAAGAGGGAGGCAAGTGAGATGAGGAACTTCGACTACTACGTCGCGAACAGCACCGCAGACGTGCAGGACGTCATGAAGAAGGTCAAGGGCGCGCGGCCGAAGGCCGGCGGCACCGACCTCATGGGGCTGCTGAAGGACCGGCTCACCGCGCCTGACAGCATCGTCTCCCTCGAGAAGGTCGGCGACCTCACCGGCATCAAGACTCAGGGCGGCGGCGTCTGGATCGGAGCGACCACGACCATCGCCGCCGTGGCGGCGGACAAGGCGGTGGGGCGCACCGCAGGGGCCGTAGCCGATGCCGCAGGGAAGACCGGCACGCCGCTCATCCGCAACCGCGCGACCGTCGGCGGCAACCTGTGCCAGCGGCCGCGCTGCTGGTATTTCCGCCACCCGGACTACCCCTGCTCGAAGAAGGGTGGAGACACCTGCTTCGCCCAGGAGGGCGAGAACAAGTACCACGCGATCTTCGAGAACGTCACCTGCAACATCGTCCATCCGTCGAACCTCGCGCCAGCCCTGTGGGCCCACGACGCGAAGGTCCACGTGCTCGGGGCGAACGGGAAGGCCAAGGACATCTCGATCGACGAGTTCTGGGTGCTCCCCGAAGAGGACATGAGCAAGGAGACGGTCCTCGAGGATGACGACCTCGTCACCGGCGTGACCTATACCCCGAGTGGATCGGGGTCCGGCTCCGCCTACATCGAGGTGCGCGAGAAGCAGTCCTACGACTGGGCGCTGACCAACGCCGCGGCCCGCGTCGACCTGTCAGGCAACCGCGTCAAGGACGTCCGCGTCGTGATCTCGGCCGTCGCGCCGGTGCCCATGCGCAGGGAGGAGGCTGAAGCCGTCCTCAAGGGAAAGGCGTTCTCCGAAGAGCTCGCGTGGAAGGCCGGGGAAGCCGCCGTCGCCGACGCCACGCCCCTGCGTGACAACAAGTACAAGGTCCGGCTCTTGAAGGCCACGGTCGCGCACACCCTCATAGAGGCTGCCCGACGTGCGAAGGGAGGCAAGTGATGCCCAGCTACAAACCCGACCGCGGACGCCTCCCCCACGACTGCTGCGAGCAGCTCTGCGCCAAGACCATGTACATGGCGTCGGAGGACCAGGACTTCGACAAGGTCGAGGAGTTCGACGGCTTCCAGACCGCACATTACTGGTGTGCCCTGAATCAGATGCCCCTCGGGCCGGACGGCGATGAGGTCGCCCCTGACGTCTGCCGACCGGGGCGAGCGTGCTGCGTTCCGAGGCTCAAGGTCCCCGAGGTTTAGGGGCCGCAGGACTCAGCGTCGCGGGCGCGACGAAACAAACGCGCCGAGATCCCGCGGTCGTAGCGCCTGCTGCGCGTTGCGACCGCCCGCTTCCACCGACCAGGAAGCGGCTCCCCACGCCTCCGGCACCACGATCAGCCAGCCTCCCCCGTCGAGCCGCTTACAAAGCTCCGCGGTGCGCTGGTCTCCTCGCCGCACGCAGACCACCTCCGCGTCGCGGCCCTTCGGCAGCGTGAGCGCTCGCCAACCGCCCACACGCAGGACGCCCGTGTCGTGCGCGCCGGCGTCCGGCGCCACGTTCGCGCGCCCCAGGACCGACGTGAACGTCACCCCGTCCGCCTCGACGGTCGTCGAAAATGTGTAGGCCCCGGCAGCGAGCAAGCCAAGATCGAAGCGGCCCCAGGCACGGGGCTCTCCCCGGATCAGCACCGGGCCATCGACCAGGCGCACCGTCAGCGCCGGTCGGTCCAGCGGAAACTCGGGCAGCGGCGGACGCTGCGTCCCCGAGACGCGGACCAGCGGCGCCACCCGAACGGTTCGTCCCGCGACCGGGTCGACGAACGCCGCCATCTGCCCGCACCGCACGAGGACCCTGCGGCCGTCACCTATAAACGGGCCGAGCTGACGCAGCGACAGGGTCAGGTCATCGGACAGGGACGGCCTCCAGAGGCGAACCGCCGAGGTGCCGCCCGCCTCGTGGACCTCCACTACCACCTGGGAGCCCGAGCCACCCATGCCCGCGCGCCAGGGCGCCAGATCGAACGTCCACCCCCGCGGCTCCGACACGCTGGCGCCGAGTCGCCCGACGTCAATGGTCGTGGCGTTGCTCGAGACCGGGATCCACGGCCACGACGCCCCACGAGCAGCCGACGGACCAAAGCTCATCTGCACCGCCCGCATCCCGAGCTGCTGTTCAGCAGAGAGGCCTCGACACCACCTGCCGCCCGCACCGCAGACGACCCTGACCCGATGCGTGTCCTCCCGTGAACCCGCCCAGATGCGGAGATACACCGCGACCTCGGAGCCGGCAGCTGCCGGCTCCCCCTCGGCATCCGTCAACACCCCTGTGATGGCATGGCCGAGCCCAGGGACCGGGAGGTCGAGCGCCCCACCGGACTTGCCGACGTCCAGATCGACGACGCGACGCTGACGGTCCCGCACCCCGATCTCGCACGTGTAAGCGCCCGGGGCGAGCCGCACAGACGCGCACGCGCCATTCGCGACCGCGACCACCGCAACGACGACGCCGCCCTCGTCGCGCAGGGTCAATTGACCGTTCAACTCCGCCCCAGGATTGGTGGCGAAACGTGGCGTCACCAGCACCTGCCCCACGGCGGAGATCGTGGACGCAAGCAGGAAGACGAGCGCCGTTGTAGAGAATCCTCTCATCGCTCCATGGGCTGACGCGCCCAGAACAAGCGCCGATCAGCCTTGGCTTCGAGCCTATCAGGACCGCAGATGGACGCGCCCTCTCCTGTGCTGAAACACCTCCGGTGGGTTACGCTCGTCGCTCCTCCTGGAGACCCACCATGTCGATCCCCCGCATCCTCGTCCTCGTCCTCATCCCCGTTCTGGCCGCGGCCCAAGGCGTCGGCTACGACGACACACCCCAGCTGCCGGGGCAACAGTGGAAGGTCCACGACAAGGCACGGCCCAACCCGCCTGTGGTCAAGCCGGGTCCGTTCTCCGCCCTCCCCCGGCCCAAGGACGCCATCGTGCTGTTCGACGGCACCGACCTGTCCAAGTGGACGGGGCGAGGCGGCAAGGCGTCGTGGAAGATCGAGAACGGCTACATGGAGGTGAACAAGACCGGCGAGATCGCCACGCGGGACAAGTTCGGCGACTTCCAACTCCACCTGGAGTGGGCCTCTCCGGTGGAGGTGAAGGGCAACTCACAAGGGCGCGGGAACAGCGGCGTCTTCCTCGCGGGACGTTACGAGGTCCAGATCCTCGACTCGTACAACAACAAAAGCTATGCGGATGGCCAGGCCGCCGCCATGTACGGCCAGTTTCCGCCGCTCGCGAACGCGTGCCGCGGCC
The DNA here is from genome assembly GCA_002683135.1 of Planctomycetota bacterium. Classification (GTDB taxonomy): domain Bacteria; phylum Planctomycetota. Next base: position 8,429 of record NYSS01000062.1, on the reverse strand, counting down.
CCGGTGAATGGCAGACCTACGACATCGCCTTCCGCGGCCCCCGCTTCGGCGACGACGGCAAGCTGCAAACCCCCGCTCGCGTGACCGTCGTCCACAACGGGGTCGTCGTGCACAACGGGCGCGCGTACCTCGGCGGCACGACGCACCGGGCCGTCGCCATGTATGGCAAGCACGGCCCGGGCCCCATCAAGCTGCAGGACCACGGCAACCCGGTGCGTTTCCGCAACATCTGGATCCGCGAGCTCTGAACCTGGCCGGATTCGGCCGGTCTCAGTCCGACGTCTCTCCGTCGTCCGCGTCCCCATCCTCGTCCGCGTCTTCGGGCGGGATGTAGTCGAACTGGCTCTTCAGGGTGCCGAGGAGCCCGTCGATCTGCTCCTTCGCGCCGGTGACCTTGACGATCGAGTTGTCCTCGTAGAACGCGAGGAGCTCCGCGGTCTTCGCCCAGTCACGGACGTAGTCGACCACGCGAGGCTCAAACTCGTCCTTGTACTTCTTGAAGGTCTTGGTGTAGCGAATGAAGGGGGCGGTAGAGTCCGACATGAAAGGCAACCTCCGAGGTGCGGAACGTTACCGAAAGGGACCGCAGACCTCCAGGGACCCCGCTACAGCAGCGTCGCGCCCAGCTGACCGCAGCCGGCGAGGCGGCCCTGACCGGCGCTGAAACGCACCTTCACGGGGAAACCCAGCGGACGCAGGCGCTCTGTCCACTCCCGGACCTCCTCCCGCCCCGGCGCCTCCAGGCCCGAGCCCGCCACCGGATTCAGCGGGATGACGTTGAGGATGAACGGGAAGCCGACGAGGTGCTCCTGGATAGCCTCGATGTCGTCGTCGCCGAGAGTGAGGCCCCTGATGGCGATGTACTCGAGGGTCACGTGCCTCTTGGGCCGAGAATCCGCGTAGGCCCGGATCGCATCCAACAAGTCGTGAAATCCGTACTTCTTCTGGATCGGCATGAGCGCCGCCCGCTTCTCCGGGACCGCGGAGACCAGGCTGAATACGAGGTCCATACGGTGATCGGAGGCCGCGAAGCGATGGATCGCCGGCACCACCCCTGCCGTCGAGATCTGGATCTTGCGCGGGCTCAACTGGAGGCCCTCCCGACACGACAGGACACGGCAAGCCTGAAAAACGGCGACCTCGTTCTGCAGGGGCTCACCCATGCCCATGAACACGATCCCTGCCACACGTACCCCCGCGTGACGGCTGACCTGCAGGACCTGATCGATGATCTCCCATGGCTCCAGGTTGCGCTTCAACCCGATCATGCCCGTCGCGCAAAACTGGCAACCGAGCGCGCACCCGGCCTGACTGGACACGCACAAAGACCAGCGCGCGTGACGGGGGATCAGCACCGACTCGACGACCGCGCCGTCGCGCAGTCGGAAGACATATCGGCGGCTACGATCATCAGCCCCATGGACCGACTCCAGGCTGATCGCGTCGAGTGAGAACGTGTCCTCGAGCCGGGGCACCTTGCGATGGGACAGACCACGGATATCGGAGAACCGCTGGGCGAACTGACCGTGAACACCACGATACGCTTGCTCGGCGATGAGAGGCCCGCGCTCGAGCAGACCGCCGGCCTGCAGCGCGCCGTGCACCTCGTCGAGATGCAGGCCCTTGAACGGGATCAGTCCCAAATCTTGCCGCCCTTGAACGGGTCGTTCGGATCGTCGTCCACGTCCTTGGCTTTGTCTTTGGCCTGCTCGAAGAGCTCGTCGAGGCGAGACCGTTCGTTCTTCAGGTTGTCCTGGGCTTTGATGAACTTGTCCGCATCCCGGTCCTTGGACTCGACGTGGTTACGCAACGCCACATCCATCATGTCTTCCCCGTCCTTGGCGTCCTCCTTGAGATGGCGGCCCTTTCGGTAGGAGATGACCCGCTCCTTCTGGGTGTTCACCTCGAGAACGGACGTGCAACAAGGGCACTTGACACTGATGACGGGCTTGGTGGCCATGACGAGTCTCCATCGTCGATTCTCTTCCACCGGGTAGGATAACGCCATGCCACGGTCGTCCATGGACGAGGGCCTCCAACTCGAGCTGTTTCCCGAACCGGGTGAACCTCGTAAGTCCCCGGTCCATGTCGCCCATTCCCCCCTCCTGCCCACCACCTCCCCGATCTGGGCCGAAGAGAGTGAGGACCCGGGGGCGCTCCAGCGAGCCCTGGTGCGCCTGTTCCCGGACAAGGACGTGGATATCCGCTACACCCGCAACCGGACCGTGATCCTGTCGCTGCGTCCGGACCGCAAGGGCCGCCCCGTCTTGCGAGCGCACCAGTGCTTCCGGACGGCTCCTGACGAGATCGCTGACGCCGCCATACAGCTATACCTGACACACGCCCGCCAGGCCCAGCGGCGACGCTGGTCCCATGTCGTCACCTTGTTTCACCAGCAGACGGCCACGCCGCCCGCGACCAACGCGGCCTCCGAGCTCGATCCGGGCGTCTACCACGACCTGCGCGCCATCTTCGATCGGATCAACGCCCGCTGGTTCGACGGGGAGCTCGACCTCGACATCACCTACGGCGACCGGATCGCGCGGCGGCTCATGGGTCGTCACGAACGGCGGGAGCCCCGCAACCTCATCGTCGTCAATCCCGTGCTGGACCACACCTGGGTGACGGAGTGGTACCTGGAATTCCTCGTGTTCCACGAGTGCCTCCACGAGGTCTTCCCGCCCCGACCGATGGGCGAACGCATGATCCTGCACCCACCGGAGCTGCGGGCTCGCGAGCAGCAGCACCCGGACTACGCACGCGCGCGCACCTACGAACGGTGGCTCACGGGCCGCGGCTGGCTGAAGCTCAAGAAGGCGGCTCAGAAGAAGGCGCGCCAAAGAGCGTAGAGCAGGGCCCCGGCCAGCAGGACCAAGACCGTCCGTCGAAAGCCAGCGGCCAGCGCGTCCCGCGGAGCCGGCGTGCCGTAGGGATGCACGGATCGCTCCAGGGCGTCGAACCCGCGGACCTTCCTCTGGCATTCCTCGCACGACTCCAGGTGGAGCCGCACCTCGTCCGCCGCCTCGGGTGCGAGACGGGTCTCCCCGAACCGGACCCATTCGACGCAGGCGAGATCGCTCAGGCAACTCATGCGGGGATCATAGTGGGTCTGCTACCCTCTCGACCATGTCTCGGGCCCTGACAAGCGCCATCCTGCTGCTCGCAACCGCGTGCTCGTCCACCGAGCAGGCCTCCCAGGCCCCGAGGAGACGCCCTCCCGATCACCGAGGCGCCGTCGAGACGGCCCGCGCGTTCGTCGACGCCGTCAACAGGCTCGACTCCGAAGCCGCCGCCGCCCTCATCGACTGGGACGTGTGGGTCGCCGAGGACGCGAAGCTCCACTTCCTCTTGAACGAGATGCGTCAGCGGGCCCAACGGAACCCACCGACACCGGGAGAACTCAGCCGACGGCCCATCAAGGGCAGCAAGGTCACCCTCGGCCAGATCCTCGACTCCCCTGACGCTCCTCGGCTCATCGCCGGGATCTCTCGTGAACGCTTCAAGACCGCCATGAGCGAGGACTTCGCTCCCGATCGACGCAAGAACGACGCGAAGCTCGCTTCGTGGAACCTGGACCGCATCGACCGCAGCGCCACCGTGTTCATGCCGAACGGCCAGCGGGTCGAGATGGCCCTGCTGCGTCGCCAGGGACGATGGCGGCTCGTGCCGCGCTGGTATCCCTGAGCCCGACGCTCAGGTCCCGATGCCGTCGTAGGAAAACCCCAAATCCTCGAGGGCGGCGCGCGGCCACAGGTTGCGGCCATCGATGACCACGTGTTGCCGCATGCGCTCCTTGATGAGGTTGAAGTTGGGGCGGCGATACTGAGACCACTCGGTGACAAGGACAAGCGCGTCGGCGCCCTGGACCGCGTCGTAGTCACGGTCGCAATAGTTGATCTTGTCACCGAAGATCGCCCGCGTGTTGTCGATCGCCTCCGGATCCGTCACGTTGACCGTGGCCCCGCGCTTCAAGAGCTCCTCGATGAGGACGATCGACGGCGCCTCGCGCATGTCATCCGTGTTCGCCTTGAAGGCCAGGCCCCAGACCGCGATGGTGCGATCGGACAGATCCTCGCCGTAGCGCTCCACGAGCTTCTCCGCGAGGCGGCGTTTCTGGTTGTCGTTGACGTCCTCCGCCGCGCGGAGCATGGCTGGCTCGTACCCCGCGTCCGCGCCCGTACGCAGCAGCGCCTGCAGGTCCTTCGGGAAGCAGCTGCCGCCGTACCCGGGGCCCGGAAACAGGAACGGGAAGCCGATGCGCGAGTCCGTACCGATGCCCTTGCGTACGTGCTCGACGTTGGCGCCCAGGAGCTCGCACAAGCGCGCGATCTCGTTCATGAAGGAGATACGACAAGCGAGCATGGAGTTGGCCGCGTACTTGGTCAGTTCAGCCGAACGCACGTCCATCATGAGGATGGGCTTGTTGGTGCGAACGAACGGCGCGTACAAGTCGGCCATGGTCTCCATCGCCCGCTTGGACGAGGCGCCGATGACCACGCGATCCGGCTTCATGAAGTCGTCGATCGCCGCCCCCTCCTTGAGGAACTCGGGATTGCTGACGACGTCGAACTCCACATCCGTGAGGCGCGCGATCTCGTCCCGCACGCGATCCGCCGTACCGACCGGCACCGTGGACTTGTCGACGATCACCGTGTAGCCGTCCAGGTTCTCGCCGATGGTCCGGGCGACAGCCAGCACGTACTTCAGGTCGGCCTCGCCATCCGCGCTCATGGGCGTCCCCACCGCGATGAAGACCACGTCCGCTTCACGAACAGCCGCGGACGCATCCATGGTGAAAGAGAGACGCTCCGCGAGCACGTTGCGCTTGACGAGCTCTTCGAGGCCGGGTTCGTAGATCGGAATCTGGCCGTCACGCAGCGCGGTCACCCGCACCTCATCCACGTCGACGAGGGTCACGTCATTGCCGGAATCCGCGAAACAAGTGCCCGCGACCAGCCCAACGTATCCAGCTCCGAAGACAGCGATCCTCATGAAACACTCCAGCGACAAAGACGCATCGCCCGGTCCCTTATAGCCACGGCCCAAGTCCGTTCAAACGGACACTCCCTCCTCAGAGAGTCGGCCCCCCAGAGAGGTCGGCTGAAGCTCCAGGTCTCCCAACTCTGGCCCGAGATCCCGTAACATGATGCGACCCCGCTCATAGATCCCGGTACAAACGCCATGCAACGACTGATCACCTCCGGCTGCCTGCTCGCCCTCGCCGCCCTCCTGCCCGCCCAGTCCACCGGGCCCGACAAGAGCGGCTGGTACACGCTCTTCGACGGCAAGAGCCTCGGAGGCTGGAAGGCCAACGAGAACCCAGGGTCGTTCAAGCTCTCCGAAGGCAAGCTGGTGGTCCACGGCCCCAGGGCGCACCTGTTCTACGTCGGCCCGGTGTCCGGGGCGGAGTTCGAGAACTTCATCGTCGAGGTGGAGGCCCAGACGAAAAAGGGCGCGAATTCCGGGTTCTTCTTCCATACGAAGTGGCAGGAGTCCGGGTGGCCCGCGCACGGATATGAGGCGCAGATCAACACGACCCACGGTGACACGATCAAGACCGGCAGCGTCTACGCGGTGCGCAACGTCACCAAGGCCGCGAGCGCGGACGAACAGTGGTTCAAGATGGCCGTCGAGGTCCGCCGCAAGAACATCGTCACCAAGGTGAATGGAAAGAAGCTGGTTGACTACGACGAGCCAATCGACATCTCAGGTACGCGGCGGCTCTCGCGAGGCACCTTCGCGATCCAGGCCCACGACCCGAACAGCGAGGTGTGGATCCGCAAGGTGCGAGTGAAACTGTTGCCCTCGTGGCGCCCCGACCTGTCGCGCGCGGACCTCGTCACCCTGCGCAAACCAGACAAGTGGTGGAACCGCATGGACTACGGCCCGTTCGTTTCGTCGACCGTGGGGATCGGGTCGCGGGGCAAGCACGCAGCGCTGAAGGGCATCACCGTCGCCCTCGACCGCGAAGATCGCGGCTCCATGACGTTCGACACGGACCTGCTACGCATGGTCGGCGGCTGGGAGGGGAGCCTCACCTTCACAGGCACGACCTACGACGGCCGCCACGGTGGGCACCCCTACATCGAAGGTACGCCCACATTTCACACCCGCGCCCTGCCAGGCTGGTCGGACCCATCCGGGGCGCTGGGCGACACGCGCCCCATCCCACACGGGCCCGTCCCTGATGAACACGGGCGCTACCGCGGCCTCTACCGCCACGGCGACCGTGTCGTACTCGAGTACGAGGTGGGGGGCGCTCGGATCCGTGAGATGCCAGAGCGAATCGGACGCACCCTGATCCGCAATCTGGACGTGGACACCGCCCGCAACGATCGGTTGATGGTGGTCGCCGACGCGGGCAAGGGCGAGGCCGTCGAGATCCTCGACGGAGGTCGCGCCGCGGTGATCCGGCCTCAGGTCGCCAGAGCCAGGGCGGGCAAAAAGGGCCCTGTCCAGGTCACGGTGGACCGCACGGAAGCCGCCTGGGGAGCGCTGGCGACAGGCGCCCCGGCCAAAGACGACGCCCTGGCCTCCCGGACAGAACGCAAGGTCAGGGTCTCGTGGGCGACCAGCCACGCCCGACCGCACGGCCGCAGCGGCGCCCGTGACGGGGACCTGCCCCGGGTCAACGACGGCGACCTGCCCACCAACCAGGACCAGCCAGAGCGGGTCACGTTCTTCGACGGCGGCCGCGCGCGCATGTACGCCGACCTGGGCGCCCCCCAGAAGCTACGCCGCGTCAACACGTTCTCATGGCACAAGAGCGACCGCGCCCCGCAGCGCTTCGTCCTCTGGGCGGCCGACGGCGACGAGGCTCCGAGCATGAAGGGCAACCTGGCGAAGGCCGGCTGGAAGAAGATCGCCAAGGTCGATTCAACCGCCCTCGGTCTCGGCGGCAAGCACGCGTCCAGCGTCGACGGTCGCATCGGGAACTTCCGGTGGCTGCTCTGGGACATGACGCCGCTCCAGAACCAGCAGGGCTGCTTCATAGCCGAGGTGGACGTGTGGACCACGGGCCACGACCTCTCGGCGCTGAAGACCCCAGCGCACCGTGCCCCAGGAGGCTCCCTGGCCTGCGCGCTGTCAGGCGCGCCCAAGGGTGTGCGCCTCGAGGCGGTGGAGCACGACGGCGCCGCCCGGCTGATGATGCGGGTCCCTGCAGGCACCCCCCGGAGCGCCTTCCGCCTGGCCTACAGTCGCGCGCTCCAGGACGGCCACGCGGAGTTCGCCAAGGACCTGGCGCCGTCACCAGACCTGGATGCGTACACCGCAGGTGGACCGTCCCAGTATCCACAACCCGTCGTCGTCAAGGGCAAGCTCGCGAAGAAGAACGACAAGCCGTGGGTGGTCGACGACGTCCCGATACCATTCGACAATCCGTGGAACTCGTACATGCGGATCGGCGGGCTCGACCTGTTCTCCGACGGGACGTCCGCCGCCGTCTCCACCTGGAACGGTGATGTCTGGGTCGTGTCCGGTCTGGATGACGACCTCGACGAGGTGAAGTGGCGTCGCTACGCGACGGGCCTGTTCGAGACGCTGGGGCTACGCATCGTCGACGACGTGGTCTACGTCAACGGGAAGGACCAGATCACCCGCCTCCACGACCTCGACAAGGACGGCGAGGCCGACTTCTACGAGTGCTTCAACAACGACGTCTACACGACGCGGAATTTCCACGAGTTCACCTTCGACCTGCAAACCGATTCGGCGGGCAACTTCTACATCTCCAAGGGAGCGCCCGTGCGCTCGGGTGGACGGGGCTTCGAGAAGATCATCCCCCACCACGGCACCGTGCTAAAGATCGCCAAGGACGGGTCCAAGCTCGAGGTGTATGCGCGGGGCATGCGCGCACCCAACGGCATCGGAGTCGGCCCGGACGGGCAGGTCACCTCCGGCGACAACGAAGGGACCTGGGTCCCCCGCTGCAAGCTGCACTGGCTGCAGCCCGGGAGCTTCCAGGGTGTCATGGATGTCGCCCACACGGACGAAGCGCCCAAGGACTACAACAAGCCGCTCTGTTGGTTCCCCATGTCGGTGGACAACTCAGGGGGCGGGCAAGTGTGGGTCCCCGAAGACGAGCGCTGGGGCCCCTACGGCGGCGACCTCCTTCACCTGAGCTACGGCAAGAGCGCCATCTACAAGGTCATGAAGGAGGAGGTGGACGGGCAAATCCAGGGAGGGGTATTCAAGATCCCGGTGAAGCTGGGCTCGAGCGCCATGCGCGCGCGGTTCAACCCCAAGGACGGGCAGCTGTGGGTCGTCGGGCTACGCGGGTGGCAGACCAACGCCGCCCGGCTCACCGCGTTCCAGCGCGTCCGCCGTACCAAGGCGCCCGTGAACATGCCCGCCGCGTTGCGCGTCACCGAAAGGGGGGTCTACGTGACGTTCACCTGCGACCTGGACAAGGAGCTGGCGAACGACAC
>NYSS01000061.1 GCA_002683135.1 Planctomycetota bacterium | reverse complement strand
CTCATAAAACAAAACAAAGAATCGGCCCTGGCCGTTGGTGGGTGAACGCAGCTTTACGGAACCGGAAACATGAGTGAGTTGGTGACATTTTTGAGCTTAGTGGCGGCTGCGGTATTTATCGCGGGATTCGTCCAAAGCTCAATGGGATTCGGATACGCCGTCACATCACTAGCGGCAATGTCATTTTTCGTTGAAGTGAAGGAGGCTAATCTGCTTGTTTCACTCAGTTGTGTCGCGCCGTTTCTATTAACATTTTGTTATTATCGAAAAGCGGTGAAATGGCCTGATTTAGGTGGCGCGATACTAGGAGCCGCTATTGGCCTTCCGTTTGGCCTGGTCATTTTCCGCTATATGCCGGGCGACTGGCTCATCCGTGGAACCGGTGCGATCATCTTGTTGATCACAATAGATGGGCTCCTCAGGAAACCGAAAAGCAATTCGGATACCTCTGAGAAAAAAAGTGGATTGAGCTGGCTTGCCGGCGGCGTGAGCGGATTCCTTGCCGGCGCGGTGAGTATCGCTGGACCTCCTGTCGCTGCCTATGTCGTGCGCCAATCTTGGTCGCCGCAGCGAATGAAAGGATTTTTAGTTGGGTTCATGATCCTGATGGCGACATACAAGGTGGCGGGCCTTATCGTGGGCGGATTTTTGGATATGAAAGTTGTTATCTATTCCGCTGTTGTGACACCAGTCGCTTGTGTTGGAAGCGTGCTTGGTGTCGTTGTTTCAAAAAATATCGATGCGCGGCGATTTCGGCGGATTGCGATGGTCATGCTGTCGCTGATTTCAGTCAGCATGATATTTAAAGGCAGTCCAGAGCAGACGACCGAGTCACCTTCGACCGAGTCCACGACGATCGAGAGTACACAAACCTGACGCTTGGCAATAACTCAATCACTCATGCTGGCTCAGTCTTTCGGTACCGGTAGTAGATCAGTCTCGCCTTCGATGGCCAGCCATTCGCGATCGGCTTGAATATCCTTAAAAACTTGCTTTTGTCCAGACGGCCAAACAACGGTGACCACAGCGAGAGATTTCATGTTGCCCACACCGAAAACCAATTGCCTCTGATTACACGCCTGATAGCCATTGCCGGCAGTTAATTGACGTTGCAAAGAGGTGCCGGCGCATTCCAGAATCACTCTTGTACCATATCCGTCGCGAGCACTCTTTTTGGCTCGGAGTTTGATCGCAAAAAAATGACCGACGTTCGCTGTCATGTTGGTTGCAAGCGATGCGTGAGTGCCGATATTCGAGACAGCGACATCGTCACGGCCATCTCGATTCCAGTCCAGGACCGCCATCCCGCGACCCAAGTGCTCCGCTTGAAAATAAGTTCCGGCTTGGCCACTCTTTACTTCTTCAAAGACTCCGTTTTTGCCATTGAGGAATACTTGTGCCGGCATCCGAAACGCAACACCATCCTCTCGCAGGTCGTCGATGTGACCGTTAGTCAGTAGAAGATCCAGATCTCCATCAAGATCCGCGTCCACAAATTGGGCACCGAAGCCCAATTTACTCAGGCTCGCATCCCGCAAGGCAGCTTCCTGCGTGTGGTCCACGAATAAATGGCCCTCCTGCTGAACATAAAGGGTGTTCGAGTCATTGAAGAAGTTCGTGACAAACAGATCGAGCTGCTGATCGCCATTGGCATCACCAATGGCAACTCCCATGCATGCTTGAGCTCGGCCATTGCGATTAAATGCAAGTCCACGCAAAAGCGCTTCATTAGAGAATTCAGGTATTTCGCCTGAAGACGGGTTCTTATTTACGAAGTAATAGTTTGGTTGGACATCGTTAGCGATAAATAACTCCAGAGATCCATCCGAGTCAAAATCGGCGGCAATAACTCCAAGACCCTTGCCCCGCATTCCTTCAAGCTTCGATTCGACAGTGACATCTTTCCAGGTTCCGTCACCGAGGTTCAGATAAAACCGATCTTGTTCAGGATCAAACTCAGGCCCACAAGGCCGACGGTTTTCGGGTGTGCCGCAGCGGCGAGTGTACACATCTTTGCCGCCTAGATAATTAACGGCATACAAGTCAGGAAGGCCGTCGGCGTTTAGATCGACNATGGCNCAACTTGTGGTCCATAGCATTGGCTTAGGGTCGGCTGGCAGTGGNACCAGATCAAATGTCCCATCGCCGTTGTTTAAATACAATTGGTTANCGCCAATGTTCGCGATCATCAGATCTGNCCAACCATCATTATTAAAGTCACCGGAAGTACAGCCCTGTGAAAAACTCAGCCCGGAGATCCCGGCGGCTTCGGTTACATCCTGAAATGTACCGTCTCCTCGATTTCGAAAGAGGCGATCGTTTAGCGAATCGNGATTCTCAANAGGAGGCCAGGGTCGACCTTGCGCAAAACAAAGATCAGGCCAACCATCCTGGTCAAAATCCAAGACCGCCACNCCGCCGCCAGTGCCATCCATGATCTGCATTCCATCCGGACGATCTTTGAAGCTTTCGTAGTACGTGAACGACAGTTTGGCTTGATGAGCCAGGTCATCAAATCGTATCGCTGAATCCAGCGACGGCTTATTGTTATTCATCGCCGGGAGGCCCTCGGAAGAGCGTTTTGGCAGCGGATAATCAGCTAACTCGATTTGTCGCGACGGGATGGAAGAAATTAAGGTCCGAGGTGGCTGGTCTTTATCGAGTACGGCTCGTAGTCGATCACGCGTTTTCACAAGTGCGTCAACACTCATGTTTTTTTGCCGTGCAGCGTGGATGGTAGCCACATGCCACGCCCACGCTTCCCAGATTCTTCCCGCCTGTTCATTGAGTTGAGCGATCTTGGTTGTCAGTTCGACGGTGGGACCATCCCTAAAGACCGGGTGCATAGACTTGGCGATGTCACCTAAAAGTTGTGCTCGATCTAAAAACGGCTTTGCGTCGTCCGGTCGCTTCAAGCCATGCAAAACGACGCCCAGCTGGAAATTAGCTCGGCGATGATTTGGCTCGAGCTTGGCCGCCTCCCAATAACACCTTGCCGCTGCTTTCGGTTGCTGCTGCTGTTCGGCCCACTGGCCACGGATAAACCAGATCTCCGGATGAGTGTCTGCATCCTTGGGTAACGCGGCCAGGCATTTGGTGAATGCGGCGGTCTCTTTGTGCTCAAGCATGAATCCAGCAAATTGAGCTTGAACTTCCAACTGGTTTGGATACACAGGAAAGAGCTTTAAAAGCCGTTCACGAGCCTGCGCGTCCCGATTTTCGTATCGGTCGAGCCGAACAAGCCCCAACAGCGGAAGTAGGCTCTCCGGTTCAGCCTTTAACGCCTGATTGAGCAACGGCGCGTTGTCATAAGGCTCATCAAAGCTCCCCAATAACAACAAATCTTCCACGGTAAACCGATGGCCTTTTACCAGCTCAAACGAGTGCGGAATGGCTTCCCATCGACGACCTTCTGAATTGAGTAACATTGAAAGGGCGCGGTGAATCCGTAGGTCGTCAGAATGGATTTTCAGTGCCGCTCGTAATGATCGCTCGGCGCTCTGCAGTCGCGCTGCCTGGAAATGCTGCAGCGCTTGATTCATGTGGCTCTGAAAAAGCCGCTCTTCCTCACTTTCGACGCTCTTTGGTGGTACGGTAGTTTTCTTGCGAGGTGGTGCTGCCTTTTTAGGAGACTGACTGGCTTTTGAGCCAGCCTCATCGCCTGAAACAACCTCGAAGTCTTGGCCGTCATGGTCCGAGTCTGAATCTGAGGAATTGCAGCCAATAAAGCCAAAGATTAGCCAGCACCAAGCGCACCAGCAGAGCAGGAGGCCAGGAGTAGTAAGCGGGTTATTCCAACGAGTGGACATTACACAAACAGGTGAATGAGTGAGATAAGTCAGAAACGGACCACCATCAACACAATCCATTATTATACGATGAATCTACGATGTAAGGTCATGCCGGGAAATCGATGTGTTCGACCCGTCACCCAATGCTTTTACTAGGTAGGAGTTCTCGCGATGAAACGACAAATAGGGATCCCCACAAAGTGGTTTACAACCGGGCTGGCCACGGGAATTCTTTCCATCTGGTTATTCGGCATGGGAGCTACGGGTCGAGAGCTAAAAACGTCTTCGGCTACGGATCCTGTGTCCACTTCTCGAATTGCCAATACGGAAGCCGATCAGGCAAGCGATTGTTGCGGTGGATCATTCGTAGCAACCGATCAGTTTCAGCCAGCGAGCGACAAGCCGTTGAAAGTGATCTGCTTTGGAGCACACCCGGATGATTGCGAACTACGCGCTGCGGGGATGGCGGCGAAATGGGCGGCGGCGGGACATCGAGTGAAATTTGTTTCATTAACGAATGGTGATATTGGACACTGGATGATGGCCGGGGGACCTCTCGCTCAGCGACGACTCACTGAAGTCCGCCAATGTGCGAAGATCCTGGGAATCGAAACAGAGGTACTGGATATTCATGATGGGGAATTGCTCCCTACCTTGGAAACGAGAAAGGTGATCACTCAGTTAATTCGGCAATGGGATGCCGATATGGTCATTTGTCATCGTCCAAATGATTATCATCCCGACCATCGAAACGTCGGTTTAGTTGTGCAAGATGCGGCGTACATGGTTACCGTCCCCTATTTTTGTCCCGATACGCCACCGCTTCGCCGCAACCCCGTGTTCCTTTACTTCGAAGATCGTTTTCAAAAGCCAAATCCGTTTTCGGCAGATGTGGTGGTTTCCATTGACTCAGTCATCGACCAGAAGCTTGCTACTGTCGATGCGCTAAGGTCTCAGTTTTACGAAGGCGGATGTTGCAGCGGGGTCACGCAATTGCCCAAAACCGACAAAGAAAAAGAGTTGCGGGAAAAACAAGTGCGAACTGCGTTTACTCGGAGATTTGCTAGTACTGCGGACCGCTTCCGGAAAGAACTTGTGGTTTGGTATGGCCAAGAACAGGCTTCAAAGACACAGTTTGCCGAGGCATTTGAGGTCTGTGAGTACGGCCGAAGGCCTAGCCGCCAGGAGCTAGAAAAACTCTTTTTAATTCAGACGAAATAACCAGTAGCTCTAGCCGTAAAGCTAGGGTGCTGGGGTCGAATCCTTAGCAATGCGCCATAGGTGTTGGTCTCCGCGCACATAAAGACCATCTTCATCCATGGCCGGGGTTGAAAGTATTTTTTCGCTAAGATTGCCACCGCCAATTAGCTGGCCCTTTTTTTCGCCGAGCTGAACGACTTGCCCGACCCCATCCTCGTCGAAAATATAGAATTTATCACCAGCGATCACCGGAGAAGCAGAATAGCGGCGCCCACCAAGCCGCAACTGCCACAATAATTCGCCGGTTGCAAGGTCCGCACACTTGAGGATCGTACCAACAACCACGTAGATTCGATCCTTGTATGCCAGCGGGGTTGCTGTGGATGAGCGTAGTCGGTTGTTTTGCCAAAGGACTTGTGGCTTGTTGGTTGAATTTGGCTTGATGGCCGTCAGGCCGCCGGACGGGATCAAAAGGACTTCACCGGCCTTGCAACACGAAGCCATGCTCGCACAACCGGATGAGAATNTCCAGCGCTGCTGGCCNCNACGCNCGTCATATGCGGTGAGNCCATTTCCCGANTGCAGCGTGACCAANTTATTTCCACCAGAGTCCTCAANNGCCANTGGTGTAGACCAGCANGAGTTCTTGGGACGATCAATTCTCCACCGAGCAGTTCCATTGTCAGCATCCAAGCCTATCGCAAGGCTCTGGCTATCGTTTTCCAGCTTCACGACCAGGGTTTTATCGATGACGACCAACGACGAAGCAAGGCCAAGACTATTGCTGGCATTCGGAAAATCCATCATTAGACCACGGAGCCATTGCAAGTTTCCATAAAGGTCGAAACAAGCGATATCGTTTGTAGAAAATGAAACAAACAACCGTTCGCCATCGCTTACCGGCGTGGGTGCAGCCGGGGAAATGCTGTTATGCGTCATGGTTCGACCGGTTGGCCATAACTGCCGCTTCCAAAGCTGCTGCCCAGTCTTGGCGCTGTAGCAGACAACCAAGAGTCGAGAGCTCCGATAGCCATCAGCGCAAGTCACAATCACGCGGTCCCCAACAACCAGCGGGCAAGAACAGCCCTTCCCGGGAAGCCGCACTTTCCAGTCAATATTCTCCTGCCCCTCTTTGTCATCCTTCCAGCGCACGGGTAACCGAGCATCAGCGATAAAACCGGAGCCGCCTGGACCTCGGAATCGAAGCCAGTCCCCTCCAGCGCAACAGATTATTAACGCGACTGCGGCGACGCTGACCGGCCATCCACGGAACGATGCTTTTTTCATTGGCGCCACTTTAATGCCTTAGGTCTGATAAAATCGCAGTTCCCGTCGCGTCGCATACACGCAACTGAAACTGCCACTGAACTGTCCAGTCTTCCAGTTGTTCGTTTTGGCAGAGCTTCATCACAATCTGATTGTCGCCAGCCTTAAGCTTTAAGGGAAATCGGTATTGGTCCATTCGCATGCCGCGATGGTATTCATTGCGTTCGAACACGAGCACACCGTTGACCCACAACTTCCAGGCGTTTTTGCAACCGATTCGTAATTCAACTTCCTGCTCTTTCTCGCAACGGAATGGGGTCCAAGCGTAGCCGACGACCTCTTTGAGTTTTCCGAAGGGCACATTCAGATCCACCATGCCGAATTCATCTTCGGTGGTATGGCTCAGCCATTTCACCTTGGCAGCCTTGCCTTGGTAAACCCCATCTAAAACCAGTTCCTTTTCGGGTGGGTAAGCGGCTTGAAATCCCTTCCGTTCTGTGTTGTCAAACGGTGCGATGACGTTCCAAGTCATCAAAAAACCAAAGTGTTGAGCCAGGTTGACGTCTTCTCCCAATTTGCGGAGCTGCTTGGCAATCGTCCTTACTTGATCCTCGTCACGCGCTGCGGTAAGTGCCCGGCGATAAACAGCAATTGCCGCTGACGGAGGCCTGTTTTTTAGCACCAACTGGCCTTGCTCGATGAGCCGTGCCACAGCATCACGACGCAACTCAACGCTGGGGTCGTCGGTCATGTTCGGCAGTAACCTGTCCGCGCAACCGGGATCTACCTGCAATAGCCATTCATAAGCCAAGCGACGACCACGCGGATCATGGCTCCGATCGAGGATGTATTTTTCGAGCGATTGGCGAGGAAGATCGCCGTTATTGTGTAGCTGGCGTTCGGCAATCGTGTCGACAGCAGATCGAAGCCAATTGGCCGCCAATGGTCCGGCACCATCAATTGCAACTAGGATCTCCGGGAGCCGACTCGCATCTGCGGCGACAATCGCCCGCCATCCATCCCCAGCTCGAGTGTTTCCATCACCGTTACTTTTGACGGATCGTAGATTATTGAGCTGGTTTGCAAACTCATCCGCTGGCAACACCCCGGACGTGGACAAAGAGAAGGCTAGAAAAATACCAACTCGGAAAAACTCAACGCGAACCATTGTTGCCTCGTAAATTTTCTACAAGCGAGGTGTTCTCATTAGCTGGGGAGCATATTAGGTGCCACTAAAGCCACCAGGAAGTGGTATAGGAAGCTGATCAGCAACAAAACCGTTTCCTAAGAATCGGTGACGGTTGGCCGACTCGTGGGACCAGCCCTTCTCTTGCGTTTCCATTTGGCATAATACGGCAGAAAAAAAAGGTATAGGCCTGTGGCCCAAAGGACCAGCAATACCAAACCAACAGGAAAGAAAATCCACAGCTTGACTTGGTCGTGAAAGAAACTGCCATCGTGAATGCTCTCAATGAGATCCGAACGACGAAACGCAACCTGGAGTACCTCGCCGGAATTGGTGTCGATCTGGATCTCCCAGCGATTCTTACTGCGAACTTTTACGATCCCCTTACTCGGTCGAACATCGAGTCGATCCACGTCATCCCACGATCGTATGTCAGCCTCGGAGATGGTAGTGGCAATGCCCAATAGCTGATCAAATCCGATGGTAAGAGAAACATCCGAGGATTCTTGAGACGGCGGTTGAATCCAACTAACATCTTTTTTCCATTGAAGAATCACGCCAGTCGTCGCGATCACCACGATCGGTCCGGCAACAATGATTGAACCCCATCGGTGAATATCGCGATTTAGTTTTGAGAATTTCATGTTGTGATGTTTTTCAAACGCGGTGAAAAAATACCAAAGGAGCGATGCGTGATCTTATAGTTGCTTTAGCAATGGCGACAGAGCCAATATTGGACAGATGCTAGCGACACGTATTCTAGCGAGGATAAATCGGGTGTTGTTCGTTCCCGCCGGCCAGCAGATACGCAAGCAGGCTTTGAATTTGCCCGGGTGTTAATGTGTCCAATAGCCCCTGAGGCATCATGGAATTCGCAGATTTCTTATGGGACTCGATTTCCACCTTGGCAATCGTGGTGAGCTTAAACGGGTGCAATGCATCGGGCGCAATTTGCAGATGGGGGGATCGATAGTCGGCCTGTACCGCAATCCTCCCTGTCAAAATCTTGCCGGCGCGAGTGACGAGGACGTCGGTTTGATACCGCTCAGCTACCACCCTCGAAGGCGAGAGAATGGACTGCAAAATATCGCGGCGGCCGAAGCGACTGGCGATTGCGGTCAGATCCGGACCGATCGCAGCACCTTCCCCAGCAACACGATGACAACGCGCGCATAAGACGGTCGAGAAAAGCAGCTTACCGTCGGCAAAAATGGGGTGGCCTTTGACTTGATCAAGCTCATTCGTCAAATCACTCAATTCCCATTTTTTCACCAGGGTACGAGTGGCGTAGGCTATTTCGAATTCGGAAGCCGCCACAGATGGCTCCAAATATTGTCGGACCAACTCCTTGTCGCGGTCGGAAAGTACTGCAATCGCATCCCGCTCGATCTGTTTCAGGAACTGCGGCATCCCGTCACCACCCTGAAAGCTCTTGGCTTGGGCGAGCTGCTGAAAATAAATGCGGCGCAATGTGTCAGACCATCCGAGCTTCATGCTCCTTAAGGCAAATAGGTACTGGATTTTTTCTGATTTATTGTCGGCAGCAAGTAACAGCGGAATTGTCTTGCGAACGAGCTGTTCATCATTCAATTCCGCTAGCAACTTACTCAGTGTTTGAGTGACGATCGCATCGTGGTCCGGATAGAGCGGCCCGAGCGATTGCAGAATTCGCAAGCGCAGTTGTTCATCGGTGGCTCCGCCACGAGTCATGCAAATCGAATAAGCATGAAGTGCGAGGAGTTTTTCTGCTCGGGGTAGTCGCGAAGATGTAAAATCAATGATCCGTTCAATGATCTCAGAGCATTGCTTTGCGTCGGATGCGTGAGACAGCGATGTCAAGGCAGTCAATCCTGCCAGTGGATTCGATTCCGCCATGGCCCGATTCCGCCAATTTCGGACAGGTTGATGTTCAATGGCGATACGGGCAGCCTGTCGAATCCATGGGTCCGAGTTGGAGAGATAAGGCCAGGCGGTGGCAACAGCCGATGGCGATGATCGTCCATGATATGCCTCGAGCGACCGGCGAAGCTTCCTTGATTTGGTCGCGTGCTCATGTCGCGCCAACTGTTGACCAGACATCGATGCTTGGTGCAACGACCTGCCGATCGCTCGGACCCGATACATTGCCGATTGTGTTTTCCTGCCGCCAGTGATGATATACATAGCGCCGTCAGGCCCGAACGCAAGATCGGTCACATTGAGTGGCTGCCCTTTAATGATGGTTTCCGCTCGACACAAATAACTCGATCCCCGAGGAATGATGTGGACCGCCAGGATCCGCCCGTATGCCCAGTCGAGAATAAACAATGCCCGGCGATATTTTTCGGGAAAGCGACTTTTTGTGCCAAACAGCACGGCGGTTGGCGATCCCTTGCCCACATCCAAATTCGACGGCGGGTTTCCTGGGTGGTCGGGATAGTATGGAGGCCACTTCCGAGTGACCCCCCGCCAGCCATAGTCCGCTCCACTGACTAAATGTCGAACTCGCGTCGGTCGGTACCAAGGTGCTCCCATGTCATATTCGGCGTCGGCATCGTAAGTGAACATCTCCCCATGGGTGTTGAAAGCAATGCCGTACGGATTTCGTAGACCAGCGAGAACCAGGATCGGGTTTCCCCCGCTTGGTTTTAGCGAGATGACATGTCCTTCGTTTGTCTTCTTTCCCTGTCGATGTTCGGTAAACGGCGAAGTGAGGTCGAGGCAATCAGTCGGTAAATCAACGGCATCGCCTTGGATGGAATAGATGATTCCGTCCGGTCCCAGCGCCAGATCATTGCGACCATGACCGACACCACCACCTGATTGATATAGCAGTTTTGTTTCATCAAATTGGCCATCAGAATTCGTGTCGCGCAATCGATAGAGCCCCTTGGAATTATTTGCGTTGACGTAAAGACTGCCGTGGGCAAACAGCAGGCCGCGACACTCCAAGAGTGAATCATCGATCGTCTCGACAGCTACAACCTGTTTAGAATCGCTAGAAAGCGTCATTCGCAATAGGCCGCGGTCTTCTCTGGCGACCACGATCCGACCCTTTGGATCAAAAGCCAGACTGACCCATGATCCTTCTGCAGTGCTCGCTGACTTAAGTCGTTCAATTTGAAAACCCTTGGCCACAAAAAAAGTCGACGGATCGCTTCCG
>NYSS01000060.1 GCA_002683135.1 Planctomycetota bacterium | reverse complement strand
CACGGTCGCCGCCACGGTCGCCGCCACGGTCACGGCCACGGTCGCCGCCACGGTCGCCGCCACGGTCGCCGCCACGGTCACGGCCACGGTCGCCGCCACGGTCGCCGCCACGGTCGCCGCCTCGGTCGCCACCTTCGCGACGCGGGGCCCGCGGGCGATCGTCACCCCCCTCGGCCGACGCCTCACGCTCGGCGCTGGGCTCGCCATCACCGCGCGGGGGGCCACCCCCTTGTTCCCGCATCGCTTCACGACGCGAGAGCTTCAGGCGCCCCTGCTCATCCCGCAGGATCACCTTCACCGGGATGAAGTCGCCAAGCGACACGACATCGGAGACCTCGCGCACATGACTCTCATCAAGCTCGGAGACATGACAGAGGCCCTCCTGGCCAGGCAGCACCTCGACGAATGCGCCGAAGTCCTTGATGCTGACCACTCGGCCCTCGTAGATGCGGCCCACCTCTACCTCCGCAGTGAGCTGCTCGATCATCTCCTTCGCAGCTCTCGCCGCTTCGGAGTCCTCGCTCGAGATGGTCGCGGTGCCGTCGTCGTCGATCTCGACCTTGGCGCCAGTCTCCTCCTGAATCTTCTTGATCATCTTGCCGCCAGGACCGATGACCAAGCCGATCTTCTCGACGGGGATCTTCACCTGCAGGAGACGCGGCGCGTAGGGACTGATCTCCTCACGCGGGGCCCCCAGAGCCTTCATCATCTCGCGGAGGATGTGCAGCCGACCGTCGCGGGCCTGCTCAAGAGCATCCGCCATGACCTCACGGGAGAGGCCTTGCATCTTGATGTCCATCTGGAGAGCCGTGATGCCCTTGCCTGTACCCGCGACCTTGAAGTCCATGTCGCCGACGTGGTCCTCGGTACCGAGGATGTCGGAGAGGATGACGACGTCGCCGTCCTCCTCGACAAGGCCCATGGCGATACCCGCAACGGGCTGCCGGATCGGAACACCGGCATCCATCATCGCCAGGGTTGCGCCACAGACGCTCGCCATGGACGAACTACCGTTGCTCTCCGTGATGTCGGAGACGATCCGAATGGTGTAGGGGAACTTGTCGTCGCTCGGTACGACCGACGCCACCGCCCGCTCCGCCAAGTTGCCGTGGCCGATCTCGCGACGGCTAACGCCGCGCACCGGGCGACACTCACCGACGCTGTAGGGCGGGAAGTTGTACTGCAAATCGAAGCGCTTGCTGTACTCCTCCATCAATCCGTCGACGATCTGCTGGTCACGGGGTGTACCCAGGGTCGCGACGACCAGGGACTGGGTCTCACCACGGGTGAACAAAACCGACCCGTGGGTCCGTGGCAGCAAGCCCGGCTCGATGGTGATGTCGCGGATGTCAGAGGGTCCACGATTGTCGATCCGCGTCTTATCCTTGACGATCAGGTGGCGGATCTGCTCGGAAGAGAGCTCCTTGTGGGCAGCCTTGATCCACTTCTCGAGATCGGCGCGTTCGTCGTCACTGGCGCCATCGGGGATGTACTCAGCCAGCATCTCCGATCGCAAGGCACCCATCGCCGCATAGCGCTCGTGCTTGCCCTGCACCATGAGGGCGTCGCGCATCCGCTGCGCTCCGTCCTTCTTGACGCGCGCAAACACGTCAGGGCGATCGACGGAAGGAACACTCCACGACTCGGTCTTGACACCGGACTGCTCTTTGAGCTCGTCCATCATGCCGATGATCTCGTGAATCACCTCGGTCCCGAAATCGATGGCGGCGAGGAAGTCCTCCTCAGCTAGCTCAAAGGCCTTGCCCTCGACCATGACCAGCGCGTCCTTGGACGCCACCAGCATGATCTCGACGTCACACTGCTCGAGCTGCTGTACCGTCGGGAACGCGACCAGCTGGCCGTCCAAGCGGCCGACGCGGCAGGCCGCAATCGGGCCCTGGAAGGGCAACGGCGACACGTGGAGCGCCGCGAACGACGCGTTCATGGCAACCACGTCCGGGTCGTTCTCTTTGTCCACCGAGACGACGGTGTTCATGATCTGCACCTCCTGCTTGTAGCCGTCCGGCCACAGCGGGCGCACGGGACGGTCAATGAGGCGCATGGTGAGGATCTCTTTGTCCTTGGGACGACCCTCTCTCTTGATGAAGCCGCCGGGGAATTTCCCCGCGGCATAGGTTTTTTCGCGATAGTCGACGGTCAACGGGAAGAAATCGATTCCCGGTCTCGGATCGCCTGTNCAGACGGCCGAGAGGACCATCGAATCGCCGTANCTGGCCAGCACGGAGCCGCCGGCCTGNCGCGCGATGCGNCCCGTCTCGAATGACAGGGTCGTACCCGCGATTTCGCGTTCGATCTTTGCGTATTGCATGTTTTGGTTTCAGTTATGGAATGCGTTTAAGCGCACCTCTGGACCGTCTTCCTACAAACGGTCAGCGCCGGAGGCCGAGCCGCGCGATCAGCGCGGTGTAACGCTCGGGGCTCTTGCTCCGGAGGTAACGCAGGGTGGTCGTGCGCTTGCCGACCATCATCAGGAGACCACGGCGCGAGGCATGGTCCTTCTTGTGCTGCTTCAGGTGCTCCGTCAATTCACGGATCTTGTGCGTAAGCAACGCCACCTGCACCTCGGGCGACCCTGTGTCGCCGTCACCGGTCTTGTAATCGCTGATAATCTCGTTCTTCTTCTCTTTCGGCAGTCTCATCGGATGCTCACTCCCTCTCACCAAAGGGCCCCCCTGCCGGCCTCCACGGACCCTGTGCCCGTCAAACGGCCCGACGTGCGGGGTTGGCCATCCCGGGGAGGTCCACCCGATTCCAGTAGCAGCCATAAAAGAGACGGCCGAACCAGAGGAGGGCAAGCTCACCCCGTTGGTGGCCCCAGCTGAACGCAAAGCGTTATACAGCAAAGAGATGGGACCGCCCATATTGGATGGGGATCGGTTACGTAAGCACTTTATCACCGCTGGGGAGCCCCACAAGACAGCCTCTCCACAGAGGTTAGAGGGCTCCCCCATTCACCGGACCGTGATCGAGGAACGTCTTCAGGATGATCACCGCCGCCACCCGGTCCCGCATCTGCCGCCGTTTCCGGGTGTCCTTCGGGTAGGTCTCCCTCAGGTGCTCCTCTGCCTCCTGGCTCGTATAGCGCTCGTCAACCAGCACGTGAGGAACCTCGAGAGCGGATGTCAGATCAGCTGCGTATTTCCGCGCAGCCGCCGCCATCGGGCCCTCGGTTCCATCGGCGTTGAGAGGGAGCCCTACGGCGAGGAGNTCTATGCCGTCCTCCCGGCACAGGGCTCGCAAATACGCCGCTTCCTCGGTCGGCGTCGAACGCAACATGGTGTCACGTGGAAAGACGTACGCTCGCGTCGCATCGGAAACGGCAAGACCAACCCGCTTGGTGCCGTAGTCAATGGAGAGGACTGCTCCCATGGGGTCATGCTCTCAAAGCAGAGGCGGCACCACACCGCCCGATGGGAAAACCAAAGCCAGGAGCGAACGGCGGCCCTACAGTCGTTCGTCGAATCCCGCATCCTCCACAGCTTCGACAATCTTCTTCACGCCCTCCGCGCCCGCGCGGGGCATAACGAGAACCGCGTCGGCGGTCCGCACGACGAGGACGTCATCGAGCCCGGACACGACCACCAAGCCGTCACCGTCGTTCTCGACGAGCGAACCCCGGGCACCCACAAACAGGGCATCTCCGCGAGATAGGTTGCCATCTGCATGCGCCGTAGCCCGACGGGCGACGGCCTCGAACGTGCCGACATCATCCCAGTCGAAGGTCGCCTCGACGACACACACGNCCTCCGCCCTCTCGAGGATGCCGTAGTCGACGGAGATGCCCTCCATATCCGGGTAGACACGCGCGAGCTCGTCAGCGCTCCTCGGATCAGAGATGGACATGAGCTGTCGGAAGAGCTCAGGGAGGTGCGCCTCGATCGCCGAGAGCATGGCCTCGGCGGTGAACGCAAGATTGCCGCTGTTCCAGAGGTGCTTGCCTCCCTCGACAAAGCCGCGGGCGGTCTCGAGATCGGGCTTCTCGCAGAATCGGACCACCCGATGAGCATTGGGCGCCTCGTCGTCCAGCCGATCCCCCACCTCGATGTAACCGTAGCCAGTCGCCGGACGATCCGGACGTAATCCCATCGTGACGAGGGAGCCGGATGCGGCCGCCAACGTCGCGGCCCGCGCGACCGAAGCCTGGAACGCCCCCACCGGCTGGATCATGTGATCCGCAGACAGCACAACGACGACAGCGTCGTCACGCATGCCCTGAGCGAGCCGCGAGCCGAGCCCGACACACGGGGCCGTATCCCGCCCACAGGGTTCACCGATCACATTCTCGCCAGGCACGCCCGCCTGCTCACGAGCAAGTTCCACATGCTCGGACCCGGTCACAACGAGGATCCGGTCACGCGGGACCAGTCCGTCGAGGCGCTCCACGGTCTGCCGCAGCAACGAGCCCTGTCCGTCGAAGGAGAGGAACTGCTTGGGCATGGCTCGGCGGCTGCGCGGCCAGAACCGTGTCCCGCTGCCGCCGGCCATGATCACCGCGATGATGCGATCGGACTCCATCACGCCTCCTGCCCCCATCCTACAGCCCTACCTTCCTTGCTCGCCCCACTCGACTGCGCGGCGATGGCGTACGAGAGATCAGCGGCCCACCGCCCGACGTGGTGGCTTCAGGAGCGGCTTGCGCCCGCCCGCGGTCCCGGGGGTCGTTGCGCCGACGCCAAACGAGCGCGGCTCCACCTTCGGATCCTCCAGCGGCCCCTCCACGACAACGCCGTCCAGCAACAACCCCGGTATCACCCCCAGGATATCGGAGACCAGGGGGATAATGCCGCCCTTGTGCTGCGCGTCGAAGCGCGCCTTGATGATCCCACCGAACGTGATCGTCGCCGGAGGCTCAAGCTCGAGATCGAGCCCCGGAGACCGCGTGTTCCCCTCGGTCAGCGTCACCACGCCGTCACCGACGTTAAACGTGCAATTCAGGTCCGTCCTGGTGCCGGGGACCATGAAGGGAAGCCGCTTGAACATCTTGAGGAACACGGGCAGCCGGATGAGACCATGGACGCTGGCCTTCACCCATCCGTTGCCCTCCCAGGTCTTGGGGGACCCGAGGGTGCCACGCAGCTCGACATGGGAGTTCAGGTTTCCATCGACCTCCTCGCCTTCAGCCCCGAGAGACTGCAGCGCGTTCCCCAGGTCCACCTCCCTGAGGTCGGCCTGTAGCGAGAATTCGCCATCCCACGTGACGGCCAGCTTGGTCGTCTCGCCATAAATCACCCCTCGACGCCGGACGCTCCTCTTCTCAGAGATGATGCTCCGCAATCGCTCCGCATCCAGCCGACGAGCACGCGCGCGGCTCAGGTAGAGGTGCTCCTCCGCGTACGCCCGCAACGTCGCTTCGTCAGCGCCGAGGATGTCAAAATCCTCCTCTCGTTCGATGATCGCGCGGAGTTGCGCCGCGGTCTTGGTCCTGGCCTCTCGGGGGTCCAGGTACCGCATGGAAATGGCGCGTTCACGCAACTCTCGATCATGCGCAGTCTTCACATCGAACGAGTCATAGTCGAAGCCGAACAGGGTCCCAACGATCCCCGTCAGCGTCACCCCCTCGTTGTCTCCCTCCACCCGGGCCTCGAGATGGGGGATGGGGATACCGAACAGGCGGAAGTCCGTGGCCACGAGCTCGATCTCGTTGTTCTTCCCAAACGTGATGTTGCCGCGCGGATCGAGCGCGAATTCGAAGTTCTTGAGCCGCCCCTCCTCCAGGTAGAGGTCGGAGTCACCTCCGATATGGATCCCCATCAACTCGGCCGCGCCGCCCAACAGCATCACGCTGGCCGGCCCAACGACAGCCGACTTGAATCGCAAGTTCATGGCGCCCGCCCGCGGCGGGAGCTCGAGAGCCTCCTGATCCCTCTTCGACACGCCGAGGATATCCAGCACCCAAGTCTCGAACGGGACATCCGTGAGCTCCACGTCCGTCATGCCGACGCGGATGCCCGAGGGGCGTGTAGAGATGCCAGCGCTCTCAAGCTTCAGGATGATCCCGGGATTGGCCTGAAACGGCCGCTCCCCGCCTCCCAGAGACGGAGCAGGAAGCGGCGGCAGGTCCGACGGGCGCGGGATGCGAGCCACGAGATCGGTCACACGAAACCCCGCCTTGTCGAAGCGGATCTTGCAACGGACATCGTCGAGCGCCGTCATGGTCCAGGCTGGCGGCACGACCTTGAGTCCGAGAGCCTCGAGGTCGGCGGTGACCGTGGCTGGCATGCCGACACGACCACGGATCGTGACCTCGGCGCTCGCACGCCCGCTGATCTTGGGACGAAGATTGCGGTCCCCCAGAACCGCCAGCGCCCCTTCGAGCGCGGTCAACATCTCCTCGTCGACGGCAAAGTCCCTGCTCTTCAGCTTGCAGAACCAATCCGAGCCGATCCGGAAGCCTGCCTCGAAGTCGAATCTCTCGCCGGCGATGCTCCCCTTCCCACCTTCGGCCACCGAGATCCTGCTCTGCCCGGCCCGATGCCAGATCTCCACCACCGCGGCGATGTCCTCGATCGTCACGTTCGGGTCCTTGGGAGCGATGCTCGCGCCGTCCAGGTGCAGCGTGGCCTCGACCGACAGGCCCGAACCGCCCGCACGGTCCTCCACGACCACATCGGC
This sequence comes from Planctomycetota bacterium, assembly GCA_002683135.1. Lineage (GTDB taxonomy): Bacteria > Planctomycetota. The sequence goes on along the minus strand of NYSS01000060.1, from coordinate 56,428 downwards.
GCGCTCGATCACGCCGCGCACCGAGAGGTCGTCCATCGCCTCAACGACCTCGGGGACGAGTTCCTTGAGGCCGACTCGCAGCGCCTCATCGAAGACCACGTCGCGCAGGCCGACCGAGACCTTGAAGGCGTCCGCGTGGGGACCCGTGCCCACCTGTCCCCATGCGTGAAGCCGCCCGCCCTGGTGCCGGACAGTCAACGACTCCAGCTTCACCCAGCCATCCCGGGTGACCACCACCTGTCCACGCGCGTCCTCTAACAGATAGGGGAAACCCTTTGGATGCAGACGCAGTCCATTGAGGCTGATAATGACCTCCGGATCGACGTCGGTGGGATCGTCCCTGGTTCGCTCTGCCACGACCTGGAGGTTGACCGATCCTTGCATGCGAAGGTCGCGCAGCACCTGGGCGACCTCAGGCTCGAAGGCCTCGTATAACTCCTCCTCATCCTCATCGACACGGAGGCCCGACACCCATACCTGGGCGCTGTACGTCTCGTCACCGTTGCGTGAATAATCGACGGTGCCACGCGCCAACAAGCTGACGGAGCCGTCCTCGGCGTGCAGCGAGCGCAGCCGCAGCCCCTGGTCGTCCAGCGCGATGTCTCCCCGGAGATTGCGCACCAGGTAGGGGAACCCCTTGCGCTTGCCGGTCTTGGTGCTGATCGCCCCGCGATAGGTCAGGTCGCAACCCTGAAGCTGGACCACGATATTGGGGACGAGCCGGATCTCTTCTGAAATCAATGGGCTTTGCGCGAGGCTGAACGCGACGTCAACGGGCCCTCGCAGCTCCCACTGCCGGAGCTGCTCGCGGATCTCTTTGCCCGGACCAGGCAAGGCGCCCAGGCGCTCGACGAACCCGTCGTCGATCTCCAAGTCGAGCACCTCGCCGACGATCTTGATATCGGGCTCACCTTTCGAGAAGTCCACGTGACCACCGCACTTCACGCGCGCGCCCTCGACGAATCCGAGGACCTGGTCCTTGATCGTGAACCGGCCGTCCTCGTACTCGATGACCCCACGGAGTTGGGACACGGCTTGCGGCCACGGGCTGCCGTCCGGGCCGTCTGGCCAGATGGAGACGGCCAGGTCATCGAATTCGATCCGCCCGCGGAACCGCGCACCCGTGCCTTGCGTGCCCTCTTCCGCCTCGGGGACGGACTTGAGTTCACCCACGAGTTGAATCCCACCCGCGATCTTGAAGAGGTCGATCAGCGACCTGACATCCGGGTCCAGGATCTCCTTCATCGCCGACGTGACAAGGAAGTCCTTGCGCGACAACTCGAGGTCGAGCTCCGTGGCGCTGAAACGACCAAAGGCACCGAGGTTGCCCAGGTGTTCGTCATCGACGCTCGCGATGAACTGGTAGAGCCAATCATCCGAACCGTCCGGGACAAGAGACACTCGGAAGTCGGGTAGCTCGATCTGTACATCCGGCTTCACCAGGAAGGGCGTGTCCATGAGGTGAATCGACAGGCCCTCCACCTTCACGCGAGGTCGTCCACCGGTGTCCTCGCCGTCACCCTCGGCCAGCGGCGACGGCAGGTCGAGCACTCCGTTCGCATTCCACGCCAGCTCAAGATGCGGGCGGACCACGCGGACCTCCTCTACGGGCGATCCGCCGAGCGCCGCGCTGGCCCATGCCACGCCGAGCTGAATCTCGTCCACTGAAGCGAGCAGCGATGCAGGGCGGTCCGGGTGCATGATACGGACGTCGCGAAGCACGAGATCGTGAGGCCAGGAACCCTCAAACGAAGCGTACGTCACGCGCGAACGAAAGAGATCCGCGAGCGCCAAGTCCACCTGACGCCGCAAGCTCTCGGGGCGCAGCAGCAGCCCCGCGTTCGCGACGAAGAGCACGGTGAGCCAGGTCGTGCCGAAGAGCACGGCCGTTCGGCGGCTCATCCGACGGCGACCTTCTCGCCAGCCGGCACCCGGACGACTCTACGTCCGAGGCCGCAGACGACGGCATGGGGCGCGGTGCCCGCCAATCGAGCCACATCCCATACGGTGATCCGGTCGCGCTCCTGCGCGCCGATGAACGTGACCTCGTCACCGACCTTGGCGCCGGGAACGTCCGTGATGTCGATGGTCGTGTAATCCATCGAAATGGCTCCAGCGATACGCGCGCGTCGACCGCGAACGAGCACTTCACCCGCCTGCGCGAGCCCCGGTGGGACCCCGTCATCGTAGCCGAGCGGCACCACGGCAAGACGGGTGAGTCGCCGGGCAGCGAAGACACCACCGTAGCCCACACGGCTGCCCGACTCCACGTCCTTGATGAACACGACTTGGGTCTTCAGGGACAGCACCGGGAGGAGCCCGGGCGCCGCCGGGCGCTCCGCCATGAAGCCATAGAGCGCCGCCCCGGCCCGAACCAGCGTCTCTCCCGGCACCTTCAGTTCATCATCAAAGATGGCGGCTGAGTTTCGCAGATGGACCTGGGGCGGACGCAGCCGCTCCCGGGACAGCTCCTCAAGCAAACCCGTGAACCTCCGGACCTGCGCCCGGTCGGCCGAATCGCCACCCGATCCGGGCCCTGCCAGGTGGCTCATCAGCCCCTCAAGGCGGAGCCACGGAGACCGCGCGATCTCCCGCGCCGCCCCCGGCACCTTCTCCGCCCGCATCCCAAGTCTGGCCATTCCGGTGTCCACCTTCAGGTGTACGGGCAAGACCCGCCCCTGCCGCCGCGCTTCTTCTTCCAGTTCGGCGAGACGCCCCCTGGAGTGGATGACAGGAGTGATCCCCGAGGCGACGACGAGGGGAATCTCGGAGGACACCAGCGCCCCCAGCACGAGGATGGGAGCGCGGGCGCCGGCGCGGCGTAATTCCAACGCCTCCGTCGAATCGCCGACGCCCAAGGATGCGACCCCGGCTTGCTCGGCGACGGGGGCCAGGAGGCTCGCCCCGTGACCGTAGGCGTCTGCCTTCAAGACCGCCATCAGGCGACCGCCCGGAGATCGCTCACAGAGCGTCCGCACATTCGATGCGAACGCGGGCAGATCGATCTCCGCCCAATTCCGCAAACAACCCCCGCGCGGGCCATCTCCCCTAAGCCCTCGCATGGACCGAGTCTAACACCCGCCCCCCACCGGCCGTCCGCCCGTCATCGATTGTCAGCGCCAAACAAGCGCCATCCTGTGCCGTTTCACAACAGGAGAGAGGCCAGGGCCAGGGCCCCCGGTCGCCCGCCGGAACAGAGTTCAGGAACTTGGGAGTGCGCCCCATGCACAACAACACCGCGATCTTGCCCACGCCCACGGAGCTTGTCGCCTGGTTGGACCGGTTTGTCATCGGGCAAACCGCCGCCAAGCGGGCCCTGGCGACCGCCGTCTACGGACACTACCTCGGCCGCGCCGCCCACGACCTCGCCCCGGAGTCATCCTTCGGACTGACCCGCGAGAACATCCTCGTCATGGGTCCAACGGGCTGCGGCAAGACCCTGATGGTCCGCATGCTCGCCAAGTTGCTCGATATCCCAGCGTCCTTCGGGGTCGCGACGAGGTTCTCGGAGACTGGTTACGTCGGCGACAGCGTCGAGAGCTTGATCTCCGGTCTGGTCAGCCGCGCCGACGGTGACATCGACCGCGCACGGCGCGGCATCGTGTACGTCGACGAGATCGACAAGATCGCGCGCCGGGAAACACGCGGGCGCGATGTCTCCGGCGAAGGCGTCCAGCACGGCCTGCTGTCACTCATCGAAGGCACCCGAGTGACCATGAAGTTCGACGGACAGGAGGTCGACATCGACACCTCCGACCTGCTCTTCATCGGCACGGGCGCCTTCGGCGGACTTCCGGAGATCGTGGCAAATCGACTGCGCAAGCAGGGCGGATCGCGCCTCGGGTTCGGCGTCGACGAGGTCGACCCGGAGGACCTGGGCGACGACGCGTTGCTCAGCTCCGTCGAGACCGAGGACCTGATCCGCTTCGGGTTCATCCCCGAGCTGATCGGGCGATTCGCGACGGTCACGCCAGTCCATCAACTCGACGCGGCCAATCTAGAGTCCATCCTCCTTGAGTCGGAGGTCTCGCCGTTGCGACAGCAAGCCGCGCTGTTTGACCTGCACGGGATCGACCTGCGCTTCACGGGACCAGCGCTCAAGCTGATCGTCGAAGAAGCGCTAGCTCTCAGCACGGGCGCTCGAGGGCTCTCCCGCGTCATCCTGCGCCACCTGACCGACCTGCGCTTCCAGCTTCCTGAGATGCAGCGTGAAGGGATCCGTGCAGTGACGATCGGGTCGAAGACGATCAGGGGGCGGAGGCCCCCACGGCTATCCAGAGACAGCAGGCGTCCGCACATCACGGTCACCTCACAAGCGCTACGGCATCAGGCGCTGCGCAAGGCCGCCAGCCAGAGCGGCGACGCACTTGGCAGGGACGGACATAACGCCATCAGCGATGCGTCGGACTGGTCCGACAACCAGATCACCTACGTGCTCGAGAACCTGAAGCATCAGCTCGGATTTGAGGACCTGGCGCCGAGGCCAGCCCTCTGGTGGGAACGCGTCGAGTCGCGCTACAAGGACCGGCGCCGCGAGCTCCTCCGAATAGCGGAGGAGCTCCTGCGCCGTGAAGCGACGCTCGACGAGTTTTTCGTGGCGTGCAACCACAGCGGCACGGCCGACATGGTGGCGAACCTCCACTATCTGGACTACTACCGGGTGAAGGAGCAGGAAACCCGCGTCAACGGACAGGACGGCGAATCGGACGACCCCGACCGCCCCTAATCGGAGGGCTCAACGACCGCCCCGCTGGAGGACGATCTCCCCTACTTTCGCTCGGGAGCGGAGGGCTGCAGGTACAGCGGCTCGAGCGCGCGCGGGTCGCAAGCTGGACGTCCGTCCTCCAGCCAAGCCTCCGCGAGGCACGCCAGCGTGGCCGCGTCGACCCGCGGAGCCCCGTCAGCGCTGCCGACCACCGCGACGTCGCGGAGCCCCGACACGAGCGCGTCTACGTCCCAGAGGTCTATGGGCCGCTCGACCTCCGGAAGCGCGCAATCGGTTCGATAGACGGCCCCATAGACCCGGGTGCGATGCCCGGGTGCGATCACCGCCACGCGGCGCCCCCGCTCACGGGCGTCGTAAGCCAACGCCATCAAGCCAGAGAGACCGACCAGCGGAACGCCGAGGGTAAACGCGAGCATCTTGGCGAAGGTCACGCCCACACGGACCCCCGTGTACGAGCCCGGTCCGATGCCGACGGCGACGGCCTGCACATCCGCAGCCCGAGCGCCCGCGGCCGCGAGCACCCGCCCGCTGGCTGGACCGAGCGCGGTACCGTGCCGCCGCCGTTCCGGGAGCAACTCCTCGTGGACGACCCCCTCCCGGCGAACGACGATCGAGCCCACATCTCCGGAAGTGTCCAACGCCAGGACGATCATCCGAGCTCGCGCTTCGCCACGTCCACCATCGCGTCTACGTGACCACGAACCCGCTCGAGATCACGTCCTTCAACCATGACGCGCAGTAAGAGCTCGGTGCCCGAGTAACGCAGCAGCACGCGGCCCTCGGAGCCCAGGTCCACCTCTGCCAGCTGCACCGCTTCAGTCAGACCCGGGATATCGTCGACCGGTCTCCTCTCGCGAACAGGGACGTTCACGAGCACCTGCGGGAACTTCTCGATCCCGGCGACGAGCTCCGAGAGCGGGAGCCCCGTGCGCTGAATCACCTCCAGGATGCGGAGCGCCGTATACAACCCGTCCCCGAACCAACGCGCGCCATCCCGAAAGATGACGTGCCCGGATTGCTCTCCACCGAGGGTCGCGCCGCAATCCGCCATTGCAGACGCGACGAAGCGATCGCCCACCGCCACCGTCTCGCACGCGATCTCATGACGCGCCAGGTGGACCTTCAAGCCGAGGTTGGCCATGACCGTGGTCACGAGTCGATCCCCCGGGAGCTCTCCACGCTCTTTCATGTCCACAGCAAGGACACCCAGCATGTAGTCGCCGTCTCGGACGTCCCCATTCTCATCAACCAGGAGCACCCGGTCAGCATCCCCGTCGAGCGCCATCCCGAGGGATGCGCCGTGTTCTTTGACGATCGCACCGAGCTCCGCCACATGGAACACCCCGGCCCCTTCGTTGATATTGAGCCCGTCCGGCGCGGCACCACGAACATGCTGCGTGGCGCCGAAACGCTCGAGCGCCGTCGGCACGAGATCGGCCCCCGCGCCGTGAGCACAGTCGACGGCGAGGGTCACGCCAGCGAGGCTCAATCCGGGGAAGCAGCGGTCGATGAACTCCAGGTAGCGGCCCCCCGCCTCGGGATCGGACCGCCGCGACCCACCTGATGCGCCCGGCGAAGGGGGCCCCTTGGTCAGGACCTCCGCGATCTCCCGCTCGATAGACTCCTCCGCCTCGTCCGCGAGCTTCCGCCCGTCGGCGCCGAAGAACTTCAGGCCATTGTCCGCCGCGGGGTTATGAGACGCAGAGATCACGATCGCGAGGTCAAACCGCTCCTCCCTGCAGAGCGTCTGCACCGCCGGCGTGGGAAGGACTCCACCGTCGACGAGCTCGTGGCCGGCAGCGATCACACCGGCCCCTAACTGGTCGAGCAGCGCGGGGCCGGATGCCCGGGTGTCGCGGCCCACGAGGACTTTCGCCCCCGCCGTTTGACCGCTGAGCCATGAACCGATCGCGTGGCCGTACGACGTCACCAACTCCAGCGACAGGAGGCCCTGGCCGGCAACATCACGAATCCCATCCGTGCCAAAGTACTGGCGGCTCAACTCAGCGGCCCTCTACTTCTTTGCCGACGGACGCACGCGAGCATGAAACTCCACCAGCGGCTGATCCGGCTTGAGCCTGAGCTTGTGCTTGTCCAACAACTTCTTCGCCTCGGGCCCAAATTCGAGTTGGGCGTTGTCGGCGACCCACCACTCGTCAGGCTTATCCACCGGGGCCCCCGCCTTCTGATCTTCGATCGCCTTCGCCGTCGGACGTCGCGTGACGTTCGCGTAGACCTGGAGCTGGCCCTCGAGCTGAGATCGCGGCAGATTGGGGAGCAGCGCCGCAGGGAGGAGGAACTGACGCGTCGACGTCCTCAAGCTCGGATTCTGAGGGCTCAGGGCGTACTCGAAGCGACCGTCGCTGATCCAGACGACCGTCACCTTCAGGTCGACCTCGGCGTACTGCACCTGGCCCCGGTCGATCGTCACCGCGGGCGCCTCACCTGAAGCGAGCCCGAGGAACGCGCCTCCGGGCCGCCCCTTCAGCCAACGATCGATGGCGTCCCGCAGCTGTTCGGTGGTCATCTCCTCCGTGACGTCCAGTTCGATCCGGGTCAGCGGGGGGATGCTCACGTCGTCCCTCTTGCCGCCCAGGAGGAACGGCACGGGGCCGACGACTGTGACCGCAGACGGCGAGAACGTGACCGTGTCCGGACCGCCCGTCCTCGTCGTCAAGAGCACCTTCTTGGTCGTCTGTCGCGCGACCGGCACCCTGAGCGGGTCCAGAGCAATGCGCGACGCGTCAAAGCCGCGAATGTCCAGGTCCCCCGACTCGAGGGCGATCGTGTGCACCTCGTTCTCGCGTGGCGCACGGAACACCGTATCGAGGCGCTCCTTGGGGAACTTGGCTCGAATCGGCCACCGCCGGGACAACTCCACAGCCTCCTTGGCGCGGCCACGGATCACCAGGGAGGTCGCCAGAGGCGTCCCTGGTTCGATCAACACCACGTAAGGCAGATCCGCGTCGACCCAGATCCGGTTGCGCTCGCCGGCCGAGGCATTCGCCACCACGGCCACCGGATCGTCGTAGAGATCCTCCATCAACTCGCGATCGATCAGGAAGACGAGCAACAACGCGAAAGAGAGGGAGAAGATCTTTGCCACAGGGTGGTGAGTCAAGACGCCGCCCAACCACGCGCGACCTGGCCCGCGTGGGACGGGCGTATTAGGAGTCACTGTCATGCGCCGACCTCGTCCGCTGCGACCTCGTCCGCTGCGACCTCGTCCGAACCCTGGTCATCGGACAGGAGGAGTTGGTGGAGACGCTCCGCGCTGATGTCGTGCTCAAGCTCCCCACGGATCGCGACAGAGATGCGCTGCGTCTCCTCCGAAACTACGACGGCGATCGCGTCGTTTTCCTCCGTCGCGCCGACGGCGGCGCGGTGACGGGTACCGAGGGCCTTCGGGAGACCCGGGTTCTCGGATAAGGGGAGGACACAACCCGCCGCGACGATGCGACGCCCACGGACGATCACCGCCCCGTCATGCAGGGGCGTGTCCTTGAAGAACAGCGACACCAGGAGCGGCGCCGACAGGAGCGCCTCCATCTCAACGCCCCCCTCCGTGAAGCCCGCGATACCGATACGGCGCTCGACCACGATCAGCGTGCCATAGCCCCTCCGCGCGCAGCGCTGGCATGCCTGCACGATCTCCTGAGCCACGTCGCGCCGCCCACCGGTTTGGCGCTGGAGCACCTGCAGGAGCCTCGTATCGCCCAGCTTGACGAAGGCCTGCCGCAGCTCTGGCTGGAAGATCACCACCAGACCGATGAGCAGGATGCTCAGGCCCTTCTCGGCCACGAAAGACAGGTGATCGAGGCCGAGAAAGCGCGCCATGACGAACAGCCCGACCAGCAGAACGACCGCGAAGACGACGAATCCCTTGAGAACAGCGCTGCCCTGGGTCTCCTGGAGGAAGCGAATAAACGCGTAGGTCACGAGCGCAAAGACGACGACCTCGAACGCCCACTTCACGCCCTCGAGGAATGAAGATTCCATCAGGGCCATCATGGGAGTCCAATGAGCAGGGCCCGCTCCACACGCACGACATCGACCGCCGGCGCGACCGCATGAACGCGCACCATCTCAACACCGGCCCGCGCGAGGTGCCCGACGAGCGCGGCCGTACCGGCGTCTCGCTCTCGCGGCGCCGAGCGGCCTGTGATCTCCCCGACAAACCGCTTCCGTGACGGGCCCGCGACCAGCGGCAGCCCCAGGTCATGCAGCTCCGAGACACGACGGACGAGATCCAGAGACTGGCCGTGGGTCTTCGCGAACCCGAGGCCGGGATCCACAGCGATGCGCTCCCGCGCAATACCGGCCGCCACGGCAGCGTCCACGCGCTCCCTCAGTTCGTCTCGAACACCCGCAACGCAATCGTCGTACCCAGCCCGGGCGTCCATGGTTCGCGGATCGCCACGCATATGCATGAGCACGACCGCGGCGTCGGTGCCGGCGACGAACGGGGCCAGCTCCGGATCGTGGGTCAACCCCGACACGTCGTTGAGCATCGAGGCGCCGACCTCCCACGCTTCATCGAACACGGCGCGCTTGCGAGTATCGACGGAGACAGGCAGCCCGACCCGCTCGACGAGAGCCGTGACCGCGGGGATGACACGACGCAGCTCCTCGTCGACCCCGACCGGTTCAGCGCCAGGCCGCGTGCTCTCGCCGCCCACGTCGAGGATGACCGCACCCGCGGCGCGCATCTGTCGCGCGCGGGCCACGACGGCATCCACATCGCCGAGTCGGCCGCCATCGCTGAAAGAGTCTGGCGTGACGTTCAGCACGCCCATCACGGCGCACACCTCTCCGGGAGCCAGGAATTGGCCACGGCCAAGAGGCATCGGGTACCGCGTCATACCGACAGTCTAACGCTCCCGCACGAACGAACGAGCCTGGATACGGTGCACGACATCGCGCGCGGCATCCCTGACGGCTTCATCGATGGCGGATTGCAGGTTCTCCGGGCGGGGCACGATAAACTCGGCGCGGCGGCTGACGACGAACGGCTCGATGATCGGCTCGCCCGTCCTGGCATCGGAGAGCGTGGCCTCGACCCGCACCACGATCCCCCCCTCCAACAACCGGTCGAACCTGTCCTCGACCAGCGTCACGCGGGGGATCGTGATGATCCGGCCGGTGAGAATGGCATCCGCCTGCCCGCGATCCCGTACATCGACGTGGGCCCGGCGGATGAGCTCGCGCGTCACCTCGCGCGTATACGTCACCTCAGCCTGGCGGAAGTACGTATTGTTCTCGACGATGCCGACGGCGATGCTCTCCACCCCAGGAGGCATCATGGACCCTGCTTGGTAACCGCAACCGGTGAGGAGGAGCGAAGCCGTCAGCAGGACGCCGAGCCTCATCCGGCCTTCCCACTACCGATTGGCTTCTCAGCACCCGGCTGCCCACCCTCGCCAGAAGGACGGACCTCAGCCTCCGGTGCGGGGGTCCCGGGAAGCAGGGACTTCGCGCGCGATGCCGCGTCACTCTGAGGAAAGCGCGTCATCACCGCCATGAGGTAGTAACGCGCGCTGTACGGCTTGCCCTGGTCGATGTACCACTCGGCGATGGAGAGCACGTGCGCAGCCCGCAGCCCCTCGATCTCAAGGGCTATGTCATGCGCCTCCTTACGCCACGAGCCCTCGCTCGCCTTCGCCAGGTAGACCTCGAAGCCCTCCTTGGCCTCACGCATCTTCCGCGGGTCGTAGGGCACGCCCTTCACCTGGCGGTACCGGCAATACGCGACGTAGTAGAGCGCCGGCTGGTGCCACTCGCTCGTGGCGTACTGATCGACCACGAATTGGAAGGCGGACTCGGCCTCCGCCCACGACTCCTCTTCGAGGTAGTACTGGGCGAGGAGCCACTGCCCATCGGCAGCCCGCGGGGAAGAGGGGAAGCTCTCAATGAGGTTATTGAGGACCCGCACTCCGACCCCCTCACGAGAGAAGATGCCGAAGAACGAGGAACGGTTCCCCTCAAGGAAGTCCTTCCCCATCGTGTACAAGGTCTCGGTCAATCCGACGCTGTAGTCGGAGATGGGGTGCAGCAGGGTGAACTCGCGCCACGCCTCGTAAGCTCGCTCCCACTGGTCGTCCCTGAAGCTGCAGTCCCCTCTCCAGAAGCGCACGTTCTCGTCATGGGTCGAGACGGGGAACTGCTCGAGGTAATCCTCGATACGATCGACGGCGTCATCCCATTCGCCCTCGCTCCGCAGGCGAGTGATCTCGGCGACCTGGCGTTCCTGCTCTGCGAGATCTTCTTGGCTCCAGTCGCGCGCCTGGCGCACCTGGCGGAAGATCATCATCTCCTCCTCGCCTGGGTCAGAGCGCAGAAACTCCGGCATGGCTTGGTTGATCTCGCGGCCGAGGCCGGTGCAGCCGGCCAACACGATAACGAGCGCGAACGGAACGAGGCGTTGCATATCGGGCACCTCCCCGCCGAGATGTTAGGGCATCTCGGCCGAGCTATCAGCCGCCAACCGATGTCTTTCGGGCGGCCCTCAGGGCGAGATGAACGTGGCGGCCTTGAGCTCCTTCTCCATCACCCCCTGGAGAAGGCCAGGGAGGAGGTCGCGGAGGACCGCGCGGTCAAGCGTCGAGACCTCGATCGTCGCCGCCTCGGCGGGACCGGACGCCCCGTGAAGCGAGGCCAGCACGGCCCGCAGGCCAGCCCCGAGGGTGACAATGCGGACGGGACGTTCTGCGAGACAGTTACGACAGACCACGCCACCGAGCCACGGAGCGAACCTGACCGGTCCGCGAACAGGAGCGGCCCGTCCGCAGACAGAGCAAGCTCCCCAGCGAGGCGCAAAACCAGCGATCTCCAGGTATGCAAGCTCAAACCAGGCGACGGCTAGCGAGGCCCCGACGCGCGACGCCGTCTCGAGCGCCGCCAGGGTCGCAACGGTCGCCTCGAACAACTCCGGAGAAGGATCACGGTCCCGCGTCCCCTCGCGCAGGATCTCCGTCACGTAGAAAGCTCCGTGCAACCGTTCAAGGTTCTTGCGCAGCCCCGCGAACCCCGACACCACTCGATAATGGGTCAACAGGTGCAAATCGCTCCGCGGCCGCAGGATCAGGTCGATCTCAGCGAAGGCGAACAGATCGAGAGGGCCGCGCAACGATGCATTGGGTCGCTTGACGCCCTTCGCCAGCACCCCAACCCGCCCGTGCTCCCGACTGAACAGGCGCGCAGTCTGACTGGTCTCCCCGTAGTCGAATCGGCGGAGCACCAGGGCGAGATCGGGCATTAGTCGCCGACGGTGACCTTGACCGAGTGGATGCGCCGCTCATCGGCCTCGAGGATCTCGAAGCGTACGTTCTCGAACTCGCAGCTCTCGCCCGCCTCCGGGATGCGCCCCATGCGATGAAACAGGAATCCCCCGACGGTGTCGTAGCTGTCACCCTCGGGGAGCTCGAGGTGCAACGCGTCGTTCAACTCGTCAATGTGGAAGAGGGCATCCACCTCCGCAGACTCCCGTTCGGCGATGATCTTTAGCGACGGCCGGGCCGCGTCCTCGCCGGTGTCGTACTCGTCCTCGATCTCGCCAATGATCTCCTCGATGATGTCCTCGATCGTGATGATCCCGGCGGTGCCGCCGTATTCGTCGACCACGATCGCCATGTGGACCTTGCCGCGACGGAGCTCTTCGAGGAGATCGGATGTGTTCTTGGTCTCCGGAATGAACAAGGCCGCGCGCATGATCTCGTCGGCGGTCGTGCTGGCGGCGCCGTTGCCGTTCGTCCAGTGGCGCAGCAGGTCCTTTGCGTAGAGGATGCCGCGGATGTTGTCGATCGTGTCTTCGTAGACGGGGATGCGTGAGTGCCCGTGCTCGACGACAGCTCTGACCGCATCCTCCAGGCTGGTGTCCGTCGCCAAACCGAAGACCGACGTGCGGGGAGTCATGACCTGAGAGACCGCCTGATCGCGGACCTCGATGATGTTCTCGATCATCTCGCGCTCTTCGTCGTCGATCGCGCCATCTCGCTCACCCTCGGAGACGGCGTCGAGGATATCCTCGACCGCCTCCTCTTGTTCGTCTTCGTTGACCTGGAGACCGAACGCACGGGCGGCCACCTTACCGATGCCGTCCATGATCCACACCAGGGGGGACATGGCCGCGGCCAGGGCGCGGGACGGCGTCAGCAACAGAAGCAACGCCCGCTCTGGGGCGTGTCGCACGAGGCCACGCACGAGGCCATATACGCCACCGAGGAAGACGAGCAGCGACAACCCGAGGTTGCCCAGGAACCTGCCCCCGGTGATGTCGGTCGACCCCCCAAACCACCCAAGGAGCGCGAGCAGCAGGGTGATCGACGTCACCAGACGCAGCACGAGCAGGCCATCCAGAATGGCCCGTTCGTTCTTCAGTAAGGATTCGATGCGCTCGATGCGAGGACCGCCACCGACCAGCTTCTCAAGACGAGGCCATCGGAACGTGCGGATCGCGGTACCCGCTGCAACCGTCACGATCACGAGGATCAGCGACGTGATGAGAACGATCGTTTCGACCGCGTCGCCGCTGGCCAGTAGCCATACGACGGTAGGTCCAGGGTCGTCTTCCAAGTCCGTTGCGACTCCGTAGTCAGCGTGGGGGTAAGCCCGCCGTTGCGTTCGATCCTATCATCGGCCAGCGAGGCCCCGAATGCATCAGGTGTTCCGTGAGATCCACTCCACCCACGCCGCCCGAGCCTGCGACCGCGCGTCCTCATCGGCGCTCGGATCATACCCCAAATCCTGTCCTGTCAATGACTTGAGGGCATTAACTGCTGCTTCGCGGACCCCCGGCTCGTCGTCGAGGAGGGCCGAAGCCAGCCCGGACAAGATGGGCTTCGCCTTGACGCCGAGCGCCTTGAGGGTGCGCGCCGCCAGGATACGGAGATCGACGTCGTCCTTCTCCAGGCAGTCGACGATGGTCCCGGCATGATCCTTCGCGCCGTGCTTGCCGAGGAAACGAATGGTCGGCTTCAGCGCGCTTGGATCCAGGTCCCCGACGACCTTGGCCACCAGCGGCACATGGTGTTTCTCGCCGACCGCCTCAACGGCGACCATGATCGCGAACTGCACGCGGGCCTCGAACTCATTCTCGATGCGGTCGAGCAGCGGTGAGAGCTCCTTGATCCCCGCCAGCGCCCACGCCGCCGCGGCCATCTCACGCACCTCCGACTCATCGTCACCGAGCCCCTGGAGCAGGAGCGGCTGACACCCCAATGGGTCCACCTTGGCGGCCGTCTCCAACGCCACGGCCCGGGTGAACGGCTCCTCGTCCCTGAACCCCGCGAGCACCGCGGACCAGAGCGGCTTGGCGTGGACTCCGAACTGGGCCACCTCCGCCAAGAGGTCAGCCCGCTCGTCCGGGTCCTTCACCTTCTCGAGCTTCTCCCTCAAGAGCATGATCGCAGCGCGACGGCGGCGCTCTTGCGGAGTGATCGCAGGCTCGGCCCTCTCTGCCGCGGTCGCGCCCCCCTTTTCGGGCTGCCCCTTGAGCGACTTCAGGTCCTTGCTCGAAACCTCTTTCGAGGCGGCGTCGTCACCGCCGCAAGCGGCGAGGGCCAGAGCGCAGGCCATTACCAGCATCAGGGTCTTTCTCATGCGATGAGAGTAGCAGACAATCTGCGGACCCATGAAGATCCTCACCTTCCAAGCAAAGCGCTTCTGGTGGAAGGCGTGGTCCCAGACCCTGGACGACGCCGACACTGCCCCCGTCGAAGACGGCGCCGACGAAGCCGTCGTCGCGTTCCTCCACGCGGAGACCTGCGACGAAGCCGATGAAGACAGCCACCGACGTGTCTTCAAGTACACCCTCAAGCACCTGAAGTGGCTCGCAAACAAGCGGGGCTTCACCAACATCGTGCTTCATTCGTTCACCCACCTCGGCGCGGACAACGCCAGCTCGGATTGGGCTCGGACGTTCATCTCCGACATGGCCGAACGCCTCGGCAGCACGGGCTATGAGGTCAAGACAACGCCGTTCGGCTGGTTCTGCGAATGGGACCTGTCCGTCTACGGAGAGAGCCTCGCCAAGGTGTGGAAGGAGATCTGAGCGTCAGATCCGAGAGACCAAGGCGCTACCAGACGATCGCGCGCCCGGCAGGAACCCACCCCTCGTAGCGATCCGCGACGCGGATCTTCAGCCATCCGTCGCGGCCCTGCAGAACGGTGAACTCGTCGCCGTCATGAAGCGGTTGTTCGTACGCCAGGTCCGCTTCGTCGGAGGGCCACTGGAGCAATCGGGTGTCGTCGTCGGTGATCGCGCCGTGTTCGCCTGAAGCCTGATCAGCCCAGGTGAGCGTGGCCGACGCGGTGAACAGCAGCGCCAGGGCGAAGCCCATGAACGCGGCCGAGCGGATCCACGTGGATCGTCTACCACGCATCAACCGCACCAATGAAGACGCGAAGGCGAGCACGAAGAAGAACAGGGCGACGCCCGCCTGTCGGGAGAACGAAAGCGTGGGCCGCCAGAACAGGATCTTGTCGATGACCGCCTCATCGGTAACCGAGAGCTCCTGCAGCCGCCGCTCCAGAGCGAACCCCAGATTACGCTCCAGGTTCGCGTCTGCGGGGATGAACCACCGGGCGCGCCGGTAGGCGGAGATGGCGCGACCGAGCTCTCCCGCGTTCATCCAGGCGTTCCCCAGGTTGAACAGGACATACCCGTTTGCGTAGTCGTCGGACAACATGGCCTCGTAGTGCCCTGCGGCATCGACGTACCTTCCCTCGGCGAAGGCCTCCTGCCCCTTCTGGAACAGATCCGTATTCTGAGCCGGGAGCGCCCCGGCGATCACCAGCATGGCCAGGACCGTGGAGGTGACTCCCGCGCGCCGACGGGTCGACGCCGTCCGCACGAGCCGATCCGCCACCGCCAGCAACCGGGCTCGCGCAACATCGTCGAGCCCCCCCCCGCCGAACGACGCCATCTCTCCGAACTCGAGCAGCTCATCGAGCGCGGCCCGCTCGTCAGCGTCGCCGAGGTGCGGCTCCGCCCAACGAGCGACGTCACCCGACGTCACCGCGTCCTCCGGTCGATCCTGCAGATCGGCGACGAGCCCGCAGAGCGCCGCGACCGCCTCCGTCACCGCCTCCGGACCCGACCCCACCCGCGCGGCCTTCAAGCGCCGGGCGGCGCGTCCCGGCGCGTCTCGGCGACGAAGGATGGTCGGGTCCGCCCGCAATCGAAGACGGCGGCGAACAACGAACCCCGCGCCCAGCCATACCGACAACAACCCGACCAGGCTGATCAAGTAGGGGCCGGGCCTGGCCCGCTGATTCCCGATCTTGTTGAGGTCGTCCTCGTTGGCGGACAGCCCTGCCGCCACCAGCTCAGTCGTCCCAGGACCACCGCCGGTCGCGTCAACGACTCCCGCATCGATGTCCGCGCCAGCCGGCTTCACCTGGATGGCGAACTCGGGAGACAAGAGCACCCTGTACGAGCGGCGCTCGGTGTCGAAGTACGCGAACCGGATCGGCGGCACGGCGCGGATGTCGTCGCGGAGCGGACGGAGCTTGTAGTCGAACTGCCGCCACTTGCCGATTCGGGCCGGGAAGCCCTGCGGACGTGCCTCCCCAGGGGCCAATGAGTCAAGGATCTTGGGGGGCTCGACCCGCCACCCGTCTCCAAGTTGTCTGGCCACGTCGATCTCGACGCCGTCGAGGAACCCGTGCCCCTCGACAACGAGGGTGAGATAGATCGGATTGCCCACCGCGACGACGCTCGGCGTCGGGGGTGGCGCGGTGAACTGGAACCGTCCGACAGCTCCGGCAAAGCCGGCAGGGCGACCTTCCGCGGGCGCCTCCGAAACGGTCACGCTCAGCGGCTCGGACCGCGCGAAGATGTGCCGCTCGCGGAAACGAGCACCAGACTTCTCGGCGATGCTCCCCTCGAGCATCGC
This sequence comes from Planctomycetota bacterium, assembly GCA_002683135.1. GTDB lineage: Bacteria > Planctomycetota. The sequence goes on along the minus strand of NYSS01000060.1, from coordinate 39,808 downwards.
CCGCCCGAACTGGAAGGTCCCTACCTGGTCCGCGCGCAGCTCGGCGCGAAAACGATACCGGCGATAGCGCGACGACTTGCCGGTCGCGTCGGGCGCATCCACATCCGAAACCTCGCCGACAAAACGCCTGGAGTTGACGCCGCTGAACCGCAGCCCTTTACCCTTGCTCATCACCGAACGGGCCCACTGATCGAGGTCGAACGACCCTTGCCCAAACGGCGGCGCCGGCAACCACGGCAGGACGACCTGTGGGGGCACCAGCTGGTTGGGGAATGGCTGGTCATGAAAATGCAGGGGGTCGGGATCCGGGGACGGCGCCGGCAGGTGCTTGAGCAGCACGTCCACCGTGATCCCCACGGCCTGCCCCAGGACGACGTTCGCAGCGCTCGCCGACAAGACGACCCTGGCGGCCTCTTGTGACGCCGCGGCCTGCACCGTGAGCGTGACCTCGTGACCGGCGACCGCCTTCCCGCCTGAGATGATCTTCGGCATGGGGATGCGATAGATCCCGGCGTTCTCGGCGCGAACGCGCCACGTCACGCCCCAGTCCCGATGACGCGTGAGCCGACCGTTGATGCTCGTGAAGCCCTGACTGCGAATACCCTCACGCACCCGCTCGAACGTGAGCCCCTCGACCTGGGGGCCCGTCTCAATACGAACGTCTTCGGTCGCCCGACGGATAACCACGTCGTAGACCACCGCCTGCCCCTCGAACACCTGGCCATCGGAGAGACTGCAGCGGGCCCGCAGCTGGGCCGAGGCAGCGGCCGCCAGGCAGATGAGCATGAACGCCACCCGCGCGCACATCACCAGTCCTCCTTGACGGGCTTCCGCTTCTTGTTCTGTCGCTCCTTGTCCTTCAACTTCTCGTTCCGCTCTTCGACCGCGCGCTCCTGACGCTCCTTCTCACGGTCGCTGCGATCCTCCTGGGGCTGCTGCTGCTGTTGCTCCTGATCTTGCTGCTCCTGCTCCTGATCCTGGTCTTGCTGAAGCTGTCGCAGGATTTCCTCCAGCAGGCGCTTCGCCTTCTCCTGCTGCGTACGCGCGGCCGACCACAAGCTCTCAGCGAGCTTCTCACAGGCCTCGACCATGGCCTGCTCCGCCAACGGGAGATTCCGCTGGGCCAACTCGACGACCTCTCCTGAGAGGCCACCACCCTGGCCACCACCCTCGGTGGCCTGGCGCTGGACCGCCTCGGTCATGTACGGAATCAGCCCGCGGGTCCGCGACTGATCGGTGACCGCGCCCTGGCGACGCACATCGGGGACCTGCTCGGTCGAAGCTTGGAAGGCGCCGGTGCGCGCGATCAACGTCGTCTCCTCGCCGATTCCCTGCTCCAGCAGGCCCTTGATGTCCGCGAACATCGTCCACACTTGTCGCGCGACGTTCCCGGCCAGGTCAATCGCCTCCCGACCCTCGACCGCTTCACCACCGCTCAGCGCCTCAACCGCGCGATCATGGGCGCCCTGCAGCTGGCTCGCCAGCGCTTCGAGCGCCTGACGCCCCTGCTCGAACTGGGCGACCTGCTCGTCTGTCGGCTCTGCTCCTTGCTCACCGCGGGGACGCAGCTGCGCCAGCGTGCGCGCCAGGGCATAGGGCACTCGGGCGATCAGCGGACCGACCACCTCCTGCTGCACCTCGCCAAGCCCCTCTGCCGTCTGCGTCTCTTCCCCCGTCTTCACCTCCACACCGGCGGAGAGGTCCCGTCCAATCGGGAGCAGTAACGACTCGGTTCGCATCACCGCGAGCGCCACGTCGCCGAATCCGAGCTTGGCGCGCCTCAACTCATCGAGCGCCTGAGCCAGCAACGCCGCGGCCTCTTCCTGAGATGGCCGCGCACGATTCAGGACCGCCTTCAGCCCGGTCACGATCGTCGGGGCCTCGGGTGGACGGAGCGCCGACGTCGCCTTCGCCACCTCGGCCCGCGCAGCCGCGATGGTGCCCTCCACCCCGGCGAGCACTTCCGCCAGCTGTCGCGCCTCCTCCTGCTCGACGCTCGGCGCGACCTCACCCTCGGCGGGGCGCTTTGCCTTGGCAATCGCCAACTCCTCCGGCAGCCGCGCTTCTATGCGACGTACGGCACCCTCGACGAGCGCCTGCTCCTTCGCTTGGTCTGCCAGCAAGAACGGCGCGCGGCGCATGGCCTCCGGCAACATGGCGTCATCGGCGCCAGCCGCCTCGACGGACTGACCGTTGACCTTGGCCGCCACCGCCTGCTCCTCCGCGGCCGCTTCGACGACCTCCTCGAAGGTCGCCAGGGCGAGCCACAGGTCACGCAGCGCGCCCCGGGCGCCGTCGAGTCCGTCAACGACGGCCTGACTCGGAGGCCATCCATCAGCTTCGTAGGCCCTGCTCGCGTCCCCGTGCGCCCGTAGTGCGATCTCACGCCGACCGTCGAGATCGGCGAGGCGACGCTCGAGCGCCTGCGTCTGCTCCTCCGTCGGATTGTCGGGAGCGCCCGACATGACCTCCCCTTGCAACGCGCCCTCCAGGTAGCCGATGCGGCGACTCGCGACGGTGAACAACTTCTCGACGCTGTCGGTGCCCGACAGGGCCAGAGCCAGCGGGTCCGCCGCCGCGACCTGCCGCGCCAGGTCACGCTCCTGTCCCGCCAGGGTGCGCGCGAGACGGCCGACCGGCATCTTCAACAGCCTCCAATCCGCGGCGACGTGGGCGATGCGCGTCAGGCTGTCCATGGCTTCAGCCACCGCATCCTTGAGATCCGATCCCAGCAGCTCACCGCACCGTCCCATCGATTCGCGCGCGCGGGGGAGCTGATTCTTGGCCAGCTCGAACCACGCCGGCGCCGCGGCCTCGGGCTCCAAGGCGTCGACCCGTTGGATGACCCGCTCCAGCATGACGACGAGGTCGCGCTCGATCTGTCCCCAGATCGTGACCACCTTGGGAGGCAGCGGCAGCCGAGCACGGAGCGCTTGCGCCGCCCCCTGTTGGAAGCCCCTCTGTGCATCGAGGATCATCTCCAAGGACGAACCGATGTCAGCCCAGAGGACGTAGATCGACCGGAGGCGCCTCGCGGACTTCGCGACCTGCACGGCGCCGTTCACCACCTCGGCTTCCGCCAGCGTGTCGGCGGCGACCTCGAGCACGGGCTGCGCCACGCCGACCTCCACAAGGACGGCCTGCTTGTCGGTGTCGGAGAGCTTGGGAGCGTCGTCCCCCAGGCGCTCCTCGACGAGCCCCAGATCCTCGATCAACTCACGCTCATCAAGGGCCAGGTTGTGCATGCCCTCCCCCGCCCCGATCCCCCGTCCGATCCGCACCTGCTCCTGGATCAGGGCGAGCATGAACGCCACGCCCTTCTTCTCACGCCGCTTCGACCGGCGCGCCTCGCGGTCCTTCGCCGCCCAGTCATCCTCGAGGACCCGGAGCCAACGGGCGAGCACGTCTTGCTTCGCGCCAGCGGCGGCCAGGGACGGGTCCAGGTCACGGGCGCGCTGCAGCCGTGACAGAGCGACGTCCGCGAGACCGCGGATCTCCTCTCGCACCGTCTCCCCGGCGTCTGCGGGATCGCCGCCGCAAACCGCACCCAGCTTGCTGACATCGAGCAGTGACAAGTTCACCTCGGTGCGCGCGCGCAGGCTGCGCTCCCCCAGGGCGAGCACCTGACCGAACAGCTTTCTGGCCTCGTCATCATGACCCGCCCCCTGGTGGGCGCAGGCGAGGTCATACACCAGGACTGCGTCGTCCTCGCGGTCGTCTGCCAAGGCCTTGAGCGCCGTGACAGCCGCGCCCGCGTCCCCCACCTGCAGGGCCCGCGTCGCCGCCGCGACGGTCGCGGCGTCATCGTTGCCGGAACAGGCGGCCAGGAGCGACCCCGCCAGCAGCAGCGGGACGATCACGCGACCAGACCCGCCGCGGCCGCGCGCGTAGTTCGGGATGATGGCCTGCAGCAACAAGAGCACCAGGCCGGGCAGAAGGAACCACTGGTACCGCTCGCGGTACTGCTTCTCTTGTAGCTCCTTGGCGTCACCCTTCTCCAGCGGGTCGACGTAACGCCCGTACAGCTCGCGTAGCCGGTGGGTCTGCTCGGGCGGGATATAGAGCCCGCGGGTGCTCTCGACGATGTGGCGCAGCAGCGCCTCGTCGACGCGGGCCGGCACCGGCGTCCCGTCAGCCCTGCGCACGACCTGCCCATCGAGAACGAGCGGCGCGTTCGCGGCATCCGTACGTCCGATACCCAAGGCGATGACCCTCACCTTGCGCTTCGCGAGCCGTTCAGCGGCCGTCTTGGGGAACGAATCCTGATCACCCGCGTCGGTGACGAGCACGCAGACCTTGTCCCGACCGTGCTCAGCGTCGAGCACCTCGAGGGACTCCTCGAGGGCGGGACCGATGCGTGTCCCCCCCAGGCCAACGCTCTGGGGGGATGCGTCCTCGAGCACTTGGGAGAAGAACCCACGGTCATACGTGAGCGGGCAGGTCAGGACACGATCACCCGCGAATAGAAGCAGGCCGACCCGGTCGCCAGGTAGCCCATCGACCAGGTTCGCGAGCGCCGCCTTCGCCCGATCCAACCGTGATTCGTCTCCGTCGTCGGCCAACATCGAACGACTCACGTCGAGCGCCACCACGACGTCAACGCCTCGCGCGTCCACGGTGATGTAGTCGTAGTCCCAGCAGGGTCTCGCGAGGGCGATCACCACCAGACCCACGCCGACGATGAACAGCCCCGCCCGCAGCGCAGGGCCGGCGCCAGAGAGGTCCGGCATCAACCGCCGCGTCATCACGTCACCCACGAGCCGACGGGCCGCGGAGCGCGTCCTACGGTGCGCGATGACGGTCACGAGGGCGACCGCGGGGAGCACCCACAGCAGCCACAACGCGTCGATTTCCTTCCAGATCAGGCCGCTCATGGCAGGCTCCGGAAGCGCGTATCAACGAGGAAACGGTGCAGCAGCAACAGGCCGATCCCGGTCCATAGCCATGCCGGAAACAGGTCCCTCCAACGGGTCGCCTTGAACGCCTCGATCTCCGTACGTTCGAGGCCGTCGATCGTGCGATAGACCTCCACCAGATCCGACGCCGTTCGCGCGTTGAAATAGCGCCCGCCCGTCGTCTCCGCGACGTGCCGCAGGGCCGCCTCGTCCAGCCCGCCGCGGACGGTGCCGATACCAACGGTGTAGACCTTGATCTCCTCGTCGGCGGCCGCGTCAGCGGCCGACTCCGGGGACGCGACGCCGATGTTGCTCCGCCCGTCAGACAACAACACGACGACCTTGCTCTTGGCCTCGATCTCGCGCAGGCGAGAGACCCCGATCACCAGCGCATCTCCCATCGCCGTCATCAAGAGGTCGTCACCCCGCGCAGCCTCCGGGACACGAATCGTCGAGAGCAGTTCGACGAGCAAGCCGTGATCGAGAGTGAGCGGGCAATGTGACTTGACGTATCCAGCGAACGAAACGAGACCGACCAGGTCCTCCGGACGTCCGGGGAGATCCCCGTCAGGAGAGACGAAATCACGGACGACCTCCTTGACCACATCCAAGCGCGAGATGCGCGTCCGGTCCCAGCGATTATCGTCAAGGTCGAGCGCCCGCATGGATTCGGACCGGTCGATCACCAGCTGAATGGCGACACCGTTGGAGGTCATGCGGACGTCCTCACGCCCGCTCTGCGGCCGCGCCATCGCGACGACCAGCAACGCCAGCCCCACCAGCTCAAGCAGCTGCAGCCAACCCTTGACCCGCTGGGCGGTGGTCCGCGGCAGCCCCCGCAGCGCGTCGAGGCTCGAGTACACCACCGTGGGGCGGGGACGGCGCAGACGCATCACCATCACCGCCACGAGGACGGGTATCAGGGCGATGAACCAGGGATGCGCGAACCTGATCATGATGATGGGGCGCAGGCCTCCGCCTGCTCCGATTCCAATCCACAGAACGCGTACGCGGCGCCGACCGCCTCGGCGATCTCGCTGCTACCGGGGACCTGCGCCGCGTACTTCACGAGGTCCGCGGCTTCGAGGAACCGCCCCAGTGACTGGCGCTTCTGAACAGGGAACGACACGTGCCCCTCGACCTCGCGGAGGAATTCTTCCGTCGTGCGATCGGGCGCGTCCACGCCCGTGGTCCGTTCGATGAAGAGACGAACGATGCTCGTCAATTCAACGTAGAACGCAGCGAACGCTCCAGCCTCGACGAGCCCCGCACCCATGAGCGCCGCCAGCGCGCGACGAGCCTCGGACAACGGGTCGATCGGGGGCGGCGTCCATGCCGTACCGCGACGACGCTGCCACCAGACGAGGCCCGTGAGCGACAGCAAGACCGCGGCCCCGACGATCGCAACCCACAGGGTCAACATCCCCCGTTCGCGCGGAGGCAACGCCAGCGGGGGCAATGGGTCGCCCACGTCCGCCAGGGTCGGTCGCTGTTCCTGTGGCAGACCCGCCACGTCCATCTCGAACGCTGGGATGGACAACGCTTGCATGGATCCGGCGCCCTCCCCCTCGGTGACCTCGAAGACGACGGGCGGCAGCTTGCCGATGTTCGCGCCGGTGCGCTCGGGCTCGACCCGGAGCCCGTAGACGACAGGGCCTCCCTCAACGCGAGGGGGATCCTTGCGTCCGACCCGGCGGAAGTGCCCGATGCGGTCCGTAAATTCCATCGGCTCGAGACGGACCCGGGGCTCGTGGACGATCTCCAGAACGAGCTGAAATCGATCCCCGAATCTCGGCTCGTGAGCGTCCGTCCGCAAGGTCGCGGCCACGGGACCGAGCGACGCGCTCCACAGCACCCGCGTCGCCTCGGCCACCTCCGAGACCACGCCGGGACTCGGGATCTCGTCATCACCGCACGCGCCGCAAACAACGAGGAGCAACAAGGTGGACAGGATCCGCCTCATCGGGCCCGGCCCTCCCGCATACGAAAGAAGCGATGCAAGCTCGCGGTATACGGCTGATCCGTGCGCACGGGGAGCTGGTCGACCCCGCTCTTCCGCATGCGATCGATGAGTCCGTCACGACGGCGGCGCTGCTCTTCTGCGAACAACTCACGCACGCGCTCGTGGCGCGTATCCAGCTCGATCACCTCCCCGGTCTCCGGGTCCTCCAGGGTCACGAACCCGACCGGCGGCAAGGCGTGCTCGCGGGGATCGGAAGCGGTGATCGCCACGACATCGTGACGAGCGTTGGTGACGCGCAGGCTGCGCTCCCAGTCCCCCTCATCCTGGTAGTCCGAGATGACGAAGACCACGCAGCGTCGCCGTTGCACGCGCGAAACGAATGACAACGCAGCGCCCAGGTCCGTCCGACCCTCGGCGGCGGATTTCCCGCGCGCGGGATCCGGCTGAGCGGCCACGAGCTCCCTGATCAACCGCCGGGTCGCCGCCCGCCCCTTGCGCGGAGGGAAGTAGGCCTTGACGTCGTCCGAGAAGAGGACGAGACCGATCTTGTCGTTGTTCTTCTGGGCGCTGAGCATGAGCAGCGCGCAGACCTCGATCATCAGGTCGAACTTGGACCCCTGCTGTGATCCAAACGCCCCGGACGCCGACACATCGACGGCGAACATGATGGTGAGCTCGCGCTCCTCGCAGTACCGCTTCACATACGGCTTGCCCGTGCGCGCGGTCACGTTCCAATCGATCGTGCGGACGTCGTCGCCGGGGGTGTACTCGCGGACCTCGTCAAACTCCATTCCGCGGCCGCGGAAGACGCTCCGGTATTCGCCCGCCAACAGGTCATCTACCTGACGACTGGCGACGATCTGGATGCGGCGAACCTTCTTGACGATCTCAGCGACGTCCAGCGGCACGGGATGCCTCCTTCGGGGGGACGCCTACGGAACAGGCACGCTGGCCAGAATCTTCTCGACGACGGCGTCCGACGTCACCTCCTCGGCTTCCGCCTCGTAGGTCAACAGGACCCGATGCCGGAGCACGTCGAGCGCGACGTCCTTGACGTCCTGCGGCGTAACGAAGCCGCGCGCCTTGAGAAAAGCCTGTGCCCGCGCCGCCATGGTGAGCCAGATGCTCGCGCGAGGCGACGCGCCGTATTCAATGAGGGGCGACAAGTCGTCCAGCCCGGACTCCTTTGGCCGACGGGTCGCGGTGATCAGGTCGATGACGTAGCGCTTGATCTTCTCGTCCACGTAGATCATCTGGAGGACGGACCGCGCCTGGTCGAGGTCGTCCTTGCTGAGGATCGGCTCGACCGTCGGCTGCACCTTCCCGAGGGCCCGCTCCACGACGTCCATCTCCTCATCGGGATCGAGATAGTCGACATGGACCTTGAGCATGAAGCGATCGACTTGCGCCTCGGGCAGAGGATACGTGCCCTCCTGCTCGATCGGGTTCTGCGTCGCCATCACCAGGAAGGGCTCGTCAAGCTTGAACGTCTCCTCGCCAATGGTCACCTGATGCTCCTGCATGGCCTCGAGCAACGCGCTCTGCACCTTGGAGGGGGCACGGTTGATCTCGTCGGCGAGGACCACGTTCGCGAAGACCGGCCCCTTCTTCACCGAGAAGGCGCCGTCTTGCGGGTTGTAGATGAGGGTCCCGACGAGATCGGCCGGCAAGAGATCGGGGGTGAACTGGATGCGCTGGAAGCTCACCCGCATGACCTGTGCGAGCGTCTTGACCAGCGTGGTCTTCGCGAGCCCAGGGACACCCTCCAGGAGCACATGCCCACCGCAAAGCAGCGCGATCAGCAGGCGCGAGACGAGGTCGTCCTGGCCGACGACGACCTTCTTGACCTCGAACCGAATGCGGTCGAGCAGCGCCGCCTGACCAGCGACCTTCTCCTTGATCTCAGCGACGTCTAACTGCATGGCTTCAGTACCTTACGGACGGCGGGCTCCCATTCCAACGGGCACTACGAACCGAGAGCGCGCAGACTCCCGGCTGCCGGGGAGAAAACGCCTTGGGTACGGAAGTCGGACGCGGTGCCGGAAAACGCCACTTGCTGCAGAATGCCCGGCATGACCCGTCGCGGACTCATCCTGACGGCAGCCATGGTCGTGGCCATCGCCATGGGGCCCGGGGTCGGCCTCTACCTCGTGAACCCGAACCTCGACGACCCGGAGCCCGCTGTCGCCGCCCTCGGCGCCCCCGTCCTGCTCCTCTGGGCGCTGGGCTGGCTCGCGGTCCAACTGACCATCGTCGTGATCGCCTACCGAACGGTCTGGACTGATGAGGAGAGCGACGGATGACCGTTCAGCTCGTCACCCTCATCGCCTACCTCGTCGTGCTCGTGGGAATCGGCGTCGCGGGGTTTCGACGCTCCAAGCTCACGGAAGAGGACTACTACCTGGCGGGCCGCAGCCAGGGTCTCGCCGCGACAGCCCTCACCATCATGGCGACCATGTTCTCGGCCGCCGCGATCCTCGGCCTCCCGGGTGCCGCCTACAAGGACGGCGTCGCGTTCCTGTTCTTCGCCCTCAACCTGCCGTTGACCGGCTGCGTCGTGTATGTGCTCGGGAGCAAGATACGCAAGCTCGGCGCCGAGCGTGGCTACGTGACGCCCGCCGACCTGGTCGCCGACCACTACGGGGGGTCCCACTTCGTGCGCCTGATGGTGGCGCTCTGCGGGTTCCTGTTCGTCGTCCCTTACATCGTCATGCAGATAAAGGGCGGCGGTTACCTGGCGAAGACGGTGTTCGCCACCGACGGCAACGCCGAGGATATCTTCGACACGGGCGCGATGCTCATGACCGCCGTCACGGTCGGCTACGTGCTGCTGGGAGGTATGCGATCGGTCGCCTGGTCGGACGTGATCCAGGGCACGCTGATGATCCTCGGCATCTTCGTCACGTGCGTCGCCACCGTCTCCGCCATGGGCGGGATCTCCGGGTATCTCGAGAAGGTGTCCGCGCTGCCAGCGGAGGCCCTCTCTGTGCCCGGCGTCTCTAACAGCTATCCACCGTTCAAGCTCATGACGCTGGCGCTGTTCGCGGGCGCCGCGTCCCTGGTGCAACCGGGGCAGTGGATCCGCTTCTACGCGGCGCGCTCGCGGGCAACCCTGCGACGCTCCGCCCTCGTGTTCTCCGTCGTGCTGCCGCTCGCGCTGATGGCCTCCATGCTGGTAGGGCTGGGGGGCCGAGCCCTCTATCCGCCTGAGATCGCGGATGGAGAATTCGTCGCCCACGCCGCGATCGGGAGCAACGACCGCGTCGTCCTGCAGCTCATGGAGGACCACATCCCGGAGCTCCTGGGGGGATTCGGCGTCGTCGTGCTCTCCCTCATCACCGTGGGTGTCGTCGCCGCCACCATGAGCACGGCAGACAGCAACCTGCACGCCCTCGCCGCGGTCATCACACGGGATGTCTACGACCGCTTCGTCCGCCCCCAAGCCTCGGAGCGGGAGCGCGCCTGGGTGGGCCGCGCCGTCATCGTCGTCGTCGCGTTGCTCGCCCTGTGGCTGGTGCGCCACGGCAACGCCGATCCCGACTTCAAGCCCGTCAAGATGATCGCCGACCTGATGTTCGTCGCCATGGCGTTCTCCGCACAGCTCTTGCCCGCGACCGTCGACGTGCTGTGGCTGAAGCGGGGATCGGCCGCGGGCGCCGCGTGGGGCATGGCCGCGGGCCTGGCGACGGTCTTCTGCTTCACACCCTTCGTCGCCTGGGACGGTGGAAGAGACATCAGCCGCAACCTGGACGTCGGGTTCGTCGGGATGGTGATTAACGTGGCGGTGTTCGTCGCGGTCACCCGCCTCCGGCCCGCCCCAGGTAGAGGTCCCGCCCCTCCCCCAGCGCCCCCATCTTCGCGTCAGCCACCTCAGGGGTGAGCATCCAGAAGCCGCAGTCCGGATGAACCCAGCGGACCCGATCGGCGCCGAGAACGGTGACCGCGGACGCGATGCGGTCAGCCACCTCACCCGGCGTCTCGACGCGCGCGTCCTTGATGTCGATGACACCGATCCCCAGTCCCAGGTCGTCGCGTAGCGGACGCAACTGCTCGAGCTCGGCGGGATCGCGCCGCGCCGTCTCCAGGATGAGGTGGTCGGCGTGCAGCGCGTCGAGATGGGGGACCAGGTCCCTCCAGAACCCCTCCTGGATCGTCTTGCCGCCGTAGTTCCCGAAGCAGAGGTGAACGCCACGCTCACCGGACGCCGCGTCGAGGACCCGGTTCATGGTCTCCACCGCCCATGGGGCGTCCTCCGGATGTCCAGTGAGGTTCGCCTCGTCGACCTGCACCACTGACGCCGGGACCTCGCGCACCGCATCCGCGAGGGCGTCGGCGATGGCGAACGTGAGCGCACTCAGGTCGCCGTAATGGGCGTCCATGAGCGTCTTGGCGAGCATGTACGGAGACGTCAGCGTGAGCTTCACCGGGTGCTCCGTCAGGTCCTGGGCATGGTGCCAGGCGGTGGCGAGATCCAGGGAGCCGCGCCCGATCGGTTGGCGAACGATGCCGGGAGGGCGGCGACGGAACGTGACGCCCGCGCGGGCAGCAAAAGTCGCGGCCTCCGCGTCTGTCATATCGGTGGCGACGCCGTCGAGGGGTACGACGAACGTCTCGATCATGCCATTGGTCTCGGGGTGGGATGGATCAAAGCGCAGCAGCTCCCCATCCGTGATCACGTCAATGCCGCGGTCTTCCTGCTTTCGAAGCAGGGACGTCAGGGCGCCGTCCAGGGACGCCTCGGTGAGCCCCCCTGGCACAGGATAGGAGCCGACGACGGTCGTGCGTATCACGCCGGTCACTCCGCAGCCGGGACCTGGAACACCGCGCGATCCTCGAGGCGGAGCGCGGTGAGGTGGCGTCCGTAGACGCAGCCGGAGTCGAGGCCGACCAAGCCATCGGACATGTGAAAACCGAGCGTCGACCAGTGACCGAACAAGAGCGTCTCCGCGCGCTCTGGACGACCTGGCGCGCTGAACCAAGGGACGGCATCTCCGACGTCGCTCCAGCCGGGCCCGAGGTGACCCTCCGCCGACGCGCCATCCGGCGTCACATAGCGAAGCTGGGTCAGCCCATGGACGATCGCCGAGAACCGGTCATGCCCCGTAAGCGTCGGGGCCCAAGTCCTGGAGGACAACCGGTAGGTCGCCGCGATGGCTTCCGCCCACTCGTCGGACCGCAACATCACCTCGGCCTCACCGGCGCAGGCCAACGCGTCATCAACACTCCACGAGGGCCACAGCCCGGCGTGGAACATGAGCCAGCCGTCCTGCCTGTGCGCGAACGGCCGCTGACGCAGCCAGTGCAAGAGCTCATCGCTGTCCGACGCCTTCAGCGTCTTCCTGAACGTGTCCCGGTCCTTGTCCCCGCGCGCCCCACAGCCCAGAGCGAGCAAGTGGAGGTCATGGTTCCCGAGGACCATGACGACGCAGTCCTCGTGCGCCTTCAGCCAACGCAGGACCTTCAAGCTCTTGGGGCCGCGGTTGACGACGTCGCCCACGACCCAGAGCACGTCAGCTCCGGGATCGAACGAGACCTGATCAAGCAGGCGGCTAAGGGAGTCGTAGCAGCCCTGGATGTCTCCAACCGCGTAGGTGGCCATGGCTTGTGTCGAAGCTTTTACCTTAACTCGAAGATCCTGGCCGCATCTTAAGGACATGAGACATGTTCTTTCGATCCTCCTCGCGTTCCTGCTCGCGCCGACCAGCCCAGGCCAGGACTACGCGGCCCACAAGAAGGCGCTCGAGACCTTCCGCAAGCTGAAGTAGGGACGGCGGATCATGAGGAGGACCCTCCTCCGGCGACCACCGCGCACCCGCCGGGGCGGTCGCCGGGGAGGGCTCTTCACACAGCTCCTCACTGCGGGATCTTCGGATGGGCCCACAAGCACCCCCTGGCACCGGGTCGACAGGATCAATACGGTGCCGGGGGAAATGTGCATGTCTGGGTGGATCTGGATTCCAGCGGTTCTCGCCGCGGGCTTGCTCGTGGCTGAGCTTGTCTGCCGCGCCATGCTCCGCCGCGGCGGCTACTACGTGTGGAAGCCGGGGGCGCGGATGCGCCTGCAAATCGACCGCGAGGCGCTGCCGCGCCTGTCCCCGGAGGCTCGCTTCTGGATCAATTCTGCCGGTGAACGCAACCTGGCTAGCCCTCCCCCAGACGACTCTGACACCTTCCGCGTCGTCGTGTGCGGAGGCAGCGCCGTGGAGTGCTACTTCCTGGACGACTCAGAGTCCTGGGGGGGACAGCTCCAGCAACGACTCCGACGCCCGGAGACCTTGGAGCGCCTCGGCCGCGGCGACGCATACGTGGGCAACATCGGCCGCTCCGGGACCGGTCCGAGCGAAGCGGTCGCCAAGCTCCTCGACAAGATCGCGCCGCGCTACCCGCGGCTCGACGTGATCGGGATCATGATCGGCGCCGCGGACATCGTGAACTGGATGCGCCACGGATGCCCCGTACCGATGCAGCCCGAACTGACGACCGATGAGGTCTTCTTGCAACACCCGGAGAGCCCGTTCGGGTGGGCACCCAAGCGCACGGCGATCTACGAGACGGCGCGACGCTGGAATAGCGGACGCGAAGAGACCGTCCGTGAGCGCGTCGGGAAGAAGCTCCTCGAGGTCCGCGCCATGCGGGCGAACGCCGAACGGGTAAAGACCGCGACCCCCGAACCCACGCCCATGGTGGATCGGTATGTGAGCTGGTTGCGCAAGGCGATTCGTCGCGGCCTGCAGATCGCTGACCGCGTCATCGTCATCCAGCAGCCGTGGTTCGGAAAAGACTGGACCGATGCGGAGCGAGCCCAGCTGTGGAACTTCGCGGAGGGCTACCCCTACGCAGAGCACGTCACCACCTACTACTCGCTCGACGTCGCGCGCGATCTCATGGAGTTGTTGGCGAAGGAGGGCGGCCGGGTCGCCCTCGAGGAGGGCGCCGAGACGCTCGATGTCATGCCCCTCCTCGAGCCGAGCCTGGATGTCTTCTACGACTTCATCCATCTGACATCCCGTGGCTCGAAGACGCTCGCGGACGCCCTCCACGACATGATCTTGAAGCCTGGACCGAAGACGCTCTGAGTGCGTTAGACTGGCGGGGCTATCCCATCCCCTTCGCCCTCCTCCATCCCGCAGGACACCGCCGCCATGAAGCGCATCCAAGCCGTCGCCATGACAACCCTGCTCGCGGTATCCGTGAGCGCTCAAGGCCTCCTCAGCTGCTCGATCTCGCCAAACCCGGCGACCCCTGGACAAGGCTTGACGTTCGCCATCCAGGCGACGATCCCGGGCTACCTGCAATCCGGCTGTGGCATCAACGAGATCCGCATGGGCAGCCCCACCGGACCGATCGTCTGGCAGCCCTTCATCTGCCCGTTCCTCCTGATCCTCGTCGGCCCCGGGTCCTCGTCCTACGTCTCGCACTCGGGCACGTCGGCTGGAGGCGCTGCCTTCGCGCCGGGCACCTACTACGCGATCATCAATTGGAACGCCGCTGGAACAACGCAGCCCTCCGGCGTGTTTCCCTTCCGCGTCGATGACCCCATGGCGCCGCCGATCCCCGTGCTCTCCTCGGCCGGTGGACTCACGGGCGGCCAGACCACGACCTTCACCCTGAGCAGCCCCGCCGACCCGGGCGGGTTCTACATCGCAGCCGCGTCCATGACGACCAACACGGGCTGGTTCCTGCCGGGCGGTGACCACGTGGCGCTGGACATCAACGACCCGATCTTCGCGCTGTCCTACCCGAGCCCGTTCCCCAACATATTCGGCGGCTTCTCCGGCAGCCTGAATACATCCGGAACCGCCAGCACCATCTCGATCTCGGTGCCCGCAGGCGTCGTCGCCGTCGGCACCCCTGGAGCGATCCAGGCCGCCGTCATCGACGCGAACGGCAACATCAAGCTCGCGAACGCCCTAACCTTTTCGATTCAGTAGCGAACGCAGTCTTCCGGCGACGTCGATGTGCGGATCGTTTCGGTAGACGAAGCTGATCCACACGACCGCAAACACGGCGCAATGGGCGACCCCGAGGGCGACCAGATACGGCATGCCTTCCGGATCGAGCCGGCTCATGGCGAGCAGGACACCCACCACGGGGATCGCGCCAATCACGGCGCGCCCACAGACGTGGGTGACGAACTCCGTAAGCGAAAGGTCGATCGCCCGACAGACGATCCGGGCAACGACGGCGGCGAAGATCACGTTCGGGATGGCGGTGGCGACCGCGACCCCGAGCATGCCGTACTCACCGACGAGCGCGAGTGAGAGCCCGAGGTTCAGCAAGCCCATCAGCATGAACACGATGCCCGGTGCCGAGGCCTTGCCCAGGCCCATCAGCACGCCGACGGAGACGCCACGAATCGGCATGAAGAGAAGGCACGACGCCATCAGCACCACCAGGCACTCGCCCGCCTCCTTCTTGTAGGTCTCCCCCATCCACGCGTTGAGAAACGCGGGGCCGAGCACCATGAGATAAAGCCCCGCCATCAGCGTCAGGCTGAACGCCACCTTGGTCCACTGCAAATAGACGGCGCGAATGGCCTTCATGTCGCCCTTCACCTGTAGGTGCGCGACCTTTGGCAAGGCGACGGCGCCGATGGCGACGAGGAACTCGATCAACATCACCATCAGGTAGTTGGCGGTCTTGTACTGGTACGGATCAGTCGCGTCACCGAACGACCCCAGAACGATCCCGTTGACGAAGAAGCAGAGCTTGATGCCGAGGTTCAAGAACAGGACCCAGATGCTGAAGCCGACGATCTTCTTCACCTGCGCTCCCTCGACGCGCCGAATATCGATGCGCACCCGAGGGTATTTTCTGCGCACGACCACCAGCCCGACGACCAGCTCGGCAGCGAGGACGCCCACCGTGACGAGCGCCAGGACGAGGATCGACGGCCACACGAGTAGCGTCCCGACGATGAGCCCGAGCTTGGCCACGACTCCGAGCGTCGAGATGACGTTCGCGGTCACGAAATCCTGGTGCCCGACGAGGACCCCGATGGGTAGCTGGGCGAGGAAGTTGAGGGCGATGAACACGACCACCAGCCCGAACGCGAGGCGCACATCGCCGACGAGATCAGGCCAGTTCTCCATGACGACGGGCTGCACGTAAGCCACGTCGAAGCAGAAATAGAGGATCGCGCCGACCAGCAAGGCCACCCCCGCGACGACGAGGTAGAGAGCCGCGGACGCGGAGACCGAGGCGTTGAGGTCGTCCTCGTCCCCACTGGCGATGGCGCTCGCGAAGATCTTCGACGAGGCCATGGGGATGCCCATCGCCAGCAACATCAGCACGCCCGTCCACGAGCTGATGACCTCCCAAGCATTGGCGGGATCGCCTACCTTGTGGAGGATGTACGGCGTCGTGACGAAGCCGAACGCGGCCGTCACGATGTTGCGCACCCAGTTGGAGCCGATGTTCTTCAGCAAACCGTATCCCTCCCCCGAGGGGTTGGCTCACATCGTAACCGCGACCTGATCCCATGACGCGACGCAGGCTGTTCATCCTCTTCTCGCTCACCCTCGGCGCCCTGGTCGCCGCGTGGTGGTTCCACGACCCTGCGGAGGGTCCTGAGGACCGGTCGCAGCGCATCCGTCTGGCCGCGCGTGACGCGCGCCTCGCCTCCTTCGCGAAGCAGACGCCCGCCGAAGGCGCCGTCGTGTTCCTCGGCTCATCGACCATCGAGTTCTGGCCCCTCGCGGCCTCGTTTCCCGGCGCCAACATCGTCAACCGAGGCGTCGGGGCCGAACCAGTCCACGAGCTACGTGAACGGCTGGCCACGACGTTGCCACCGAAGCCCGCGGGCGCGGTCCTCTACGCGGGCAGCGTCGATTTCAACACCCTGGGCCGACCGGCCCCCGAGATCGCCCGAGACGTGGCTGCGTTGATCACTGACCTGCGAGCCCTGCTGCAGGACGGGACCCTCGCGGTCATCGGCGTCAACGCCGCCCGTGACACGACCCCAGGCCGTGCCGCCCAGCTCGCCGTCCTCAACGCTGGGATCGAGGCCGCCTGCCGCGAAGCCCAGCCGCCCGCTTTCTTCGTGAACACGGCTCGCCCGCCGCTCCGAACAACAGAGGGGCGCCTCAATCCCGCCATCAGTCGGGACCGCTGGCACCTGAACGCGAACGGATACGCGCTTCTTTCAGCGTGGCTACGGGAGGCCGCGCCAAGCCTCGATCTATAGCCGGCGCTTCGCGGAGACGACGCCAGACGCGAACAACGCCGAGAGCGCCACCGCGAACAGGAGTCCGCCCCAGCAGAACACCAGCCATCCCTCGGGCGACCACAGACGCATCGCACGATCGATCACGCAAGCTGCGCCGGTAGCGCACAAGATCGCCGACCACGGAACGATGGCGCCGAGCAAGCGCCGCGCCAGCACCCCGGTCCCGACACACCCGACCGCCGCAGCCACGAGAGATCCAAGGGCGGCACCCATGGGGCCGGACACGTCGGCCCACGCGAACACCACGAACGTCTCGACGACGAGGAGCGCGACGAGCATGACGGCGACCCGACCCGGTCGCGATGCCGCCGCCACCAGGGCAGCGAACACCGCGGTCAGCGTCCACAGGACCGACGAGGGGGCGAGGCAGGCGACGTAGGCCCCGCCCCCGCCCCAGTCACCGGAGCCCAGGAGCGTCACGATGACGGACTCCGCGGCGCCCGTAACGCATCCGCAAACGGGGATCAGGAGGCACGACAACTGGGCGAGTCCATCGCGCGCGATGCGCCGGGCCCGGCGCGTGTCCCCGCGCGCCAAGGCCTCGGTGACGGCTGGGAACAGGGCATCACCAAACGCCTTGAACACAAAGAATAGTGACCTCGCGAGCATGGAGGCACCGGCGTAATCGCCCGCCGTGCCGTCATCGTCCGCGACCCGCTTCGCCGCCCAGAGGTCGACGTTGACCAGCGCCATGAGCGCGAGTGAAAACGACGCCATCGGCGCACCGAAGGCCAGGAGCCGACGCGCGTCCGGGAGACGTCGCCCGCGGAAGCGCGCGACGTGCGGGCCGGCGAGTACAGCGGCCCCGAGGGACCCGATGCTCGACGCCACGATGTAGCCCAGGATCGCGCCCTCGATCCCCCACCCCAACCGCAAGAACCCGACGATCGCCAGGACCTTGGCCGTGCTGTAGAGGAACCACACGCCGGCCTGGAGGTTGTAACGACGGAGCCCGTTCACCGACTGCACCAGCACCGCGAAGCCCGCGAAGGCGACGAAGTCGAGGCCGGAGAGCCTGATGGCCCCCACCAGATCCGGCTCACGCCAGACGCCGGCGATGAGCGGCGCGAGCCCGGCGAGGGAGCCGCCCAGCAGCGCCCCCACGAGCACCGTGAGGAAGAACCCGCGGCGCGCGATCCCGGCGGCCCCCTCCGAGACCCGCGCTGTCCACCACGAGACCGCCCTGGGCACGCCCTCGACGACGAAGATCTCCAGCGTCGTCATGGTCCATGCCACGAGGACGAATCCGTCGTAGTCATCGCGCCCGAGGATGCGGGCCCCGACCACGAACGCGATGTAGCCGGACACGGCGTGCCAGAGCTGGGCCGCTGTGAGCAGCAAGGTGCCCTTGTGAGTCGATCCGCTCACGTCAGCTCTTCGGCACCCAGAACGTGGCGGTCACCCGACCGCTCCGGTCCCGGTACGGCTGGGGGAGCGGTTGATAATGCAACTCGAGGGCCTCCCTCAAACCCACGATCGCCTCGACCCCGAACAGCCGCGCGCTATCCGGGTCATCGAACGGCTGCACCGCGACAACCGGGAACCGGGCCGCGCGCACATGGCGCAGCAGCCGCTCGGGATCCCACTCACCCAACGCTTGCAGGCGAGCGAAATCAGCCACATCGAAGATCGCCGGGCGGCCGCACTCGATGGCGATCGTCGCCGTCTTTGCGAGCAACAGCGGCGACATGGACGCCGTCTCGATCCGGCGGCGCACCTCGGCCGGGATCGGGTCCTCCGCCGCCGCGATCCGGATGAGCGAGCGCGCCTGACCAAACTTGAAGTACGCCCCGGAGCGCCACTCCTTCGGCCCCTCCCACGGGACCCCCGGGATTGTCGCGACGAGCAGCGCGAAGATCGCCAGCGCGGGCCGCAAGCCACGAGGGGGCGCCGCCTGCAATGCTCGAGCGCCGACAGAAGCCGTCAGCACCGACATCGCGACCACCGCTTCCAGGAAGTAATGGACATGCGCCCCGGACTTACGCACGAGCATGAACCCCAGCACGAACGTCACCGCGATCCAGCACACCCACGGCGCGTCCGCCTTACGCACCTTCGGCAGGCAGATCCCTAACAAGATCAACAGCGGCCAACCGATCGCCTCGAGCAACCGCAGCGGCGGCAGGGTCTCCGGCCACAGCCCACCCCGGTCATGGGAGGCGTTGTAAGCCACCGCATGCAGCCAGTACTGCCCTTCGGAGAGCACATTGGCCAACCCGGCGATCCCAGCGCAGCCGACGGTGAACAAGACACCGAGGCCGATGGCTTCAGAGCGGCGGCCCCGGATGAAGGCCAGCAGCAACGCCGCGCCGCAGCCCCCGACCACGGACTGCTTCGCCGCGAAGGCGATCCACGCGGGGAGCAGCATCCACGCCCGCGAACGCCAAGGGCCCTCCTGGTGAGTGGCGGCCCAGCAGAACGCCGCACACGAGCAGAGCGTCGCGAACGCGTCGACCCGCCCCACGCACATCCACGGGAACATGAACCCACAGGTGAGCGGGAGGAGCGCCCCCACGACCCCCGCGACCACGCTCCGCGTCGTCCTCCACACCAGCGCTCCAGCCAGCCCCAGCACGAGGAGCACCGATGAGAGGGTGACGAGGCGACCGGGCGTATAGGAGACACCGTCGACGAGCCACGGGCCGACGGCCAGCTGCACGAGGGGGTTGTAGTTGTTGTGCAGGAGCGGGAGCTCGTCCACCGGGGCGTACAGGTCGCCGCCAGTCGCCGCGTGGTACGCGGCCGAGACGATGTACGGCTCCCCGTACTCGATCGACGTGGGCGACCGCACCCCGGCCACGCCCCCGACCAGGAGCAGGCCCAGGTGGCCGACGAGCACCACCGCCAACCCCACGACGGCAAGACGAGCAAGGGTCGACGGGGCAATCGGCATGGCTTCGGCACGATACCATGGGGCTGGCATGAGACGACTCATCGTCAACGCAGACGACCTCGGCCTCTCCGGCGCCGTGAACGACGGCATCTTCGAGGCTCACAAGAACGGAATCGTCGGTTCCGCCACGTGCCTCGTGACCCTCGAGGGCTGGGAGGACGCCGTCGCCCGGCTCGCCGTCCACGACGCGCTGGACGTCGGCCTCCACCTGAACCTCACCTGGGGACGCCCCGCCCACGGCGCAGCGTTGCCCTCACTGGCGCCGAACGGACGATTCCGCGGGAAGCGTGGGCTCGCCGTCGCCCTCTCGCTCGGGCGCGTCTCGCGTGACGAGCTGCGCGCCGAAATCGCCGCCCAGCTCCAAGTGTTCACCGACCGACTCGGCGCGCCGAGTCACGTCGACGTGCATCAGCACCTCCACGCCTTCGAGCCGGTTTGGGAGACGCTCCTCGAGGTCGCGCGGGAGGCCCAGGTCCCGTGGCTACGTTTCCCCGCTGAACGGGCCTCCGGGAGCCTGGTGACCCGTTGGGTTGGACGCCGCTTCCGCCGCCGGAATCGGCCACCGGCGCCGACGCGCACGACCGATCACTTCCGCGGGATCGGGCTGGCAGGGCGACTCGACGAGGACAGCCTGCTCACGATCCTGCGCGACCTCCCAGATGGCCTCACCGAGCTCATGACGCACCCGGGTGGCCCCGACCCCTCCCCGACCCACCCAGACCGCCTCGCAGGGGCGCGCCGCGGCGAGCTGGGCGCGCTCACCGCGGCCAGCGCGCGGGAGGCCGTCGACGCGGAGGGCATCATCCTCACGACCTTCAGCGCGGAGGCTGCCCGTGCCGAGTAAAATCAGGCCGTGACCTCATCCACCGGACTGCTCTCGGTCGTCGTTCCCGTCTTGAACGAAGCCCCGAACATCGCCCCGCTCTGCGCGGAGATCGGTGACCTCGGAGGGTGCGACTTCGAGGTGATCTTCGTTGATGACGGCAGCAGCGATGGCACGTGGGACGCGATCCGGGACGCGAACGGCCGGGACCCCCGGTTTCGCGGCGTGCGGCTCCGGACCAACAGCGGCAAGTCGGCTGCGTACGCAGCGGGTTTCAATGCGGCGAGGGGCGATATCGTCGCGACCCTGGACGGTGACCTGCAGGACGACCCAGGAGATCTTGGGCGTCTCGTCGAGCAGGTCCACCGGGGGACGGATCTGGTCGTCGGGTGGAAGAAGACCGGGAAGAGCACCCCGGTGAAGTTCGCCTTGTCCAAGATCGGGAACCTGATGCTGCGGTTCGTGACGCCGCTGCGACTCCACGACATGAACTGTCCCGTGCGGGCCATGCGACGAGAGGTCGCCGGCGCGCTCGACCTGCGCGCCGACCATCACCGCTACATCCCTCTGCTCGCACACGCTCGCGGATTTTCAGTTTCGGAGCTTCCAGTGGCGAACCGACCACGACAGCACGGCCAGTCCAAGTACGGCGGTTCGAAGTACGTCAAGTCAGCAACGGCGCTCCTGGGCATGGGGCTCTACCTGCGTTTCGGAGAGCGGCCCATGCTGCTGTTCGGTGGGCTCGGGATCGCGGGGCTCCTGATCGGCGTCACCATCTGCGCGACCGTCACCACCTGCTGGGCATTCTTCGGATCGAACATCGACGACGACATACCGACCCTGATCCTGGGCGCCGTGTTCATCCTCACCGGGATGCAATTCCTCGGCCTCGGGCTGCTAGGCGAGATGATCGTCCGCCGACTCCGACTCTCCGAAGGTACCGGCGCCGCCGAGGTCACCGAGGAGCTCTGACGTGGACCTCTGCAACGACCTGAAAGACATCGTCGGGGAGGTGCTCTCCCAGGTGCCTCGCTTGCTGACGCTGCAGGATCGCGACCCGGACTCGCCCATGCGCGGGTGCATGCATCCCGCGTACTGGCGCGACAAGAGCTCGGACGTCGCGGACATGCGGCGGCAGGAAGCCGCGCTCGCGTTGGCGTGGGCGTGGCGGTATCCATTCCCCGACAACCGGTGGCAGGGTGACCGAGAGGTCCTGCACGGCGCACTCCGCGCCATCGGCTTCTGGACCCGCCAACAGCACACGGACGGGACGTTCGACGAGTGGTACCGCAACGAACACGGATACGCGACGACCGCGTTCTCCAGCTACGCCATGGCGCTGGCCACGGAGGCGCTCGGCGACGAGCTCAAAGGTGACCTGGGTGAGACCGTGCGCCGGGCCCTCTGCCGCTGCGGTGACTGGCTATCGAGCCACGACGACTGGTTTAAGACAAATCATCAAGCCGTCGGCGTCGCCGCCCTGGGAGCCATCGGCCGCGTCACGGGGAACGACGAGTACCTGGATGCCGCGTCGAGAAACGCCCAGCGCATCGTTGATCGGATGCACGCCGAGGGGTGGTCGAAGGAGATCTCGGGGCTCGACCTCGGATACACGTTCTTGCTGACCGAGTACCTCGCGATGCACGCGGTGCTCACGGGTGAGACACGCTTCCTACCCGAGGCCCAGCGCGCTTATCGATTCGCCGCCGAGTTCTTACATCCTGACCTGACGACGGGCGCCGAATACGGCATCTGCAGCAACCCGTACTTTTCGCGCGTGGCCACCGTCGCGCTCGCGGCCCACGACGGCGTCGCGGCGGCCGCCCTCGCGTGGATGGACGGTGAGGTCGACGGACCTCGCAACGTCGCCTCCACGCTGAAGGACGACCTGCGCCTATCGCGATACGCTTACCAGCCTCTCCTCGCGGCCCTGCTGCAGTCAGGGACCCTCGAACGTCGCGACCTGGACAACAACGTGAGGACCGCGGCCGCGGCGCCGCTCCTCCTCCAGCGCGAGCGGGACACACAGTGGTTCGAAGGCGCCAAGCTCCTGGCCGTGGCGCGCCCCGCATACGTCGCGTGGGTGGCGCCCTGCCACGGCGGCCTCGTCCGTGTGGCCTTCCGCGACGGAGCCGGCTTCATGGACCCCGTGGTCGACCGTGGGTACGCCCTCCGTGCGGGTCGGGCGACCTACCGAAACGCGCGCTACGCGCTCGATGTGGAGGCGTCATGGGACGGGGACACGCTCAGCTGCGACGCCCCCATCGTCAAGACCGGCTTCGTCATGCCGCCGTACTGGGCCCGAGTCGGGCTACGGGCGGCCACGTCACTGCCCGCGGGTCACCGCTGGGCCCGCTGGGCCATTGACAAGTGGCGAGCCAAGAAGGGCACGGCGCTGAATCAATCAGCCGCCGGGATCGCCGCAGGCAAGAGCCCCTGGAAGCTGACACGCCGGGTCCGCTTCCATGATGACCACATCCAGATCGAGGACACCCTCGTATTCGACCGCGTGGCCCCCCAGCATCGCTTCTGGCTCGTCCTCGACGGCCCCGTCCGCCTGGAGGACGGCACCCGACCCGACCTCGACCAGAGGATCGCGGCGAGCGCATATGGGGTCGAACCGAAGGCAGGCGGGATGACGATCTCCAAGACGCTGCGGGCCGGCGACGGCGAGGCCGTCCTCCGTCCCTGAACGGCCATAAACCCGCAGGTCCTTGATGCGGGATCTTCCTGCGACAACATGGTGGTTCCCAAGGAGTACCCATGAGCGAAGAAACCCAGCGCGAAGCCGAGGCCACCCCGGCAGACAACCAGCACAGCTTCCGGGCCGAGGTCAATCAGGTCCTCGATATCGTCATCAACTCCCTGTACAGCCACCGGGAGATCTTCCTCCGTGAGCTGATCTCCAATGCGGCCGACGCCCTGGACAAGCTGCGCTTCCGCGCCGTCACGGAAGAGGAACTCATGGAGGGCGAGGGGGACCTGGAGATCCAGCTCGTACCCGACCGCGAAGCGAAGACGCTCACGATCATCGACACCGGCGTCGGCATGACCCGAGACGAGGTCGTCGACAACCTGGGCACCATCGCGCACTCCGGATCCCGCGGGTTTCTCCAGGCGATGTCGGGACAGAAGCCGACCGAGGGTGACGCCTCCGGGGTCGACCTCATCGGCCAGTTCGGCGTCGGGTTCTACAGCGCGTTCCTCGTCGCCGATCGGGTCGAGGTCCGGACCCTGGCCGCCGGCGACGGGCAGAGCGGGTGGCGATGGGCCTCCGAGGCCAAGGGCACCTTCACCGTGGAAGAGGCCCCCGAGTGGACGACCCGCGGCACCGAAATCTGTCTCCATCTTAAAGACGATCACCACGAGTTCCTCGACGAGTGGCGCCTCAAGGAGCTCGTTCGCAAATACTCGGACTTCGTGAGTTGGCCCATCCTCCTGGAGGTCACACGGGAGGAGGGAGAGGACGACGACAAGAAGACCGTCACGAAGGACGAGACCATAAACACGGCCTCGGCGCTCTGGCGGCGCCCACGCTCCGAGATCAAGGACGATGAGTACCTGGAGTTCTACAGGCACATCGCGCACGCGCACGACGAGCCCGTGGAGACCCTGCACTTCCAGATCGAGGGGACGACCTCATATACGGGGCTGCTCTACGTGCCGAAGCAGGCCCCGTGGGACCTCTTCGAGCGCGAGCGGCGTCAAGGAGTTCGGCTCTACGTCAAGCGCGTGATGATCATGGAGGACTGCAAGGACCTGATCCCGGATCACCTGCGCTTCATCCGCGGAGTCATCGACTCGGATGACCTGCCCCTCAACGTGTCACGGGAGCTGCTGCAGGAGGACCGCACCGTCCGCAGCATCCGCAAGACGGTGGTGAACAAGATGCTCGCAGCGCTCGAGCAGATGGCCGACAAGCGCAAGGATGACTACGCCGCGTTCTGGGGTGAGTTTGGTCGGGTCCTCAAGGAGGGACTGCACTCCGACTTCGAGAACAAGGACCGGCTGGCGAAGCTGGCGCGGTGGCCGAGCTCCACCGAGGCGCTGACCTCACTCGGCGAGTACGTAGAGCGTATGCCCGACGACCAGGACGCGATCTACTACGCCTTCGGGACCAACCGCGACGCCGTCGAGAACAGCCCTCACATCGAGGCTCTCAAGCAGCGTGGCACCGAGGTCCTGTACATGACGGACCCGATCGACGAGTGGGCCGTTGAGGGCATCCGCGAGTTCGACAGCAAGCCCCTCAAGTCCGCGATGAAGGCCGACCTCGACCTCGCCAAAGAAGCGACCGAAGAGGAGAAAGCGGAAAAGGAGGCGAACAAGGAGCGGCTGGGGGACCTCTGTGGCCGAGCGAAGGCCGTCCTCGAAGACGACATCGAGGAGGTACGGGTCTCTGATCGGCTCACCGATTCACCGTGCTGCCTGGTGGTGCCCGAGGGTGGGGTCCACGCCCACATCGAGCGCATGCTCCGTGCACAAGGTCAGGACATGCCCAAGCAGAAGCGGATCCTGGAGATCAATCCGGACCACCCGATCGTTGAGAAGCTCCACCTCATGCACGCGGGCGATAGCGACAGCGAAGAGGTCGGGGACTGGTTCCGCCTGCTCCACGATCAAGCGCTGCTGGCGGAGGGGAGCCCGATCGCCGATCCCGCGACTTTCGCCCGCCGCATGACCAAACTGATGCAGCAGGCCCTGCAGTGATCGACGCGGCAACGGCCCAGGTAACCTATACTCCTCGGCAATGAGCGCCGCACTCGCTGTCGTCTGCGCCTTCATCATCTACGGCCTCGCGTTCCGTTTCTACGCGCGGCACCTCGGGCGCAGGGTCTACGCCCTCGATGATCAGCGTCGCACTCCGGCCCACGCGCTGGAAGACGGCGTCGACTTCGTGCCGACCAACCGCTTCGTCCTGTTCGGCCACCACTGGGCATCGATCACCGGGCTCGCGCCCATGCTCGGCCCCGCCGTCGCCGTCATCTGGGGATGGGGGCCAGCCATGTTGTGGGTGGTACTGGGCGCGGTCCTCGTTGGGTGCGTCCACGACTTCTCTGCCCTGGTGGTGTCCATGCGCGCGCGCGGCGTCTCGATCGGCAAGGTGGCCGAGGGCGTCATCGGTCCACGGGCGAAGCTGCTGTTCCTGCTGATCATCTTCTTCGGGATCGCCCTCGCCATGGGCGTGTTCACCATCTACATCTCGAAGCTGTTCTCCGGCAAGTATGGGACCGCCGTCATCCCCTCCGGCGGGATCATGCTGATCGCCGCGGTCATCGGATGGATGGTCTACAAGCGCGGCTTCAGGCTCGGGCCGCTCACCGCCGTCGGGTTCGTCGTCATGCTGCTACTGGTGTGGCTCGGCAAGGAGAACCCGGTGACGGGCATCGACGGGGACTCCTGGTCGACGATCCTGCTCATCTATGCGTTCGCGGCGTCGGTGCTGCCCGTCTGGTCACTGCTGCAACCCCGCGACTTCCTCAACTCCCTGCTGCTCTATCTCGGGCTCTTCCTCGGCTACGTCGGCTTCTTCGTGGCGGCCCCCGAATTCGCCGCCCCCGCCCTCAACATCGCCCCGGAGGGCGCCCCGCCGATCTTCCCCTTTGTCTTCATCACGATCGCCTGCGGCGCCGCCTCAGGTTTCCACGGCCTCGTGTCATCCGGCACGACGGCCAAGCAGATCAACAAGGAGACGGACGCCCCGTTCATTGGCTACGGAGGCATGGTCGGCGAGAGCATGCTGGGGCTGCTCGCGGTCCTCGCCACATCGGCCGGGATCGCGCTGGGCGAACAATCTCCCGCGAGCGTATGGGAGTCCCACTACCACTCCTGGGAGGCGGTGAAGGCGACGCCCCTCGACAACTTCATCTCCGGCACGGCCCGCTTCCTGGGATCCCTGGGAATCGGCGAGGCGATCGCCCAGTCCTTCATCGCGGTCCTGGTGGTGTCGTTCGCCCTGACGACGCTCGACTCGGCGACGCGGCTGCTGCGCTACAACATCAGCGAGCTCGGAGAGTCGATCCGCGTGCCGCAGCTCGGCAACCGCTACATCGCCACGACACTGGCCGTCCTGGCCATCGGGTTCTTTGCCTTCTTCAAGGTCGACGGTAAACCCGCCGGGCTGGCACTCTGGAGCCTGTTCGGGACAACGAACCAGATCCTGGCTGGCCTGACCCTGCTCACCGTGACGCTCTACCTGATGCAGCGCCGACGCAACCCGTGGTTCACAGGCATCCCCATGATCTTCATGCTGTCCACGTCGATCATCGCGATGGTGTTCAACCTGGGCAGCTTCTCCAATGACTGGTCCTTCGACGAGGGCACGCTGTGGCCGCTGCTGACGGTCGGCGCCTCCCTGCTGCTGCTAGCCACGTGGCTCGTGGTCGAGGCCGTGCTCGCGACGCGGCGGACGCTCATTGACGAAGAGCCGATCGAGAGCATGGACGTCTTCTCCGGGCCATCCGAGGACGCCTGACGCGCCCTCGAACGGCCTCGGCCAGCGGGAGGTCAGACGGCCTTCCGGCCCTCGAACTGTGCCTCCTCGGTCGAGCCGGACATCGCACCCGTCTCCGCCCCGCCCCCGGTGATGACGTCCTTGACGAGGTCGAAGTAGCCGGTGCCGACCTCGCGCTGGTGACGCACGGCCGTATAGCCGTCAGCTTCCGACGCAAACTCACGCTGCTGCAGCTCGGAGTACGCCATCATGCCGTCGCGCTTGTAGTCCTGGGCGAGGGTGAACATCCCATGGTTCAGCGCGTGGAACCCGGCGAGGGTGACGAATTGGAACTTGTAGCCCATGGCGCCAAGCTCACGCTGGAAGATCTTGATGGTGGTCGCGTCGAGGTGGCGGGCCCAGTTGAACGAAGGCGAGCAGTTATACGCGAGCATCTGGTCCGGATGCTCTGCCCGGATCGCCTCGGCGAAGCGCTTGGCCTCATCGATGTCAGGCGTAGACGTCTCACACCAGACCAGATCCGCCAGGGGGGCGTAGGCGAGCCCACGAGCGATCGCCTGGTCTATCCCACCGTCGATGCGGAAGAAACCATCCGAGGTCCGCTCCCCCGTGAGGAAGCGGTGGTCAGCGATATCCACGTCTGAGGTGATCAGCCTCGCGGAGTGCGCGTCCGTCCGGGCGACGAGCACCGTCGGCACATCCATCACGTCCGTGGCGAGGCGAGCCGCGGTCAGCATCTGCTGCGCCTGGGCCGTCGGCACCAGGACCTTGCCGCCCATGTGACCGCATTTCTTCTCCGACGCGAGCTGGTCTTCAAAATGGACTCCAGAGACCCCCGCCTCGATGAGAGACTTGGTGAGCTCGAACGCGTGGAGCGCTCCGCCGAATCCGGCCTCCGCGTCGGCGACGATCGGCACCATCCAGTCGACTGAATCGTCCCCCTCGGCGTGGTGAATCTGGTCGGCACGCAGGAGCGTCGCGTTGATCCGCTTGACCACCTCGGGGACGCTATTGGACGGATACAGGCTCTGGTCCGGGTACATCTGTCCCGCCAGGTTCGCATCGGCCGCGACCTGCCAGCCGGAGAGGTAAATCGCCTGCAGCCCAGCCTTGACCTGCTGCAAGGCCTGATTACCCGTGAGCGCACCGAGCGCCGGCACGAAGTCCTCCTCGGTCAGCAGGCGCCAGAGGCGCTCTGCCCCTCGCTCCGCCAACGTGTGGCGGACAGCGAACGAATTGCGGACCCGCACCACCTCCTCAGCTGTGTAACTGCGGGTGACACCATTCCAGCGCGCGAGGCGCTGCCAATCGCGCTCGAGGCGCGCACGAGGGTCGTCTTTGTGTGGTGACATGGTGTGCACAAAACGTCTCCGAAAATTGCGTCGTCGACTCAGCGGCCAGTCGTAAGGAAGGGTCGGAAATTGCGCTCTAGAAAGAGGGCCTCAGCACGACGCCGCGCGAGGGCGAAGCGTCGGATTTGATCGCGGACGGGTTGCTCTGGCTGCTCTGGCATCTGATCCCGGACCTTCTTCGCTATGGAGAGCAGCTCCTGGTCCAGTACCCGACGGACGAGGCTGGGCGTGACCGTGGCCCCGTCGTCCAGGCGCACACGATGGCGCAACCACTGCCACGTTTGCGCACGCGAGATCTCCAGCGTCGCCAGGTCTTCCATGAGACCGTCCCATGCGACACAGCCCTTCCCCTCGCTCCACCCCTTCAGATACGCGATCGTGACGGCGGCGTTCTTGCGGAGGCCGCCGAGAGTTCGGGGCCCTGTGGACCGCGGCAACAGCTCCACGTCAGCGGGCGAGACCGGGAGGACCTCGAGTTGGTGATCGGATTCGAATGCCGACAGCGCCGGACCGATGAAGTAGGGGTGGGATACCCAGCAACCGTCATGGCCCATGGCCGCTTCCAGGCGCTTGTCCTCGACCACCTTGCGGGTCTGGGCGTCGCGCGTCGCGGCGTCGCTCCCGGGCGTGAAGGCCGCCATTCCACCCATGGCGAACGCCCCATGGCGATGGCAGACGTGGATCAAGCGCCGCGCATAGGCGCCCATCCAGGGTCGGTCCATGCCGATCGTCCCGCGGTCAGCAAGCACGCGGTCCGGATGTTTGGCCAACACCTTGATGTCGCTGAAGATCTTGTCCCAACGCCCGACGTTGAGCCCAGCGGCGCGCGAGCGCAGCTCGTAGAGGATCTCCTCGACCTGCAACGCGGCAGGCAAGGTTTCGATGAGGAAGGTCGTCCGGATCGTACCGATCGGCAGGCCCATCTCAGCTTCGACGTGGTCGAAGAGGCGGTTCCACCAGCGCGCCTCCTTGAAGTGCTCGCACTTGGGCACATAGATCTTCGGCGTCTTACCCTGCGCGACGAGCTCCTTTGCCGTGTGGTAGGCGGCGAGGACAAGGTCGAACAGCCCGGCGGCGATCGGCGCCCCGTCGACGAGGATGTTCGCCTCCTCCATGTGGAGCCCACGAACGCGGACCATGAGCAACGGCATGTCGTCCGGGTTGATCCTGTACGTCTTTCCCGGGCGCTCGACCGTGAGCTCACCGCGGACAGCGAGCGTGAGATTCTCAAAGCCGGCCAGCACGTTCTCCCAGGTCGGCTTCATCGAGTCCTCGAAATCGAGCATGGCGGCGTCGGACATCTGGCCGTCGGCGCCGCGACTCAGCATGTTGATGACCATCTTCGGGTCATTGGCGGGACCGGTGATCTCCACGCGGCGGCGCATCAGGTCCTCGGGTAGGGCCGCCACCCGCCAGTCACCGGTCGCCTCGACCGGGGCGTCCGCCGGTCGCTCGGGCAGCTCACCGGAGTCCCACGCATCCTGGCGACGCAGGCGCGCCTCGAGCAGCCCACGACGCTCGCTCGCGAACGCTCGGTGGACATTCACCAACAGGTCACGAGCACCCGCAGGCAAGAGCCGGGCCACCCGGGAGGCATCCGTAGAATCGCCAACAGTGAGGCCATGCAGGCGCGGAAGAGCAGACGCGACAGAGGAGGGCGGTGGAGTCATAGCGGGCGTGATCCAGAGCGGGTAGGGCGAGGCGAGGGCAGCGATCCGTGTGTCTTGCGCGTGGAAATAAATCACGCAATCGGCCGCGGTCAAGCGAAACTTCGCAGACCCTCAAGCACCCTCTCGGCGCGCCTTTCGCCGCGCGGAAAGGCGCGCGAAAAGATCGATCCGGGGTGACCCCGGATCCAGCGCGCCCGACAGGATCGAGCGAAGCGGGTCGCCAGCCCACAGGGGTCCCCCAACGACCTCCCGCAGCGCTCCCGGGGGGACCTCAGCCCCCCGGCCCCGCTACCCTCGCTTGGCTTTCAGGTTCTCGGCCAGTTTCGCCAAGAACTCCTGGGTGCTGAGGAACGGCGTATCTGATCCCACCAGCAAGGCCAGGTCCTTGGTCATGTGGCCGGACTCGACGGTCTCGACGCACACGGTCTCCAGGTCCGTCGCGAACTGCTGAAGTTCCGCGTTGCCGTCCTGACGCCCACGGTGCTCGAGACCCCGCGTCCACGCGAAGATTGAGGCGATGGGATTGGTCGAGGTCTGGTTGCCCTTCTGGTGCTCACGATAGTGGCGCGTGACGGTCCCGTGGGCCGCCTCCGCCTCGACGCAGTTCCCATCGGGCGTCATCAACACGGACGTCATCAAGCCCAGAGACCCGAACCCCTGCGCCACCGTATCCGACTGCACGTCGCCATCGTAGTTCTTGCACGCCCAGATGAACCCGCCGCTCCACTTCATCACCTGCGCGACCATGTCGTCGATGAGTCGGTGCTCGTAGGTGATGCCCGAGTCCTCGAAGGCCGACCTGAACTCCGCATCGAACACGTCCTGGAAGATGTCTTTGAAGCGCCCGTCGTAGCGCTTGAGGATCGTGTTCTTCGTCGACAGATACACGGGCCACTGTCGCTGCAGCCCATAATTCATGCACGCGCGCGCGAACCCGCGAATGGACTCGTCGAGGTTGTACATGCCCATGGCGATCCCGGGCTCGGTGAAGTCCATGATCTCGTACGTCTGCGATTGAGTCCCGTCCGCCGGATCGAACGTCATCGTCAGCTTCCCCGGGCCGGGCACGAGGAAGTCGGTTGCCCGATACTGATCCCCGTGAGCGTGCCGGCCGATGACCATGGAGTTCGTCCACCCCGGTACCAAGCGGGGGACGTTCTTGCAGATGATGGGTTCGCGAAACACGGTGCCACCGAGGATGTTGCGGATGGTCCCGTTGGGGGACCGCCACATCTGCTTCAACCCGAACTCCTCGACGCGCTCCTCGTCCGGCGTGATGGTCGCGCACTTGACCCCGACCCCGTGCTCCTTGATCGCATTGGCTGCGTCGACGGTGATCTGATCCTCGGTCTCGTCCCGCTTCTCGATGCCGAGGTCGTAATACAGAAGCTCGACATCCACATACGGGAGGATCAACCGGTCCTTGATGAACGCCCAGATGATCCGGGTCATCTCGTCACCATCGATCTCGACGATGGGATTCGCGACTTTGATCTTGCTCATGGTTCCCTGCAATCCGACGGTTCTTCGGGGTCAATGGGGGCGAGGATTCTATCCATTGACCGCCCCCTTCACGAGGGATCCGATGCAGAAGTGACGATCACGCCAATGACGGCGGCGGATCGACCAGGTCGTCGACTAGAGAGCGCAGACCCGGCTTCGAACGGAGCGCGATACGTGCGTGCTCGGTCAGCGTCTCGGCCCCGGCGCGCCCGCGCAGGACATCGAGCAGCATCCCGAGCGCGTCCTCCCCGACATCGTGAAACCAGCGACTCCACGCCTTGACCATGGCCTGGTCGGCGCTGCTGGGATCTCCCGTCGCCAAGACCCCCGAGCCAGCGACGGACGGGAGCGCCAGGTCCAGGGGATAGGGCAACTCGATCAGCCACCCACCCAGGTCGGCCAGGTCTTCCGAGCACCGACCGTCAAGGGGCTCGAAACGCAACCGGTCAGCGCCCGAGGCCTGGGGATCAAGCGCGCGATCCCAGACCCACACATCCCTACGCTCGAGCTCCGGGAGCCCGACCCGGCGAACCACCGACGCGTCGAAACCGCCCGACCAGATGAGCGCGATGCTCCGGGGCAACTCGGCGTCAAGCAGCTCGGGGATCGTCCCGGCTCCTTCGTCGCCGGGGTGCCAGCACCCCGAACGAAACGCCTTCACCACACCGGGAAACCGTGCCTCGATGTTGCGGGCCAGGTAACCCTGAGCGCGCGCCTGCTTCTCCGGATCATCCGCGACTGCTTCACCGAACAGCAACGCCACGCCGTCAGCGCCGAGGTCGACGAGGCGTTCAACCCTGTCCATCAGGCCCCCGGAATCGGCGGCGTCCGGAACCAGACCCCACACAAAATTCACGCCGTGATCGCGGGCGGCGTCGAACGTGGCCGGCCAATGGCCGGGGTCTCGCAACATCCTCACCGGATCAGCGTTGCGCTCCCGAAGCGCACGCGGGTCATACAGATAGGTGTCGTACCCCCACGTCTGCATCGACGCGAGAAGGTAGATCCTCTCCTCGGGTCGCAACTCGCCCCACTGCCCGTCCAGCGCTGCTGCGGACGGCCAGTCAAAACCCTCGACGATTCCGATCAGTGGCGCCATCGGCACATAGTGTAGCCCCCTATTGGCGATGCGTTGGCGGCTGCGGCGCTGCTACCATAGGGTCGTCCCCAGGCCCATCCCCGCTGTCGCGAAAGAACGGCCGACGCCAAGCGTCAACAAGACATCCACGCGGAGCACCGTCATGCACCGAGCAACGATTCTGATCTTCCTAACGACGCTGTGCCTGAGCCTCCCAGCACAGAAACCGAAGCAAGAACCGCCGGCCCCGAAATACGAGAGCGCCTGGGCCCTGATCAGCAACGAACACGACAAGAACGGGGACGGCAAGGTCACCCCGCGCGAGTATCCCCGCGGCAAAGAGCGGTTCAAGCTCCTCGACAGGGACAAAAACGGCGCGCTCACGGCCCTGGACTTCGTCGGTAAAGACGGCCGCCGCAACAGGGGACGCAACCAACGACGACGGGATCGTCGCATCCGGACCCTCGCCCCAAAGGTCGGAGCGATAGCCCCCGGCTTCACGCTCAGGACGGTGGACGGCAAGAAGAAGCAGCGCCTCTCGACCTACAAGGGCAAGAAGCCCGTCGCGCTCATCTTCGGAAGCTACACGTGACCTCCGTTCCGCAAGTCAGCCGGTCGGCTGGCCGAATTGTTCCAAAAGCACCACAAGGACGTCCAGTTCTTTGTCGTCTACATCAAGGAGGCGCACGCCATCGACAGCGCGCGCCCGACCGGAGGCAAGGATCACCCGATCGTCCAGGAGCCGATCAACTGGAAGGAGCGCTCCAAGCTCGCGCAGCAATGCACCGCGGCGCTCAAGCTGGATCACATCCCGACGCTCATCGATGAGGTCGACGACGGCGTCGGCACCAGATACGCCGCGTGGCCGGACCGCCTCTACCTGATCGGCAAGAACGGCCGTATCGCCTACGCCGGCGCCGCCGGTCCGCGAGGGTTCAAGCCGGAAGAGCTCGCCGAGGCCATCGAGGCGGAGCTGGAGACGCGCCGCAAGAAGTAGGGAGGGTCTCTCCCTACTCGATCGCCACACGACCGGACGTCCCCTCGACGAGGGCTGACGAGACCACGTCCGCGCTGCTGCGCCGCACGGTGACGACAAACACTGGAGCGGACTCGAAGGCCCGTTTTGCGTCAACAACTACGTCCGCGAAGCGCGCCAGCACGGCCTCGACGAGACCGAGGTCCGCGTAGTCGCAGCGGACAGTCACCACGACGTCACACCAGACCTCGACGTGCGGTGCCGCGTCGAGCGCGAGCCTGGCAGACTCGTCATAGGCACGAATGAGACCGCCTCTGCCGAGCTTGGTTCCGCCGAACCAGCGGGTGACGATGACGCAAGCCTGGTGGGCGCCGTCACGATGAAGGGCCTCGAGGATTGGGGGGCCAGCGGTGCCGGACGGCTCGCCGTCGTCGTCGCTCCGCGACCGGGTCGCGCCCGGGGGCCCGATCGTCCACGCCCAGCAGTGGTGGCGGGCGTCGTGGTAACGCTTGCGCACCTGCTCCAGGCACGCCCGGGCATCCTCTGCGCTGGCGACGCCGAAGGCCTGCCCCACGAAACGCGATCCCTTGATCTTGATCTCGAGCTCGGGGCCGGTGTTGAGCGAAGGATAGCTATCAGGGAGATCCGTCACGGGCCCTCGACCTCATCGCCCAATGCCGCCTCGATGCGGGCCATGAGCCGCGCCGGATCCGGCTCCCGCAACCACGACAGGCGATCCTGGTCCGTGACCAACCCACCCGCCGTCCAATAACGAAGCAGCTGCTTCATCCTCGCCGCGGCGCCCTCCGGGGTACCGCTCCTGAGGCCCCGCAGGTTACTCGCGTAGTCGAGGAGGAAGCGAGCGGCGACCTGGCGAGTCACCCGCTCGCCCGAGAAGATCCACGGGTCGCCGAGGGCAGCCCGGCCGACCATCACGAACGCGCAACCCGTCTCGATCCGCATCCGGCGGATGTCCTCGGTGACGCGCACCCCGCCATTGCCGCACACCGGAATCGAAACGGCCTCGACCGCGCGACGGATGCGCGACCAGTCGACTGAATCTTGGTATCGCTCCGCACGCGTGCGGCAGTGGACGGTCAACATGGAAGCGCCGCCATCCTCGGCAGCGCCAGCGATCTCCTCCACTCGATCCGCGTCATCGACGCCCGCGCGGACCTTGGCCGTGACCGGGACGCGGCCTTCAACCGCGTCGACACAGGCGCTGACCAGCGCCGCGACCTTCGGGGGATCATCCAGCAGCGCCGAACCAGCGCAGCCGCGCAAGGCCCCCTTGGCCGGACAGCCAAAGTTGAGATCGACAACCGCGGCGCCTCGGGCTGCCGCGGTCGCCGCCGACGCCGCTACGAGCGTGACGTCGGAGCCCATCAACTGCAGGCCGACGGGGATCGGGAAACGCGCCGCACCGAGGTGGCGCTGGATCACCCCTGGCGAAGCGGCCTGTTCGGTGATGCGCACGAACTCGGTGAAGACACCACCGAGACGGAGGGGGTCGTGGCGCGCCATCACCACGTCCCTGAACGCCGGGTCGGTCACCCCCTCCATGGGAGCGAGCAAGGAGGGCGACGTAAACGGCAGGGGCGGGAGCGCTCTGTGTTTGGGTCTGGTCACGTCAATACTGAAACGACAGCTTCTTTTCTCTTAAAGCATGACCGGCGTCATTGCCGATCTCCACAGTGAGGCAGCGCTCGTTTGCTCGCCCGCGAGGGAGAGGCCACGAAGCGCGGCGCTCCCACCCGTCAAACAACCCGTAAGAAGTCCATCAAGCCGAGGCCCCACCCTGGCCCCAACCAACTTACACAGAGACTGAAATCACATGATCAACCCCAATCCCCTCCTACGCGTCCTCCCTGTTCTCCTCGTCCTGGTCAGCACTGTGACGAGCTTCGGCCAGGTGGCGACGACGCAGACCCTCGGCAGCGGCTGGGGGGCCACAACCCAGCCCGAGCTCGTCGCGACACGGCCGATCATCGGTTCGTCGATGGTCGTCGCCGCGTTCAAGTGCATCCCGAACACCGAATCCTACTTCTTCGTGAGCGCGCCCCCGACGGGTAGCGCCACACACCTGGGGAGCGGGCTCTACGCCCAGATCGACCTGGGCACCTTCGACGTGTTCGGGCCGGTGTACACCGACGCCTCCGGAACCCTCAACTTCCCCATCCATCTAGGCTTGCCGACGAACCTCGCCGGCGAGCAGGCCGTCGTGCAGATGTACGTGACCGACCCCCTCGGCCCGGTGTGCGTGGCGCCCCAAGGAGGCACCTGCTCCCAATTCGGCTTCGAGGTCACGAATGGACTGCTGTTGACCCTCGGCCTCCAGTAGAAACCAACCACCCGCGGGTTTTCGAGCGCCGCGCGGCCACGCTCATCTGGCCACGAACGCCCGTCACCCCGGCAACAGCCGTACGTCCTCCAGGAGGATGTGCGGCTGTTGTTCGTCGCGGGGTACCTCCCACGCGGCGACCCAGTCGGCCCAGAGCACGGGGGCGCGGCCGAGGAGCAAGGGCTCGAGATCCCGGACCTCCTCGTGCTCGTATCCGGGACCCGGCCACACCACGAGTCCCTGGTCAGCGATGTCATAGGGAGGCGTAGGCGAGCCCAGTCGGTGCTCGACATCCTCGCGGACAAAACCCACACCCGCGGTGTGATAGAGGCCGCAAAGAGCATCGTGGAGGACCGCGCGGCGCCGGGCATCGAGCGCAGCCAACCACCCTGGCTCAGCGATCTGGGCGACGAGCCAGCCGGACTGCTCCTCGAAGGAGAGGACAAGGAGATCAGCGCCGTCGGACGACGAGGAGAGCGCCACGCGGATGCGATTCGAGCCGACGTCCACACGAGCGATCTCGACCGGCGCGCCCCCCCACCCCGCCGCATCGGACAGCAACGCGAGGAGCTCACGCTCGACCCAGTGCGCGATGTCGTGCTCCACATGGAGCAAGACCTCCCTTTGCTTGCGAGCCGGGATGAACGCCCCCGTCC
The DNA here is from genome assembly GCA_002683135.1 of Planctomycetota bacterium. Taxonomy (GTDB): domain Bacteria; phylum Planctomycetota. The sequence goes on along the minus strand of NYSS01000060.1, from coordinate 2,976 downwards.
ACCGACTCTTGCGCTCCGCTTTGCGGAGACGAGCGTAGGCCTTGGGGAGCGTCCCGGAATGAAAGCCAGGCTTCATGAGTCGCAACACCGTCTCGCCGTGCCCGCCGACGATCACGGGCTTCAGCACCTCCGAACGATTGGCCGCGTACAGCCGCCAGTTCTCCTTCAACTCCCACACGAGGAACCCGAAGAACCCGGGCAGGAGCGTCACCGTGCTCCACGAGATCGCGTTGGCGACCACGGCACCAAGCGCCGGCTCCAACAAACGGTTCACGGCGCCAATCAGCACCGGGATGAACGGCAGCATCAGCTTGTGGGACACGGTGACGACCGGGAAGTGCTTGACAGGGTTCACCTGAGGCTCGATCAGCAGGTTGACGTAGACCCTCAGAATCCAGGTCACCACCCACCAGACGGCGCCGAGAATCGCCTTCACGACGAACGTGATCCGCCCTTGTCCGGAGCGGAAGCGCAGCCACTCGTCGACCGCGTAGAGGGTTCGCTCGAGGGCATCCAGCAGCGTGCGGAATATCCAGAGAACGAACCGCACGAAACCGACGATGAAGGTCCCTCGAAAGCCGTGCCACGTACGCCACGCGAGATCGGTCGAGATCTCTTCCACGGTGGTTCCCACCGGTGAGTTGAGCGCGACCTCGGCGATCGCCAACAGTCCGAGCGCCCACTTCCACCACGCCGACGCATCCACGAGCCAGATCAGCGGGATCGAAACGACGGCGGCGAGCGCGACCGGCTTGATCAGGAACCCCATGGTCCACCGCCAGAACGCTCCGTTAAGAAACGCCCGCACGGTCGGAAGGGCCGCGAGATGTCGTGGCCAACGCCAAAACGCCGCGCGGAAGCCACGACCAACGCCAGACAAAACGCCGACGGTGAGGCCCCGCACCCGCGCGACATACATCAACCCCAGGAGGTAAACCCCAAGCGTGAGGACTGAGATGTGCCAGCGATCGACCAAGTGGATCTCGGCGTCAAGCAGCGCCGCGAGCGGGTGCAGCATCTCCTGCAAGCCCCTCAAGACGATGAAGGCGCCACCGAACGGGATCACCAGGTACCGAGCGAGCCAACGCCCGAGCTCCGTGCCGAAGGCCAGCGAGGAGACCCGCTGCAACCAGCGCAGATACACTTCGCCACGCCGATACACACCATCCAGAGCGCGTCCGAGGCCACGGTCGACCTTCAGCAACCGGCTCGCGGACCAGAAATCGGAGAACCGGTGGCAGTCCCCCAGCTTCAGCTGGTTGCGGGACAGGGCGTCGCGCACATCACCGAGCGACAGAAACCCACGGGTGGCGACACGATCGAGCACCTCGTCGACGAGCTTGCCGCGGGCGACCCTCTCGACGACCGTCGCCGGTCGAAAACCCGCCTCGTCGAGGAGCTCCTCGATCTCCGGCCGACAGCGGCGACGCAGTCGCTGCTCCGCCAGGTGCTCCGCACCCTTGACGAGCTCGTCGAGCGCGCCGCGGTCGGTTTCCGGGATGCGCACCGCGACGAGGCGCTTGTGGGCTGCCCTCAGATGCCGGCACATCAGCACCTCCCGCTGATGAGGCAGGGCCCGCTTCAAGGGTCGACGGCCCAACGTCCGGGCCCACTCGATGAGATCGATGGTGTGCAACCCGCGTTCGTGGTCGACGCACACCCGTTGGAGGTCGTACAGCAGCTTCGCCTCTGGGGTACGAAAGCCGGACGACGCCCGGGGCAACAACTCTTGCAACAATGACCGCCAACGACGCTCCACTTCAGCATCGAACGCGAGGGCGGCCTTCATGCGACGCACCAGCCGGCCGATCGCGTCCGCCGCATCCGGGTCGATGCGCTCGGTCGACACCGACGCAGACTGTCGCAGGATCGCACCCCTCACCACGTTGCCGCGCGCCTCTCGACGTTCGGCCCGGGAGACGAGCTTCTTCTGCCATTTCTCGCCGTATCCCCGACGCGCCTTCGCACGCCTCCCGCGCCGAGCCCGCTCAGGGCGAACGCCCTCCTCCGAATGGGTGACGAGGGGATCTGGGGCCCCCGCCGGACGCGTAGCACCGAAAATCGCGGCTGCGTCGATGTCTGCAGCGACGACGACGCTCAGTCGCTCGGCGTCGTCAGCGAGCGTCGGGAAATAACGGCGCAACAGATGCGGAGCGAACGCACGAAACTCGAGAAACGTCGCGACGAATTCCACGTACTCATCGCGCTCGTTCCGGCGCTCGAACAGGAGGTGCTCCTCGTCGAGGACCGAACGAATTTCGTCAAACGCCGTCTGCCCGATACGATCAACCCGCTCACGTACGACGGCCTGGTTCAGTCGGTGACGTCCATCAACGGACTCGAGCGCCATATGAACCCGCGCGTGAAACAACAGCCGCCACCAACGCACGAGCGCCTCGTCCCTCCCTAACTCCACGAGCCGGTCGTCCGATGGACGCTCCAGGAGAATCACAGCGTCGGGCAACTCCGCCCCTGTCGCGAGGCCAAGCTCCCAGGGAAACGCGCACTCGAGCAGCATGGGACGCCGCACCACGAATCCCTGTCTATGTGGCACCTGCCCGAGCGCCCCGCGGACGTGGCGCGCTCGCTTGATCACCCGACGGAGAATCCGGGAGCGCACCAGCAGCACCGCCGGATCAGCAGCTCTCAGTAGCTCTTGAAGTGCGTCAGCTGTCAGGACGTCCATCGCGCGCAGGAGCAACTGTGGGATATATGGCTCATGACCCCGCCTATGATCGGCTCATGGCGCGCGCCCGTCGACCGCTTCCCCCCGTTCTTCCCGTCGGCGGCGCCCGCGGACCCCAACAGGTCGGGCCCTCGGGGACCGGTCGGGCCGCCATGCGCCCCCACTGGTGCCGGTGGATAGGGCCCGCTAACGCTCGAGACTCGAGCTCGATCGCTTCGCTCGAAGAACCTGGGCCCCCAGGCCTAACGGGCCCTCAGGCGCTCCAAGATCTGCCAGCAAACGAGCTGCAT
>NYSS01000059.1 GCA_002683135.1 Planctomycetota bacterium | reverse complement strand
TTGGATTTTCCTGATCTCTGATAAATTTCGTTTATCCAATCAACTGTTTCAAGTAGTTGTGACTTTGAATGGCTGCCTGTTCCGTATTTGCTAACGGCGAGTCGTGAACGGTGACATAACCGTGGTAACCAATTCGATCTAACCCTTCAAAGACCTGGTCGAAGTTGATACCGCCCTTATCCTGCAGCCTCAGTTGTCGGTACCCGGTTCCGTCCGGCGTATAATTCTGAAGATAGACGTTAAACAGATAAGGGGCGAACCGTTTTAGTGTTTCTAAACCATAGGTTTGACCACACATCATCAGGTTAGAGGGCTCATAGATCAAGCCGAAGTTGGGACGCGCAACCGACTCAATAACGCTAACTGATCCCTCGACCGTCTCAAACAGACTTTTGGTGTGCGACTGGTGTGCCACTCGAATCTGCCTCTCAACGGCTTCGTCAGCAGATCTCTGAGCCCAGACGATGTCTTCCTCTTTTTTCATGGCGATACGGATAAGATCGGCTTCCAGCATCTCAGCCAGATCCAGGTAGGGTGTGATATTTCGTAGAGCGTCAGGGCCTCGATGGTCGTTAATCGGGATAGGGAAATCGCCGGTTACCATCGATATCTGTAACGATTTTCTTGTTAGCAGTTGCCTGGTTCGGGTAACGTCTTCCACCGGCGTCTGGATACCGATTTGCGAAGCCCGCATACAGACAGCGTCATAGCCTGTTTGAGCCGCAATCCCGATCAACTGCTCAATTCTCATCACGGTTTCCTCTTTTGACCCTGGGGCTTTCGCTACCCGAACTGATAGTGATAATTTCATCTCAATTTCCTCGTCTGTAGGTGATCTGCCGATTGTTTTTCAGGTCTGGATCTAAATCCGCCGTATTCTACTCGATTTTTCACTTTGACGCAATTCACTTTGACACAATCCACTGCTCATTGGTCGGATAGCCTTTCTCTTAGAAGAAGCAGTACGCCTTCCTGATCGGCCCAATCAAGGGGTCCTGACCGGAAACAGGGGCAATTAGAGCTTTAAGTTAGCCTGTCGCGCAGAGATTCTTCCAGCCAGTTGAACCGGTAAGGCGTTGGATTTGATTTCGAAGTTCGTCCTGGTTTCAGCCTTAGCAAAACGGCATCAACCAGGTTGATTCTGATCATACAATAGAGCAGTGACAATCGTCAAGTGGGTAGCAAAAAGGCTAGGCAAAAAGATTTCGGCCGGGAGTTCGATTAGGCCGTGACCGGCGGAAAGCATGCTGCTACTATGTCGGTTTTACTCATGACGCTAGCCCGTCAAGGCGGAGCTCTCTCGATTTTTCCTAGAAGTTAGATCCGCTGGCAGCTTGGGTTCCTATTGGCTCACGACCGATTATTTTGGCTCGAGGACTGATGCTGAAAAACGAACTCTCCGTGTTCTAAGTCGACCTTGATCTGGCTATCATCGACAAAGTGACCAGATAACAGTTCTACTGCTAGTGGATCCAGAATTTGTCGCTGGATGGTGCGTCGAAGCGGTCTGGCACCATAAACCGGGTCGTAACTTTGGTTGGCCAATTCGGCCTTGGCCTCAGCGGTTAGTTGTAGGCCAAGTTTTCTATCAGCCAGTCGTCGTTGTAACAGATCCAGTTCTAGCTCTATAATAGCTTTGACCTGTTCCAATCCGAGTCGATTGAAGATGATGGTATCGTCAATCCTATTCAAGAACTCGGGGCGAAAGTGCTGCTGAAGCAGCTGTTGCGCTTTCGCTTGAGCCTCTTCTGAACTCAGTTGGTCGTCGTTCAGCCATTGGCTGCTGATGTTCGAGGTTATAATCACTACCGTGTTTCGGAAGTCGACGGTTCGACCTTGCCCATCGGTCAGACGACCATCATCTAGCAGTTGTAGCAAAACGTTGAATACGTCCGGATGTGCTTTCTCGATTTCGTCCAACAATACTACCGCATAAGGACGACGACGGACCGCTTCCGTCAATTGTCCCCCTTCATCATATCCGACATAGCCAGGAGGAGCACCGATCAGCCGGGAAACAGCGTGTTTCTCCATGTATTCGCTCATGTCGATACGGATCATGGCATTTTCGTCATCGAACAGGAAAGCGGCCAAAGACTTGGCTAGATGGGTTTTCCCAACTCCGGTTGGCCCCATAAAAATTAGAGAACTAATGGGACGGTTTTCGTCCTGTAGGCCAACTCGTGATCGTCGAATGGCGTTAGAGACGATCTCCACAGCTTCGTCTTGTCCAACCACGGCCTCCTTGAGACGTGTTTCCATCTGTAACAGTTTCTCAACCTCACCTTCTAACATCCGTGCTACCGGAATTCCAGTCCACCTGGAAATCACTTCGGCAATATCGTTTTGATCAATTTTCTCTTTCAGCAGTTGGTCGCTGTTTTGGACCTGCTCCAAACTGACTTTGGCATTTTCAAGCTGCGCCTCTAAATAGGGAAGATCCCCATACAAGATCTTGGAAGCTCGACTCAAGTCGCCTACACGACGGGCTTGTTCCTCTTCTTGTTTCAAGCTCTCTATTTGGGTCATCAACTGCTGGATGGCATGAAGGGTCTCTTTTTCGTTTTGCCAGCGAGCTTTTAACCCGTTTCGCGTCTCTTCCAGTTCTGATTTTTCGGCTAACAGTTTCTGTAATCGATCTTGAGAGGCCAGATCTTCCTCTCTATCTAAAGCTTGACGCTCGATTTCGAGTTGTAGAACTCGTCGCTCAACTTCGTCAATCTCTTCCGGAACGCTATCAATTTCAATCCGTAACCGAGAGGCGGCTTCATCGACCAGATCTACGGCTTTATCGGGTAGGAAACGGTCTGAAATGTAGCGGTTAGAGAAGGTAGCGGCTGCGATAATAGCATTGTCTGTGATCTGTACACCGTGGTGGGCTTCGTAGCGCTCTTTTAAACCTCGCAGGATAGCGATAGTATCTTCAACTGTGGGTTCATGGACCATCACTGGTTGAAACCGACGTTCCAGCGCAGCATCCTTTTCGATACGCTTTCTGTACTCGTCTAAGGTTGTTGCACCAATACAACGCAATTCTCCGCGAGCCAAAGCTGGCTTCAACATATTAGAGGCGTCAACGGCTCCCTCTGCGGCTCCGGCCCCAACGATGGTGTGCAGTTCGTCGATGAAGATGATCACTTCGCCTTCCGCTTGTTCGATCTCTTTCAAGACCGCCTTTAGTCGATCCTCGAACTCGCCACGATACTTAGCACCGGCTAACATCGCTCCTAGATCCAGAACGATTAGCNGNTTCTGCTTTAGGGTCTCCGGAACGTCTCCGTTGATAATGCGTTGGGCTAACCCTTCAGCAATAGCGGTTTTACCAACACCTGGTTCGCCAATTAAGACCGGATTATTTTTTCGACGGCGAGATAGCACCTGCATAACTCGACGAATCTCGTCATCTCGACCGATTACCGGGTCTAACTTACCGGCAATCGCATCTTGCGTCAAGTCCCGGCCAAAACGGGATAAAGCCTGGTATCGATCTTCAGCATTGGGATCAGTGACCCGCTGCCCGCCACGAATTGATTCCAACGCCTTAAGAATCTGTTCTTTGGTCACCNTCTGTTCTTTTAAGATCTTAGCCGATTGACTGACATTTTCTTCCACTAACCCGATCAGCAAATGTTCGGTACTAACGTATTCNTCTTTGAGTTTAGTCGCNGCCTTCAGGGCCAGATCAAGAACCCGTTTTAATCCGTTGGAAGGATAGGTCTCTCTAGCCAGACCTTCCACTTTGGGTGACTGATCCAGAACGTCATTTATAGCGTTTTGGATTGACTGCACCTCTAAGCCGAGCTTTTGTAGGATTGGTCTAACAGTACCGTCTTCTTGCTCGATTAAAGCAGACAGCAAGTAGTCGGGTGAAAAGTCGGGGCTTTGGCGTTCTTCCGCTAATTTTTGTGCTGATTGGACGGCTTCTTGTGCCTTAATAGTTAATTTGTCTAATCTCATTTTGTAACTCCTAGATCGGATTATTACTCGTCCCCAACCAGCGCCGAGGACGTTGTTAGGCGTTTTTCTTTACCAGCGACTCGCGCAAGATTGATACCAAAGGCCAGTTTTGTTAAAATTTAGGTTGAATCCATCGGCTTGCTTTAGCTGTAAGCCGTGATAATATAACGGTAATATGGATGCATTTCAATACACTCGGTTATCGAATTAGCTTAGCTTGTTTCGCAGTTTTGGGGCTTGTTCTTGCCAATCTGTCGCTGACCAATCTACTGGGGTTCGAGTTTTGTGCCATTTTGGCATTGGCGATCTCTTTTGTCTCTCCCTACCTAACGATTCGTCAGGTAAAAGGGTATCAGTGGCCTCAGTTGTGGGTTCTATTTGGGCGATCCTTTGGACTCAGCTCGATTCTTCTGCTGATTCCACTGTTCATAATCACGCTGAACGCGCTACGGATCAAAAATTGTGATTTTGGAGAAGGATTTCTCTTTTTTATTTTGTTGTCAATGATCAGTTGTCTGCACAGTGTTTCTGCTGGACTGTTCTTTGGCGTTCGATTTCGTCGCTACGCCTACTTGAAGTACCTGGGTTACCTCGTCGTCAGCTATTCATTATTGCTACGGAACATAATTTTTGATCCACCTGTTTTCGCCTATCACGCGACTTTTGGCTACTTTCCCGGACCTATCTACGACGAAAAAATCTCCATTACCACCAGTCTACTTTGGGCGAGAGGTACTACTATTATACTCAGCCTGATTTTTCTCTGCTCAGCTCATTTGACAGTGAAATTACAAAGGCACCAGCTAACCGAAAGGAGAAAAAGGAAAACTGTTGTGTTGTTGGTCGGCTTGGTATCAATCTTTCTGCTAATTTATCAGTTTCGGGGTGACCTCGCTATTCGGCCAACTCGAAGCTACATCGAGAAGAAACTGGGTGGTAAAAGGGAAACCGACCATTTCCTGATCTTTTACCAAACAGGCTCAATTGTAGAGCAGGAGATCGACGCGATCATCACCGACCACGAGTTTCGTTATGCGCAGTTAACCAGCTACCTGCAAACACAACCCAAGAAAAAAATTAGATCTTATATCTACACTAACGCAGATCAGAAAAAACGGTTGATGGGGGCCAGATACACGGCGGTCGAAGATCCATGGGGACATGGGTTTCATATCAACTACGATACCTTTCCGCACCCGGTACTAAAACACGAGATGGCACATGTGTTTACAACCGATTGGCAACCGGTCTTGAAGATCAGTCCTAAACTTGGTTTGCACGAAGGAATTGCCGTTGCCGCTGAATGGGATGAAGGGAAATTGACAGCCCATCAATGGAGTCGTGCCATGCGAGATCTCGGTCTAGCACCGTCGATCCAGCAAATTATGGGGTTTGGGTTTTGGTTGAAGCCGGGCGCAAAAAGCTATACTTTGGCTGGTTCTTTCGTTCGCTATTTGGTCGATCAGTATGGAATTGAAAAAATGAAACAGGTTTTTCGCCGGGGTGATTTCCAAGCTGTCTATAATCGAGATCTAGCCACCCTGGATCGGGAGTGGCAGTCGTTTCTGGACACCGTCAGCTTGACAGATCAAGACCTAAAGATCGCCAACCATCGTTTCCAACGCCCCAGTGTATTCCAAAAAACTTGTGCGCACGAAGTAGCTGAATTGTCAGATCTGGCTTGGACTGCCTACCGACAATCTAA
>NYSS01000058.1 GCA_002683135.1 Planctomycetota bacterium | reverse complement strand
CGCCGCCGTACTGCGGGTGAAACAGCGGGCCCACCAGGACGGGTGTCTTGGCCTTGGCGAGTTCGGAGCTGCACTTGTCCGCCTCGTAAGCCTCGAGGATGACGTTGCGCTTCAGACCGAACTCCTTCCCTACTCGCAGGACCGCGTGGATGTCCTTCTCGGTGCGGGCCTGCCAGTGCACAGCGATCTTCCCGTCCAGAGCGAGCAGTATCGTCTCGTAGTCCGCGTTCGCGGCGACGGTGTCGTCAGCGGACCGGCGGACCCTGTAGTTGAGAGCCCTCTGCAGTTGCTCGCGCACTTCGTAGATCGTCGCCATGCGTGACTGAGGACGCCGGTTCATGTATCCGGCGCTGCGTCCGGACCTCCCTTGCCCGGTGGCTGGGTCGGTGCCGAGGGTGATGCGCAGGGCAACCGCGTCGTCCGCGACGCGGAGCGCTCCTTCGGTGCCACGCACCTTCACGTGGCACGCCACCCCCCCGATGACATTCCTCGACCCGGGATGCACGACGAGCGACGTCACCCCGGCGCGCAGCTGTCGAGCGAGCTCCGGAGCCCGACCATCGAGCGCCCCCGCCACCCGCAAGGACGGCGTGTGCTCGCGGCCCTCCTCATTGGCGGTGCGCCCCCCCGGGATCCCGGCGTAGGAGACCCCGTCCACCATGCCAGGCATGACCACGTAGGCGGAGAGGTCATACACCGTCGCCCCAGGCGCGATCACCACGTCTTTGCCGACGGCGACGATGCGCCCGTCTCGGACCTGGATGACCGCCGCTTCGAGCACCTCCCCTGTCCCGAGGTGTACGCGACCCGCCCTGATGAAGAGATCCGGCCCGCCGGGTCCGACTGGCTGGGAAGCCGCCATGAGCGCGAGCAGCAGCAGATGTACCATCACCGGTTCTCCTTGATACTCAGCGGATTCGCGACGACTCGCCCATCCTGCACGACCCACATGAGTCGAGCGCGCGGGTCCGACGGCTCGCGGGTCATGACGAGGATGTCGGCGTCCTTTCCCACCTCGAGGCTACCCACGCGGTCATCCACACCGAGCAGCCGCGCGGCGTCGAGCGTCAACGCCTTCCAGGCGTCGGATCGCGAGAGGCCCCCCATGCGCGCCACGACCGCGGACAACCGAAGCCCTTCGGCCGGCGCCACGGGTGCCCGGGACGCAAACGCAAACGGCACTCCAGCGGCCGCGAGGCGCGCAGCGGCGCGGCGCCAGTGGTTGCCCAATTGGGGGCGCAGCGGCTCCAGCAAGACACCGCGCACCTTGCCGGCCAAGTGGCCCGCGGCCGCGACGACGTTCGCGTTCGTCAGGAGCAGAGGCTCGATCCCCTGGCGCTGCTTCAGCCCGGTGACCGCGGCGATCTCGGCAGGGCTGCGCGCCGCGACCACGCAGCCGGTCGCCCAGAACGGCTTGACCACCGGGTTGTCCTTGAGGGAAGCGATGCCCTCGATGCCACCGAGGAGGTGCGTCGGCGGGGTCGCCTTGTCCCAGGCGGCGGTCGCCAAGCTGACCTTTAACAGCGCCTCTCGCCGGAGCCAGGTGACCCGGCCATCGGGGTTGACCTTGGCCACCGCGGTTTGCCCACCCACCAGGTCGGATTCACCGGGCATCAGGTGGAAGGTGGTGATGCCCGCCCGGCGCGCCAACCCAATAGCTGGATCGCTCGGATCGAGGGCGTCGCTCATCCGCAAATCACACATCACCGCACGGGTCGTCTCGTTGCGATGCCGGTGCGCGCCGATAAAGCCCCCCGCGTCGACAAACCCCGGAAACGCCACTCCCTGGGGCAACACAACGCGGACCGCGTCCTTGGGGACCTTGAGGTCCTTGCCGATGGCGGCGATCTTCCCATCCCGACAGACGATCCTAGCTCCCTCCACGACCTCACCAGAGACCGTGATGATCTGGCCGACGTCGATAACGACAGGACCCTGGGCGATGGCCACGCCCATGAGCAGGAGCAATCCGAGGACCGCGGTCATCACGGCGCGCGTCATGGGCGCTTCCCCTGCACGTCGATCACGCTTTCGCCGATGACCATGCGTGCGACGCGCGCTTCAGGATCGAGCGGCATCGCTGTGAGCACCTGGATGAGGGCTTCCTGCCCCTCCTCTATGCTTCCGAGGCGCTCCCCAAGCCCAACGATTTCTGCCGCCCCCGCGGTCAACGCATGCAACGCCGCCGTGTCGTCCAACCCGTTGGCCACCGAGAGCGCCGCCAGCAGGGGCGCGCAATCCAGTCGATACCCGTGAGCGCCGGCCGTCATGAACGCGAACGGGATGTCCCCATCGTGGAGAACCTTGGCGAGATCCGGTCGCGACTGGTACCAGTCGATCCGATCTCCACCTAACCGAAGCGGAGGCCCGAGAATGACGGACACCCCGGCTTCCTTCAACTCCTCAACGCAACGCCAGGACTCGCTCGCACCCAACAGGACACACCTGACCTTCTTCTCCTTGGCGATGCGGAGCACCGCGAGGATGTCCTCCTTCCAGTGCGCCTCCACCCGCAGCGGCACCTCGCCTTCCACCACACGCAGCATGGACTCGCTAGCGGGGTCCGGATTCGGCTTCGTCGGTGGCTTCGGCTCGCCGTCCTCCTTCTCCGAGGGCGGAGCCGGCTTCGCTGAAGACGAACCCCGGCGGGCGTTGTCGCGCATCCACTTGAACTTCTCCTGGGCTGTCATCTTGTCCCAGTTATCTGGGCGCTTGGAGCGCGTGGAACTCGCCTTCTTCTCGGCCTTCTCTTCGTCCGATTTCTTTTCGTCAGGCTTCTTCTTTTTCTTTTCGTCAGGCTTCTTGCCGCCCTTGTTCTTCTTCCACGCCGCGATCTTCTCTTCGTATTCGGCGAGCTCCTTGTCGTACTTTTCGAGCGCTTTCTTGTGACGGTCGGCGGCGCTGAACGCCGAGCGGATGTTCCGCAAGCTCGCGCTCCGCGTCTGTACGCTGGACGCGGATCGGCTGCTGCCTCCTACGCGAAACGTGACCCCAGCGACCTCCTCGAGGATCGGCGGGGTCGCCCCCTCAGGATCGACCAGGGCGATCGCACCCGTGGGCCCGCGGAAGCGCCGCCCCGCGGGCGGTAGGTCGACGTAGAGACCACCGATCCCCGCACGCAGCAAGTCGAGCCTCACCTCCTCGTTCCACGCGCCCAACATGTCCACCACCCGATCACCCGAGCCCGCCGGCCCAGCCTTCGTCGACGCGGGATCGATCAGCCCCAGGTTCCCCGCGTCGATGAACGCGGGCGCCACGATGTGGCCGCGGGCATCAACCACTCTGGCGCCGTCCGGCACGTCCACATCCGGCCCCACGGCCGTGATCTTCCCGTTGACGACCAGCACCGTCGCGACCACCGGTTCCCTCGCCGCATGGGTGAGAACCCGACCGCCGGTGATGGCGATGGCTCCCTCGGTCGACGGTGGCCCTTCGCTCCCACCCTGAGCGGGTGAAGCCCCGACGAGCAAGAGCAGCAACAAAAGAACGAGGGGCCGGTCCCACGATGCGTTCATCAGCGGAGACTCCCCCCTACCCTGAGCGCCCTGACAGGGCGCCGGGGAGACTCCCATCCCGGCCGGAGCATGGGATCGAGCGGCGGTATCTCCTTTGATGGTAGGCACGGATACAATCTTCCCATTCCGCGTTGTTCCAGTCGAGGGACGATGACCAACAAGTCAAAACCCAAACTCAGGGGTCGGTTTTAGAGGCCACTCCACCTCATCCTCGGCCACGCGCCCGGGAGCGTGATCGGCGACGCTGCCCATCAGCCAATCTTGGTGCAGGTCAGGATCAGGTCCCGCGCGAACAGCGACGGGCGTAGCCAGCAAAGCAGCCGATAAAGCACCCGCACACCCGGAGCACGAAATATCCCCGGATAAAGCCCCTTCACCCAGAGGCTGGGGAAGCCCCGCACCTTGTCGACGGAGAGCCCAGCCCCGCGGACCCAAACCAGGAGCTCGGGCAGCGCCAGCATACGAAGGTGGCAGCGATCCGTCGGGCCGTCCGGGACTTCCGGGAAGCGGCCGAACAGCAACTGCAGCCGGTGGCGCCAGTGCGCCACGTTCGGGACGAGCAGCACGAACGTACCCTCTGGCGCGAGGACCCGGGCACACTCGTCGACAGCCTTCCTGGGCCAGAACCGGTGCTCGATGGCCGAATCGGACACCACACAGGAGAAGCGCCCATCGCCGAACGGCAACGCGTCGTCGTCGGTGTCCAGTTGGGTCGCATCCAGCCCCTTTGCCTGCGCCCGCTCAACCGCATGAGCTGACACATCCGTCATACGGACGTCGTGTCCGGCGTCGCGCAGCCGCTCGGCGAGCATGCCGGGTCCACCGTCGACGACCAGCACATCCCCCGACTTGGCCACCAGTTCAACGAGCTGCTGCAGTCGCTCGTCGTCGACGGAGTCGTCCTTGGCTCTCCAGTACTCGTCCGCGTTTCGGGTGAGGTCCATCAGCCATCACCTTCGGAGGTCGCGGCCCCACCACGCTGGCCGATCACCCGCGCCGGGACACCAGCCACGATAGCGCCCGCCGCCACGTCCCGCGTCACTACCGCACCCGCCCCGACGATCGCGCCGGCGCCGACAGTGACCCCGTCAAGGAGCACGACGCCAAAGCCGAGCCAGGCGTCGTCTTCGACGACGATGCCGCCGCGACTCTTCAGGGGCTGATCCTGGATCGGGATATCCGTCCGATCAAAGGAGTGGTCATACGGATAGAACGCGCAGCGCGGAGCGATCTGCACCTTGGATCCGATGCGGATCGAACCGAAGGCGGTGAACTGGCAGTCGTTTTGCACGTGGGTGTCGTCGCCGATCTCGAGACGGCCTCCTCGTCCAAGGTGGATCTTGGTCCCACGATGGATGGAGACGTGATCACCGAGCTCCAGCGTGCACGTCGCATCGTCCGAGTAGACGACGCACAGGTCGTCGATGAACACGCCCTTGCCAAAACGATCGCTGCCCTTGAACCGGTACTCAGCGCGAGGCGAGATCCACGGAAATGGCAACAGCCCGCCCAGAAAGCGGCGGTCCCGATACGTCCCGGCCAAGAAGCGAGCGAGCTCCTTGAACGGACGGCCGAGGATCGGGATCTGTCCGGGAACGAGACAGCCCGCACAGACGAGCTTGCGCAGGGTAAGCGGCATCGCCTTGCTCTCCACCCTACCCGACGACGCCCGGAGCGCCTCCCTGCGGATAGGAGACCACCTTGACATCCGGCTCCGCCCAGCGCCCGACCCGCTCACAGGTATCCCGATGCCCTGCGGGGGTGGACCCAGCCATCCCCAGCATCACATAGGGCCGCACCTTCAACCCGTGGGCATGGGCCGAGGCGAGCGCCGCCTCCACGACCTCAGCGTAGCGGCCAGCCTCAGACTCGTCGGAGACCCGGCCGCTGGCCAACAGCGCCGCCGGCTCGAGCGTCTCGACGCCTAGCTTGATCTCCGCGCAGCCCGACGATGAGAGCGCCTCCAACATCTCCGCGGTCAAGAGTTCAGGGCGCGTCTCTATCTCGAACCGCGCCCGCTCCCGCCGCCCCAGCCCCCCTATCCGAGCCAACAACTCGAGCGTCCCCTGCTCATCGAGCCCGAAGACCGGATCGCGAAAGACGACGCGCTTGGGACGGTGTCGCGCCACCTGGGCCGCGAATTCGCGCGCGGTCCGGTCAGGGGACCGGAGGACGTGACGCCTCCCGGTAGCGATGACGTAGGGGCAGTAGTCACACCCATGGATGCAGCCGCGGCCGTGGTAGATCGGCAACCGCCGCGAAGACGCCAGCGGCATGGTCTCCCAGCAAGAGTCCGTCCAATCGTCCGGGGCGCCGGGGTCCGCGTCCTTGTCGAGCACCCGCAGGGCCGCCCCATATCCCGTGACCCCCGCGTCGACGAGCGCACCCGCGCATCGCTCCTCGATCATGGCCGCGTGCGCGCCGAGTCCGACGCCGGTCACGACGAGCCGACCGCCAGGGACCCGATCCCGGACATCTCGCGCCGCGTCGAGATCGCCCTCCAGATTGTTGACGGACACATGAACGACCGCCGCGTGGAACATACCCCGCCGCCGCATTGCCCTGCGCGCGCTCCCGGCTCGCAAGACGAAGTCGAGGCCAAGCACCTCATACCCCTCCGCGCGCAGCAGCCCCGCCGCCTCGGCCAATCGCTGGGACGGATAAACGAACCCCCCGCCCCCCGCGGTCACCACGCCGAGGCCGCCGAAGCCCTCACGATTGACGGTCTTCCCTTCCGGTGGCGGAGGGTTGACCAGGACGATCCCACTCGCGTCATCTGCCACAGCAAGATGATCGGTCATGGACCGGGTTCCACGCAAGCAAACGATTCACCCGCCCCCCAGGGATCCAGGCCCAGCAGGCTCCCTACCTGTCCTCGGGAGCGTTACCCCTGGCCGTGAACGGGCCCGGCTTCCACCAGGACCACTCGGTGCAGGCGCGGCAAGGAGCCACGTCGCGGACGTCCTTCGCCAGGTGCTTGCGCCGGAGTTCCGCCATCTTCGGGCCGTTCCAGACCTTCATGACCCCCCCCGACTCAGCCACGTTGCCAAGCGGATACTTAGCGCCGTAGTCGCGGTCGCAGCAGGTCACCGTGCCGTCGTGGTACACGTGGCAGTGATACCACAGGAGCGGACAGTGATACCTGCCCTTGAGGCTCGGGAGCTCGGCCTCCGTGTCTCGAAGTCGGTTGATCTCCTTGACCTGATTGCCCCAGGAGTCGAACGCCTTGACGTTGACGCGATCCACGCCGGGACGCTTCCAGAACGTGCGGAACTCCTCGGTCTGCTCCTTGGTCGGCTCCATCTCGATGATCTGGACGTATGTCTTCGGCCCCTTCTCGGGATAGGCCCGCCGCATCTCGATGAAACGCTCGATGTTCGCCTTGGTCTGCTCGAAATCAGCTTTCTTGCGAATCGCCTCGTAGGTCTCAGCCTTCATGCCGTCAAGGCAGAGGTAGATCTCACTGAGGCCGGAGGAGAGCAGCGCCGCGGCCTTCTCTTCGTCGAGTAACGTCGCGTTCGTGGAGATAGAGACGTTGATCCCCGCCTCACGCGCGTAGCGGATCATCTCCGCGAAGCGCGGATGCAGGAGCGGCTCACCCCATATGTGGAGAGTCGTCGTCTTCACGTACGGCGCCATCTCGTCGATGACCATCGTGAAGAGGTCCCACTTCATGTGGCCATTGGGCCGATCGAGGACGTGGAGACCGGTCGGACACATCACGCAATCCAGGTTGCATACGTTGGTCGTCTCGATGTAGAGCCGGTCCGGGTACGCACCCTCGACCACATCGTCGCCGCGCTTGTAACTCCGGTAGAGCGCAGGCATGTTGAGCGTCGTCCGAACACGCTTGAGCAGACGCCGGATCGCCCCCGGCACACGAGGAGATCTCGAGGACAAGGGTGGGTTCGTGATCTTCGAAGCCGTGGTCAACGTCACCCCTGTCTCTACATGTACGTCGACGAATCGACGGTCTCAGGCAGCCGCCTGCGCAGCCACTTCTTGCCCAGATCCTTGAATGGCCCCACGCCGAGGCGCTTGACCCACTTCTTTTGCGTCAGGCGGAAGAAGAGCCGGTCCAGAGGAGACTCGAGCTTCCCTTCGAGTTGTTTGGCGTGCCACCCACGGGTCCTGAACCCGTACTCCGCCTCGTTCACGAGTTCAATCAGGCGGCTCATGGAGAGCTGGGACAGGTTGAACATCGGCTCGCTGACGGTCTTCGTCCCGTAATAGTAACTCGCCCGCTTGAACAGCTCCTTACGGGGGATGCCCTCAAAGCGGTCCTTGATGTCGTTCCACATGGCGGTGCCGGGAAACGGCGTCGTCAAAGAGAACATCGCTTCGGTGAGCTGAAGCTCACAGGCCATGTCGATGGTCCGCTTCGCGGTCTCCTCCGTCTCACCCGGGAGGCCGAGCATGAAGTAGCCCTTCGCCATGATCCCGGCGTCGCTGCACCACCGGACCGCATTGGCGACCTGCGTCAACGTCGCTTCCTTGTCGACGCGGACCATCATCTCCGGGTCCCCGGTTTCGATCCCGTAGTGGATCTTGGAACAGCCGGCCTCCGCCATGGCGACGTAATGCTCCTTCTCCAATCGGTCGACCCGAGCAAGGCACTGCCACTTGAAACCGAGCTTGCGCTCCTTCATGCACTCGACGAACTCCATCAAGCGCTTGATGTTCACGACGAAGAGATCATCCACGAAGTAGAAGTGATCAATGCCGTACTGATCGTGGATTTCCTCCATCTCCGCGATGATGAGGTCGTTCGGTGTCGTGATGTAACGCCGCCCGAAGAGCCCCTTGAAGCAGTATGTGCAGGCGTAGGGACAACCCCGGGAGGTCATCATCGTGGTCATGCGCTCACCATTCCAGGCGCGCAGCGGATACCGCTCGATCTCCATCACGTCACGGGCAGGAAATGGCAGCTTCGCGATGTCCGTGTTGATCCCCCGGAGCGGGTTCTTGACGATATCCGCGCCGTGACGCCAGACGAGCCCCTCGATAGACGCCAGATCGGGTCCGCTCTCGGCCTCACCGCTCGGGTCGAGGGCGTCCATGAGCTCCGTCATCGTCAACTCGCCTTCGCCGAACGCCACGTAGTCCGCGGCGGGCTCCTCTTCGAGAGTCTCGGTCGGAAACACGGTGACGTGCGGTCCCCCCAAGACGATGGGCAGCGCCGGACGACGGCGCTTGAAGGCCTGCGCGAGTTCACAACAGACGTGATAGAGGTGAGTCCACGTGGTGATGCCGATCACGTCGGGATCGGCCTCGAGCACCTCGTCGACAATGCGCGTCACCGACGCATGGGGGTGCAATCCATAGTCATGAATCGTCGTCGGATGGCCACCGGCGATCGCCGCACCAGCGACATACCCCAAACCCAGCGGTGGGTAGGAGTTGATCATCACCTCCCAGGGAGGCGCAACGAGTGCGAGATTCATGGCTCAGCGCAGGGAGCCCCTCGGTCCCTGTCGAATTCGTAGACTTCCGTTCCAAGCCCAGACAGCGGGCGGCTGAAGACCGTGGAGCAACCACCGATTTAATATCCGCGATCGGAGCGCGGCGACCAAACATCCAAGCGCACCGGCGTTCAGAATACTGCAAAAAAAGTCTACCATGGTGGAACATGGCAGACGCGAACGGAGGTCGGCTGCGCGTGCTCTCAGTGCCGCGTCCCCTGGGAACCAATCCCTATCAAACGCTGCTCTACCGGGCATTCGAAGGAGCAGGAGGCACCCTCCTACCGGAACGTCTCTCCCGCGAGACGCTCCGTTCCCACGACGGCCCGGGACGCATCCTCCACGTCCACTGGCTGTGGCTTAAAGGTGGCCGGGTGCGCCGATTTCTCCGTTCGCGACAACTGGCGAACAGCCTCGACGAGGCCCGCTCCCTCGGCTGGCGCGTCGCCTGGACCGCCCACAACATTATCCCCCATGACACCACGAGGGAGGACCGGTGGCTCGCCGAGCGACTCGCGCGCACAGCCGATGGGGTCATCGCTCACACGGAATCCGCCCGGGAGGCGCTCCGCACGACCTTCCGACTCGATTGCCCGATCCGGGTCATCCCGCACGGGCACTACCGCGACGCCTATCCCCCTGCGACCGAACGCGACGACGCGCGGCGCGAGCTCGGGCTCGACGACACGCGCCCTGTCCTCCTCGCCTTCGGCCAAGTGCGCCCCTACAAGGGCTTCCAGGATCTCGTCGAGCGCTTCCGTCAGACCGACCTGGACGCCACCCTGGTGGTGGCTGGCGATCCGACAGACCAGCGCGCGACCGCAGACCTGATCGCGCGCGCGGGCGACGACCCACGCATCCGCCTCGATCTCCGGTTCCACGACCCCAGCGAGACGTCGCTCCTGTTCTCCGCCGCCGACCGCGTCATCCTCCCCTATCGCAAGGTGACCACGTCCGGCACCCTCGTCCTGGCGCTCTCGCTGGGACGCGCGTGTGTCATCCCGGACGAGGCCTCGCTGCTCGACATCTCCGGCGAGTCCGCCGTCGAACGCTTCCGTTCTCTCGACGACCTCATGCCGGCGATCGCGCGATCCCTCGCGGCCGACGACACCACCAGTGAACGGGCGGCATGGCGCCGCTCCGAGGAGCTCACCTGGGGCCCCATCGGAGAGCGCACGCTCGAGTTCTTTCGCGAGTTGACGATCCCCGAGGTCACGGCCAGCTAGGGCCCGAGGCCGCTACGCAGATCGCCGCCTGCGCGCCGACCATATGGCGCAGCCCACGCACACGGCGACACCCCCGAGCAACACAAAGAGGTCCAAGGCCAGGGGTACCTGTTGCTCGCGAGCGAGGCCGAGGGGATCGTAGTAACCGAAGGGTCCGGCACGGGCGACCCAATCGGGAGCGTCCTTCCACATCTGACTTACGACGTCCACCAGGAACCACCCGATCGTGATGGCCGCGAACACGAGCGTCGCCTGTCCTCGGTCGCGAGAACGCACCGAGACAAGCAACGCGAGGGACCCGAAGAACAAGCTCAACGCGCTGGCCTCGACGGAGCAGAGGAGATACGCGCCGAGCGGGACGGCCCCTAACTCGCCACAGAGCGCCGACCCGATGACGGAGCCGAGGAACGGCCCGAGCCCCATGACGATGCTCACGGGGACGAGAAAGAGGAACACGCTGCTCACCAACCGCGACCGCGACAGCCTCGTCGCGAGGATCAGGTCGAGGCTGCCACGACCTCGCTCCCCAGCGGGTTGCGCGAGCGCCACGATCGCCGGCGCCAACACGTAGGCCAGCAGCGTCATCGGATGCATGTAAGGCCACACGAACGCCCCCTCGGGCCGAAGGAAGTTCGGGAGTTCGGGGAACCAGTTACGCATCAAATCGAGCATGGGCCCGATCACGCCCCGCTCCTTCTCCATTGTCGGATAGATCACTCCGACGATCGAACCGATCATGACAGGGAGCATCACGCAAAGCCCGCACGTCCACCAGTGACGCCGCATCAGGAACGCGAGCAACACCCGGGTCATCGCGTGTCCTCCCCGACGACCGATCGGAACACCTCGTCGAGGGTCGCCGGTCGGATCTCGACCTCCACCAGTCCATCACGGGGAATTTGGTCGAGCAACTCACGTGGATCCCCGTGATGTTGCCGGCTCTCACGCCGACCGTCCGCGTAACGGAGCACGACGGTCCGCGGGCGCGACTCGCGTAGCTCGCTGACCGTGGATTCCATCCGCAAACGGGCCCCGGCGATGAGGCCGACGCGATCAGCGCAGCGATCGATTTCATCGAGCACGTGACTCGACAGGAACACGGTCCGGCCGGCCGCGCGACGGTCATTCACGAGCTCGATGAACGCGTCGCGCACGATCGGGTCCAGCCCGGTAGTAGGTTCGTCCAGGACCAGCAACCGAGGGTCGTGCTGAAACGCCGCCACGATGCCAATCTTCTGCCGCATCCCGGTCGAGTAGGTCCGCACGGGACGCTTGAGGGCATCGAGCGGAAAGCGCAGCCGCTCGAGGAGCTGATCCCTCAATTTGGCCTCTCGACCAGACAGCCCCTCCAGGAACCTCAGGGTCTGGAACCCATTGAGGAACGGGAACAGGGCGAGGTCCCCCGGCAAGAACCCCACGTGGGCACGCAGCGCCGCGCCGCCCGCCCGGACCTCCGATCCGAAGAGCCGAACCTCCCCAACATCCGGGCGCAACAGGTCAAGCAACAAACGGATCGTCGTGGTCTTGCCGGCGCCGTTCGGTCCGAGGAAACCGTACACCTCCCCCACATGAACCGCGAGATTGAGGTCGAGGACACCAGGAACCTCGCCGAAACGCACGGAGAGGTCCCTTGTCTCTATGGCGTGTTTGTCCTGAGCCGTCACCCGTCCAAGCCAGCGCCGGCGCCGGCGTCTTTCTGGGGGTCCAGGCTCTCCATGGCTCGGTAGAGAGCCGGAATCGCACGAGCGACAAACCACAGCCAGTACCCGGCACAGAGGAGGAAAAAGGCGGAGACCGCGTACGACTCCACCGCCCCCAGAAACGCGACGGGACGGCCCCGTACCTCTCCTTCAGTGAAGGCACCCGCCACCTCCAACTGGATCGCGATGACAAAGGAAACGCCCACCAGAAACGAACCCACGACCACCAACGCGGGCGCGTCGCTGGCTGCACGCGCCAGGAACGGCGCGCGCCTCTCGGCCCCGTCTCCGAGGGCGATGACGACTGACCGCAAGAGGACCATCAACGCGAACGCAGACCAGATCGGCAAGAACACACACGCGATCAGCGCCACAATCACTACACGCGAGGCAGGCATGGGGAGCTCCTTCCCGAGCCGGCCTTCACCGTCCTTGTAGATCGCGTGCAGCCAGATGAAGTGAAGCACCAAAGCCCCAAAACTAACGGACTCCGCGGCCACGGCTGCGGCCCCCTGAGCAGGGAGGAAGAGCGAGACGGCGTGCGCGACGCCGAACAAGCCGACACCGATCAGGTACGGGACATGGACCTTGGGGACGCGCATGGAGTGCCGTTCAGCGGCGCGCGATGGTAGCAGATCGTGGTACAACCAGCCGCATGCGCAGCCTCCTCCTCCTCGCCACGCTCTCCCTGCTCCCGACCTCCTACCTCCGCGGGCAACCGGAGCAAGCGGCACCCGGGCCTGACCTCGTCATCATCGGCCCGGTACTCACGCTCGATGAGTCCAGACCCCGCGCCAGCGGGCTGGTCATCGACGCCGGGAGGATCCTGAAGATCACCGACGCGGCCTCCGCGTACGCAGCCGCGGGACCGGGGACACGGATCGTCGAGGTGCCCGCGAGCGGTGTCGCGATGCCGGGCATCATCGACTCTCACGCCCACCTGCGCGGGGTGGGAACCGCCATGCGCCAGCTCGACCTCCGCGGCGTCGAGAGCCCGGCCGCTGCAGCCGCCCGCGTCAAGGAGTGGTGCGCCGAACTACCCAAAGACGCCTGGGTCGTGGGTCGTGGGTGGAGCCAGGAGTTGTGGGAAGGCAAGGAGTTCCCCGACCGGGAGACGCTCGACCTCGTCTGCGGAGGCCGCCCCTGCGCCCTCCGTCGCACCGACGGGCACGCAGTGTGGGTGAGTTCAAGGACGCTCGAGCTCGCAGGGATCTCACAGGGCGCTCCCAACCCGGCGGGCGGCGAGATCATCAGAGACGCCAAGGGGAGGGTGACCGGCGTCCTCGTCGACAAGGCCATGGATCTGATCGAGCGCGTCATGCCGAGAGAGGATGATCCAGACGAGATCGCCGCGGACCTCGAGGCCGCTCAAGAGGAGGCCCTGCGGCTGGGGATCACGACGTTCGTCGACGCGGGGGCTGACCCGGCGACCCTGCGGCGCCTGGCCGACCTCTACTCCGCCAAGCGGATGAAGCTGCGAGTCCACGCCATGGTGTCGGTGGACGACGAGGCCTCGGCCAGCCAGGTCTTCGCAGGCCCGCCAATCCTGAGCGCCTATGACGACCGCTTCTCTGTGCGGGCGATCAAGCTATACGCGGACGGGGCCCTCGGATCGCGCGGCGCATGGCTCCTCGACTCGTACGCCGACCGAGCCGACCACCAGGGATTCGCCATCCTGCAACCCGCGTTCATCGAAGACGTCGCGCGGCGAGCTCTCAAGCTGGGATACCAGGTCTGCACCCATGCAATCGGCGACCGCGGCTGCCGCGAGACACTCGATGCCTACGAGCGCGCCCTCGACGCGACCGGGTCCCACGGATTGGACCACCGATTCCGAATAGAGCACGCCCAGATCTTGTCCCGCGAGGACATCCCACGCTTCAAGAAGCTACGGGTCATCCCTTCGATGCAAGGATGCCACTGCACGTCCGATGGACCGTGGGTGCCGGATCGCATCGGTGACCAGCGCGCCGTGGGCGCTTACGCCTGGCGAGCCCTCATCGACGCCGGGTGCATCATCCCCAACGGCACCGACTCCCCAGTGGAGAGCCTCTCCCCCTGGCGCAACCTCTTCAGCACAACGACGAGGTTCATGGATTTGCCAAACGGCAAGCGGGAGGCCTTCTACCCGCGACAGCGCATGAATCGCCACGAGGCCCTCCTCAGCCTGACCTACTGGGGTGCCCAGGGCAGCTTCACGGACGACCGACGCGGCAAGCTCCGCCCCGGCTTCCAGGCAGACGTAGTCGTCATCAACCGGGACCCCATCAAGTGCAGCGCGTGGCACATGAGTCGAATCGGGGTCGTCGCGACCATCGTGGCCGGTGAGGTCGTCTACGAGAAGTGAGCTCAGGGGGCGTCGTCGCTCCCTGACGCCCCGTCCGCGCCGGCGCCAGCTCCCCTGCGCAGCGCGAGGACGATACGGCCGGTGCGAATCAACTGGGCGCCGTACCAGATCGTGACGGCGAAGAACGCCAGCTTGACGAAGGGCGCGAACGCATCGGACATCAGCCGCAGGGGACTGACAAAGACCGCCTCCGCCAAGGTCAGCCGTGCGCGATCGACCGCATCCCACCAGTAGTAGAGGAGCACGACACACATCATGCTGGCCAGGTTGCCTGCCCGAAGCCAGCGCCGGGCCATGTGCTGACTGACCACCTCCCACGGATCGTCATCGGCGCGCCCGTAGGTCGCCCGCAGGAGGACGTGGGTGCAGACATGGCAGACGACGATCGGCGCCAGCGGCGGCACCAACGCGAGCACGACCGCGACGATGGTCCAATGAACCGCCAATCGCCCAAGGACCGCCAGCAACAGGACCGTCAAGGCAGACGACACCATGACCGCCCCGTAGAGGAAGTCCCCGCCCTGCCCAAACACCACTTCGGCCGCGAGCCACGCGACCACGAGGAGAGGCTGCAGGACGAAGACGATGATCATGAGCTCGGCTCCGTCCGGGTCGCCCGGGAGGTGACGAAGCCAAGTCCGATCAACGTGACGCCGCCGGCCGCCAAGGCGAACAGGTAGGGCAGCTCAAGGGGCTCATCGGGGACGTCCGAAGACAACGCCCAGATCACCAATATCCCGTTGTGCGTCGCGTGTGCGAGGACCGCAGGCCAGACGGAACGGCAACGCACCACGAGAAGCGCCAGCACCACACCCAGGACCGCTTGCGGAAAGAACCGGTGCACGCTCATGTGGAAAGCCCCGAACAGCACCGCGCTCAGAACCACCGCGCCGCGGATTCGGAGCATCCCACGAAACGCCTGCAGCACCAGCCCGCGAAACAGCAGCTCCTCGGCGAGGGCCGGGACAACGGCGACACAGAGGATCACGACGACGGCCGGCCCGAGGGACTCCATGAGTCCAGCGATCTGCTCGGCCACCGCCTGATCTGGCTCCCCGAGGAAGCTCCGCTGAAGCTGCCCGACACAGAGCGACACGCCGACACCGCCGGCGCCGACCAACGCGCCCGCGAGCCAAGAAGGGACCGTCGGAGCGGAGAGCCCGAGCCCAGAATTCAGACGCACCATGGCCAGCCGCGGAAGGACGAGGGCCAGGGCCACCAACCCCGCCTGCGGGACGATGATCTGGGCCCAGGCGGGCGCGGCCAGGAGCCGACTCCCGACATGCATCATCCAGACAACACCGAGCAGCACGCCAAGCACGGCGGCCTGGGCAGGGGGCCGCTCAGGGCGCGGCACTCCCGGGGGTGGTTTGAGCCCGAAGACCTGCTTGCCTTCACGGAACAGGACTTCTTCACGGTTGAACAGACTCGCCGTCCAGAGCAGCGCCGCGAACGCACACCCCAGACAGGTCACCAGGGTGATGACGATCTCCGGCCCAGGGAAATTACCGACCAGCAGGGCCTTCATGAGGAGCGCCATGTTGGCGACTGGAATGACGGCGAGGGATGTGTCGAGCTGCATGTTCGGCAACAAACCGATCATGGCGAGGGGCATGACGAGGAGGAGCGCCGGAGTGAGGTAAGCCTGCCCCTCCTTATAGGTGCGGGCGAAGGTGCTGACCGCCAGGCAGATCGCGCTGAACAGGGCGGCCATGATCACGAGACCGACCACGATCACGGCGAACGCGAGGGGCGAGATGCTGAATCTGAGATTCCCATCGACCTGCGAGATCATGGTGGAGAAGCCAGAGAACGTGAGCGCCATGCTGCCCAGGTTCATGAGGGCGGCGAAGACCGCCACGGCGAGGACGGTCAGGTACTTGCCCGCGACGAGCTCGACACGGCTGACAGGCGACAACAGCAACGTCTCCAGGGTGCCCCGCTCCTTCTCCCCCGCGGCCACGTCGAGGGCCGGATAGAAGGCGCCGGTCATGGCCATCATGATGACCATCATGGTGAGCATGCCCCCGAACAGATGGCCCCCCTTCTGCTCCGGGGTCGACTGATCCCCCGTTTCGGCATCGATGACGAGGGGGACACGCTCCGTACGGTAGGCCAGGACCGCGTCCTTGAAGGCCCTCCACACGACCCGTGAGGACTCATCCGCCGACCGGTGCAGCGGCTCCAGCCGCACCTCTTGCCGCGCCCGCAGTCTCTCTTCCAGGTCGCTGGGGATCTCGCAAGCGAGGAGGATGTCACCACGCTCCACCGCCGCCCGGGGGTCCGATACGGCGGTGAACGAGAACCGCTTCACGTGCAGCAGCCGGGCGGCGAGGCTGCCGCTCGGCGGTAACCCCTCCCTGACGAGCGGTTCGCCGTCGACGGTGATCATGACCGGATAGGTCTGCTCCTTGAGCTCCTCCACCCGGCTCTTGGCGAGGCTGCTGAAGCCAAGCATCAACGCCGGGTAGAGCAGCACCGGGAGCACCAGCATGGTGAACAGCGTGCGCCGGTCTCGCAGGACGTCGCGTAGTTCACGACGCAGGATCGTCCTGACGATACGCCACCTCACGACGATCCTCCGGCGACATCTTCGTCGACAGGCACGAGTTGAAAGAAGATGTCCTCGACCGAAGACCCGCCACCGCGCTGCACGACCTCGTCCTTGGTCCCGGCCAGCAACAAGCGCCCCTCGTGGATGATCGCGACGTCGTCACAAAGGCGATCGACCTCACTCATGATGTGAGTCGAGAGCAGCACCGTCTTCCCCCGATCCCGCTCGCTGGCCACGAACAACACGACCTCGCGCGCCACCAGCACATCGAGGTTCGCGGTCGGCTCGTCAAGGATGATCACGGGGGGATCGTGGACAATCGTCCGTGCGATGCTCACCTTCTGCCGTTGCCCGGCCGACAGCTTCCCGCACGCCTGGTCGAGAAACGCCTCCATCTTCAGCATCTCGGACAGCTCATCGACGCGGTCCGCCACCCGCGAGCGGTCGATCCCGAACAGCTCACCGAAGAACCCGATGACCTCACGCGCGGTCGAACGCTCGTAGAGCGCCGTCGCCCCCGACAAGAAGCCGATGGAGGCGCGCACCTGCTCAGCATCCCGCACCGAGTCGAAGCCATTCACCGTAACCGTACCCCCGGAGGGGCGCAGCACGGTCGACAGGATACGCAGGGCCGTCGTCTTGCCGGCGCCGTTAGGCCCGAGCAAACCGAAGATGCGCCCGGGTGCACACGAAAACGATACGCCATCCACGGCCCGAATGAGGCCGCGCTTCCGATCCTCGAAGACCTTGGCCAAGGCCTCGACCTGGATACCGCCTGGTCTCATGAGCGCGCTCCCCGATGTCGCGCGGATGGTCGATCAAACGGACTCGGCCAGGACAACCGTCGTGTTGTCGCGACCGCCCGCTACGTTGGCCGCATCCACGAGCACCTGCACCGCCGTCTGGATGTCATCGCCGCGCCCCATTATCTCGGCGATCTCGTCATCATCGACCATGTCCGTCAGCCCGTCGGAGCAAAGGAGAAACCGGTCACCAGCCGAGGCAGGAAACACCTTGATGTCTGCCTTGACCTTGCTGGCCGTGCCGACGGCACGGGTGATAATATTGCGTTGCGTGGATTCCCTCGCCTGTTCCTCCGTGATCACGCCCTGCTTGAGCTGGGTGTTGACGAACGAGTGGTCCTCGGTGAGCTGGGACAGCCCCCCCCGCTGGCTCCATCGATAGCACCGGCTGTCGCCCACGTGAGCGAGGATCACCTGACCATCGAGACCCAACAAGCAGATGAGGGTCGTGCCCATCTCGCGGTAACGCTCGTCCTCCTGCCCCTTGGCGTGGATCTGCCGGTTCACAGCGCGGATCCAATCGTCGACGAGGTTCGTCCCCATAACCCCCTGTTCACCGCGATCAAGCCGCTCAATGCTCCTCGGCATGTCGCTCTCGATATGCCGGGACAGTCCCTCCACGGCCATCTCAGAGGCGACCTCTCCGTAAAGACGGCCGCCCATGCCATCCGCGAGGATCGTGTACTGCTTCTCGTCGGACACATGGAAGCGGTCCTCGTTATCGCTTCGCTTCCTTCCGACGTCCGTCAAACCACAGAAACGTAGCACAGCGTCCGACCCCCTCTTGCGCGCGAGCGTCACGCGTCGGCCCCATCCTACGGGAGCCGGTCCTCAAGTCCACGTCAGGCTTCGGCCGACGCTTCTTCTGCTCGAGAGGCCGGCGACTCACGGACACCAACCGGCTCCGGGCGACGGGCTCGCGTCCCCCTCATCACCATGACGACGCTCTTGAGCGCATAACGGATTCCAACCGCGCCATAGACAATCCAGTTCAGGAAAAACGGGTAGCGCTGAACCAGGTGCTTGCGATGAAACAACACCATCGAACGATGGAAATGCCAGTTCATCCGGTGGGGCGCGGTCGTGCACGACGCGCCCTTGTGGTGGATGACCTGCTGGTCTCCCAAGTAGTAGATCCGCCAGTCACGCTTCTTGAAACGCCAACACCAATCCAGGTCCTCCCCGAACATGAAGAAGTCCTCGTCCAAGACCCCCACATCCTCCAGCGCCGATCGGCGAAGCATCATGAACGCGCCGACGACGGAGTCGACTTCGTAGCGATCGCCCGGGTCCTTGAAGGTCTGACGATAGCTGCCGAAGGTCCTGCTCTTGGGGAACACCCGATCGAGTTGAAGGAACCGCGCGGCGGCTGACAGAGGCGTCGGAAAACCGCGGCGACAAGCCTCGTCCAGCGCTCCGTCCGGGCGGACGACCCTTGGTCCGACCACACCGACGTCCGGGTTCTGGTCGAGGAACGCGATCATGGGCTCGAGGGTCCGCTCAGGGATCTTCGTATCAGGATTCAACAGCAGGACGTAGCGCGCCCGCGTCTCCTTGATGGCGCGGTTGTTCGCCTTGGCGAAGCCCTCGTTGACGTCGTTGCAGATAAGGCGGACATCGGGATACGAAACCGAGACCATCTCCTGCGAGCCATCAGAGCTGTCGTTATCAACGACCACGACCTCGACCTCGAGCGCACCGCGCGCCGTCTCGATGCTCTCAAGGCATTCCGCCAGCAGCGCCGCTACGTTGTAGCTCGCGACGACCACCGCCAGATCAGCCGGTACCTGCGCGTTCCCTTCGGTCACCGGGGTCTCGACTTCCTTCTTCTCAACGTCCCAGGAATCCCGAGCACGATACGGGGATACGCACGAACGACCCCGGGCTCGGTCACGAGGAGGAACAGCACCAGCATCACCTCCACCGACACATAGAGTGCCATTCTCAGCAGCAGACTCAAAGCCGACTCGTTCTTGAGGATCGTCCACCAGCGATTCCTCAGGCTCAGGATACGTAGCTCGAGGGGGATGGTTTGACGCCCTCGCTCCTTCCAGCCCCGTTCGTGCGTGGCGACGGCATCGGGCACGTACGCCACCCGAAATCCGGCACGGCGCAGCCTCCAGCCCAGATCCACGTCCTCTTTGTACGCAAAGAAACGACGATCGAGGACCTCACCTGCGCCGTCACGAGCCGCATCCAGGGCGCTCCGGCGAAACAGGGCGCAAGCCATACAAGCAGCGTCGACGTCATCACGCGTGGTGAACGCCCCCTCCGCCGGCTCCCCCATCCCACGGTCACGCGCCCTCCTGATCGGGCCGAGCCGAATGCCGGCCGAATCCAGAGTCGTGCCATCGGTCCGAACCAGCCGGAAGGCCACCGCACCCACGTCCGGCTCGCTATCAAGGACCGCCACGGCGCGAGCGACTGAGCCCGCATGAACCGTCGCGTCCGGATTGAGGGTGAGGACGTAGTCGCCGGTCGTCGCCTCGATCGCCTCCGCCGCCGAGGCGGCATACCCCGGATTCGCCTCGCGCCGGATGCGTTTCGCTGGCTCGAGTGGCAGCGCGGGGGCCTCTCCCCTCGCTGCGTTCTCTACCACCACGACCTCAATCCCAAGGCCCGTCTCGCGGACCTCTGCCGCCAACGCCGCCAGGCATTCATGCAACCGCGGATCATCGCCGAGAACGACGACGATTGCAGACACGCTGGCTGATAACGGAGAGTCCATCACTGGTGCTTCCGAGCGACTAGGGGGCCGGATGATACCGCCAGCGGTCTCCTCGCGCCGCCGTGTCCGCGGCCCAGCCCCCGCGTCGTCCGGGGCGGGCCGGCGCCGGCCCCACGAATCAGACCCAGCCCGACTCCCGATACCAGGCCGCGGTCTCCCGGGCGCCACGCTCCAGATCCGTCGGTGCGACATCGCCGAGGATCTCGCGGACCGCGTCCGTAGCGCAAACCCAACCAGGCGCCAGTATCTCGGGGAGCTTGGAGAGGCTCACGAGTGGAGGACGCCGCCTGAACGGCTGGGTGAGAGATCCACACAGCGCAATGATCCGTGGCACCAGATGCGGCACGCGAGGACGGGGAGGCACGCGCCCCATGGCACGGCCGATGGCGCCGACGAATTCCATGTAGCTATAGACGTTTCGCTCCGCGACGTAGAAGACCCGGCCCGAGGCGCGAGGCTCAAGCGCGAGCTCGACGATGGCCCGTGCGAGATCGGGTCCGTAGACCACCGAGTAGTGCTTGTCGCGCCAACCCACGATGGGGACGACACCACGACGGCAGAGCTTGAACAGCGTGAGCACGTCTCTCTCGCGCGGACCGTAAACCACCGGCGGACGCACGATCGTCCACGGGATGGAGCCCGCCTCGGCCCGCAAGGCCTCCTCCCCCTCGAGCTTAGAGACCCCGTAAGGGGTCACCGGCTCGCAGGGGTCCGTCTCCCGCCGCGGGGCGCCCCGTACCCCCGGCCCTGCGGCCGCGATGCTGGACACCAAGACGAAGCGCTTCAGGCCCGGGGCGGCCTCATGGCACGCCGTCACCAAGCGGCTCACCCCATGGACGTTGACCTCCCGAAAGGCCTGCAGGCTCCTCGCCCGGGTCAATCCGGCCAGGTGAATCACCACATCGACCCCTCGAACCGCCTCCCGGCATGATGCTGCGTCGGCCAGGTCGACCACCCGGATGCGGTCTGCGTGGGCCTCGAGATCCCGACGATCTGACCCCGCCCGCAGCACGGGAAACGCCCGTAGCCCCTGTGAGACAACGGCTTGCACCACGTGATGCCCGATGAAGCCACTGGCACCGGTCACGAGGATCTTCAAGCGATAGACCTCCCTTCACCAGGGCTTTCCAGCCCCCGCCCAGGTGTTAAGAATCTGCCGGGCGTAGGCCAAGGTGGTCGTTGCGCGCCGCGCTCCGGTGCTGCTAAAGTGACGCCGCTCATGGGTTTCCGTGCGCCAAGCGGTGCCTCCCGGATGAACCTGGAATGACCACCCCCGGGGGCGAGGGAAGGAAAGCTGTGGATCTGTTCGATAAGTGTCGGCGATTTCGCCGGGTCCGCGAATTGATGCGGTTGGGGGTCTACCCCTACTTCCGGGCCATCGCGGAACATGATTGCACCACCGCCACGGTCAATGGCCGCAAGGTGGTCATGGTGGGGTCCAACAATTACTTAGGGCTCACCCATGATCCCCGAGTCGTCGATGCCGCCCAGGAAGCCACCAAGCGCTACGGGACATCGTGCACCGGCTCCCGTTTTCTCAACGGCACGCTCGAGCTTCACGAGGAGCTGGAGCGGCGCCTCGCCGCCTTCATGAAAATGGAATCCGCGGCGGTCTTCTCCACCGGATTCATGGTCAACCTCGGCGTCCTCAGTTCGGTGGTCGGCAAGAGCGACGTGCTCCTCTGCGACCGTGAGAACCACGCCTCCATCATCGACGGGGCACGGCTCTCGTTCGGCCAGACGCGGAAGTTCCGTCACGGTGACATGGAGGACCTGGAGCGCCTCCTCAGAGAGTGCCCGGATGACGCGGGCAAGCTCATCGTCGTCGACGGCGTGTTCTCGATGAACGGCAGCATCACCGACCTGCCCTCCATCGTTGAGCTCGCTCGCAAGTACGGCGCCCGTGTCATGGTCGACGACGCCCATGGCATCGGCGTTCTCGGGAAGAGCGGACGCGGCACCCTCGAGCACTTCGGCATGACCCCCGACGAGGGCGGCGGAGTCGATCTCGTCATGGGCACCTTCTCCAAGTCCCTCGCGAGCATCGGAGGCTTCATCGCCGGGAGCGAAGAGGTCGTCCACTACATCAAGCACCACGCTCGCGCCCTGATCTTCTCCGCCAGCCCGACCCCGGCGAACACCGCCGCCGCCATGGCCGCGCTCGACATCATCGAAAAGGAGCCCTGGCGCATCGAGAAGCTGCACAAGATCGTGAGCCGGGTGCGCGGAGCATTCGGAGAGATGGGTTACGACACGATGGGCAGTGAGACACCCATCGTCCCCATCCTCGTCGGCTCCGACGAGGACACATTCGAGTTCTGGAAGCTCCTCGACGAGCGCGGCATCTTCGCAAATCCCGTCGTCGCGCCGGGCACTCCGCCAGGGAAGGGCCTCATCCGCACCTCCTACATGGCGACCCACCAGGACTCCGAGATCGACCGCGTCCTCGAGGCTTTCGGGGAGATCGCGCAGCTGCGTCAGGCCCAGATGGCCGGCAACCTCGCCCGCGGCGGCCAGTAGCGACATGGCCCCGTCGGCGGTCCGCGTCGATCCGGTCGATGGCCGAAAGGACCGCGAGGCGTTCCGTCTACTCCCCCACCGCCTCTACGCGGAGGACCCGTTCTGGGTCGCGCCCCCCAACAAGGACATCGCGCGTTTCCTCCACCCGAAGCGGAAGCACGCGTTCTACGGCTCAGGGGACATCCAGTGGATGCTGGCTCGCAGAGACGGCCGCGTCGTCGGTCGCATCGCCGCCATCGAAAATCGAACACACAACGCCCACCACTCCGACCGAACCGGGTTCTTCGGCTTCTTCGAGGCCGAGAACGACCCGGAGGTGGCAGGGGCGCTCCTCGAGGCCGCCGGGGCGTGGGCGACGGATCGGGACCTGAACGCCCTGCGGGGCCCGACCTCGCCGTCCCTCAACTATGAGAGCGGCTGCCTCGTGGACGGCGAACCGGGCCCCCCCTTCCTCATGATGCCGCACAACGCGCCGTGGTACGCAGCCCTGATCGAGGCGCACGGCTTCACCAAGGTCATGGACCTCTACGCGTTCCTCGCCCACGAGGACCGCCACGACATCCCACGCTGGAAACGCATCAGCGACAAGATCCTGAGGCGCAACAACTTGTCGCTGCGCCCGTTCGACAAGCGAAGATTCGATGAGGACGTCAACCTCATCATCGAGCTGTTCAACGACGCGTGGTCGCGCAACTGGGGGTTCGTCCCGTTGACGAAACTCGAGACCGCCGCGCTGGCCAAGGAGCTACGTCCCATATTCCGTCCGTCGCTGTGCTCGTTCCTGGTCCGGGACGGAGACGCCATCGGATTCTGGATGGGGCTGCCCGATTACAACCGTGTCCTGTTGAAGCTCCGGGGGCGCCTGTTCCCCTTCGGATTCCTCAAGCTCCTGCGCGCCAAGCGTCGCATCGACACCATGCGTGTCATGCTCATGGGCGTCCGCAAAGAACACCAGCACCTGGGGCTGGATGCCTGCCTGTACGGCGACATCATCCGCGCCAACGAGAGCGGCATTCGATCTGCCGAATGCAGCTGGATCCTCGAGACCAACACGCCGATGATCAACACGCTCGAGCGCGCCGGCGCGCGACGATGGCGGACCTACCGGATCTACGAAAAGCAGCTCACACCATGAGGACAACGCCACTCGCGGCCTCACCCGTCGCCCGGCGCACCCCCTCGCAGTAGCAGCCCACCTGTGCGACCCATTTGTCGCGGCTGTCCTCTGCCGTCGATGTCTTGAAGTCGACGACCGTCCAGCGGGTCGGGTCGTCCGGGTCCTTGAAGGCCAGATCCGCGGTCCCCTCTACGATGCTCCCGTCTTCGAGGACGTATGACAGCCCCACCTCGCGCCGCAAGTCGCTGCTCCGTGCGGCGTCGCGCATGACGGGATGCCGGATAGCCGCGACGACAGCCGTCGTCGCAGCGGCGACCTCGTCCGATGGCGCGCCGAGCACCCGCCCCCTCCACGCGATCGTACGAGCGACCAGGTCTGCGTCTGCGTCGAAGGGGAGCGCCTCCAGGCCCTCGTGGACCAGCGTTCCGAAACGTCGCCCGGAGGGTCGGCCGTCCCGCTCCACATCGGTCGCCTCGACACGCACGTCAGCCGCGTCTCCGGCGTCCGCGACGCCCGCCAACTCGGTCGGCGTCGCGACCCGCACCGACGCCCGTGATCCGGCATCGATCGCGGAAGACCGCGCCTGGGCCCAAGCGTCGTGGCGTCGCACGCTCTCCTCCGCCTCCTGGCCCCCGGGGTCCTCCGCCAGGATCTCGTCGTAACGCAGCCCCGTGGCCTCGGCGACGTCGAGCCCTAGCTGATAAGGATCCCACCACACCACCTCTCCGCCGCCGGCGGTCTCGTGACGACCGGGCTTCACCGCGACGGCTTCCGGCCTCGCCCGATCCGGCCGCTTGCGCACCGTGTCCGAACCGAAGGACGGACAACCCGGAGCTTGCGACGGGTGGTGCCGGGTCGTGGGTGTCGGGAACAGGGCAGGGTCGAGGGGCTCCGTCCACCAGGTCGAGGGGCTCCCGGCTGCGTCACCGACGCCTGGAACGACCAGCAGATCGCGCGCCCGCGTCGACGCGACGTACAGCAGACGATCTGACTCTTCCTGATCACGGCGCAGGACCTCCGCAGCATTCGCGTCCAGCTCGGCGGGGACGCAGCCCGCCAACGGTTCAAAGCACCGCCCCGTATCCTCGTCGGTCCAACGGGACGGCCGACCGCCCACCGCGTTGCATGTGGGATCGCACAGGACCACGACCGGGAACTCGAGGCCCTTGGCCTTGTGCACAGTCAAGACGCGAACGCCCTCGCTACCCTCCTCCACGACGGCCGCCTCCGCGGCCTCCCCACGCTCGGCGTCAGAGCAGAACCCCTCCACGAAGGCCCGGAACGACGTGGCCCCGCCGCTCTCTGCGCGACGCGCCAGCTCCACTGTCCGCAACACGTTGCCAAGGACCTGCTCACCACCGGCCCAGAACGCGAGCCCCGCGTGCGCGCGCACGGCCTCCAAAAGACGGGTCAGCGTGTCCGCGAAAGGGCGGCGATTGCGTCGCCGGTGCAGCTGCGCCAACAACTCGAGGGGCACGCCCACCTCTTCCAGGAGCGGCGTCAACGCGCCGTCGTCCTCGCGAGGTCTCAGCGGATGCAACGACCGGAATCGATGCCGCCACTGCAACAAGGCATCGTCTCCTACCGCGAACAACGGCCCCCGCAGGGTCGCATATACGGACAACTCGTCTTCGGGCCACTCGATCGCGGAGAGCGCGTTTCGCACCGCGACCACCTCCTCACGGTCATGGAACGCGCGCCCCCCCACGAGCACGTGCGGTATGCCGCGGGCCTCGAGCGCCTGCGTGTAAGCGTGCGCCACCGGCTTGCCCCAGCTCTGCATCCGCCTGAACAGGAGGCAGACATGCCGTGCCGCCACCGCGACCCGCTGGCCAGTTGATGGATCGACGACCTTCCACCCGCTGTCGTTGACGAGCCATGAGACAAAGCCGCCGACCGCGTCGGGGAATGACTCCGTCACGGCTCGGCCGGTGATGCCTCCCCAATCGGCGTAGGGATCAGGCACCGGGAGGGCGACCAGGGCCGGCCTCGTCGTGTCGGGCTCGCGGAACGGGGCGAGGTGTACGTAGTGCGCTTGGCCGTCTCCCTGCATGCGCGGCTCGAAGGCCTGATTTACAGCGTCCTGGATACGTGGGTCACTACGGAAACTCGTGGAGAGCTGGACCAGGACCGCGCCCTTCGCGACCAACCTCTCCTTGAGCTTCTCGTAGAGCACCACGTCCGCGCGACGGAAACGATAGATGGACTGTTTGGGGTCACCGACCAGGAACAGCTTGCCAGGGGCGACCTGCACCTGGGACGGATCGGACACGGTCGGGTCATCGGACGCGAGGAGCAACATGATCTCGACCTGCAGCGGGTCCGTATCCTGGAATTCATCCACGAGCACGTGGGTGATGCGCTCCTGCGCCTCTCTACGGACGCGGGTGTCAGCCCCCAGGAGCTCCCGCGTCTTCAACAGCAGGTCGAAGAAGTCCAGGACCCCCGCCTGCTCCTTGACGCGAGCGTACCGCTCGACCACCGGCCACAGCGCTTCCTCAAGGCAAGGCGCCAGATCGGCCGAGCAGCGCTCGACCACACGCGCCAGCTGTTCTTTGACCGCGTCGCGCTCGGCTCGCACCTCGGCGATCGGGACCCGGCCGAAACTGGCCCCGTAGCCCTTCCAGTTCCAATGATTGGGGTAAGGACGCTGGAGCGCGAGCAGCTCCGCCTCGAGGCCGTCATAGTCCCGATCACGTACCGATTCACGGTGACGCAGCTCGTCATGCCAGTGCGCAATGGCTGTCACGCTCTTGACGAGGCGATCGTCCTGGTTTGTGCCGCTGTCCCGATGGCGCCCGACCCTGCCAAGCGCATCGATCACAGCATCGATCTCACCCTCCCGGCCGAAGGGAGCACGTCCCCAGCCCCGGGCGTGGTCTCGCTGATTGGCAATGGTCCACGCCGCGGCGCGGAGCTGGTCCCGTGGGCGATCGTTACCCCGTGGACGCCGACGCAGGAAACGGCGCACCCCTTCGGGCGGGTCCTCCAAGACCTCCTCAAACCACGCCTCGAACGCCTGCTCGAACAACCCCCGCGCGTCCGCCTCCGCAGCCACCGTGAAACGTGGGTCGACCCCGGCCTCAACCGGACGCTCGTGCAGGAGATCGTTGCATAACGAGTGGATCGTCGCGATGCGCGCGGCCTCGAGCTCACGGAGCGCACGCTCAAGGCGCTGACCTACCTGCTCCGTGGCCGCGCCCCGCGCACGCTCGATCTCCTCGCGCAAGCGCAACTTCATCTCCCCCGCCGCCGACTCCGTGAACGTCACGGCGGCGATACCCGACAGCCTCGCCTCCCCGGTCTTGATAAGCGACAGGATGCGCCCGACGAGGGCCGTCGTCTTCCCGGTTCCGGCCGCCGCCTCCACGATCAGGGTCACCCCCAGGTCGTGCTCGATACGCTCGCGCTCGCGTTGATCGACCAATGTCATGGCGCCTGCCTCAATTTCAGGAGAGCCTCGATCTGCTTGCGCGGCTTGTTGCGCACCCGCTGCTCCTCGTGGGGCCCGCAGACGACCTTGTAGTCGCACCATCTGCACGCGTCCTTGCGCGGCGCGGCGGGCAGGAATCCGGCCTCTAATGCGTCGCGGATGGTGTCGACCACCAACTTCGCCGCCTCACGGGTCGCCTCGTTGAGGAGCACCCCTCGCTCCTGGAATCCCCCGCGTGCCGTACAAAACCACAGCCGGCTGGCGAGGATCGGATCGTCAGGAAACAACTGCTCAGCGGCAAGCGCATACAACACCGGCTGCAAGACCTCGCCGCCCTCGACCACGGCGTCCTGCTTCATCCTCACCTTCCCGGTCTTGTAATCCGTGACCCGGATACCCCCCGGGCCCCGCTCAATCAGGTCGATCGCCCCACGCAGCGCGATCCCGCAATCGAGCTGCACCGGGTCCTTGGTGCTGTGAACGTCCATCGCCTCGCGTCCGGAAAGTCCAAACGAGAGTTCGAAGCGATCGGGCACCCAGGCCGGGTGCTCGCTCATGCGCCGAATCCACTCACGAAGATCGGCGCGGATCTCGGCCATGGCGTCGTCCCAGACGCGACGAATCGCCGGGCTGAGTTCATCCTCGAATCGGGCAACGACCCGCTCACGAACCGGCTCCATGCGCTCCCAGATCGCATGGAGGGCATCGTCTGTTACCGGCAAGGCCTCGTCACGGCGCAGCTCGGTCAACAGCTCGTACTGCACGTCGTGGATCAGCGATCCGCGGCTCAGCGCGTCGATGTGTTCGATGTGCTCGGGTTCCTCCCGCGGCGAGAGCTTCACGATCGCGTACAGCAAGAACTTGTACGGGCACTGGGCGTACTGTTGCAGCGCTGTCGGCGAGAAGCTGCGGGCGTCGAGTTGATGCGCACGGATGGCCTCCCTCGCCTCCTCCCGCGGGGCCACGAGGCCGTCGGCCGGGGTGAACCGCCCGACGACGCCCCAGCGCCGTCCCCGCGCCCGGAGCGCGCGGGCGAGGTGCGGATTCACGCTCATCAGATAACGGGCGGCTCCTCTTCGTTCAGCGCGCGTCCCGTGCATGAGGTCGCGCAGCACCGCCAGGTCGTGCTCTGCCTCGTCGATCGCGTCATCAGGATCCTCGGGAGCCGGCCAACCCAGCCGCGACGCGCCCGCGTGATCTGCGTACCGATTCAACTCATCAAAGCCCGGCAGCTTCCCGAGCGTCGCCCGCAACACCTCGAGCCCGTAGAACGACGGGACCCGTGGCCGAGCCCGCAGCTCGTCGAGCCGCGACCACGACAACACGAGCCTCGCGGTAGCTGAGCCCACCGCGAGATGAAGGGCGCCGCGCTCCTGAGCCACGCGGTCGTCCCGTGTCGCCAGCTCCGCGCCCAGATCATGGCGCGCCGCGTCGAGGAGGATCGGATCCTCGGTGACCTTCTGGGGGAATACACGCTCCGTCAGACCCGGCACGAAGACCAGGTCGAACGCCATCCCGCGAGCCTCCTCCACGCCCCCCACGAACACGCGGCCATGACGCCGCGACAGCTCGGGCTGCACCAGATCCCGCAATCTCCGCTGCAGGACCAGCCGCACCTCGGCCAGCCCGATGGCGCCGACGGCCGACATCGGTCGCAGCTCCGCCAGCAACGCGAGCACGCGCTCGGGGTCCCGCAGAGAACGCGCAGCCAGATCCGAGAGCGTGGTGATCCACGTCCCCCAGGTCCCGGTCTCGGGCAGCGCCTCGAGTACGTCGAGCAGCGGGAGCGCGAACTCCCTCAGCTGAACGAGCTCCACCTGAAGTCGCTCGAGTCGCTCGATATGCGGCGAGTCGCCGTCCTCCGCCGCGAGCACCGCGCGTTGCCTGGCCAGGTGTGCGGCCTGCCCATCGAGTCGACGCTCCCAGCGATCCCGCCCCCCGATCACCGCCGACTCCACCAGCAACCGCTCCCAACGACGCGGCGACGGCACGCTCGTCTCCGCAGCGTCAAGCCCGTCGTCGAGCGTGTCCCCCGCCCCCCCAGCAAGGAGCTCGTCGTCAGCCTGCGCGAAGGACCCGCTCTCCGANTCGGACGACGCCACTCCAAGCGAGAGATACTCGGCGAACCGCCGCGCCGACAACCCCTCCGCCTTGCATGCCAGCAACGCGAGGAACGCGCGGCCTGCCGGATCCGGCTGACGCGTACCCCNCGCCGACCACGCGGGTATGCCCGCCCGACGCAGCGCCTCCAACAGGCGAACCCGATAGCTGGATGGCGCTCGCAAGAGCACCGCCATCTTGTCGAACGGAACTCCGTCACGGGCAGCGTGCAACGCGCGTCGGGCGATCTCCGTACACTCCCGGCTCTCCCCGGGGGCGGACAAGAGCTCGACGGTGCCATCCGGATCAGCCAGCCCCTCCGGCGCTGCATCGTCAAAGAGGCGGCGCTGCAGGTTGGCTAACCCCGTAGGGCCATCCGGAGCGGCATGCTCCGCCGTGACACCGAGGGCGGCCTCGTAGCGCGACACGGTCGACCGATCGCCGAGGGGCACCACAGCGAGGGTCTCCTGCGCTTGTCCGGCGAGCGCCCCCACAAAGGCCTGGGCCCGGACGTGCGCGATGGGTACGTCGACGAACACGATCGGCGGACAGGGCTCTTCCATGTCACGCACCGCCTGCGCCGCGAGCTCGAGGATGATCGATCGGTCAGCCAGACCCGCCGCAGCGAGGGCCTGATCGAAGGCGACCGCGAGCTCCGTAAGGTCCTCCGGATACGCCTCAGCAGCCACGCCCGCGAGGCGCAGCTCTTCCAAGGTCGACGCAATCGCCCCCGGCAGCCCCGGGTGCTCCGCGACCTTGGTGAAGCGTCCCAACCCCTCTCCCGCCTCAGCCACGACACGGGCACACACGGCTTCTGCGGCGAGGCGCGTCGCGGGGACGCGGTCCAGCTGCACCAGGGCCGGCGCGGCCCGCTCGACCGCGAGACGGTCAAGCGTCATAGCCCGCCACCCAAGGTGCCCCTCGGACGCAGCGTCGCGCACCAATTCCTGGGCAGACTGCAATGTCGGTGCCACGACGAGGGCGGGTACCTCCCGACCCCGTTCGCGAACCCAGGCGCACGCACGGGAGCGCCGCGTCCTCGCGGACGGTGAGACAACCAGTTGAACGGACATCGCGCGCGACGAGCCTACACCCAGGGTCCGACAGCGTCCGAAACAACCATAATCGTGTGAAGGCGAGCGCCGTGGATTCACGGGAATTCAACCACCATCCGGTCTACAATCGGCCAGGTTCAGGGCGCATCAACTCAACTCCGGCGAGTTGATCGGTGAATCCCCTTAACGCGAGAGAAAATGCGAACTCTATTCACGTTCACCATGTTCGTCGTCGCCGCCAGCCAGCTGGTCCTTCCCGCCTCGGCTCAAGATCCGGACGCGGCCTTCTGGAACTCGGTCTTCTCCGAAAACCACGTGCTCNACGTCCGGATCGAGGTGAGCCGCGAAGGGTGGGACGCCATGCAGCCCCCGGCGAGATCCCGACGGCAGAGGGGGCGCCCAGGGCGCGCCGAAGGAGACCGGCAGCGCCGCGGCAACCGCTACACCTACACCCGGGCCAGGGTCACGATCGATGGCCAGCGGTTCGATGATGCCGGCCTGCGCTTCAAAGGTAATTCCTCATTCCGCGCCGGAGGCCCTCGCCTGAAGAAGCCGTTCAAGATCGACCTCAACCGGTTCACGAAGGGTCAGAAGCTGCACGGCCGAACCAAGCTGAATCTCTCCAACTCCTTCCTCGATCCGGCCTTCATGAAGGAGAAGCTCGGCTACGAGCTGTACCGCGCCGCGGGATTGCCCACCCCGGGTGTGGGCTGGGCCAACCTCACCCTGACCATCGGGGGCGTGCCTGACCCCATACCGCTGGGCATCTACGTCCTCGTCGANCAGGTGGACCGACGATTCCTCGCNANCAACCTCGGCGAAGCGTCCAAGNACAGCTTGCTGATGAAGCCGGAAGTAGAGGACTGGCACTACATCGACGACGACCCGAGCTCCTACCGCAGCTACAACATCAAGTCAGGTGAAGAGAACACGGATCAGCTGCGCGCGTTCGCCAGCTTGCTCAAGTTGATCGAGCGCGCCCCGGACACCGCCTTCGANCGCGAGCTCGGCGAGCGAATGGACTTAAAA
Organism: Planctomycetota bacterium; assembly: GCA_002683135.1. Lineage (GTDB taxonomy): Bacteria > Planctomycetota. The sequence continues at coordinate 1,939 of NYSS01000058.1, read as the reverse complement.
CAGCTGGCGGGCTATCTCGCGGCCACGTCCATCCTGGCCAATCTCGACAGCTACGTCGGCATGCCGCACAACTACTACCTGGTGATGGACAAGGCGGACGGCAAGATGCGGCTCCTGCCCTGGGACATCAACGAGGCCTTCGGGACCTTCACCATGCCCGACAATGCAGAGAACCTCGTTCGATGGGACATCGACCGCCCATGGGTAGGCAGGCGCCGGCTGTTGGAGCGGCTGTTCGCATCCGAGGGCTTCCCCAAGCTCTACCGCGCCGCCCTCGCGAAGCTGATGAAGCAGGCGTTCACCAAAGACCTGCTCTTTNANCGNATCGCNGAGTTCGAGAAGGTCCTCTCACCCCACGTNGCCAAATCCGACAAGATCTTCTGGCTGAATGGGTCGACACTAAAGCACAAGCCGACACCGCATATAGAGGGCTTGCGCATGGGCATCGACGGCGACCCAGCGGGGCTCAATCGAGCGGTCAGAAGAAAGATCCTCAGCATCAAGCCATTCGTTTTGAGGCGCATCGAGTCGATCAAGGCGCAGCTNGCAGGCAAGAGCNAGGGGAAGACNTTGGGGCGCNAGCNGCGGANGTAGCCCNCCTCCGGCGCTAAACCCGCGCCACGTAGCCCCGCAAGACTCCCCCGTCACGGACCTCCGTGATGTCCGCGCCGAACGCCGGGTCCGACGGTTCACGGCCGAGCAGCGCCCCCGCATCGCAGCCGCTCGCTTCGAGCGTCTGACGAACGGCGGCATTGGAGGCCACGAGGCGTCCGCCCGTGTCCAAGACCGCGCCGCCGCGGTCCCCCTCGTCCAGCAGCTGCTCTATGGCGGCGCGCGCGAGGAGATCGTCGGACACCCGAACGCGCTCCAGGTGACGCAGCCGGTCGACGATGCGGTTCACGTAGGCTCCAAGGGAGCTCACTTCCCCCAACCCCGCCGCGTCGTCCACGCGGCGCTGGAGATGCCCGTCGGCTATGAACCCNACGGTGCGCTCGAGTCTCATGAGCGGGCCGACGACCTGGCGTCCGACCCACGCACCGAAGACCAAGAACGCGAGCAGCCCTGCCCCCGCGACGATCGTGACCAGGCCAACGGCGCCNCCGATCCCCTGTCGCGCATCAGCGATGGCCAGCTGATCCGTCTCCTGGACCGCCGCGGACGCGAGCACATCGTCCGCGTCCTCGAGGACGGAGATCGTCACCAGCGAGATCCCCAAGAGCATCAGCCCAGCCAACACCTGGGCGCCGACGTTGAGAGCCTGGAGTCGCATCAGCCCAGCTCCTTCAAAACCCGGTCCATGCCGTCCTTGGGCCCTACGACCATGAGCTCGTCGCCCCGAACGAGCGGGTCCTCCGGAGACGGGCTCGGGACGAGACGTCGCCCGCCTTCGGACCCTGTCCGCACCGCGACGACGGTCACCCCATAGCGCTTGCGCAGGTCCACATCAGCCAGCGTCTTGCCGATCCACTTCTCCGGCAATGCGAGCTCGAGGAGCCGCGCGCCCTCGGCCAACTCCAGTTCGCTGCGCAGCTCGGGTCGCGCGATCCGCCGCGCCAGCGTCTTCGCGGTGTGCTCCTCCGGGTGGATCGTCCGGGTCGCCCCGAGGGACTCGACGATGCGCTTGTGCAGGTCGGAGACGACGCGTGCGATGACCTCCTTCGCACCGAGCTCACGCAACAGCTGGGTACAGACGATCGACGCCTCGAGGGACTCCTCCCCGATCGCGTTGACGACCTGGTCGAACGTCTCGACGTCGAGGCCCCGCAGCACCCGCACGTCCGTACCACTTCCGATGATGGCCTGGGAGATGCGAGACGACAGGACCGCAATACGATCCTCTCGAGGGTCGAGCACGGACACGTCGGCGCCTCCCTCCACGAGTCCGAGGGCGAGGGCACGGCCGAACTGCCCCGCCCCGATAACAAGTACCTTCCTGATC
>NYSS01000057.1 GCA_002683135.1 Planctomycetota bacterium | reverse complement strand
GCCTGTCACCCATGCTGCGAACGTGAACCGCCCGCGTCGCAAACGGGTTCGACCATGTCACGNCCTTCACCGCGCCCGGCACGACCTGTCCGTTGGAGTCGAGGGCGCGCGCGCGAAATANCTGCGATTGCCCCTGCACGAGACAAACGTCTCCGGGGATCACCTGCAAGCGCANGGCCTNCCCCACGGCCGGGGGCGCGGGCAACGCCGTCGCCGGGCCCGCCTTGCCCTNGCCTCCCATGAAGCAGTACAGGCGCTCGGTGGTGTGCACGTAGATGTGCCCGTTGGCGATGGCCGGAGCGCCGAGGCAATTGCCATCGAGCTGTATGGTCTGCAGCACCTCGGGGCCGTCGTCCGACGGGCGGAGGATGTGGAAGGTGCCATCATTCATCGGCACGTAGAGCTTCCCGTCACCCCAGGCCGGAGACGCGTGGATCTGGTCCGGGGCCAACTTCTTGTGCCAGACCTTCTTCCCCGTGTCCGCGTCGATGCAGTAGAGGTCGCCGGTCGCCACGGTCTGGTAGACGCGGTTGCCTACCAGGACGGGAGAGCTGGTGAACGCGACCAGGTCGTTGCGCCAGAGCTCGGACGCCTTGCCCAGCACCGCGCCTCCCTTGCCGCCCTGGGACGCGTCGCGCTTGATGGCCACCATGCGGCCGATGGTGGAGGTGTCCAGGTTCTCCTTGCCATGGATGGCGATGATCCGGTCCTTGTAGACGACGGGGCTCATGCTCAGACCGCCGGTAGCCATCTGGAAGCGCCAGATCGGATCACCGCTGCGCACGTCCAAGCAGACCACGTGGCCGCCCGCCAGGCCCGCGTACAGAACCCGGCGACCGCCATCGGTGGCCACCACGGGGAACGAGAATGACGTGTCCTTCGGCGGCCCGCCCGGCGTGCAGCTCCACACCGATTCCCCTGTCTCCTTGTCGAACGCGAAGAAGCGGTCGCGGGCCGGCGCCTGGGGNCCCCACCCGGAGTTCGCCACNTGGACGATGCACATNCCCTCGGCGATCAGCGGCGCACCCGTGCGTCCGTTGGGAAAGCTGAGCCGCCCGTACTCCGACATCATGGAGTGCTGCCAACGGAGCTTGCCGTCGGTGGTGAAGCTGGTGACCAGACCCGCCGTGCTCATGCAGAANACNTTNCCNGTCTCGGGATCAATGGTCGGGCTNCCGATGGCGAACCGGTGATAGATGACGTCGGTGAGAAACTCGTGGAAGCGGTGCTCCCAGATACGACGGCCCGTGCGCTCGTCGAGGCAGACGAGGANCTCCTCCAGNTCCTTGCCCTCCCCCTCGTATCCCATGGCGTAGACCCGACCGTTGGCGATCACCGGTGTTCCACGNCCCCGCAGGTCGTAGGTCCAGCCAGCCTCAGTCGAGACCTTCTCCGGCAANCCNCCCTCGGTGGATTGGCCATTCTGGTTGGGCCCTCGCCAGGAGAGCCAGCCGCGCACCTCACTCGACGGGGTCTGGCCGAGGGTCGTGGCGGAGGCGAGGAGCACCGCGCACAGCAAACAGAGCAGATTGGGCTTCGTCATGGTTTCAGGTGATGCAGTGCAGGGACCCTCACGGTAGCCGAGATTCGGTAAGATTCCGATTCCTCCACGGTTAGGAATCCGCAAGGTCTCCCGTAGAGACCAGGACCCGATAGGTTCCCGGACCCCTCCGCGATCACCAGTTCCACCACCGAAAACCCGTAAATGGGAGACGCCTACCTCGCGTATCAGCGGGCCAAGTTCCGCACGCGGCTCCCCAAGGACCGGCTCTTCACGGAGGGCCACTTCTGGCTCCTACCGGGGAACGGAGATCTGCAGAAAATCGGCTTCACGAGGTTCGCCACACGCATGCTCGGAGAGATGGTGGAATTCGAATTCGAAGCCCAGCCCGGAGACGGGGTGGAGCAGGGCCAGGCCGTCGGCTGGTTCGAAGGCTTCAAGGCCGTCACGGACCTGTATGTCCCGCTGGACGGGCGCTTCGACGGCCCCAACCCGGAGCTGGAGGCCGTGATCGGCGACCTNCACCGGAAGCCATACGATCGGTGGCTCTACGCCGTGGAAGGGACGCCGCCTGACGGCTGCATGGACGCCAGCGAATACGCGGCGTTCCTCGACGGGACGATCGANCGCATGACGGGGCGAGGCGCGTGAACCAGGACCGNCGAACCTGCTACGTGATGATCGGCGGCTTCTTGGGCGCCGGCAAGACNACCGCCGTCGACGCCATGGCCAAGGAGCTCACCGCGCGCGGCTTGAAGGTCGGCCTCATCACCAACGATCAGAGCTCCGGGCTGGTGGACACGGCGGTGCTGCGCGCCCGCGGCTACGCGGTCGAGGAGATCGCCGGCGGCTGCTTTTGTTGCCGATTCCCATCACTGCACGAAGCCGCCCGACGCCTCGATGAACAATCCCGCCCCGATGTCTTCCTCGCCGAGCCCGTCGGGAGTTGCACGGACCTCGTCGCAACCGTCAGCTACCCGCTACGACGCATCTACGGTGACCACTTCAGGGTCGCGCCCCTGTCCGTCCTCGTCGACCCCTCCCGCGCCGCGCGAATTCTCGGGATCGCCGACGGCCGCGCGTTCTCCGACAAGGTCGTTTACGTCTACGAGAAGCAGCTTGAAGAGGCCGACATCATCGTCGTCAACAAGTGCGACGTCATCGACGACGAGCTGAAGACGCAGCTGGTCACGACCCTGTCCAAACGGTTCCCGCAAGCTCACGTCCTGTGCGCTTCCGCCAAGGTCGAGACGGGCATCCAGCCGTGGCTCGACCAGGTCATGGCCCACGAAGGCGCCACGCGCGCGACCATGGAGCTGGACTACGAGATCTACGCCGAGGGGGAGGCGCTTCTCGGTTGGCTGAACGCCACGTACTCGATCGACGACCGGGAGCCCTTCGACGGCAACGCCCTGCTGCTGCGCCTGACCGAGTCTCTGCGCGAGCGCATCGCTGCGCAGGACGCCGAGATCGCCCACCTGAAGATGACCCTGGACTCGGGCGGCCCCCTCGGGATGCTGTCCGTCGTCAGCGTCGTCAGCTCGGAAGAGGAGCCCGACCTTCGCGAGTCGCTCCTCGACCTCGTGCCCGGCGGATCCCTGATCGTGAATCTGCGCGCCGAGATGGACCCTGACACGTTGTCTGAGTTGGTCGCGGACGCCATCGCCTCCGAGAACATCGAGCTCCGAAAGGAGCACGAGGAGCACTTCCGACCGGCGCCACCAACGCCGACCCACCGCATCTCCGTGGAGGCGCCATGACCGCCCCGCGCATCCTCTACTGCCACTGCGCCTACGCGAAGGTCGTGCCGGAGGAGACCAAGCGGGATGTGCTCGCGCGGCTGTCCGCATCGGGGGTGGCGTTCGAAGCCGCGGCCGACCTCTGCGAGATGGCCGCGAGGAAGGACCCGGCCCTCGGACGCCTCGCGGACGGCGGCCCCACGAAGATCGCCGCGTGCTTCCCCCGCGCGGTTAAGTGGCTCTTCTCCGGCGCCGGCTTCCCGATGCCAAAGGAGGGGATCGAGGTCCTCAACATGCGCGACGCTCCATCGGACGAGGTCGTCTCCGCGCTCCTCGGGGAGGTGGAAGTATGAGCGCGCATAAGCTCGACGGCGCACGGATCCGGGTGGTCCTCCACGAGGGACAATCGGACAGCAGTCAGCGCCTCGAGACGCTCACCGCGCTCTTGGAAGACGGGCACTCCGTGAGCTGCGCCCGCACGGCTCCGGAGCCCGCCGACGACCTCGTGGTCGCCCGGTTCGACGAGTCCGTGGACACCATCCGCGCGCGGGTCGAAGACAAGATCGGGCAGTCCGGCCAGGAAGCACCCGCTTACTGGAAGCCGTGGTTCCCGGTCATCGACTACGACCGCTGCACCAATTGCATGCAGTGCCTGACCTTCTGTCTCTTCGACGTGTACAGCGTCAAGGACGAGAAGATCGACGTCCAGAACGAGTCGAACTGCAAGACCGACTGCCCCGCCTGCTCCCGTGTCTGCCCCGAAGCTGCGATCATCTTCCCCAAGTACAAGAAGGGGCCGATCAACGGCGACGTGGTCCGGGCGGAGGACCTGCAGAACGAGGCCATGAAGGTCGACATCTCGACCCTGCTGGGGGGCGACCTCTACGCGGCGCTGCGCACGCGAAGCGACGAGGCCCGCAAGCGGTTCTCCACCGAGCGGGATGAATCAAAGGCGCTGCTGGAACGCAAGCGGTGCCTCAAGAAGCTGAAGAAGCAGCTCGATATCCCGGACGAGGTGCTCATGACCTTGCCCTCCGCCGGCGACATCGAGGATCGCACCCGCCGCGCTCTCGAGAAGGCAAAGCGTCGCGACGAGCGCTCCCAGAGCGTCAAAGACAAGAAGCCGACAACCGAGGACGATTGGGAGATCTGATGTCTACGGCCACCGCCATCCACACCACCCGGTTCCCCATCGTCAAGCTGGGCTGGCGCATGTGGCGCAGCACCAGCACCCGACTGATGTGGAAGTTCGCATGGAACTTCGGCTTCAAGGGCATGCTGTCGGTCCAGAAGTTCAAGAAGCGGCTGAAGAAAGGGCAGGTGTTCCCACCGTTCCTCTTCATCTCGGTGACCAGCAAGTGCAACCTGCGATGCCAGGGCTGCTGGGTCGACGTGGACAAGCCACAGGCGAACATCCCGTTCGACGAGCTCGATCAGCTGGTGAGCAACGCCAAGGAGCACGGCAACCGCTTCTTCGGCATCCTCGGCGGCGAGCCGTTCATGTACCCGGATCTCTTCCGGCTGCTCGAGGCGCACCCGGACTGCTACTTCCAGATCTTCACCAACGGGCAGTTCATCACCGACGAGATCGCCGCCAAGCTCAAGAAAGCGGGGAACGCCTCTCCCCTGATCAGCATCGAAGGAGGGGAGTTGGTCAGCGACGAACGCCGCGGCGGGAAACGCGTGCTGGAGAAGTCCATGGCCGGCATCGAGGCCAGCGTTCGCCACGGGCTGATCACGGGCGTCGCCACGAGCGTCTGCCGCTCCAACTACGAGGAGCTGGTCCAGGACGCGTGGGTCGATCGGCTCATCGACGCGGGCGTCCACTACGCCTGGTTCCACACCTACCGGGTCGTCGGACCCAAACCGAATCCGGAGCTGGCCCTGACCTCGGAGCAACTGATCGCCACCCGACGCTTCGTGGTGAGGACGCGAAACGAGAAGCCCATCGCGTTCGTTGACGCTTATTGGGACGATCAGGGGCAAGCCCTGTGTCCGGCGGCCATCGGTGTCAGCCACCACATCAGCCCGTACGGCGATATCGAACCGTGCCCGATCATCCAGTTCGCCAACGAGTCGATCCGTGACAATGACGGCGACCTGTTCGAGACCATGACCAAGTCACCGCTCCTAGAGGACTTCCGGAAAACAGCCGCGAGCGCCACCCGCGGCTGTATTGTGCTGGAGCGTCCAGACCTCCTGAAGGAGGTCGTCCAGCGCCACGGCGCCACCGATACGACCCAGCGAGGGGCCGCCATGGTGGAGCTGGAAGCCCTGGAGTCCCGTGGCAGCCAGCACCAGCCCGGAAACGAGGTGCCCGAGCTGCATTGGCTGTATCGTTTCGCAAAGAAGCACTGGTTCTTCGGATTCGGAGCCTACACCTGACCGCCCCCGAACAGCATCAGGCCATCCCAGATCTCGCGCTCCCCGCCAAGGTGCCGCAGCAGGCTTACCGTCCGGCCCAGTCGAACGTCCCCAACGAACGTCCGGTGCGGGATCGGATCAAGCAGTTGGTCAAAGATCACGTCACGAGGGGCAACCTCGTTCCGCCCATGCCCATGGCGGAGCTGCGGGAACACGCGGCCGTCGTTCGTGAAGCGGCCCTCTTGCCTGAGGCCTACGACGAGTACATCGCCGTTCTGATCAACAACGAATCCTGGCGAGACACCCTCGCCCAGGTCCCCTACGACCGGCGCCTGCTGCTCTTGCCGAAGTGCCTCCGCGTCGAGGAGCACTGCCCCGCCCCGTTCGACGAGTTCGGGCTCTTGTGCAAGGAGTGCGGCCTCTGCTCGATCCAGGACTTCACGGCGGAGGCCGACCGCCTCGGCTACGCGGTCCTCGTCGCCGAGGGATCGGCGATCGTGCGCTCGATGATCGAGACCGGCAAGATCGACGCCATCGTCGGCGTGTCGTGCCTCAACGTGCTCGAGAAGAGCTTCCCGCACATGGAAGCGGCGGCCGTCCCCGGGGTGGCCATACCGTTGCTGCAGGACGACTGCATCAACTGCACCGTCGACATGGACTGGGTCTGGGACGTCATTCACCTGACATCCGATGATCAGACCTACCGGCTCGATCTCGACGCGCTGAAGGGAGAGGTCCAGGGTTGGTTCACCGCCGACGCCCTCGACGCGCTCATGGGCGCGCCGGCAGATCCGACCGCGCAGATCGCCCGGGACTGGATGACGCGCTCCGGCAATCGTTGGCGGCCGTATCTGGCCACCTGCGTGAATGTGGCCCTGGAGTGCGATGGTAAGACGAAAGAACCGGGATTTCCCGACGACCTGAAGCGCCTCGCGGTCGCCATCGAGTGCTTCCACAAGGCCTCACTGATCCACGACGATATCGAGGATGGTGATCAGCAGCGCTACGGTGCGCCGACCTTGCACGCCGAGCACGGCGACGCCGTCGCCATCAACGTCGGGGACTTCATCGTCGGCGAGGGCTACCGGCTCATCAGCGAGCTGTCCGACCACATCTCGCCCGAGACGAAGGTCGAGATGCTGCGTCTCGCGGCGACGGGACACGTGACCCTGAGCCGCGGCCAGGGCCGTGAGCTCGTCTGGGCCCGCGACCCCGAGCCCCTATCGTCAAAGGACGTCCTCAAGATCTTCCGCGAGAAAACGGCGCCCGCTTTCGACGTCGCGCTGCAGCTCGGCGCCCTGTTCGCGGATGCGGGGGACGAGGTCCATGACGCCCTCGCCGAGTACTCCGAGTCGATCGGCATCGCCTACCAGATCAAGGACGACCTGGAGGACTTCACGGGCAACAGCGACTCTCACGATCTACGCGACCTGCGCCCTTCGCTCCTCCTTGCCATCCTCGGCAAGCGGGCCAAGAGCGACGAGGAACGCGCCCTGGTGGACTCCCTCTGGAGGAAGGAGGCGCGCTACGACGACGTGCAGGACGAGGTCGACGACCTGCTGCGCGAGCGGGGCGTCGTCGACAAGGCGAGCGAACTGAAACACGCGTACGAGGAGCAGGCCATCCGGGCGCTGCGGTTCCTCGAGAACGCGACGCTCAAGGGGCTGTTGCGGCGTGTCGTGGGGAAGATCTTTCCCCGGACCCTCATCGAGGGATACTGCAGTGAGTTTGAGGCTCGAAATGCTCCAGGTCGCGAGGCTGGCGCCTCGACACCTGGCTGACGCGACAGACCGGGTCCGCGCTTTCTTCGAGGCGCAACTCAACGACGACGGTGGCGGCAAGGACCGCGCGGGCAACAGCGACCTTTACTACACCGTCTTCGTCCTCGAAGGGCTCATCGCGATGCAACAAGAGTTGCCTTGCGAACGTGTCACCCATTATCTGCAAACGTTCGGCGACGGCGCGGAGCTGGATCTGGTCCACCTGTGCTGCCTCGCCCGATGCTGGGCCGCCATGCCAGGCCCCCCTCCTCCGGGCCTCGCCAGAAACCTCGAGCGGTTCCGCAGCCAGGACGGCGGCTACGCGGCTGAGACAGGGGCCGCCTCGGGCACCGTGTACCACGGCTTCATGGCGGTCGCGGCCCATCAGGACATCGACAGCGCCCCGGCGGACATGGACGCCGTCGCTGAGAGCATCGAGCAGCGCCCCTGGGAGATCACCACCGTCACCGCCGCCGCGGTCACCCTGCTTCGCTATCTGGGCCGCGACATTCCTCCCGCCGCTGCCGCGTTCCTGCTCGCACAACGCCACGATGATGGCGGCTTCTTGGCGGTCCCCGGCGCCCCCATGCCGGACCTGCTGTCAACGGCGACGGCGCTTCACGCGCTCGCCGGGCTCCACGTCGAGATAGACTTCCTGCGGGAGTCTTGCCTCGACTTCATCGACACCCTGTGGACCGGTCAGGGCTTCTGCGGCAACTGGGCCGACGATGTGGTCGACTCGGAATACAGCTACTACGGACTCCTCGCCCTCGGACACCTGAGTGTCTGACGCCTTTCGAAACAACGCGCGCGCGGCGCTCATCGCCCAGCTCACGGAGCGGGGTACCTTCGCCGGCGAGCTCTCAGCGAGCGCGCTGTCGACAGCGACGGCGGCCGTGGCGTTCGCCCTCGCCGCGAACGCCACCGGCAACCCCGACCATCAACGGTTGGCGGAGCGGGCGCGCGCGTGGATCGCGGCTCACCAGAACTCCGACGGCGGATGGGGCGACACGATCGACAGCCCGACGAACATCAGCACCACCACTTTGTGCTGGTCTGCCTTGGGATTCGGCGATGGCGACGCCGGCGTCGTGCAGCGCGCGGAAGCGTGGCTGAGCGCCGCCTGCGGCGACCTCTCCCCGGCGTCGGTGGCGCGCGCCATCCGGGCGCGCTACGGCAAGGACCACACGTTCTCGACGCCGATCCTCGTGACCTGCGCCATCAGCGGACGTCTGGGAGAAGGTGGCTGGCGGTTCGTCCCGGCGCTCCCGTTCGAATTGGCGGCGGCCCCCCACTCCTGGTTCAAGGCGCTGAACCTGCGGATGGTGAGCTACGCTCTGCCGGCGCTCATCGCGGTCGGCCAGGCACGTCACTTCCACCACCCCTCGTGGAATCCGCTGCGAGCGCTCACCCGCAGACGCACGCTGGGCATCCTGGAGCGAATACAGCCCGCGAGCGGCGGCTTCCTCGAGGCGGCGCCCCTGACCAGCTTCGTAGCCATGAGCCTGCTGTCCATGGGGATGCACGATCACGGCGTCGTCAAGCGCGGACTCGACTTCCTCGCCGACACCGCGCGGGGCGACGGCAGCTGGCCCATCGACACCAACCTGGAGGTGTGGACGACGACCCTCGCGGTCAACGCGCTCGGCAGCTCTCCGGGCGACGGGACTCGAGCGTGGTTGGGAGCGCAGCAATACACGGAAGTCCACCCCTACACCCACGCGGACCCCGGAGGATGGGCATGGACCGACCTCCCTGGTGGCGTCCCGGATGCGGACGACACCTCGGGGGCCCTCCTGGCGCTTCACAAGCTCGACCCGGACGCGGGCCCCGCAGCCGCGAGGGGGATCACCTGGCTGCTCGACCTGCAGAACCGTGACGGCGGAATCCCCACGTTCTGCCGCGGCTGGGGCAAGCTGCCGTTCGACCAGAGTTGCCCGGACATCACGGCCCACGCGCTCCGCGCTTGGCGCACGTGGAGCGAGGCGGTCCCCGGGCTTCGCCGTCGCATCGACGCCGCGACCCACAAGGCCATTCGCTACCTCGAGAGGACCCAGCGAGAGGACGGTGCCTGGATCCCGCTATGGTTCGGCAACCAGGCGGCGCCGAAAGAAGAGAACCCCCTGTACGGCACCACGCGGGTGCTGCTCGCCGGCGACATGCTCCCACGAGACGTCCGCGACCGCGCCATGTCCTGGCTCCTCCGGGCGCAACATCAAGGCGGCGGGTTCGGCGGCGCCCCAGGCGTCCCCCCATGCATCGAGGAGACCGCCCTCGCCATCGAGGCCCTGTCCACCGAGGCCAGAGCCCGCGAACCCCAGCTCCAGAAGGCGCTCGCCTGGCTGGCCGACGCCACGGACAATGGGACCCGATTCCCCGCCTCGCCGATCGGCCTGTACTTCGCCAAGCTCTGGTACTCGGAGCGTCTGTACCCGATCATCTTCACCGTGTCTGCTCTCGAGCGCGTGCAGTGTCCGACCTGATCTACCTTGACTACAACGCCACGACCCCGCTGGACCGGCGGGTCCTGGCAGCGATGCGGCCATACCTGGAGGACGCGTTCGGTAACGCGGCGAGCCGACACCATCGGCTCGGGTGCGCCGCGTCAGGGGCGGTCGAGCGGGCTCGCGAGCAGGTCGCCTCCCTCATCGGCGCCGACCCGCGTGAGATCGTCTGGACGTCGGGGGCCACCGAATCGAACAACCTCGCGTTGAAGGGGCTCGCCGCGGCGGCCGCCTATGACGGACGCCGCCATGTCGTCACCGTCCGCACCGAGCACCACGCGGTGATCGATCCCTGTCGCTGGCTCGAGACACAGGGGTTTGAGGTGACCTGGCTCGCGGTCGACGAACGCGGTCAGATCGACCTCGACGCACTGGACGCAGCGATCCGCGACGACACCCTGGTCGTCTCGGTGATGCACGCCAACAACGAAGTCGGGACCCTCCACCCGGTGCCCGAGATCGGCCGCCGATGCCGCGCCCGCGGCGTCCTCTTCCATACCGACGCGACCCAGTCCGTCGGCAAGGAACCGGTCGACGTGGAGGCTGGGTGCATCGACTTGTTGAGCTTCTCCGCCCACAAGATGTACGGCCCCAAGGGGAGCGGCGGTCTCTACGTCCGACGCCGGGGGCCACGGGTGCGCCTGGAGCCCATCATCCACGGAGGCGGGCACGAGCGCGGCGCGCGCTCGGGGACGCTCAACGTCCCCGGCATCGTCGGGCTAGGTGCGGCGGCCGAGCTGTGCGCGGCCGAGATGGACGCCGAGCGTGCGCGTGTCGCGGGCCTGCGCGATCGTCTCCAATCCGCCGTCGTGACGGCCCTCCCCCACACCGTCGTCAACGGCGACGGCGCTCCACGTCTCGCCGGCACCCTCAATGTGAGCTTCCCTGGGGTCGACGCCGAGGCGCTCCTGCGGCGGCTACCCGACCTCTGCGTGTCGACCGCTTCTGCGTGCACCAGCGCCGCGGTCCAGCCGAGCCACGTCCTCGGGGCGCTCGGACTCGACGACGACCTGCTGCTCGGGAGCGTCCGCCTGTCCGCGGGACGCTTCACCACCGAAGATGAGATCGACCGGGCGGCTACGGCCCTGGTCGACGCGGTAAACGCCAGCTAGGCGCCTTCGAACAGCGTCGGCGGCGCGACCTGGACCTGCTCATCCACCTCGGTCGGCATATCCACGGCGACCAGCCGATGCTCACCGGGAATGCGGCCGACACAGACAGCCGTGACGTTCCCGCGCGCCATCTCTTCCCCGTCCTTGAGAAAGACGATCTCGTAGGCGATGGACTTCGCCCGCTTCTCCTTCACGAGGAGATGAAGCTCGACGACGTCTTCGTTGGTGAGGGGCCGCATGAAGCGGCACGACGCCTCGCCACGGGCCCAGCCCATCGATCCGACCGCGCTGGCCTCGTGGACCCGGAGATCCAGTGAGCGGAAGAACGCGTGCTCGACCTCCTCCATGTACCGGAAGAAGTTCGAGAAGTGGAGGATGCCCGCCATATCCGTCTCGGCGAACGCGACCCGTCGGTCCATCTTGAATTCGTAAGGCATGGAAGATCTCAGGCGTAGCGGGCGCCTCGGTGCTCGTCGTTGAAGAACCCGTGCAGCAGACGGTCGACCTGGAGCAGACCGTCACGGCTGAAGGTGATCCGGTCATCCTCAACCTTCAGCCAACCGTCGGCCTCGTACTGACGCAGGACCTCACCGAAGCGGACGCGCACATCGACACCAAACTTGTCCTGAAAGTACTTGGTGCCGACGCTCCCCAGCTTCAGTTGAAGCGCGAATTCACGGATCAAGCGCTCGTCGTCGGTCAGCACCATGCCGCGGTGAATCGGCAGCGCGCCCCGCTCCAGGCTCTCGATGTAGGGATCGAGGTGATGCTCGTTCTGGAAGTGCGCCCCCCGCAGATGCGAGAACGACGCGACGCCGATGCCGAGCATGTCGGCGCCGTACCAGAGGCCGTCCCGATACAGGAAGCTGACATCCTCGTCCTTGACCGCCGTGTACGCGCTGCCGACCCGATAACCGTCAGATTCCAGGGCGGCGAACGCGTCCGCGACCCAGCGACGCTTGGTCTTCCAGTCGGCGACGGGAGCGACGCGATCCCCGCCGTCCTTCATGCGCTCGTAGACCGTCGTGTTGTACGGGATCTCCATCTGGTAGATGGTCACGGCCTCGGGAGCCATCGCCCGGGTCTTGGCGATGCAGTCCCGCCAGTTCTCCTCCGTCTCGCCGACCATGCCGGCGATGAGGTCGATGTTGATCTGGGGGAAGCCCATCGCGCGCGCTTGCTCGTACGCGGCGCCGATCTCCTTCGCCCGATGCGCCCGGTTGTTGAGCTCGAGGATCTCCGGGTTGAAGTTCTCCACGCCGAGGCTCAACCGCGTCACCCCCAGCTCGCGTAGAGTGCGGATCTTGCCCTCGTCCAGGGTCCCGGGCTCACATTCGAACGTCACCTCCTCCACGTCGTCCCACGGGAAGGCCTCCTGCAGGCCCTCGAAGAGCTCCCGGAGCTGATCCGCCGCCAAGAACGACGGGGTCCCACCACCGAAATAGACGAACTGGGGCTTGCGGCCCTGCACCAGCGGGAGGGCCGCATAGAGCCTCATCTCGGTGATCACCGCCTGGACGTAGCGCTCGACATCCTTGGCATCCCGGCCCGTATAGACACGGAAGTAGCAGAAGTCGCACCGGCGACGGCAGAATGGTATGTGGACGTACAAACCGAACGGCACCGACGGATCGGGCGACCCATCCAGCCGCTCTCGCGCCACCCCCTCTGGAGTCCAGAACGAGAACGGCGGATAATTGGAAACGAAGTAGTTTCCGACCGTCGTCTCCTCCCGGTCACCGACCTGGAGGATGGGCGCGTTGCCGTCCGGGTTCTTTTCAGTGCTCATGGAGACTTGTCCGCTTAGTAGACCGATCGTACGGTCCCCATCCACAACCCTCAACGAATGACCCAAGTGACTCACTCAAGCGACGTAATCGTAATCGGCGGAGGACCCGCCGGAGCCACCGCCAGCGCGCTCATCGCCCAGGCCGGCTACGAGGTATCACTGCTGGAAGCGCAGACTTTCCCGCGCTTCCACGTGGGAGAATCCCTCATCCCCGCCGTCAATCTGACCCTCGATCGCCTCGGCGTCCTCGACCAGATGGACGGCCACGGGTTCCCCAGCAAGCACGGCGTCCAGTTCTACTCGCCGAAGGGTGCGGGACGCCCTTTCTACTTCTCCGAGGCCACCGACCCGCGCATGCATCAGACGTGGCAGGTGCTGCGCAGCGACTTCGACTCCATGCTCCTCGACAAGGCCGTCGAGAACGGCGTCACCACGTTCATGGGCACGCGGGCCCTCGAAGCTCGCCGGGACGGCGACCGCATCACGGGGATCCGAGCGACCAACGGGCACGACGAAAAACTGACGTTCGACGCCCCCGTCGTCATCGACGCATCCGGTCAGAACGGCGTCGTGGCCAGGCGCCTCGGGCGACGCACCGGCGTCCCTGACCTCGAGAACCTCGCCGTCTTCGCCCACTATCGCGACGCCCGCCTCGACGACGGCATCGACGCCGGGTCCACGCTCATCTTTCGTCTCGAGGCCAAGTCCTGGCTGTGGTTCATCCCGCTACCAGGGGTGGTCAGCGTCGGCCTCGTCGCTCCGTCGAAGACCATCTGGTCATACGGGGACGAACCCGAGAGCGTCCTCGATGCCGCCATCGGCGCCTGCCCCCACCTCATGGAGCGGCTCGACGAGGCCTCTCGCACGACCGACGTGCATGTCGCCCGCGACTTCTCTTACGTCGCCCAGCAGGAGGGCGGCGAGGGGTGGCTGCTCGCGGGAGACGCGCTGGGGTTCATCGATCCGGTGTACTCCTCGGGCTTGTTCCTCGCCGTGTACTCGGCCGAGCTCGCCGCGGACGCCGTGGACGACGCGTTCAAGGCCGGCGGCCCTCCCAGATTCGAGTCCTATGCCGCCTCCTACCGATCCGCGTGGGACCGCTTCCTGTCCATCGTCCGCGCCTTCTACACAGAGGGCTTTCACTTCGGACCGCTGGCAAAGGACGCGGATGGACGGCAGGGTCTGGTCGACATCCTCACGGGCGACGTGGGGACGCCGTCAGCGGACCGCGTCGCAAGAGCGATCTCCGCGACCCTCGGCGGTTAGACTGCGGGCATGATCCTCTCCCGTATCGTCCTGGTGTCATCCCTCCTCGCCACCGTCGCGCCCGCCCAGGACTGGCCCCAGTGGCGTGGCCCGGAGTACGACGGTTCCACCGAAGCGTCGAACCTGCCAGCGGAGTTCGGCCGCAAGCACAACGTGCGCTGGGCGGCGAAGATGCCTGGCCGCGGCGCGGGCACCCCGATCGTCGTCGGTGAGCGCATCCTGCTGACCTCCGTCGACGCCGCGCGCGACAAGCTGGTCGCCCTGTGCGTCCACCGGGAGACCGGGAAGGTGCTCTGGCAGCGAGACGCGGGGAGCGACTATACAGACGGCCTCTCGCTCCATAATCGGAGCAACTACGCGTCCCCCTCCCCCGCCACAGACGGTCAACGGGTGGTCTTCTTCTTCGGCAACGGCGACCTGTGTTGCTTCGATCTCGAAGGCCAGGAGGTGTGGCGGCGCAACTTGCAGAAGGACTACGGGAACTTCGCGTTCCAGTGGACCTTCTCAGCGAGTCCGACCATCTGGGAAGGTCGGGTCTTCCTGCCGATCCTGCAACGCGACACTCCGGTGGGGCGGCGGACGGGGCCGAAGGACCCGGAGAACCCCATCGAGTCCTTCCTGCTGGCACTCGACCCCAAGACGGGCAAGACGCTCTACAAGCACAACCGCCCTTCGGACGCGATCGTCGAATCCCGCGAGTCGTACGGCACGCTCATACCGCGCGTCGGCAAGGGCGGTCGCAAGGAGCTCTTGTGCATCGGCGGCGACGTCATCACGGGGCACGACCCGGCGACCGGCAAGGAGCTGTGGCGCTGGGGCACCTGGAACGAGGGGCACAGGGAACGCTGGTGGAGGCTCGTCCCCACCCCGGTCGTCGGTGACGGAGTCGCGCTGGTCTGCGCGCCCAAGCGGGCCCCCGTCTACGCCGTCAAGCTCGACGGGAGCGGCACCCTGAACCAGTCGGCGCTGGCGTGGAAGAGCACGGGACGTCCCAACCACCTCTCCAGCGATGTCCCGACTCCCGCCTATGAGGACGGTCACTTCTACGTCCTCAGCGATGTCCGCCACGCCCTCTCGAAGGTGAACGCGAAGACCGGAGGCGTGGCCTGGACCACCGAGCTCCCTCGCGACTACGCCTGGCGCTCCTCGCCGACGGTCGCCGACGGCAAGGTCTACTGCATGAATCACAACGGACAGGTCTCGGTCTTCGCCAGCGACACCGGCAAGGTCATCCACACCGCCCAGATGGGGGACGAGGATGATGATCACGTGCGGGCGTCCGTCGTGGTCGCGCACGGATCGCTGTTCATCCGCACCAACGACAACCTGTTCTGCGTCTCCGCCACGAAGTGATGAATCGACTCGACTGGGGATTGGAACCATGAAGATGCCAAGGACCCTGCTCGCCGGCTTGCTCCTCGCCGCCTGCATCCCTGCACAGGACTGGCCGCACTGGCGTGGACCCAACTATGACGGGTCCACGGAAGCGAAGAGCCTGCCGACCGACTTCAGTCGTAAGAAGGGTGTGCGCTGGACCGCGGACATGCCGGGGCCCGGTGCCTGTACCCCGATCGTGGTGGGCGACCGCATATTCCTCAGCTCCGTCGACAAGGAGCGCGGCAAGCTCGTCGCCATGTGCCTGAATCGCAAGACGGGCAAGACGCTGTGGAAGCACGACGCCGGCAGCGGGTTCGGCGGTGACGCTACGGCCGGGAGGCGCAGCAACTACGCCTCACCGTCCCCGACCACGGACGGAGAACGCGTCATCTTCTTCTTCGGCAACGGGGATCTCGTCGCGTACAGCAAGGACGGGAAGCTGCTGTGGCGCCGCAACCTCCAGAAGGACTACGGCAACTTCGCGTTCCTCTGGACGTTCTCCGCGAGCCCGACGCTGTGGGACGGCAAGATCTTCCTCCCGATCCTGCAGCGCGACGCCCCGTTAGGGCGTGGGCGTGGACGGGGTCGCGGCGGACGCGACGGCGGCGATGAGCGCAACGAACGCAAGCCAATTGATTCGTTCGTGCTGGCGCTGGACCCCAAGACCGGCAAGACCCTCTACAAGCAAGCGCGCGCTTCCAAGGCACAAGCCGAGTCTCGCGAGTGCTACGCGACCATGGTGCCTTTCATCAACACGGACGGACGCAAGGAGATGCTGTGCGTCGGTGGTGACGTGCTCACCGGGCACGACCCCGACACCGGCAAGGAGTTATGGCGCTGGGGTACCTGGAACGAGGGGCACCGGCAGCGCGCTTGGCGTCTGGTGCCGACCGCGGTGGCCGGGAGCGGCGTCGCGCTCGTGTGCGCCCCCAAGCGAGCCCCCGTATTCGCGGTCAAGCTCGGGGGCTCGGGCGAGATCGGTCAGGAAGCAGGGCTGGCGTGGCAGAGCGAAGGCCGGCCCAATCCTGTCTCCAGCGACGTCCCCACACCCGCGTACGCCGACGGAAACTTCTACGTGCTGAGCGACGTGCGGTCCGCCCTATCGAAGGTCGGCGCCAAGACCGGCAAGGTCGCCTGGACTGTCGAGCTCCCCAACGACTACCGCTGGCGCGCCTCGCCGACGTACGCCGATGGGAAGGTGTGGTTCATCGATCACAACGGGCTCGTCCTGGTGGTCGACGCGAACACCGGCGAGATCATCAAGCGCACGTGGATGGGCGAGTCCGAGGACGACGATCAGATCAGATCATCCGTCGTCGTGGCCCACGGGAACCTGTTCATCCGAACCAACGCCAAGCTGTTCTGCATCGGCGAGTAGGCGGCGACTCACTCTTCCTCTGCGATGCAATAGAGGTTGTTGCGGCCGCGCAAGTAGAGCGCGTCACCCACGACCGCCGGGCTCGCATCGAAGATGTCGTCGAGGGAGTTGCTCGCCAGTTCCGTGAACGTCTTGCCCAACTTCAACACCTTGAAGGCCCCCTCCTGGCCTGTGAGATAGACCCTGCCCCCCGCCCCGACCGGAGAAGCATAGACCGTGCGCAGACCAGTGCGCTTGCCCTGGTAGTGGACCTCACCGGACGTGGCATCGATGCAGGAGAGGGTCCCGGTGTTGACGCGGAAGAAGTAGAGGAACCCGTCGTAGACCAGCGGGCTCGGGACGTACGAAGTGCCGCGCTTGTGAACCCAGCGCAGAGACGACGTATCACCGATGTCCCCCTTCGCTGATCCGATGTCAATGGCCTGCAGCACCGCGCCCATGAAGCCGCTCATGATGTAGCAGATGCCGTTGACGACCACCGGCGTCGGGACACAGGAGCGGGTCATGCCTCCACAACTCCACAACTCCTTGCCGGTGTTCAAGTCGTAAGCGATGGATCTCTTCGGGCCCGGGATCACGACCTGCACCTTGCCCTTCACCTGCGCGACCGCCGGCGATGCCCACGTCGTGCCCTGCCGCCGCTCCGTCCGCCAGAGCTCCTTGCCCGTTGTCTTGTCGAACGCGACGACGAACGACTCGCCCTCGTGGTCCCAGTTGACGACCAGGGTCTCGCCATGCAACACGGGTGTGCTGCCCTCGCCGAACCTGAAGATCGTGCTCGTCTGTCCGAGCTTCTTCGACCAGAGGACCTTGCCACTCAGGTCCACGCAGTAGAGGCCGCGGGATCCGAAGTGAGCGTAGACGCGCTCCCCGTCCGTTATGGGTGACGGCGCCGCGTAGGAGGTGTCCTTGTGGCCCTTGCCCTCGTGGGGGATCTCGTCAGCCACCTTCACACGCCAGGCGATCTTCCCCGTCTTGCGATCAAGCGCGACGACCAGGAACTCGAAGTAGTGGGTCGGGAACGCAGGGTTCCCGAAGCCACCCCGGCCGCGGCCCCTGCCACGGCGTGACCGACCGGTGGGCTTGCCCGTCGGCTCGCCAACCCGCTCCGTCTCGACGGCGCAGGTCACATAGATCCTGTCCTTCCAGACCACGGGTGAGGAGCTGCCGTTGCCGGGCAGTTCGGTCTTCCAGCGGACGTTCTTCTCCTCGCTCCACTCCGTGGGCGGGTTCCCATCCCTGGATACACCGAGGCCATCGGACCCACGCCAGGTGGTCCACGACTGAGCGGACGCCAGGCCCGCGACGATCATCAAGCACAGCAAGGGTCGCATGTCACTCCGGGTCCTTCTCGAGGCGATACAGGTGTTTCTTGGTGCGCAGCAGGAACGCATCCCCGACCACCGCCGCGGACGCCATACAACCGGATTCGAGGGTGTTCTCGGCCAGCTTCTTGAACTCAGGGCCGGGCGCGATGACCACCGACCCGCCCTCGCGGTCAAAGAAGTAGATGCGTCCGTTCACGAAGACCGGCGAGGCGCTGTGTTCACCGCCGATCCGCTCGCGCCAGAGGCTTTTGCCGGTCTTCGCCTCGACGCACGAAGCCACGCCGCCATCACTGACCATGTAGATCCGGCCGTCGAGGAACAACGCAGACGGCATGGTCGGCACGCTACGTCGGAAGGTCCAGGCGATGGCATCCTTGTCGGTGATGTCCCCTTGACCTCCCGGGCGCACGGCGAGCAGCTGAGGCCGCACGTAACCCGTATTGAGGAACAGGAGCCCGTCACCCTGCACGGGACGCGAAGACTGGGAGAACCCCTTGTGGAACAGGCGCCAGACCTCCTTGCCTGTCTCGGGTTCGTACAAGTAGGTCGCCTGGGACCCGGTGCTCACCAAGCGAGGGGCGCCATCCACGTCGATCACGATGGGGGTGCTGAACGCCCTCCGCATATCGGGTGCCTGCTTGGAGAGGTCAATCGTGCGAGGGGTCTTCCAGCGGGTCTTGCCCGTTTTCTTGTCCAGCGCGACGACGTATTGCACGTCACGGCCGTCCATGTGGAAGATCAGCAGGTCCTTGTAGAGGATCGGAGACGACCCAGGACCGGTCGCGTGATCGCACGGCAAGTCTGAGCGTTCCCAGACGGTCTTACCGGTCTTGGTGTCGAGGCACGCGGTCCCGTAAGAGCCAAAGTGGACGTAGATCCGACCTTCTTCGATCGCCGGGGTAGGAGAGGCGTAGCTGTTGAGCGGGTTCTTCTCCTCCGGCTTCTCGGTCTCGATCAATAAGCGTTCGTGGAGCTTCTTCCCCGTCGCCACGTCGAGCGCGACGACGCCCATCTTGTGGCCCTTCGGGGACGCCGTCGTCATCCACACCTGGCCATCCCAGACGACAGGTGACGACCAGGCCACGCCGGGAATGGGGACTTTCCAGCGGACGTTATTCGTCTCGCTCCAACGCAAGGGAACCCGCGCCGCGGGCGCATGACCGTCCCGGGTCGGGCCACGGAAATCGGGCCACCGCGCACCCTGGGCGACGAGCTGGGAGGTCAGGGTGGAGAGGAAGATCAAGATGACGGGAAAACGCACCCCCACAGCTTACTGACGTGGGGCCCAAGAGTCAGGAGCCTGATGGCTCCGACGGGCGACCGGGCTTGATCAAAGAATTGCAGGCGGGGCGCCGATCCACATGGGAGTCGGCGCCCCGCGAGGCCAGTGTCATGCTGGGCTCTGAACGCTGCGGGTCTACCAGCGACCGCCGCCGCCGCCGCCACCGCCGCCGCCGCCGCCGCGATCCTCGCGAGGACGTGCCACATTGACGGTCAGGGTGCGGCCACCCAGATCCTGGTTGTTCATGCCATCAATCGCGGCCTGGGCTTCCTCTGCGGAGCCCATCTCAACGAAACCGAACCCACGGGGGCGCCCCGTGTCGCGATCCATCACGATGGCGACTGACTGCACGTTGCCAAACGCCGCAAACGCACTCTCGAGTTCGGTCTCGTTAGTGTCGTACGACATGTTCCCGATATAGAGCTTGTTGTTAGCCATCTCGCTTTTCTCGAGGCGCCCGCATCCGGGCGCAATCCCTACTACTGAAGTCGGGCCGAACCACCGCCGGTCTACCGACCGAATCGAATTCCCGAGAAAATATTGTCGGCTAGGGGTAATCCCCCTTGACCGGTCTCAGGTTCCGAATTGGAAGCTAGACGCTAACACATCCTGTCAGATCGCCACTCTGGGAATCCCGGTAGGCCAACCGGCCAACGGCGGCTAACCTGAGGCCCTATGGCGAGGCGAAAAAATCCAGCGGCGTTCGAAAAGAGCCGCCGCGAACGCGAGAAGAAGAAGAAGCGGCAAGAGAAGCTTGACCGCCGGAAGACGAACCCGGAGGACGAGCCCGAACCGGAGGAAGCCGTGGATGGTCTCTTCCCGGCTGAGATGCTCCAGGAGGAGGAGTCCGAGGCGGATCCCGACGCGGAGGGTGACCCTCCGGAGACCGGGGCATGAGTTCGCCCGCGGACGCCGCGACGCCACTCGATTCGTCGCACCCCAACTACTGGGGCCAGACGTCAGTCCGCTGGGCCATCATCGCGTTCTTCGCCTTGGCCCACGGGCTAGCTGTGTGGGGCGCGGTACACATCGTGACGCACTTCTCGTGGGCTACGCTCTCGCTCGGCATCGGCTGGTACTTGCTCTGCGGTCTATCGATCACAGCCGGTTACCACCGTCTGTTCTCCCATCAGAGCTACAAGGCCTCCGCCGTCGTGCGCGCCCTGTACCTGATGTTCGGAGCCGCGTCGTGCCAGAACTCGGCGTTGGCGTGGTGCCAGGACCACCGGCGGCATCACCGGTACACCGACGAGCCCGCAGATCCGTACAGCACCTCTCACGGGTTCCTGTGGGCACACATCGGCTGGATCTGGCATGTCACGCCAGCGGATACGCCCGAGGTGAAGGTGGACGACCTGGAACGAGATCCGCTCGTGCGCTTCCAGCACAATTTCTGGGTGCCCCTCGCGGTCATGTTCGGCGCCGTCATCCCCGCCGCCATCGCGGGCCTATGGGGCGACGCCCTCGGCGGCCTGCTCGTCGCGGGCTTCCTCCGTCTCGTCCTCGCGTGGCACAGCACGTTCTCAGTCAACTCGTTCGCCCACACCTTCGGGCAACGGGCTTACGCCGCCGGCGCATCGGCGCGTGACAGCGCCTGGGTCGCCCTCATCAGTCTCGGCGAGGGCTATCACAGCTTCCACCACCGCTTCCAGTCCGACTACCGCAACGGGGTCCGCTGGTACCACTTCGACCCATCCAAGTGGCTCATCTGGACGCTCAGTCGCCTCGGCCTGGCGCGCCAGCTCATTCGCGTCCCTGTTCGGTCACGCGAAGCTGCCCAGAGCACTGCAGGCGGACGGGCGTAGGGCATCACGCAACAGGCCCCCTCTTGGGGTGTCAGTCGGGCTTGCCGCCGACGGAGAGCAGGTGCCGCTCCGTACGGAGATACAGGACACCACCCGCCACCGCCGGGGTCGCGGAAGAGCGCTCACCGAGGTCGACGCGGCCGAGGAGCTTGAAGGTGTCGCTGGCGGCGACGACGAACAGCTCGCCGGAGCGGCTGATCGCATAGAGGCGATCGCCGATACAGATGGGCGAGCAATAGAACGCTCCGTCAAGACGCTCGCGCCAGATGCTCTCTCCGGATCTGGCATCGAGGCACGTCACGATGCCGCCGTCGCTGAACATGAAGAACCGCTTGCCGACGCCGATCGGCCCGGGGACGTAGGAGAGGGACCGACGCACCCGGTAGAGCTCCTTCGGCTTCCGGGTGGACTTGCCCGACGGTAGCTCGATCGCCAAGCTCTCCCGTCCACCTCCCCCGGAACCGGCGCACGCAAACAACACACCGTTCGCGATCGCCGGTACGCCGACGCAGCGCTCGGTGAACACGGGCCCCGTCTCCCAGTTGAGCGCCCCGGTCTTCGGATTCAGGCTCGTGACGCCATGGGACGTGCTCACGAAGATCACCTCCGCGCGCTTGTTCACGTGGCGAACGAGCGGGGTCGCGTAGGCCGCCCGGCTCGAATCACGCTCGCGCTTCCACTTCGTCACACCGGTGGCGCGGTCGAGCCCCATCAGGAAGCTCGGCTTCTTCTCGTTATCGTTACCGACGACGACGACGTCGCCGACGACGACTGGGGAGATCCCGCTCCCGTGCTGGGCGCTGAACGGACCGACGTCCACCTTCCACAGCGCCTTCCCGTCGTGGCCCACGGCCGCCGCGACGAGCATGTCCCCGCTTGTCCAGATGAGGTAGATGCCGTCAGCATCAACCGCGGGCGTCGCCGACGCGGCGCTGTTGAACCGGTGCTGCGGATGGACCGAGAATCGCTGCTCCCTCTTCCACACGGTCCGCCCCGTCTTGACCTCAACGCAGACGAGCGAGCGCTGACCGGCTTCAGCCCCCTCACACGTGACGAAGATCCGGTCCTTCCAGACCACCGGTGACGAATGCCCCTTGCCCGGCAACTGGACCTTCCAGTTCAGATCCTCAGGACCAAACGTCGCAGGGATGGATGCGCCGGTCGCCAGCCCGAGGCCCCCCGGACCCCGGAAGCGGGACCAATCCTGAGCACAGGCGAGGGTCGGCAAGACGCAGAGGGCAAGCAGGGCGGGAAATCGCATGGGCGTGGTCACCTCCTCAAGACGTTGTACTTGATGATGCACCAGATCGCCCGGAGGCCGTCGATCCACCCGATCTTCTTGCCCTCTCTGAACGTCCGCCCGTAATAGGAGATCCCCACCTCGCGCACGCGGCACTTCATACGAGCGACCCGGGCGGTGATCTCCGGCTCGACACCGAACCGGTCCTCCTTGATGACGAGCCGATCGGCCACGTCACGACGGAAGGCCTTGTAGCAGGTCTCCATGTCGGTGAGGCGGAGCCCGGTAAAGACGTTCGAGAGGAACGTGAGGCTGCGGTTTCCCATGTAGTGCCAGAAGTAGACTGCCCGGTGAGGTCGACCGGCGCTGAATCGCGATCCGTACACCACGTCCGCCCTGTCCTCGAGGATCGGGGTGAGCACTTGGGGATACTCGTTCGGATCGTATTCGAGGTCCGCATCCTGGATGAGGACGACATCTCCCGTCACCGCCTTGAACCCCGTCCGCAGGGCCGCGCCCTTGCCCCAATTCCGCTCATGTCGGCAGATCGTGATGCCCTCATGATGGCTGAGTTGTTCGAGGATCTCGCGAGTGCCGTCGCTTGATCCATCGTCGACGATGACCAGCTCCGCATCGGGCACCGCGCCACGAACGCGATCGACGATAGCCCCGATCGTCGCCGCCTCGTTGAATACGGGCATCACGACGGACACCTTCAATGAATGACCTCTCTCATGGCGCGATAACTCGGGTCATTGTAGTCCGTTCTCGTCCCCGTGCGCCCGGCTCCTCCGCAACGATGTCGACTGACGGCCCAGAGAGAAGCGTCAGGGACGAGGCGCGGCGAACCGCTGGCGCAGATGCCTTACGTGATCGGGACCGGTCCGGCAGCAGCCCCCGATGAGGCGCGCCCCGGCGGCGCGCCAATCAGTGGCCTGGTCAGCGAACGCGACCGGATCGGGCGCGCCCGTCCAGCACCGACCTTTGGGGTCCCACGTCTCGCCGGAGTTCGGATACGCGACGATCGGCAACGACGTCCGCTCCGCGGCGACCCCCACCAGCTCCTCCACGTGGCGGGGCGCGGTGCAGTTGACCCCGACGGCGACGACGCGAGGGTGAACCGCCACCGCAGCCACCGCAGCAGCAAACGAAGAATCGTCCGCGAGCCGCGACCCATCACGACAACTGAAGCTGAACCACGCTGGGACATGGGGCGTCCCATCGAGGAGTCGGACCAGGGCCCGCGCCTCCGTAATCGACGGGATCGTCTCGATCGCCAACAAGTCCGCGCCGCTGCCGGCGAGGAGGCTGAACCGATCGCGATGCCAGCGAAACAGACCGTCCTCGTCCAGGTCGTAGGAACCGGTGTATTCCGATCCATCGGCCAGCGCCGCGCCGTAGGGTCCGACGCTCGCCGCGACCAGGGCGGCGCGATCGCCGCGGGCTTCGCACGCGAGCCGCACCGAACGACGGATGAGGTCTTGGGCCACACCCTCGTCCAGGTCACGGAGCCGGCTGAAGCCCTCCACCGTCGCCTGGTAGCTAGCGGAGACCACCACGTCGGCGCCGGCGTCGAGGTAATCGGCGTGGACGTCGCGCAGCGCTTCGGGATCGTCCAGCAGCAGCCGCGCCGACCACATGGCATCCGACAGGTCATGGCCCCGGCGCTCCAGCTCGGTCGCCAGCCCGCCGTCCAAGATGGCGGGGTCAGATCGCCCCAACAGCGCGGTGACGGGGTTTAGGGATGCGTCGTTCACGATCAGGCCTCTGCGCCAGCGTACGGCAACACTCGTGGTACCGTTACGCCCCTCTCCACGAACCAGATTCGGAGTCCATCGACACCATGTCCGAACCCCAAGAAGAACTCCCCCCTCCCCTCGACAAGGCGACGCTCAAGAGCGCCTTGAAAGCGTTCCGCAAGCGGATGAAGCTGACCCGGCTCGACGACGAGTCCGGTATCAACGATCACGGGCTCTCGAGCGGCGGGTCCTCCTCGATCGCAGGAATCTGCCCGCCGGACAAGTTCCCGGCCGTCGTATGGGAGGAGCTCGCCAAGCGCGGGAGGCTCAAATCCCTGGGCTCGGGGCTGTACGCGCTGGTCGACTGAACCACGGAGCTCGCACATGATCTTCCGCGCCCTTCTCCTCCTGATTCCGATCGCCTTCTCCCTGCCTGGCCAGGATCGCCCCGCGGGGTTCCGCATCACGTTCAGCAAAGACGTCCGAAGCGAGGCCACCACCGGCCGCGTCTACGTCGCCATCAGCAAGACCGACCGGCGCGAGCCCCGCTCTCAGATCGGGCGCACGGGGACGCCGTTCTTCGGGACTGACGTCGAGGACTTGAAGCCGGGCGAGGCGGTGATCATCGACGATCAACTCGGATCGCCCGTGGCCCACCTCAAAGACCTCCCCGCGGGCGACTACTACGTTCAGGCCTGCCTGAACGTGTACACGAAGTTCGCGCGCTCCGACGGGCACACCGTGTGGATGCACATGGACCAGTGGGAAGGTCAGCGCTGGGTCCGGTCTCCAGGGAACGGATACAGCGACGTGCACAAGATCCGCTGGGATCCGACCGCGGCGGGCGAGCACCATTCGATCGAGATCAACCACACCAACCCCCCCATCCCGTTCCCCGAGGACACGGCGATGGTCAAGCGGTTCCGTATCCAGAGCAAGCTGCTGACGGCGTTCTGGGGACACCCCATCTGGATCGGCGCGACGGTGCTCCTCCCCCGCGGCTACGACGAGCACCCGAGCGCTAGCTACCCCGTCATCTACAAGCAAGGACACTTCTCCACGAGGTCGCCCTACCGCCACGGACCGGGGAGCGAGTGGATGTCCGACGATTTCCCGCGCATGCTCGCCGTCACCATCCAGCATCCGACGCCATATTTCGACGACAGCTACGCGGTGAACTCGGCCAACAACGGGCCCTACGGGGACGCTATCCACCAGGAGCTGATGCCGGAGATCGAGCGGCGCTTCCGCGCCATCCCCGAGTCATGGGCGCGCGTCTTGACCGGAGGGTCCACCGGCGGCTGGGAGGCGGCGGCGCTGCAGATCTTCTATCCCGACGTCTACGGCGGCGCGTGGATCTTCGCCCCCGACCCCCTCGACTTCCGCAACGTCGAGGGCATCAACGTCTACGAAGACGAGAACGCGTACTACAAGCTCCACGACTGGCGCAAGGTGCCGACGCCCAACACCCGCGTCCCGTCGACGGGTGAGATCGTCCTGACGTCACGCCAGCGCAACCACTACGAGCTCGTCCACGGGACCAAGGGGCGGTCGGGACAGCAGCTCGACATATGGAGCGCCGTGTTCGGACCGGTCGGGGACGACGGCTACTTCAAGCCTCTGTTCGACAAGCTCACCGGCAAGATCGACCCCACCGTCGCGGAGTACTGGCGCGAGCATTACGATCTGCGCCACTACCTGAAGCAAAACTGGAAGACGGTCGGCAAGAGCCTCGTGGGCAAGCTGCACTTCTTCGCTGGACGCCGCGACCAGTTCTACTTGAACATCGGGGTCGAACACATGCAGGACTTCCTCGAGTCCACCCGCGACCCCCACTACGCCGGCACGTTCTCCTACGGCGGCCGCGGCGGACACGGCTGGTCCCCGTTCAAGTCGCGGGGCGAACTCCTCCGCCTCATGGCCGCCCACGTCCAGCGGAACGCACCTCCAGGCAAGGCGTCCCGCACCTGGCGTTACTGATCCCTACTTGAAGCGAAGCCCCGTCAGGGCCCAGGTGCCGAGGACGTCCTTCCACTGCGTCGTCACCACGCCGTCGGCGCCAGAGAACACCACGAGCGCCAGCGCGCGTGTCCGAAACCTGATGCTCGGGTCATCGGCCAGGGGCAGCCGGGACGCGTACCTCTCGCCGAGGCTGTCGAGCCTGGAAATCCACGTCGGCGGCGGCACCTGTTGTGCCATGTCCTTGACGTCTGTGTAGCGCCCCTCGTTCCAGGTCGCACGGAACGTGGCGAGGGTCGCCTTCAGCGCCTGCTTCGCATTCGCAGACGGCGGATCGTCCGCCTCCTTGTACTTGGGGATCATGATCCGCGCGATCTTCCACTGATCCTGTTCCTTGACCCACCGGGTCTGAAACAACCCGCTGCCGATCTTGAAGTCGACGGACGCGCTGCTGCTGGTCTCGTCTGCGATAACACGGCCGGAGAGCGCCGGTCGCGAGCTCTCCCAGCCGCGGCGGTCGATCGTCTTCGCCAGATCTGACCATCGCTCCTCGATGTAGTCGGGCCTGAACCAGCCCTTGAGGTCGTCAGGCGACGCGGACTCCCAGGCGAGGGCGAAGTCGTCCATGCGATCCTCGAGTGACGGCCCCTGGGACGCGATGATGATGCCGGTCATCACTCCCGCAAACACGAGGGCCGCGCCTCCGACGATGAGAGGCTTCTTGAGCCTGGACTCACCGCCAGCCCGCTTCGCCGGCGTCGCCATCTCGGGAGGGAGCGGCGCGATGGTCGAACGCTGCACCGTCTTCGCACGCCTCGCTTCCA